>JAJRCF010000018.1 GCA_028679075.1 Methanoregula sp. | reverse complement strand
GCCCGTTCGCTCTCGCCCACCCACTTGGAGAGGAGCTGGGGTCCCCGGACCGGGATGAAGTTCGCGCCACTCTCGCTTGCCACGGCCTTTGCAATCAGGGTCTTTCCCGTGCCGGGCGGACCGTAGAGGAGGATGCCACGCGGGGGCTCGATCCCGAGGTCCTCGAACTTCTGCCGGTCAGTGAGCGGGAGCTCGATCGCTTCCCTTACCTCGGTCTTTGCAGAATCAAGGCCTCCCACATTCTGCCACTTCACGTGCGAGACCTCGAGCATCACTTCCCGCATCGCGCTCGGGCCCACGTCGCGCTGGGCGCTGCGGAAGTCGCTGGCATAGACCTTGAGGTTATCAAGCACTTCCGCCGGGATCTCTTCTGCATCAAGGTCCAGGTCCGGCAGGTACCGGCGCAGGGCACGGATCGCGGCTTCGCGTGCAAGGGCCGCGAGGTCGGCCCCGACAAACCCGTGGGTCTGCTGCGCGAGGGTATCGAGGCTGACATCCTCGGAGAGGGGCATGCCCCGGGTGTGGATCTTCATGATCTCGATCCGGTCGGGCTCGCCCGGGACGCCGATCTCGATCTCCCGGTCGAACCGGCCAGGACGACGCAGGGCCGCGTCGATCGCATCGACCCGGTTCGTTGCGCCGATGACCACGACCTGCCCGCGTTCCTCGAGGCCGTCCATCATGGTCAGGAGCTGGGCCACAACCCGGCGCTCCACTTCCCCGGTCACTTCCTCACGCCGGGGGGCGATGGAGTCAAGTTCGTCGATGAAGATGATCGAGGGGGCGTTCTCGCGGGCTTCCTCGAAGACCTCGCGGAGCCGCTGCTCGCTCTCACCATAGTACTTCGAGATCACTTCAGGCCCGGCAATTGAGATGAAGTGCGCCCCGCTCTCACTTGCCACCGCCTTTGCGATCAAAGTCTTGCCCGTACCGGGCGGGCCATAGAGGAGCACGCCCTTGGGCGGCTCGATCCCGAGCTTCTGGAAGAGCTCCGGGTGCCTGAGGGGGAGCTCGATCGTCTCGCGTAACCGCTGGAGCTCGTCCTTGAGCCCCCCGATGTCCTCGTAACTGAACCGCTTGATGCCTTCGAACCCTGCTGCCGGCTTGTCCGAGAACTCGACAGAGGTGTTCTTGGTGATGATAACGGCTTCCTCGGGTTCGATCTCGACGACCTTGAAGCCGATGATCTGGGGCTGGATGAACGGCAGGCCGAGCATCACGGGGACGGTGTCGTTCTTTACGACCGGGAAATCGATCAGGCCGTTCACGACATGCGGGTTGTTTGCGATCGGGATCTTCTTCGGGAGGTCCTCGGGAGGTGCGAGCACGACCCGTTTTGCCTCGATCTCGTCTGCGATCTTTGCCACCTTCACCGTGTCGCCGATGCTGACACCGGCATTGATCCGGGTAAAATTATCGATCCGGATCTTCTTCTGGTTCCAGTCCTCGACCAGTGACCGCCAGACCTTCGCGACGGTACGGCGCTTCCCCTCGATAGCTACAAGATCGCCGGGCGAGATCTTGAGTGCGAGCATCGTCTCGGGATCCAGCCGGGCTTTCCCGCCACCCTGGTCGCCGGGGTACGCGGAATCCACCCTCAATTGCACTTCTGGCATTACCTTAAAGGTCATATACGCAGGGATTTATAAGTACTGATAATGCGTCTCCTCATACTCGATCCCTTCCACGGGGCAGCGGGCGACATGATCACGGCCGCCCTGCTGGACTGCGGGGCTGACAGGGAAACGGTCGTGCATGCGATGAAGGCCGTCGTAGCAGAGCCGGCGATCTCCCGCGTGACCCGGGCCGGAATACAGGCGCTGAAGATCGATACGAAAGCCCTGCCGGTCCACCGGACCCTTTCCGAGGTGCTGGGACGGCTGGACGAGGCCGCACCAAATGTACCGGGACCGGCGCTCGCAATGGCCCGCCGGGTCTTTGAGCGGATCAATGCAGCAGAGGAGGAAGTGCACGGGGCCCACGTCCACTTCCACGAAGTCGGGGCCGATGACGCAATCGCGGATATCGTCGGGGCCTGCACCGCCCTCCACACACTCAATGTTGACGGGGTTTGGATCCTGCCGGTCACGCTCGGGCACGGGACCGGCACCGGCTCCCACGGTACCTTCCCGATCCCGGCACCGGCAACTGCCGCGATCTTCCATAACGCACAGCTTGCCACGATCTCCGGCGTCCATGCCGGGGAGCTCTGCACCCCGACCGGCGCCGCCCTCCTCGCGGAATTTGCAACACTCGCGGTAAAGGAACTGCCGGCCTACACCATCAAATCCGTCGGGTACGGTGCCGGCACCCGCGATCCCACCCACACGCCCAACGTGCTCCGGGCGATGATCGTTGAGACGACCGGCGCTGCCGGGGCAACCGGCGAACTCCCGCAGGACACCGTTGATATCCTTGAAACGAACGTGGACGACGTGAGCGGGGAGGTGATCGCCCACGCGATCGCCAGGTTCATGGAGGCCGGTGCCCGGGACGCGAGCGCCACGCCGATCATCATGAAGAAGGGACGGCCAGGATATCTTATCCGTGTCATCAGCCTCCCTGAAACAAGCGTGCAGCTCGCGGAGCTGATGGCAACCGAGCTCGGGACGCTCGGCATCCGCTGCATCCCTGCGGTCCACCGGTTCATTGCAGACCGGACAACCGAAGAGGTGGAGATCGAACTTGCCGGGAAGTGCCGGAAGCTGCCGGTGAAACTCGGGTGGATGCACGGCTCGGTGTACACGCTGAAGGCGGAGTTCGAGCCGGCCCGGGCATTTGCCGCCGAGGTGAATATGCCGGTCCGCGAAGTGCTCCGGATCATCGAAGAGATCGCGTGGAAACAGGTGGAGAGATAATTCACGCGGCTCCCCGCTGAAGAACACATCATTCCTTTTTCAAAAAGATTCTGGGACTCTGTCCGACATGACAACCTCACTCCGCACCGGGCGACTCGAACTCATCCCCGCCACAATGGAAATCCTTTCAGCAGACCTGAACAATAAAGGTGAACTCGCCCGGCTTCTCAACGCCGGTATCCCGTCCGCATGGCCGCCGCCGCTCATGGACGAGGGGGTGATCCGGGAATTTATCCGGATGTGTGCCGAGACTTCAGGGCCTGCCTTTGCCGCATGGTACTGGATACTCGATGAACCCGGTACGGCAGGAAGGACACTGATCGGCAATGGCGGGATTCTTGAGGCAGAGAACGACGCCTCTTCCGTTGTGCTGGGATATTCGGTGCTGGACGCGTTCCAGGACCGGGGTTATGCAACTGAGGCGGTACGTACCCTTATCCCGGAGATTTTCTCCCGGCCCGGCACCCGGAAAATAATTGCCACGACATATCCGGACCTCGCTGCATCCATCCGGGTCCTGGAGAAGAACGGGTTTGTGAAGACTGACCGGGTGCCTGCCGGATCCGGCGCCGAAGAGGGGACGGTCTGCTATGTGCTTGAACACACGTGAGCCTGGCAAACCACGGTCGTTCATTTTCATCCCCTGCGGTGCCGGCTTATAACCCGCTCCGCCAGATACGTGAATGCAGGGAACTAGTCAGAACGCTTATCTCTTCTTCCAGACGATTCTGATCAGAGATCAGACCGGAGGGCGTGCACGTGAAAACAGAAAAACAATCCAGCGGAAATGCAGCCCTCGACACCCTCCTTGGGGGAGGCCTCGAGCTGCGGACCATCACCCAATTTTTTGGTGAGCCCGCGAGCGGCAAGAGCACCCTCTGCACGGTTGCCGCGGTTGCCTGCCTCAGGGCCGGCCATGCGGTGGTGTGGATCGATTCCGAAGGGTTCTCAATCGAGCGGTTCCGGCAGGTAGCGGGGGATGATACGGATACGATTGCAGACCGGCTCTTCCTCTTCGAGCCGGTCGACTTCGAGCACCAGGGGACGATGATCCTTGAGGCAGAGAAGGTCTTAAAGGCGCACAAGCCGGGCCTGCTCGTCATGGACTCTGCGACCGCCCTCTACCGCACCGACCTTGAAAAGGGCCGGGACGCAATGCAGGCGCTCACCCGGCAGATGCTCCACCTCCTCGGGTATGCGAAACGGTACGAGATCCCGGTCATCATCACCAACCAAGTGTACATGGACACGGTGAAGAACACGTATTACGGGCTGGGAGGGACTGCCCTCGAGCACCTCTCCAAGGTGATCGTGCGGCTGGAGAAGACCGATACACCCGGGCTCCGGAGGGCACGGCTGGTAAAACACCGTTCCCGGCCGGAAGGTGCCACTCTCGAATACGAGATTACCGGGGACGGCATCGGCACCCGCTGATCCCGGTCTCCCGCGGGATGCCCGGCAAAACCTGGTTTCATAGACCCCCCGCCATTGTAATCATTATATCTTTTGAAACGGAATAGTTCCAACACCCATGGCACTGAGGATGGAGATCACCACCCGGATCGCCGATCTTCTGAAGAAGAACCCGCAGGGGCTCAGCATTACGGAGATCGTGAAGAACGGTGGGATCAACCGGAATACTGCCGGGCGGTACCTGGACAACCTGCTCGTCTCCGGGCAGGTGGAGATGCGCCAGTTCGGCATGGCAAAGATTTACTCGCTCTCCCACCGGTTACCGGTCTCTTCCGTCCTCTCCATCTCATCCGAATTTGTGATGCATCTCGACGCCAGCCTCCGCATCGTCTTTCTCAACCGGCCGTTCCTTGACCTGCTCGGGACAGGAGAGAGAGAGATCACGGGAAAAAATATTGAATATTCCGCAATTCCTTCGTTCTTTGACGAAACATTTCCCCCGGTCCTTGCAGGGATCCGGGAAGGTCTCGCAGGTACGGAATTCAAGGGCGAACTGGAAGTCCCCTCGCAGGCCAGGATCTTTCTCTGCCGGATTACCCCGATGGTCTTCAATAACGGCCAGAAAGGGGTTTCGGTCCTTTTCGAGGACATTACCCAGCGGAAACGGGGCGAGGCGAGGTTGCGGGAGAGCGAGGCGAGGCTGCGCAGTATCATCCATGTTGCGCCCATCGGGATCGGTGTGGTCGCGGACCGCATCATTCTCGAAGTGAATGACCGGCTCTGCCGGATGACCGGCTACCCGGCTGAAGAACTGGTAGGGCACCCTGCCCGGAAGATCTATGCAACGCAGGAGGAGTTCGACCGCGTCGGCGAGCTCAAGTACGGCCAGATCCGGAAGTCCGGGACCGGATCAATCGAGACACAATGGGTGAGAAAAGACGGGACGGTCATCGATGTCCTCGTCAGTTCCACACCCCTGAACCCCGCTGATGTGAGCGCCGGGGTCACCTTCACCGCGCTGGACATCACCGAACGCAAGCGGGCCGATGCCGCGTTGCGGGAGAGCGAGGCCCGGTACCGTTCCCTTTCAGAAGTCTCGCAGGACATGATCTATGTGATCGACCGGGATGACCGGGTGCTGTATATCAACCAGAAGGCAGCGGCGTTTCTTGGGAAACCGGGCGAGGCGCTCGTTGGCAGGCTCCGCAGCTCCCTGTTTCCCCCGGACACCGCCACCGACCAGTACAGGGAGATCCAGCAGGTCTTTGCAACCGGTGAGCCGGTGAGGAGTGAAGGCCCGATGACGGTCGGGGACAAGGTCATATGGTTGGATCACGCACTGGTGCCGGTCCCGGATGCAGAGGGGCGGATTACCTCGGTACTTGGAGTGTCGAGGGATATCACCAAACGCGTTGCAGCGGAACAGGAACAGCGGCAGAACGAGCGGAACAACCGGTTCATTGCCGAACACTCCGTGGACATTATCAACCGGCTGACACCGGAGTGCATCTTCACCTACATCTCCCCGTCCGTGACAACGCTGCTGGGGTATGCGGAGCGGGAGGTACTGGGCACATCCGTACTTGCGCTTGTGCATCCTGACGACCTTCACGGGGTAACAGAGAAAATCGCTACGATCCGCAGCAGCGGGCAGGATACCATTACTTCGAGCTTCCGGTTCCGGCACAAGGACGGGCACTATCTCTGCTTTGAATCAACCACGAGAGTTGTCCGCGACGCTGCGGGGCAGGTCAGAGAGTTCCTGAACATTTCCCGCAACATCGACGGGGAGACAGCGGGCCTGAGGACAAAAGGGAGAGAAAAGATCAGAACGGGATGATCCCGGTAAAGACCGTTGCGGCCGGGCCTTCCATCTTCGCGCCACCGTCTTTTAAGTAAATGGTCAGCGGCCCGCCCTGGGTCTCCACGTTCACGACATCCCCGACAAGGCCGAGCTTGTGGGCTATTGCTGCCGACGCGGTGGCCCCGGTGCCGCACGATAGGGTCTCCCCTTCCACGCCGCGCTCGAAGGTACGGATCCGGATACTATTGTCGCCGGTCTTTTCCACGAAGTTCACGTTCGCGCCTTTCGGGAACGTTGCGTGGTGGCGGATCTTCGGGGCGACCGCTTCAAGGTCCACGGCATCCACTGCGTCCACGATGACGACCGCGTGGGGAACGCCGGAATTCAACGCATGGACCTCGTAGCCCTCGATCGTCTCTTTGTAGTCGCCCTTCCCGGTTGCCGGGATCTCCTTCCGGTCGAATTTCGGCGTGGTCATCGTGATGGTCGCGGTGAACGCGTCTTCGGTATATCCCATCGTGACCCCCATCTCGCCGGCAAGGGTCTCCACCGTGCAGGACTCTTTCACGTACCCGGTGTCGAACGCATACTTGGCAATGCAGCGGATGCCGTTGCCACACATCTCGGCCTCGCTCTCGTCCGGCTGCAGGATCCGCATGCGGAGGCTGCTCTTCTCCGACCGCAGGAGGAAGATGACCCCGTCCGCCCCGACACCGAAGCGCCGGTCGCAATAGCATGCGGCGAACTGCGCCTTCATCTCATCCGGTATGACGGTATGTTCCCATTCATCGATCACGATGAAGTCATTGCCGTTCCCATGCAGCTTGGTAAAATGTATCTCCATTGATTGTCCCCCTGCGTTGTTTTCCTGTCCGCGCACTCCCTGGTGCGGGGTGCGATCGTTGTGTACAGCTCAAGCGTCCTGCCGTTCAATAAATGCATCGGTACCTGTGCCCGTCACGCATGCGGTCAGTCCTCGTGAACTGAATTCATGTGGAATGCCTTGTGGAACTCCCCGATGTCCCAGCCAAGGTACTCCCGGATGATCACGTATGCCATCTGCGGCGGGATCGCGCCCTGTTCCGTGACGATGAGGTCGATATATTCCGCGGGGGTCACATCGAATGCCGGGTTCCGGACCGTGACATGCGGGAGGGTCTTTGCAATCTCATCTGCAAGCACCTCGCCGGGCGGGCGCTCCTCGATCTGGATCAGTTCCCCGACCACGGTCCGGGGCGCAAACTTGTAGGTCTCGGCAGCCACGATCACGTTCACGCGGGCCTCGGCGGCCGTGTGGGCGACCTGGGAGGTCCCGATCTTGTTTACCACGGCACCGTTGACCGTCACCGCATCCGCACCGACAATCACGAGGTCGACATCGCTGATGAAGGACCGGACCGCGGAATCGACAATAAAGTTCGTTTTGATGCCGGCATCGTTCAGGGTACGGATCGTGATATGCCCCTGGTTCCGCGGCCGCACTTCCGTTGCAAAGACCTCGATCTCCTTTCCCTGCCGGTGGGCCTCGATCATGCAGCCGAGCGCCACTTCCGAGTTGCAGTGCGTGAGGATCACGTCCCCGTCCCGGATGTGGCGGGCGCCGAACTCCGCGATCTTCTCCACGGCATGCTGGGAGGAGTTGATGAACTCTTCCGCCCTGCGGACTACCTGTACCTGTGCCTCTTCTGTGGTCTTCGCTGCACCAAGACCCGCCATCACAAAATGGACCGCATTCGGGAGCGAGACCGCAGTCGGGCGGGTCGCGAGGAGCAGGGCTGCTGCCCGTTCCATATCCAGGCGGAACGCCGTATTGTTCTGTGCCTTCGCGGCCAGGGCATGGTCCCGGAGGGCCTCGGCAGCTGCCCGGGCGATCCGGCCTGCACCCCGGATCTCCATGCTCTTTATCTTCTCTGCAGTTTCAGTAACGAACATCAGCTTCATTGATCCAATACATTATAAAAATACATAGAGTTATTGAAGGTGTCATCATGTCGGTTGCCGTGGTCTTTGACAGTGCCGGAACGCTGCTGAATACCTACCGGGTGGCAAAGGACATCTGCCATGCAAAACTGCTCCCCGGCATCGAGACCACGACGCTCACCTTCAGTTCCCCGGACCGGGTGCTCATCGTCCTCCCCGTCCACTCCAAGGACCTCATGGCCGCTTCGCCGGACATGCTCCTCTCGGAATACCTGGTCAGCCGGAATATCGGGTTTGGCGTCAGCTGCACCCGGAAGATCCTCACCTCCGATGATATCGGGGACGTCCTCTATACCGACCGCCGGGCCCTGGTGGGCGACCTCCAGGAATGTATCCGCAATGTCTGGTCGGTGTGCAAGGCGGAGACCATGGTCACGCTCAACAGCGGGGCGATCATCAACATGGCGCACAAGGCAGTCGAGTTCACTATCACGGCCGGGGGATGGCCGTTCGATGGCGCCAAGGAGACGATCACGGCCCTGCACCGGATGGGCGTACCCACGTTCATCGCCTCCGGCGACCGGGTCACCAAACTCGAGATCATGGCCGATCACTTCGGCATCCCCCGCGACCGGGTGTACGGGGTCGCAACGCCCACGGTCAAGGCGCAGATCATCCACGACCTCCGGCAGGAGTACGACCGGGTGCTGATGGTAGGAGACGGGATCAACGACCTCTCCGCCATGCGGAACGCCGATATCGCAATCCTCACCGTCCAGCAGCCGGGCGACCGCCCTGAAATATTGTACAAGGCAGCAGACCATGTGGTGAAGAACGTCAGCGAAGTCGTGACCATCGTGCAGGACCTCCTGCCCGGGTCCGGGAAAATTAGCGATCGTGACGGCTGTAGGGTACTACATAAAAGGTAATATCATACCTCTGTCACATTAGATACAAGGGTATTATGAAGGCTCCATTGATCACAGTCGACAACCTCTGCATGGATTTTGATGGCGAGAGGGTTCTCAAGAATATTTCCTTTGAGATTGGCGAGGGGGAGATCCTCGGGATTATCGGCAGGAGCGGCGCCGGTAAGACGGTCCTGATGCACCTCATCCGCGGGGTCGAGCAGGCCCCGACCAGCGGGCGCATCATATACCATGTCGCTGCCTGTGGCGGGTGCGATTACATGGACGTGGCAAGCATGGCAGGAAAGACCTGCCCGAAGTGCGGTGGCACTCTTTTTGCACTCGACGTGGACCTCTGGAACGAGAAGGACGAGACACTAAGACGGCGCCTGATGCGCCGGACCGCGATCATGTTCCAGCGCACCTTTGCCCTTTATGGTGACGACCGGGTGATCGAGAACGTCCTCCATGCGCTCGATGATATCGATTACCCGCAGGAAAAAGCGATCAGCCGGGCCGCGGACCTTATCGACGAGGTGAAACTCTCCCACCGGATGATGCATATCGCCCGCGACCTCTCCGGTGGCGAGAAGCAGCGGGTCGTGCTCGCCCGGCAGCTGGCAAAGGAGCCCTTCATGCTGTTTGCCGACGAGCCCACCGGGACGCTTGACCCGGGGACGGCAAAAGTCGTCCACGCCATGCTCATCGATTCCGCAAAGGCCAATAACATGGGCATCGTCGTCACCTCCCACTTCTCGCAGGTGATCGAGGATGTCGCCCACCGGGCGATGCTGCTCGTCGAAGGCAGCATTGCAAAGATGGGGACGCCCAAAGACGTGATCGCCGAGTTCATGAAGGGGTGCGAGGACACCGAGACGTTCGAGGAGGCGGAGATCGGGGAGAGTGTTGTTGTTGCACGGGACCTGGTCAAGCGGTATATCTCCGCTGACCGCGGAGTTGTGAAAGCCGTCAACGGCGTCTCCTTTGAGGTCAGTACCAAGGAGATCTTCGGGATCATCGGGAAGAGCGGGGCGGGAAAGACCACGCTCTCCGGGATCATCGCCGGCCTCATCGAGCCTACGAGCGGCGAGATCAATGTCCGCATCGGCGACGACTGGGTCGACATGACCAAGCCGGGCATCGACCAGCGGGGGAGGGCGACCGCGTATATCGGGCTCCTCCACCAGGAGTATGACCTCTTCCCCCACCGGACCGTACTCGACAACCTGACCGATGCGATTGGCCTCGAGTTCCCGAAGGAACTGGCGATGAGAAAAGCCCTCGTGACCCTGAAGATGGCCGGGTTTTCCGACCAGAAGAGCCAGGAGATCCTCAACCGGATGCCCGCCCAGCTCTCCGAGGGGGAACGCCACCGGGTCGCGCTCGCACAGGTCCTGATCCGGGAACCGCGTATCGTGATCCTTGACGAACCGACCGGCACGATGGACCCGATCACGAAGATCGACGTAAAGCACTCCATCATGCACTCCCGCGAGGAGATGGACGAGACCTTCATTGTCGTGTCCCACGACATGGAGTTCGTGCGGGACACCTGTGACCGCCTTGCCCTCATGCGGGGCGGCAAGATCATCCAGATCGGCAAGACTGCGGAGGTCCTTGCCATCCTTACCGAGGAAGAGAAGAAGGTCATGAGCCAGCCCACGGCATGAGGTGATGCATGATCACCATCCACCTCGACGGAGAGAGGCTGGAACTGGCTGAGGGGAGCAGGCTCTCTTCGATCCTCTCCCGCCACCCGGCCGGCTGTGCGGTCGCCGTCATCCGCCCGGCAACGCAGGAACAGACAAAGACGGCAAACCTCGCGATCGGCACCACTGCCGGCGAGATCACGGTCGAGATGAGCGGGGAGGGGGACGGTCTCCCCGGTTTACCGGAGATTACGGAAAAACTTGCACTCCACTGGAGCGACCGGTATGCCGCAGCCTTCGGGCCGTTTCCCTCTTCTATCCGCCCGTTGAGAAAGCCCCACGTGTACGAACGGGGCGACGTGATCCTCGGGTGCGGCGGGTACGAGCCGGAGCGGTCGTACCTGATCTTTGCGAAGACCCGGCACTCGGCAGACCACGGGGCCGACGAGAGTGGCGGCGTCATGGGAAAAGTCGTCAGCGGCCGGGGGGTGCTGGACCGCTTCACCACCGGCGACCGGATCACGAAGATCGAACCGGTGGTCAGCTGGGCGGATACGAGCAGGTCGTACACCACGACCGATCCGGACCTCATCCTCGAAGACGGCATGCAGGTCGTCACCCGTATCGAAATTGTTGCACAGGGATATGCAAAGGACACGATCTCCACGGAGGCGGCAGCCAGCGTGGAGCACCTGCTCCTCGCGCTCCAGTCCGGGAGGTTTACAGTCGGGCGTGCAACGACCACGCACGTGCTCGACCCGCACCTTGCCGGTGAGGATGGCATCTCCAGGGAATTCCGGCGCCCGCGGCTCGAGGGGAGCGTCACGATACGGAATACGGGAAAGGGTGCAGGCGGGGTGTACATCTACCGGGCGGACGTGCCGAACAGCCCTGCCCATAACATGGCCGGGCAGGTCGTCCACGGCATCGAACTGGTACGGCTTGCAAAGGAGCATGACGTGCTCTCTGTCAACGTTACGCCGCACCGGATCAGCCTGCTCGGCCGCCCGCTCACAGCGGCAAAGGAGATCGCTACCGCTGCGGGCATCACTCTCAAGTCCGACAAGGAAGAGGGGGAACGGATCATCGTCTCGCAGGAGCCGGGGACAACGCTTGATGCCCTCAATGAGCGGCTCGTGACCGTGACAACGGCCCCGGTCGACAAGGTGATCGACATCGAGCTGGACGATGTCGCGGCACCCCTGAGCTGCGATGTCTTCCGGCGCTACACCGGCCTGAAGGAACACGATGCCGGCATGATGCCGGTCTTCTTCAAGTTCGACGACGTGGTCCTCTTCAAGCCGGCAATTGCTGCCGGCACCAAGATCACGCCGGAGAACCAGCCCGTGGACGAGGCACCGGCTGCCGCGCTCGCGATCACCAACGATTCCCGGAAAGGGGCCGGGCTTGTCGGCGTGCGGTTGTCGGCGAACAAGGAGTTCGGCCCGACCTCGGAGCCATTCGAGGGGACAAACATCATCGGCAAAGTAATCGATACCCAGAAACTGAAGAAAGTGAAGGAGCGGGAGACCGTGTATATCAGGGAGGTAAGACGATGACTGACTACACGCCGACCCACGTGGGCACGGTGACGAAATACGTGGTCGTGGAATCGTTCGAGGTTACGCCGGCGGACCTGGCGATCCGCGGGTACGAGATCTCGAACGGGGCGATGATCAAGGAGACCTGTTTTGGTCTCGTCGTGAACGGGAAAGAGGAGGAGGTCGACCGGATCGTCAATGAACTCCGGAAGGTGGACCCGGACCACATCTTTGTCAAGGACCGGGGGTTCCCTCCGGGCGATTCCCGGCGCTGCCGGGCAAACCTCGGCGGGGCCCGGCCCGGCTATCATGGCATGGAGTACGAGATGACCGTCATCCCTTATGTCTCGCACGGCCTTGAAGAACTGAAAAAGCGTGACGGGGCAGCTGTCTCCGCACCGGAAAACCCGCTCGAACACCCGGTGATCGATATCACCACGCTGAAAAAACTGATCGATGCACAGGAGTCCTGAAATGGCAAAAATATTCATCTATCCCGCAACGAGCCTGATCCTCTCTGACCTCGTGTCACGGCACGGCCACACCCCGCTCTCGTCGGCCGTCGCCATCCGCGAACGCGTCCAGACCGCAGGACTCGAATCCCCGCCGCTCCAGATCACGCCCGAGGAGCCCAAGAAGGGGCTGAAGTGGGCAGCCGTGGAGGTCCCGAGCGGCGTCCGCGGGCGTATGTCGCTGTACGGCCCGATGATCGAGGAGTGCGAGGCTGCCATCATCATCAACGATGCCGACTTCGCGTTCGGGTGCATGGGGTGTGCCCGGACAAACGAGCTGATCAAGTTCCTCCTGCGCCAGAAGGATATCCCCCGGCTCGACCTGAACTACCCGAAGAACGAGGAAGAGGGGGTAAAATTCGTGGCCGCGATCAAAAGGTTCCTCTCAGAACTCGGGGGTAAGAAATGACACCCCCGGTACGGATCGCACAGCTCTCCTGCGGGCCGGACTATTCCGGGGTCCAGCACGAGATCGAGACCGCGGCACACGAAGTCAACGGGGAGATCTTCTTCCCGGACATTGCGTTGAAGGATATCCGGCGGGACTTCGATGCATTCGGGCTGGACGTGAGAAGCCCCGACCTCAAGCTCGCCATCGCCCGGGCAAAGGCACTTGTTGACGGGCGGGTGGAGGCTGACGCGGTCTTCATTGCCACCTGCTTCCGGTGTGCCGAGGCTGCAATCGTGAGAAACGAGCTCCGGCGTTTTATCCACGAGAACTCGAAACTGCCGGTGGTCAGTTACTCCTTCACCGAGCGGACCACGGCCGGGACGCTCCTGACGAGGATGGAGGCCCTGACCACCATCGCCCGGAGGCGTGCCCTGCTCGCCCGCGAGACCCAGCAAGGGATCACCCTCGGCCTCGATTCCGGTTCCGCGACAACGAAAGCGGTCGTGATGAAGGACAACAAGATCATCGGGACCGGCTGGCAGCCCACTACGGAAGTGCTCAAGAGCGCCCACGGCGTGATCGAGACCGCCCTTGCCGAAGCCGGCATGACCATGAAGGATATCCAGGCAACCGGCACCACGGGATACGGCCGGTTCCTTGTCGGCAAGGACCTCAATGCCAACCTCGTCCAGGAAGAGCTGACCGTCAATTCGAAGGGGGCGGTCTACCTCGCGGACCGGCAGCACGGGCCGGCAACGGTGATCGATATCGGGGGGATGGACAACAAGGCGATAACGGTGATGGACGGGATCCCCGGCGTCTTCACGATGGGCGGGATCTGCGCCGGCGCGAGCGGGCGGTTCCTCGAGATGACCGCAAAACGCCTCGGCGTCGATATCACCGAGCTCGGCCCGCTCTCCATGAAAGGGTTTGGCGGACGCGTGCCGATGAACAGCTACTGTATCGTCTTTGGCACCCAGAGCCTGGTCAACGCCCTCGCCGCGGGGTCCTCCCGCGAGGACGTGGCCGCAGCCGCCTGCCATTCGGTGGCCGAGCAGGTCTTCGAGCAGCAGCTGCAGGAAGTGGACATCAAGGAGCCGGTGATCATGGTCGGGGGCACGTCCCTCATCGAGGGGCTTGTCCATGCCATGGGGGAGTTGTTGCAGACGAAGGTCGTCGTGCCCCACCACTCCCAGTATATCGGTGCCGTCGGATCAGCGCTCCTCGCATCAGGATTCATCAAGGACGAATAAGATGCTCGCCGTTGAGTACTTTGAGGTGGAATGCCCCGAACCGCTGGGCGCCGAGTACTACAAGCAGATCGCAAACGACGTCCTCCTCGACCACAACCTGCTCAAGGTCGTTGACAAGCTCCACATCTTCATCGATCCCAGGGTCCCGGTCTTTGTCGCGGTCGGGATACTCCGGAAGATCACGACCGTTGTCCGGGTCGGGGACTTTGCGAACGTCAACCCGCAGGAGGGCAAGATGACCCTTGTCATATCGGACGAGACCTACCTGGCGCCGATGCTCAAAATCTTCTGGGAGCGGTTCGGCAAGGACAAGGTCGAGCAGCCCGACCGGTTCACGGTGATCCTCTATGATGTCCCGGTCCAGGCAAAAGAGATCGAGGAGATCGTGGTCGCCGACCCGAGCGAGTCGGTGCACAAGGACCTCATCTACGCCCTCCGGTGCATTGCTCCTGAAGGCTTCCGGCTCAGGAGCGAGGTCTTCACGGGCAGCAAGTTCCTCTTCGTGGCAAGCGAGAACACGCTCGCTGAGGACATCGGCACGCTCATCAAAGAAAAATTCGCGTTGATGGGCGAGGTGCCGCCATGATGCTCGTGCCGGTCACCTACAAGGGCGGGATCTACCAGCACGATATTGTCGAGGACCTGATCGAGGACCTCGGGGGCTATGTCGTCCAGAAGCACATCCTTGCGCAGGAGGTCGTGCTCCAGTGCTTTGTCCCGCGGGACGACATCGAACTGATCCGCGAGATCTCCCGCCCGCTCTTCGGGGAAGTGACCGATTCCCCGCTGGTCGGGACGGAGATCGCGATTGTCAGCATGAGCCTCGAGATCCACCACCTGCCCCACCCCTCCTGCGACATCGCGGAGTACGTCCGGCGCCTCGGGGCCAAGAGCAACATGGTCAGCCTTGCCCGGGGCCCGGGGAAGCGGATCGCGGGCCTGAACGACGAAGAGCGGGACGTGATCAACGAGCACGACATCGCGGTGTACCTCCTCGGCAACTTCGAGACCTGCATCGAGTACAAGATGCCCACGCTCCGGCGCGGGATCGAGGTGCCGATCGTGCTCTGCGGGGGGCCGGATATCGAGGTCTTGAAAAAGATCATCGACCCTCCGGTGGATGGGTACGTGGGGAACGTGGGCCGGTTCATGCGGAGGACAAAAGAGGCCGACCAGCTGGACAAGCTGGACGAGATCGTGGCGGAGATCACCCGGGTGCTCGAGAAGAAGCGGGACGAGATTGCAAAGGACCCCCTCTCGGTCTCGCCGGCCCGGCTCATGGGCGTGATCCGGGAGAAGATCCCCGAGATCCTTGACGTGACCTCCCCCACGCCCCTGACCGTGCAGATGGCCGGCCTGCGGGTCAAGTTACCTTACGACACATTCGCGGAGCGGCTGAGGCATATCGAGATCGAGGACGGGATCCAGCTCGGGGATATTGCGGAAGTCCATCCTTCGCGGATGCGGGACTACATCCTTGTCAGGGTACTCCCGTTCTCGGAGACGAACACGGTGATATGAAGGCGGTATAATGGGCAGGACAACAAAAGGAACGTTTGAGGAGAAGCTCGCCCGGATTGTGGAGCAGGGCTCGGAGGCAACGGCAGATGAATGGATGAAGGCAATCGAGGTCGAGTACGGGAAGATCCCGCTCATCTTCAAGCGGATGGGCGAGCGCCCCGAGGTGCTCATCTCCCACCTCCTGTACAAGGGGACGGTGGCGCAGACAAGCCCGCTCGACCCGAAGTACGTGGAGCTGATCAGCATGGCGGTGGGGGCGGCCTTAAAGTGCCCGCACTGTACCGGCTACCACATGCAGGCGGCGATGAAGATGGGGGCGACCCGCGACGAGATCCTTGAGGTTATTTTATTGTCCGGCATGATCTCCAATTCGTCGGTTCTTGCGAATGCCTATCGTATCGTTGACGAGAAGCTGGAGAAGTGCATGCCGTGCGATGTGCCGGGGGTTGTGGCGAAGCCGAAAGTGGCGAAGAAGAAGACGGTGCGGGGGAAGAAACCTGCTGTGAAAAAATCCGGAAGAACGTAGCTCGCCCGCCTGCTGTATTGCTGGCATCCCGGCCTTTTCAGTCCCGGGACTTACCGGACAAAAAAAGGATTGGTCAAATCCTAACTATACGCTTCATCGTGGTGTGCATAATCCACGAGAGTAATCAGCCCTTTTTTCTTTTCAAATTTATACGTCAGGATAAAGTGCCCGATATGCACGCGCCGCAGTCCCTGCATTGGCCGGTGAAGCGGCTTACCGATCTCCGGGTTCTCGCCAAGTTCCTGGAGTTTTTGATTATCTGCCCAAACCGGGCAACGTCCTTCTTTGCCATCTTCCCAAAGCTCGCCTCAACCTCAGGATTCGCGACAATCGTGTACGTCATTCAGAGATGGCCCTGATAAAAGCGTCCATCGATTCGTACGTCTTCCCTTTTCCTTTAGCGATATCGGCCTGGGCTTTTTTTATCCGTTTGACAAACGCCGGTTTGATTGCCGATTCAGGAGGATAGACATTCTCGTCGATCTTCTCTTCAATCCGGTCGAGCCGGGAAATAATATCGGCAAGCATCACCTTGACCTCCCGGTTTTCCGTTGCAGGAACAGGAGGGGCGGATTCGTACACCCCGCGTACTGTATTGTCGGGAGGTGTCGTTTCAGCAAATTTCTTTTTCATCTCTCTTTGAAACAACTTTTGCGGGCGGGATTCTATTTTGCCACTCATATCTTTTCAGATTTATGCTCTCTCGCTTCAATATTCTTTTGTCATGTTCACAGGGATACCTGATGCCCGTCACAATACTGACATCTCTCAATCCATTTCCCGCACAACCACATTTTAGAGAATCCATGTGGTGCGGTTTCACCGGGCGGGGGCTGGTCCATAGTTTGGCGGTCGTACAGATCTGTTTAACTTTTTGCAATCAAAGTCTGCTTGAAAAAAATTGGGCAGGGGCTGAGGGGTCGATTGAAATTTTTCACGCAAGGTCCGGTTCAAAAATTTTGAGCAGGGTCTGCTTGAAAGCACATCAAGCAAGGTTTGATTAAAATTTTTCAAGCAGGGTCTGGTTCAATTCCCGGATTTTCTTACGACGGTGAGGCATTTCTCTGGTTTTCGGTTCAGACAGATCTGTTTAACTTTTTGCAACCAAGGTCTGCCTGAAATTTTTTGAGCAAGGTTTGATTGAAAATTTTCATGCAAGGTCTGGTTGATCTGCTCGCAGATTTTGGGCAGGGTCTGAGTGAAAAGAATGAGCGGGAGTTGAATGAAGAATCAACAGGCATTAGGAGACCGTCGATCCTTTCTCGCCAAAAACATAAACTAAGCTAATAATTTGTTCTTTTAAGAACATTGAGAGTACTTTTGAGACATAAAGACAATATAAGCGATTTTTCGACGTTAAAAAAAATAATAATACAATTTCTATTTTTTAAAAGATGTACACATTCACATAATATGTTGGTCTCAAAACTCTGCGAGAACATATATAGTAAAAGGAACATACATAGTTATAACAAAGTTTGGAGAAATATTATGACCGAAAATGAAGCTCCCGTAAAAACAAAAAGGACTGTTGAAAGGAGTGTACGCTATCCTTACTACAGTCTTAAAGACTGCATCAATTTTGCAGAGATGGTTAAAAATATCGGTGGACGTAAAGAAGCACCAATTTCCTCTGTTTTAAAAGAAATGGACGTAAAAGATACCTCGAATAAAAGGTACTCCTACAGTGTAAGTAGCGCAGAACAGTTTGGTTTGATAGAGAGGATGGATAATGCATTGAAAGTGACGGACAAAGTTTTTACAATCCTTTTCCCGACGGAAGGGGAGGCGCAAAAAAATGCGTTACTGAAAGAATGCTTCAAAAAACCACATCTCTACACTACTATGATCACCCAATATGACGGGGTGGATTTACCCGATCAGGAGATCCTCAAAAATATGTTCCTACATTACGGAATTGCCGAAAATGTTGTTGGACAAGCAGTAGTATCCTTTATTGAAAGTGCAAAATATGCCAATTTATTGAAGGACAACAGACTAGTGGTCACTTCCACTGACGATCAAGCAGAACAAAAAAAAGGTGCAGAGCAAAAGCCACCTGAACCTGCACCACCCGCGGGTGCAAAGGCAGAGCCTGCTCCATCCGAGGCAGAGGGTTATCATAAGTTCGAATTTATAACGTCCTCGGGCAAAAAAGCACTTATCCAAATCCCTGATGGCTGTACCAAGAGTGACCTAACAAAACTGAAAGCAATCTTGGATGTTTTGTGTGGTGAAAAAGATGTCTGAATATACATATACTCCCAACACTGGCAGGCTTAAAGAGTTCCTGAAAAAAATTCGAGATATTGGAGTACCTACAACTGGGGCAACCCAAGATTGGTTCCAATCAATCGGATTTCGATCCAGTAACGATCGGCCGATCCTTCGAGTAATGCGATCGATCGAGTTCATAACTGATTCCAGTACACCAAGCGATTTGTGGATTCAATACCGGACACCGAGTCATAAAAAAGTTCTCGCAGAAGGAATTAAACGAGGTTACAAGGATCTATTCTCAATATATCCTGATGCCAACGCTCGAAGTAACCAAGAGCTGGAGCATTTCTTCACGAAGCGTTCAAATGCTGGTAAGCAAGTTATCGATAAGACAATTTTAACGTTCAAGACCTTATGCGAACTTGCCGACTTTAATGGAGAATATGTCGACCAAGATGAATTGGCCTCTGATGTAGAGCCCCCCATCGCAGCAATATCTACAGGAAGTAAAACGACATTATCAAAGACGAAATTGCAGGGGTCCGGAGTTACCATTAATATCAATATTCAATTGACATTGCCGGATACAACGGATGCAAAAGTCTATGATAACTTCTTTGCAGCGATGAAAAAATACCTCATTGAACAATGATCTTAATGAATAACATTTTTTCCCAAATTCACGGGAGTATTAAGCAGTTTGAATCGGAATCGCATAAATTATTCTCCCAATATGAAACATCACCCTCACGAATTATTTCGGTCGATCACTCACGAAAGAAATTGAGAACCCTCTCACTTCATCAAGAAGAATTATTCGATGAATCATTGCGTTGTATTGAACAGGAGATCTATCGTTCTGCTATCGTCATGGCGTGGGCTGGATTTATTGATAACCTTGAGCAAAAAATGTCGTCAGATCAAATGATGATGATTAAGCAAGTCCGCCCTGCCTGGTCAAAATATAATACAATCGAAGAAATTCGGGAAAGTGGTGCAAGTGAACATGAGTTAATAAAAGTTGCAAAGGAGATGCGGCTACTATCTAACGCTGAAATGAAGCGTCTTCACGGGGAATTATCCAAGCGAAATGAATGTGCACATCCAAGTTCGTACCATCCTGATTTAAATGAAAGTTTAGGATATATCTCAGGATTGATAACATTAGTTGAAAAAATTGGTAAACGAACATTATAACTAGCCGTTCACTGTGCTATCTCTCTAATTTTTTTTGAGGGATTGCCCCATCTTCTTCATTTTTAATACCAAATACTCCCAATTATTTCGCATCGACCAATTAATATTTAAACAAATATATTTCACCTGATCTAATCACAACTGCCCGATAAGAACTGCTCACGGGGATTACCAGAAGTAAATTCCTCAGTGCAGCAGTAACAGGTGTACTTGTTGTACCAATCCAGGCATTGTGGGATTATGCATCGTATCGCAGGAGAACATCATTGAATGAAAACAGGGAAGTGATACAATAAGAGTGACAAAGAAAAACGCCGGGAGGCCCCGAAGTATCTCCCGGAAAGGAGAGACTACCGGATCGGGAAGCACGATGCCGGTACAGCGCCACAGGCATTCAGAGACAGCACATGCAAAGATACAGAAAGAGGTCATTGTCCATCCGCCCGTTGATGTGACAGATGAGAATGTACTACCGGGCCGGACACGGAGCAGTCCGATCGTGTACGAAGCAATGGATCTGCTCAGTACGTACGGATACCTGCCAGTACGGCTGAGCGAGCCCTCGATCCCGATCAATCTGATAGGATTGAAAAAGACCGGGTCGCTGCTCATATTCGCCCTCCGCTCGCGCCTGCCGGTATCGAGTGCTGCGAAGCTTCGCGAACTCTATACCGGGAAGGTAGACTTCCTCCGTGGTATGGCAGGAAAGGTCCTGGACCGGATCATGATCTGGGTCTACTCCCCGGCCTGCGGCTGGCGTTATTACTTAGTATACCCGGGAGGTCTCAGGTACGACCTCGACTTCCCGCGATCACTGGAATAATCCTCTCCTTTTTTTCACACGGGATAGAGTTGTTCATCTGATAGGATTGCCCCCCCTCGCGCCAGTCTTGAATCGAAGAACCTTTCAGATTCGACACCCCCGTGGGGGTGCTGAGGGTCGTAAGACCTGAAGCAGGAGAGGAACGATTCGCGTTCTTCGATTCGGGGGCGCTTACAATTCTTCGGAATTGCTCGTCAGGAAAAACTCTGCACTTTTGTTAACAGGTAATGTGGTGACATCCTAATCGGGGGGTGCCCACGCGGCGGGGGCGAAAGCCCCCGAGAGCGTCAGACCCGTATCATTTCTCCAAGTGATTTTGTTTTATTTCCAGCCCCGATCAATGCCAATCCGCGCCGGATTGCCTGAATTTTAATTCCAGACTCGTTATCGCTTCGGATTGATACCCCCACAATTACCCGTTATATCCTCTCAGCCAATGCTGTATGTCCAAGGGCGCCCGAGGACACCCAGGAAAAAACAACAGAATGGAGGAAACACAAATGGCAGACTTTACCACAAGCAACACCACGAAGAGCGCGGTCCGCAAGCTCGCGGCCCCGCTCGCAGATGTGACTGCCTTCGACAACATTGTCCAGGGCGTCATCACGAACAACCCCTTCCAGTGCGTCTCATACAACGCACAGGGAGTGAACCACAACCCGGTAGAACGCAGCAAGCAGGGATACACCGCACGTGTCGTCTACCAGGATGAAGATGCAAAGACCGTCGCCGTGATCACGGCCCGGGCACCGAGCATCGCGTCCTTCACAAGCGTCGCAAACCTGATCGTTGCCGACACGGCCATTGCCACTGCATATGGCGGGACACCGGTCCGGGACCTTGAGAACGAGAAGTACGCCGCATCCCTGAAATGCCACGACGCAAACGGCGAGATCTACTTCGTCAACTTCAGCCGGGACCAGGTGACCCTCACCTCGTTCTCGGACGAGGCGATCCGGAGCAGGGTCGAGACCTGGGCGGATACCGTAGCAGCACTCGGGTGAGCGGCATGGACAATGAACTCATCATCACCGGTGCGTTCCTTGGCGCAGGACTGCTCGCCTACGTGATCATCCCGGGACTCCTCGTCATCTGGGACCGGGTGCTCGACCATATCGGTTCGGGAGACAACGACCGTAAGTAAAAAAACACACGGGGTGGGGGATTCTCCCCTGCCCATTTTTTTTAAAGACTCTTTTCTTCGGCAGGAAATGCCGCATGCCAACCAGCCATCGGTAGAGCTTTCAACGAGAAATCGTTTATTACCCCGGCCCTGATCGATAATCACATACGAGAGAGATTCCATGACCAGAACTGTCACAACACTCCTTATTACTGCCGTGATGCTCGTCTTCCTCATCGCAGCAGCCGGCGCAGCAGAAGAGCAAACAGCATACAGCAGCCAGGCCATGCAGGTGGTCACGGCGATTCCCTTGCCGGCACCCACACCGGCTGCCGGCTCTGACACGGCAGGCAACTTCACGAAACTTGAGATCAATCCCACGTACATGCAGTTCGCCCTCAAGCCGGGCGAGTCAAAAGACATGACGGTCACGGTCAGGAACCGGGACAGTAAATCCGTGAGCATCCGGCCCACAGTAAAGACAGAGCCCTACAAAGTGCAGTATGCCCTTGACAGTTCCTGGATAACCATCACACCGGATAGCGCGGAGGTCCCGGCAGGCGAGAGCACAAAGTTCACCGTGAAGGTGGCAGCGCCCGCGGATGCATCCCGGGGCTCCTCCAGCACCATGATCGCATTCACCGATGAGCAGTATCCCTCGGTGTATCCCACCCCGTTCCCGAACTATATCCACCAGATGAATGTTGGCGTGAATATTGTTTCCCTCCCTGCGGTCCAGGTTTCACCGATGTATATATCTGACCAGGTCGAGGCGGGAAAGGAGTACAGGTATCCCATAGAGATAAAAAACACCGGGACCACTGCGGTCCGGCTGGACCCGGAAATCAGCAGCGACAGCTTCATGGCATACGGGCCGTACGGCCCGGTAGAGCCGGGGCTGACCGAGAGTGCCTTCAAGTTGAATGCCCCGTCATCCATCCCGCCGGGTGCAACCGGGACCCTGGAGGTTGTAATGAACGTGCCGGCAGCTGCGACCGGCTACTATAACGGCTATATCGATCTCGGTATCGATGACCCGTCGCTCCAGCAGGGAGAGGGCCGGGTATCGATGAACTTCAATATCTGGAAGCAGCCCCCGGAATCCTATGTCAGGAAATTCACCCTTGATGCTGCAGAACCCATCTCGATTGAACTCACTTCAGGGTACTCGGGATACCCTAACCCTCTCACCGCGGCCACGGTCCGGGAACCCTCGTTTGATACCACACTCACCGGGCCTGAGGGGAACGTCCCGATTAGTCCGGTCCAGAAAGTCATCAAAGGTACCGTCAGCCTTGGCGGTGATCCCATCCTTGCTTCATCCTCACAGGCAGGGACCTACCAGGAAGTGAACACCCAGTATATTGTTACCTATACGGCCGAGGGCAGGCCCGGCGCATGGCAGCTCTCTGTCATGCCGAAGAATGCCCAGAGCTTTGAATACAAGATCACCCTCGGGAAAGCGAATGCAGGTATTCCTTCCCTGAATCTTTTCCCGTCACCCAATGCTGCTTCAGGCGCCGCAGTACAGGGTGGTACCGGCAACTCGACATGACAACGCGGGAGAAACCCTGAGATACCATGTGCCTGAAACCTCCCTTGATCTGTCCGCACTGCGGGTACAGGGATACCATGTTCCATGCGATCTGCCCGGAATGCGGCCGCCCGTATGTCAGGGATTATATCGATACGCTGGTACATCCCCGGGACCCTGACCCGACAGGGATCTATGGCCTGAGGTTCTGGGCCCGGATCTTCCTGATGCTGGTAGTGGCGGGGATTATCGCCGGTCTGCTTTTCTCATCCGGCATCCTGCCGTAAATTTTTTAAGAGTGGGGCAATGGCAGAAACCGATCGGAGGAAATCCTGATCCTGCTGACACCCCTGCCTTATTGCGAGGAGTAATCCTCCGTTGAAGCCGGCATATACTTTCTCACGTACTGCAGTGCTTCCGGTTCGATCACGTACCGTGAACTCTTCCCGATCTTGTCGACCGTGATAAGCCCGTCCTCAGCGAGCCGGTTCATGTGCCAGGTGACAGAAGACCCGGAGATCCCCAGCTGCTCTTCGAGGTCCTTCCGGGACACCTCCGGGTTTCTGAGGATGAGGCCGAAGATTGTCCGCTCGGTAGGTTTCTTGAGGTACTTCAGGATCTTCTGTTCAACTTCCGGATATTTCCCGGAGTTTTCAAAGTACCGTATGTGACCGTAGCTCTCAAGCAGGGTGATCTTGCCGGTCACCCTCATAAGGCCAAGGTGATAACGGAGGGTCCCCGGTTTTATCTCGGTGTCCCGGGCAATTGCCATGAAGGAGATCCCGGGGTTGTTCCGGATACAGGTATAGATCTGGTTCCGGACCGCACTGTCAAAGATGTTATGCCGCGCAATGATCCGGAAACCAAAAAACAGGCAGATACTGGCGGCGAAAATCAACTCCGCGGGAAATGCGATGAACGGGATGACCGGAATAATGGACATCAGCATAATCTTGGGAGGCAGGTCCCAGAACTCGACTTTTTCCATTTCCAAGGGTTCCCCAAGGGAGGCAAGATCCGTGCCGGGAGGTACCGGTTCAACAATAATCCCATTCATCCCGGTGTTGGCCGGGAGCAGTGCGTGGAAGAGGTACAGCAACGCGATGATCACAACAACAGCGAACAGGACCTTTCCTTTCATCGCTGAATATATCCCGGACGATAAAAAAAGGATTATGATTTGTTCGCAGATCGTTTGCAAACCGGCATGCCGGTAGCGCCTCTTTCAGCCGGGTCCGTTTTTCAGGCCGGCATATGCCGCTGTGGGACTTCAAAAAAAGATGCTGGCGGGAGCAGGGCCGGAATTATCCGATGACAACGGTTTGTATGAATGGTGCTGCCGCCCGTTTTTATGAACGTGTAGAGCTTTGAACGAGAAATCGCTTATAACCCCTCATCATAGGATCCTGTGTGGATAGTCATGTGCTGTCCCGAAAAACGAAAGAGGGGATCGTTTACATCCATCTTCGATCCCTTCTTTCCTCAGTGCGGGTGTTGTCTGGTCCTGGTGAATTAAATTCTGTCTTAACCTCGGCGCAAGCTGATCAAACCCTTGTCATCGGGCAGACATTACACCCCTGCATCTCCCCGAAACAGAAGAGGAACCGTTCCCGGATGGTCTGGGGAAGTTTATCCTCGGGAATCGGCACGAACCCCATTCTCTTGTAAAACGGGATCAGGACCAGCGTTGAGTGAATGAAGATCTGCTCCCATCCGCATACCTGCAGGAGCAGACCTACCGCCATCTTCGCATACCCTTTCCCCCGGTACTTTTCAGACGCAAAGACGCAGTCCATCTCCAGGCCGTCCGGGTGACGGGTACACCGGGCCGTTGCCGCAAGGGTGCCATCATCGAAGACGCCGAATATCCGTTCATGTTCCTTATCCGCTTTCTGGCCCCGGTACTCTACCCAGAGCTTTTCGGCAAGACCGAATTCCTCCGGCTTCAGTTCGCGGGTCTCGGTCGTCATCGTAATCTCCCGGTGATCTTCATACCTGACAGACCTTACACGCAATAATATTTCAGCATGCGGTTTTTACCGCTCCGACTGGCTTGTAGAGCCAGGAGGACGAGAAGAATGCATCAGCATTCTTCGAATGCACTGACTCGAAGAAGGCTGATGCGTTCGTTCGAAGAACTGGCGTTCTTCTCATCTCACAAGTCGAAGAACCCATTGAGTTCTTCTCCTGCCTCGGGTCTGAAGACCACTTGGCATTCTGATGACTTGTTCGATTCTCCTCCTTTGGGATTGGAGAGGTCGCAGACCTCGACATGGAGAAGGCCGTTGAAAACG
Source organism: Methanoregula sp. (assembly GCA_028679075.1). Taxonomy (GTDB): domain Archaea; phylum Halobacteriota; class Methanomicrobia; order Methanomicrobiales; family Methanospirillaceae; genus Methanoregula. The sequence continues at coordinate 38,636 of JAJRCF010000018.1, read as the reverse complement.
GCCTTCGACCCTGATGACCCTCAGGATTCAGTCGAAGAACGCTGATGCGTTCTTCTCCTCCTTCGGGTCTTATGACCCTCAGGACTATTAACCCCCGGTACCCACCTTTACCATAATGTGCGGGATCGCAGGGCAGTACTGTCTTGACGGCAGGGCACCGGATCCGGATCTCCTTGCCGCGATGTCCGGGCGGCTCACCCACCGCGGGCCCGATGGCGAGGGCACCCGGACCTGCGGGAGCACCGGCCTCGTCCACCGCCGGCTTGCCATCATCGACCTGACCGATGAAGGCCTCCAGCCGATGACGAGCGAGGACGGCACGCTCTGGCTGGTCTTCAACGGCGAGATCTACAATTATGTCGAGCTCCGTGAGGAACTGATCAGGGCAGGGCACCAGTTCCACTCCCGTTCCGATACCGAGGTGATCCTCCACGCGTACGAGGAGTGGGATACCGGGTGCCTGAGCCGGTTCAACGGCATGTGGTCCTTCGCCCTCTGGGACGACCGGCGGCAGCGGCTCTTCTGTGCACGGGACCGCCTGGGTATCAAACCGTTCTATTACACGCAGGCAGGAAGCTCGTTCCTGTTCGCCTCAGAGATCAAGGCCCTGCTCGCCCACCCGGATGTGGGGACGTGCCCGGACGACAGGACGCTCGGGACGTTCCTCGCATGGGGCGTGCTCGACCATTCCGGCCGGACGATGTTTGACGGGATCTTCCAGCTTGAACCCGCCCATGCGATGGTCGTGACCGCTGCCGGCCCACAGCCGCCGTTCCGGTACTGGGATGTGACGGTCAGTCCTGCGGTCCGTTCTGGTACCGGGGACGATGAGGCTGCATCCCGGCTCCTCGCGGTCCTCCGCGATGCAACCCGTATCCACCTCCGGAGCGATGTCGCGGTGGGGACCTGCCTCTCGGGGGGCATCGATTCGTCAACGCTCACGGTGCTCATCAACGACCTTATCCGGGACGAGGCCCCCGCGAGTGTCGGGGCCCGGCAGAAGACCTTCTCGGCGGTCTTTACCGACAAGCGGTTCGATGAGAGCCGGTATATCGATGAGATCGTTGCCGCAACCGGGGTCGACGCCCACCGGGTCGAGCCCACGCCGGAAAAACTCTGGGAGGACATTGACCGGCTGGTCTGGATACAGGACGAGCCGTTCGGGTCGCTCTCGATCTATGCCCAGTTCTGTGTCATGCGCCTTGCGCAGGAGCACGTGAAGGTGGTGCTGGACGGGCAGGGGGCAGACGAACTCCTTGCCGGGTATCTCGCGTACCAGGGCAGTTACATCAGCACGCTCCTCCGTTCGTTCCGCTTGTGGACCGCCCTCCGGGAAATGACCGGCAGCCTGGTGCATCACGGGGGGTTCTTCCGTTCCGCAGCCCGGCAGCTACGCGAACGAAAAAAGCGCAGGAACCTCCTGAAGTGTTCCGGGGAAGAGATTCTCCGGTACAACGGGACCCTGGACAGCGTATTGTACCGCGAACTGGTGTCCACAAACCTGCCCTCGCTCCTCCATTACGAGGACCGGAATGCGATGGCGTTCTCGATCGAGTCAAGAGTCCCGTTCCTCGATTACCGGTTCGTTGAATATGGTGCTTCCCTCCCTCTCAGCCAGAAAATCCGGGGCGGTGTCACCAAGATCGCGCTCCGGAACGCGATCAGGGGGATCGTGCCCGAGTCCATCCGCTGCCGCGGGGACAAGATGGGGTTTGTAACCCCCGAAGAAATCTGGATGCGGGAGGAGCTGCGCCCGTCCGTGCTGGACCTGCTCTCATCGGACGCCTTCCGGGCCCGGCCGTACTGGGACGCGGATGCGGTACTCCAGAATTATCTCGCGTTCCTCGAGGGACAATCGGAGTATTCACCGGAGATCTGGAGGATCGTATGTGCAGAACTATGGCTGCGGAAATTCTTCGATCAGCGCAGTGTTGCCGGGCCGGCATAACCTTACCCCCGGAACGGGTGGCGAACGAACGGTATTGCGATGGCCGTACTCAGGATCGAATCCTATAAATGGTCTATCCCACGAGATTTATGTGATAAAACCGGATGAACGGTGCACACCGGCACCGGCCCGGAAGCTCCTGAAGGTTTTACATGAAATCGATCATACTCGCAGGCGGTGTCGGAACGCGGCTCTGGCCGCTCTCGCGGGAATATTATCCCAAGCAGTTCATCCAGCTCGACGGCCAGTCCCTGTTCCAGAAGACGTACGGGAGAGCGGTCCGTCTCTCGGGACCTGACGGCATCTACGTTGTCACGAACGAGATCCACCGGTACCTTGTCAGAAACCAGATCGATGAGCTCGGGTATACCCCCGACGAATCGTATCTTCTCGTAGAGCCGGAAGGGAAAAATACCCTGCCCGCGATCGGGTGGGCGATGCAGCGGATCAAAAAGACCGATCGCCATGCAACGGCCGTGGTATTCCCAAGCGATCATATCCTCGGTGATGATGCGCTCGACCAGATCCGTTCAGCAGAGCCCATTGCCAAGAACTATCTCGTAACCTTCGGTGTAAAACCAACATCACCCCATACCGGGTACGGGTATATCCGGCCGGGCAGGAAGATTGCTGTCGGCAACATTGTCGAGGAATTCAAAGAGAAGCCGGACGAGAAGACGGCAAAAGCGTATGTCCGCCGGGGATATCTCTGGAACAGCGGGATCTTCCTCCTCTCGGCGGACTGTTTCTTTGCGGAACTCAAAAAATACCAGCCAGCGATGTATGCCACAATGAAGGGCAGCCAGGACCCGGATTATGCGGCCCTTGACGCGATCTCGATCGATTACGGCCTGCTGGAGCACTCGGAGAAGGTCGCTGTCGTGCCGCTGGACGCGGAATGGAATGACCTCGGGACGTTCCGGGCGCTCTACGACACGGAATCCCATGACGGGGAAGGTAATGTCGGGGAGGCGGAATACCTCTCATCCCGGAACAATTATGTGCATGCCCCCGGAAAACACGTCGGCCTTATCGGTGTCAGCGATCTCATTGTCGTGGATACCGCGGACGCCCTCCTGGTCTGCAATAACCGCGAGACCGAGCAGGTCAAACACCTGGTGAACCGGTATAACGCCGACAATGATCCGGTGACCCGGTTCCACCGGCAGGTCCACCGCCCGTGGGGCTCTTATACGGTCCTTGAGGGCGGGGCGAGCTACAAGATCAAGCGGGTGACCGTGAAGCCCGGCGAGAGACTCTCCCTCCAGCTCCATCACCACCGGAGCGAGCACTGGGTCGTTGTCAGCGGGACCGCGGAGGTTGAGCTGAACGGGGAGACCCGGTTCCTGCGGAAAGGCGAGAGCACATATGTCCACAGCGGGGCGAAGCACCGGCTGAAGAACCCCGGCCTGATCCCCCTTGAAGTTATTGAGGTCCAGCTCGGGGATTACCTGGAGGAAGACGATATCGTCCGGTTCGACGATGAGTACGGCCGGAAGTGAGCCGGTACTTCCGCGTCTTGTCCACACATTCCCGCATCGGAACAGGATTTTCCGGTAACGGGCACTATTTTTTTGATCCCCGGAACTTTCCAAAGGACCCGTCGGTATTCCCGGGACCAGAGTGTACCAGGCACCGGGCCCCGCTGCCGATCAGGTCCTTCCGGTTCACTGCCTCCAGCCCTTCGATCACCAGCGTGCGGTTCCGTGGTTCGCGGTACTGGAGCAGGGCCCGCTGGACCTGCTTCTCGCGTCCCTTTGCCACGTGCACCGGTTCCATGGTGAACGGGTTGAGACCGGTGTAATACATGCAGGTCGAGACACTCATTGGCGTCGGGGTGAAGTCCTGGACCTGCTCGGTATACAGGTTGTTGTCCCGGATATACTCTGCAAGCTGGACCATGTCCGCAACCGTGCAGCCCGGGTGACCGGACATAAAGTAGGGCAGCAGGTACTGCTTCTTTTGTTTACCCGTCTGCAGGGAAGAGAACTGTTCGCGGAACCGGTCAAGGACTTCCCGCGGGGGTTTGTTCATGATGCCGGTAACGTTTGTTGCGATATGCTCCGGGGCGATCTTCATGTGGCCGGAGACGTGGTGGTCGCAGATCTGTTCAAGATACCCGCTCTGGTCTGCCATCACGAGGTCATAGCGGATGCCGGAACCGATGAAGACTTTCCGGACGCCGGGAATATTCCGGAGGGACGCGAGAAGTTCGCACTGGGCAAGGTGGCTGGTATGCAATGTCCTGCAGGCGGGGCTGCAATGCCTGTCCCGGCAGGCCCCGGTCTTTTCCCAGAGGTCACAGGAGAGACCGTACATGTTTGCCGTCGGGCCACCCACGTCGTGCACGATACCCTTGAAACCCGGCATCTTCGTCATCCGCGTCACCTCCCGGACAATCGATCCCGGGCTCCGGCCCTGGATGATCCGGCCCTGGTGGTGGGTGAGGGCGCAGAACGAGCAGCCGCCAAAACAGCCGCGGTGGCTGGTCACCGAGAACCGGACCGGTTCGAGCGCGGGTACCGGCTGTTTGTACGTCGGGTGCGCCTCGCGGGAGAACGGCAGTTCATAGATATGGTCGAGCTCTTCCGTGGTCAGCGGCCGGGCAGGGGGGTTCTGGATGACGACCGTCTTTGGGTGCGGCTGTGCAACGGGTTTCCCGCGGACAGGGTCCTGCTCGTAATAGTGGAGGGCGAACGCCCGGGCATAAGCGGCCTTGTCCTGCGAAACTTCAGAAAAGCCGGGGATCTCGACAATGCCCGGTGGCCGCTGGCTGCGCCATTCCGCGAGCTCCATGGTGTACGCGGTCCCGCGGATATCCCGCAACGATGACCCCGGTTCTCCTGCATGGAGCCGGCGGGCGATCTCCACCATCTGCGTCTCGGCCATGCCAAAGGCAAGGAGGCTGGCCGGCGCATCGGCAAGGATCGCCTGCCTCACCCGGTCCTGCCAGTAATCATAGTGGGCGAACCGCCGGAGGCTGGCCTCGATGCCCCCGAGGACAACGGGGGTGCCGGGGAACAGTTCGCGGACCTTGTTGGCGTACACGATCACGGCACGGTCAGGGCGTTTCGGGATGCCACCGGGAGAATAGACATCATCGCTCCTCCTCTTCAGGTTCGGGGTGAGGTTGTTCACCATCGAGTCGACATTGCCGGACGATATGCCAAAGAAGAGCCGGGGCGCACCGAGCCGGGTAAAGTCCGGCCCGCTCTTCCAGTCCGGCTGCGCAATAACACCAACAGAAAAGCCGGCATCCCACAGGACCCTGCCGATGAGGGCGGTCCCGAATGAGGGGTGGTCAACGTAGGCGTCCCCGGTGATGAGGATGACATCGAACCGGTCGATACCCAGCCGCTTCCCTTCTTCACGCGAAACAGGGAGGAACGGGGGCTGGCGGATCATAGGACGGTCTGGTTATCGGTATGAGAGGAGGGCACGCTCTGAGGTTACACCGGAGGTCGCCGGGTCAGGTCGCGGATGATATCGGCAAGGCCGCCGGGTATTTCTTTTTCATCTTCCTTTATCTCATCACCGGCAGCCGGACTCTCCTTCTCACCTGCTCTCTCGTGTGCGCCTCGATCAGGCTCATCGCGGTCCCCGAGGATGGGGAGGTTGAGCTGGGTCTTCTGATCGAATCCCCGCCGGGCAGAGAGCCCGGTGATCTCGTAGATGACCGCTTCGACAATGAGATAGGTGACCGCTTTCTCCCGCAGGCAACCGGTCAGGGCATGGCCGGCCCGGCCCACTGAGGCATGGTAATGGATCTGCGGGCCGCCCTCGCCGGGATAGATCGTGCCCACGCCAAATACTTCCCAGCCGCCTTCAAACATCACAAAATGGGGAACCGGGGGGATGACCGGTTCTTCCGGGCCGGTGACCATCCGCCCCTCCTTCAGGGCGCCGAGGAAGACAACCGAACCGGCCTGGATACCCTTGTCGGTGATAAACTGGCGGAGCGAGACGAGCATGTCCTCCCCGTCATCGATCCTCACGACAAAGACCCTGCCGAGCTGACCTTCCGTATATTGCATACGATCAGACTTCCCTCTGGTATTCATATGGTTTGCGCGGGTTTATATCTCCTGTGACCCCTCGCGGGCAGGTGTCTTTCGGCTCAGCGTCCACCGGCACCGCCGCCGCCGAACCCCCCTCCCCCGCCAAAGCCGCCACCGCCGCCGAACCCTCCGCTGCCGGAACCCCCGTGGCTGGGCGGCGTAAAGACCATCAGCGGGATAAACGCATGGTTCATCCCCATCGCCCCTACGGGTAAACCGGCATCCGCAACCTGGATGTTGAGGGACTGCATGGCTTTCTCCACCGTTTCACCAACCCCGAGGGCCGTGCCGTAGATGAGCCAGTCGCCCCACATGGAGAGGTCCGCGGGGGCATACTTCTGGATCATGGCCATGTCCGAGAGGAAACGGGCAAATGCGTCCCATTCGAGTTTCTCCCGGTAGCTGTCGTCCTTCCAGTGCCCGAAGAGAGTTGACGGGGCGGCAAAGGCGATGGCGACCTGCACCAGTACAACGATCCACATCACGAGGGCCGGTCCGGTGATATAACTCACCATCGGTGCGACAAGGAGGAGGACAAGGGTGACCCCGAGGAAGACGATGCTGGCGAGAAGGGGCAGGACCAGGTGATCCCTGCCGTCCACGATATACTGGCTGGAGATCGCGGTATCCACCCGGCTCGTGACATCGGTGAGCGAACGCTGGTACCGGAGGGTGGTCTCCTCGGCGCTGCTGATGGTCTGTGCCTTCGTTGCCAGCGCGTCGATATGACCAGTGTCCAGCACGCCGTTTTCCGAGAGCATCCCGATAAAGGCGATGACCCGCTGCTCGTAGGGATCGCTCACCTGCTGGGAGAGGACGCGTATTTCGATACTCTTACCGTCCTCTTTCTCGCGGATGGCAACCACCTTCCTCCGGTGGAGATCGAGCAGGGTGGCAAAGTACCCGTCTTTATCGAAATCCAGCGCATCTTTGGCGAAGAGCAGGTTCACCTGCCAGGGCAGAAGCTTCGTTGCGGGCATCGTGCTCAGGTATGCCGGTACCGTGAACTCCTTCTCCCTGCCGTACCGGTAGTAAATAACGATTAAGAGGAACGGGACAAGGATGAGTGCGATCATCCCGAGGAGACTCAGCAGGTCCGCAGCATAGTAGGGAAGGTTGTACCAGAACGCCGCCGATGCTGTTTTTCCCCTCACATCATCTACTGCAGTCCGGAATCCCGGGAACCGGCTGAATGCCTCAGGCGTCCCGAGCATCTCAACTGCAAGGATCTCGTTTGCAGCAAGGCTCCCGGTGATGACATAACGGTCCCCTGTCATCTCTGTCTGCAGCGAGGGGGGATAGGCATACACCTCGTCGATCCCCGTTGCAGGGACCGTGATCTTCACGCTGCGGTACGGGATATGTGTCCCACCGGCAAATTTCAGGTTGAGGTGCGTGGTCGTTGCATCGTATTCAAGGGGCGGATTGATGGTGTACGTATATTGAGTGGCGTATTCCCCTGCATCGTAATACGACGGGTTATAGATCCCCACTTCATTGTATTCGGCAAGGTTCCCGATACTGCTGCGGGATGACCCGGTGGCGGACGGGCCATAGACGGTGACCGTGCCGGTACTGTCCCTGAGGTACCCGATCGTGCCGGAGGGAGGGGTCATGGACACCAGCCGGATATACGGTTCTGTACTGGTGTTGAGTGTCAGCGGGACTTCCCAGGTGCGGTAGAGCATGCGGTACTCCCCGCTGCTCCCGACATGATAGACGTATTGTTCTGAGAGCGTCCCGTCTTCCTGGAGAACTGCTTCGTAGGAACGGGCAGTGAGGCTTCCGTCAAAAAGGGGGCCAATAACAGGAATAAGGAGGAGGGTGGCAAGTCCGATGATGAGACCTGCCCCCACCACCAGTGCTAGTTGTCGTGTTTCGCCCACGGGAATTACCCTTTAGAACTCGATCTTCGGCGGGGTCTTGATCGCTTCCTCGAATTGGAGGTACTCGAGCTTCGCCAGGTGCATCATCTTTGCAACAAAGTTCGAGGGAATCGTGTCCACCATCGTATTGAATTCCTGGGAGATGGTGTTGAAGGTATAGCGCTGGCGGGCAATCTCGTCTTCAAGGGTCTTGACCGAGTCCATGAGGCTCGTGACCGTGGTCGAAGTCTTGAGGTCGGGATAGTTCTCGGCAACCGCGAGGAGCCTGCCGAAGATGGAGCGGGACTCGGCTTCAACCTTGTTGAGGTCGCCGGGACCTGCAGTAGCAACGCTTGCCCGCATCGCGGTGACCCGTTCAAGGGTCTCCTTCTCGAACTTTGCATAGCTCTTGACTGCGCCGAGGAGCTGGTCGATCATGTCGAGCCGCTTCTTCATGGCAACCCGGATCTGCCCGAGCGTGGCCTCGGAAGAGTTCTTCAGGCTGACAAACCGGTTATAGATACCGACGATCCAGATGATCAGTCCAATGATGACAAGGACGATGATACCCGGGATGATCCATGGAACAATTGCTCCAATAATACCTTCCAGCATGATTTCTCGCAGTACTGATGTGCGTTCCTAAAGATAAGATGTGGTGTTGGGCGGACCTGATAACGCCGGAAACCATGAAAAAAGGACGGGTTATTGTATGATCATCGATCCGACAACCCGGAGCTTGCCGCCTTCCAGGTAGTGGAGCACGACACGGGAACCGGGGAGATAGACGAGCGCCTTCTCCATGGAGAGGGTCAGGACCGGCATCCGCCAATCGCCTTCAACAACGGTTTTTTCGAGCCGTGTGGGAAGGAACTGCATCCAGTGACCGGCATAGAGGACCATCCCCTCCTTGAGCGGGGCCGGCCAGTATTTCACCAGCTGGGCTTTCCCGGAGACGGTCGTGGCGTGCCGGACCGCGGGGTCGGTGGTGAGGACGAAGCCGCGGTCAAGGTCTTCGGATTCGATATTCTTCAGGGCGAGACCGACGCGATCGCCGGTCACTGCACTCTCGGCATCGTCATCGTGCTTCTGTATTGAGCGGATCTGGGCGGTCTTTTCAGTCGGGAGCAGCTTGAGGGTGTCGTGCTTTTTGATGCTCCCCTGTGCAACGGAACCGAGGACAACGACCCCGACCCCTTTCACATTGAAGTGGGCGTCCACCGGCACAACTCCCTTTCCCGCAGTCTCGTGGGCTTTCTGGTGGGCGGTCTGTTTTGTCGAGATCTCGAGCATTTTCTCCCGGAGGCCGACCATATCCTCTTCGAGGACCTCGTAATGCTCAAGCACCGTGCCCTTGATCAACGGGGCGATCTGGTCCGGGGAGATGTAGTTCTTGAGGATGAGCCAGCCGTCGGATTTACCGGCAGACTGGAGCATCAGCACGCACTCGCCGAACGTGGCGTTGATCTCATCAACGACAAGGATCACGCGGTCCGCCAGGGAGACCGCATAGAACAGCGAGGATAACTTTTCCGGGTACCGCGTCGGTTCAATGAAGGTGACCGTTGCTTCACCTTTTTTCAGGTTATAGAAGGTGATGTCGCTCGTCGTTCCCTTCTTTCCCAGATCCTTGGCATAATCTGGGGGGGCGAGGACCGCGACCGTGTGGTTGGACATGATACCTGATAGTTGGTTGGCTGAGAATATGAGGATTTTTTAACAACAGACCCTTGTCAGGAAAAATGATTCGGAATTGGGAAATGGTTGTGTGCTCCCCTTAAAACAGGGACGTCCCGCTCTTGATTATCGTTTCTTCTTTTTTCTCTCCGAATCCTGAACAGGTGTCTTGCCGGTCTTATCAAGATAGAGTTCAATGTTCCTGCGCTTCATGATAATCACAATTACGAGAAGGATCCCAATTCCACTTAAAAGCGCACCGAATTTTACATCGAAAGGATCGTATCTGAAGGTGACTGATGATGTCCCCGAAGGTATCCGTGCACTGACCAGATTTCCACTATTCGATGTGTCCTGCCCGTTCATCGTCCATCCCGGGTAATAGGAGGTCTTCAGACCTGCAACATCCCCGGTCTGGAACTGCCCGGATAGTGTCACTTCATCTGGTGTAAATTTTTCAATTCTTGCAGGAATCAGCTGTTCATTCCTGACAACAAATGCGTTCGGCAGAACATGATCCGGTTTGAATACCGAAATATTGTTGACCTTGAAGGTAACATTCGGGAGGTTCTCATTCCCATTTTCAAGGTATGCTGTATCAACGAGATAATCAGATGTGTAATATGTCACGTTTCCGATACCAATGGCAACCGGTATTGCCGTATCGAGGTAGTACGGGAGATACAGGTTTGCAGGATGAAGACCATTCATGACATCCCAATAGGTGAAATCCATGTGCTGAAACGCCCAGCCGTTCTCATAAACCCATACCTGGGGGTTTTCTGACCCGGATGTATTGATTGCCGATATTACGCCAATTGCCGGACTCTTATCAAACGGGGAGGTGTATGTGTTCACGAAGGAGATTGAACCGGCCATCATTACAAAAATTCCGAGTACAAGAAGGCAATAGAATGCATGGCAATTGGGATTTTTCTGGTATTTTCTCCTGGTGATGGAAAAAAATGCGATGAGGAGAACCCCTATTATGAGGAGCTTGATTACATCATCTGTAATTGTTGCCGTATTCAGCATGACAAGAATAAGGAGATTCAGGGCAAGTGCGAAGATAAAAAAATACAGGAGATTCTTAATTGTCGCTTTCTGAAGATAGAGGAGGAGGATAAAGGCACCAATAAGAATGACGGAGATGATGGATTCGGACGAGGGGAGGCTGAAATAGGGCAGTTCACATAAAAATACGAGGGTCATGAGACCGACACCGATCAGAACAGATCGCCGCTGGTCCTGGGACAGGAGGAACGATTCGCCGGATTTCATTTTATTGAAAACAATCCAGGCTCCATAGAGCGCCATCAGGAGCACAATGGGCAACAATGCACCGAAAATTCGTCCGGGAACCCTGAATCCACTGACAATCGGGAGCAGGTGAATAAACGAGAGCAGGTTATTTCCCCCGTCTGACCAAATCATGGCGAAGAGTATTGCAAAAAAAGAGGGTATTGCAATCTCCCTTTTACCATATACCCAGGCAAGAATCATCAGGAGGAGGGGAAGTACTCCAATGAGGATACAGGTTTCCTCAACAGAGAATCTGGGAGAGGTTGCTGTCCCGAAAATAAAGGCCGCCAGGTCAGTACCAATGGATCCACCTCCCTCAAAAGGATTGATCGGATCGATCCTGACAAGAGAATTCGATACAACCAGGTCCGGAACTGCTTTTATCGCAGCAAGGAGAGTTGTCAACAAAACTGACAGAAATAAAAATACCAGTATTTTCCGGGAGACTTTTCCTTGCACAGCGTAATAGAGGAAAAAGACAAGGATGATGAGATAGGCAAAGACGAAGTGGTAGATGTTCCCGGTAAAATAGATCAGCATGGAGACGACCGAGAGCCCGATCACATTCAGGATTGTGGGGCGGTCGAACACCATGATCTTCAGGAAGAAATAAAACAGGAGAGGGATCCAGACCAGCCCGTAAAGGATTAGGTGATGACCGGTATCGATCCTCGCAAGGATCATACCGGAAAACGCAAAGAACAGGGAGAAGATTGTCAGGAGATCGTAATTTTTACAGACCAGTGAACCGAGCTTGAAGAAGGCAAAATACGCTATCAGGATATGGAGCAGGATGACGATGTTCACGATGGTCAGGTCGTGAAAGACGAAGTAGAAGGGGAACGAGAGGATATAGTATTTGTCGGACCCGGGGCTTGCCGTGGTGGGGAAACCACCGGACCAGAGGTTGTTCCACTGCGAGAACAGGTGTGTTTCGATCTGGGTGTAATACAGGGAATTGGAGATAATGTCGTGCCATTCGCCAATATATGCCGATGGTGAACTGAATACCGAATAATAGAGGACTGCGATCAGCAGAACGGGAAACACATAATAGATCAAATGAGTGAAAGTGAGATCATCTGTCCTTTTTTTTATCGATCCGAGGAGATCCATCGAATATTCGTTGAAGAGGTGAACGGAAAAATTTTTCTACATTCATCCTCTCGTGCGGGGCCAGGTGACCCGACGGTTCACCACAAAGTTCCAGATAAATCCCAGCAGGATCCCGCATAAGTTAGCGAGGTTGCCATCCATTGTTACGACATAAACGAGGATTACTGCAACGCCGTAATTGATAAGTGCGCCACCTGCAGAGACAACGTAGAACAACTGGAGGCGCTTCCAGATGCTTGATATTGATTTCCGGGCATGATCCTTAAATGTCCAGAGATCGTTCCACAAAAAGTTGTTGAAAATGGCGACAACGATAGCAAAAACAAGTGCAATTTCATACCGGACGCCAGCAAGAAGCAAAAGATTGAGGATAGCAACATTTACGACAATCCCCGTCAGCCCCACAATTCCGAACTTGAATATCTTTTTCCATTCCCTCCACGCAGCGCTCTGGTGATGGGTGAATGAGTACAGGGTAATATCCAGAACCTGCTGGGCATATTCGATGATCGTTTTAATCTTCAGCTTGCTTGTCCCGATCTCGCGGTCGCTGAACTCAAACGGTATCTCCTTGTCATTCTCCCATGTACCCTTCCCCAGCACTTCAAGGAGGATCTTGTATCCCCGTGGCTTGAGGTGCGCCTCTGCCACCACACTTTGTCTGACTGCGAAAAAACCGCTTACCGGATCGGTGATATCAGGGACGAGGAGCCGGCCCAGGAATGTCGCACCAAGGGAGATGATCCTTCGTTTCAGGGGCCATTTTTTTATCCCCCCGCCTTCCATGTACCGGCTGCCAATTACGACTTCGCTGCCTGCCCTGATCTCTTCGAACATCTTCGGGATGAGAGAGGGGGGATGGGACATATCCGCATCGATGACTACAAAAACATCCGAGCACGCATGGAGAAATCCGTCAGCAACGGATTGCGAAAGCCCGTGATCGGAGGTCCGTACCAGCAGGTTGAGATTCTTCATCGTCTTTTTCAGTTCGTTAACAATGGCAATCGTATTGTCCGGCGAGTTGTCATCCACGACAAGAATTTCCCCGTTCAGGGCATTCTTCTGGAAAACCGCGTCCACTTCAGTGATGATATTCCGGATATTCGCCTCTTCTTTGAACGTGGGAATGATAACCGTCAGGTCGTACATGATGGATGGGGGACTCCTTTAGGCAGAAGTGAACAGGTAAATGCCGGGTGTTGCTTCTCCCCCTTTTGTGTGCTCTTCAAGCCATTTGACTGCATTGCCGGAAGGGTCTGCCGAGCTGATATCACCGGTAACCACATAATAAACTGTATTGTTGGCCCCGGATGATGCGATCGCTGCCAGTTGATCTGCCGTTGATGCCCCGTACTCAAATGTCTGCCCGGAAGAATTGGAGTAATAATAGTCAAACGGCTGGGCCATATAACCGGGAACGAGGACAATGAAATCTCCCGGCCGGGTTACCTGTTGGATCTGTCCTGAAAAACCCCGCCAGTCCTCCTTCGAGTATCCGGAATAATAACCCGAGTAAAACGACGTGGTGACACTGAGCAGGACCAGCACCGCCATAAATCCGTACACAACACCGCGGTTGTTAATAAAGGAATAAACGGGTTTATAGGCAAGAGCGATCCCGATAAAAAATACCGGGGCAAGGATGATGAGATACCGGGGCACCATCGGGATCCGGTAAGAGAGGAACCAGCTGATCATAAAGGGGAAAAACATCAGGACAACGAGCAGGATTCCCTTGTTCCTGTCAAGGAAAAATGCCTGCACGATCCCTATCACAAACAGGATCAGGAACAGGTACATTACCCATATTGAAAATCCGGATAACTGCCAGAATGTTTCGGGGATGATGCCCAATCCCTGGATCCCGAACGTCGGACCTCCGGCAGTCCTTTTTGCAAAGAGCTGGATCGTGGCAAGGAGCAGCGGCAGGCAGACGATGGCAAACACCGCTCCCGCCCCGACAATTGGTTTGAATGCCCTGATATCTTTCATGACCTCAGGGATTTTAACGGCAAGGGCATACAGGAACAGGGTCCCGATGATCACGAGCGTATAGAAATGAGACCAGAATGCGAGGGCGGACATGAGGCCAAAGAGGATCCAGGGGGTCAGGTTGTCGCTCTTGATCGCTTTTAAGAAAAAGACCATGGCAAATGCGATAAAGAAAAGCCCCATGGAGTATGCCCTTGCTTCCTGGGAGTACTGGATGAGAAAGGGTGAGAACGTACAGAGCGTTGCAGCGATAATCCCCACATTCCTGTCAGCAAACTCCTTTCCCACGTAATATACGAGGGGAATTGTCAGAACCCCCAGAAGGGCCGGGACGAATCTTAAAATGACCTCGTTGTTCCCGAAGAAGAGCATGATGTGCTCAATCCAGTAGAAGAGCGGCGGGTTGAACTCCCCGGCTGCGGTTGCCTGCCAGATCTCAGGGATCGACATCTTTGCAAAGGTGTATGTCGAGGCCTCATCAAGCCAGAGAGAGTTGAATCCCAGGTTGAAAAAACGCAGGACAGCGCCGATAAGCGTGAGAGAGAGGAGGATCTGCAGGTACCGGCTGTTTACGATCAGGGACTTCACACTGGCTGGCGTGATATCCTTACATGACTGGATGGATCCGGTATAACCCCCATCCAGATCACAAACAGCACCTCCGATCGTTTTCTTCCGGTCTACCCGGTCCTCGCGCTTCTTCGCCATAATAACCCAGTACTATTGCGTAATGCGTCCAATATAGTTTATCGCTTATGGGTTTTCCGGGGTTTTTTGATGTTTTTCGTGTCGGGTATCATTACCGATCGTGTTTCAGGAGTAACGGCGATCCAATGATTTCAACCAGATCCCCGGGAGTGGTTACGACCGTTGCAGATTGTTCAAGCATCAGGTTGACCTTTTCTGAGGTCCCCACGCGGCGGAAATCGGTCCTGAGAGCAAAAACCGGTTTACCCCGTGCATGGGCATACCCCATCTCCCATGAAGTACCGGAATCAGCATCCGCACCGTCAATGATTGAGACGACGATATCGGCCTGTTCAAGGGCCTTTTTGTTCGTCAGGAAGAGCCGTTCGTGCTCACTTTTGCCCCGGCCCGCTGAATCGTCACCGGCATCCTGGGGCAGGTAGACCTCAAACAGGTTCTTCTTTAAAAGTCCTGCAAGGAGGGAATTGTAGGAGCGTTCTGCCTCAGAGAAGAGAGGTGCTGCAAGGTACACCCTGTAACGGGAGAACGTGATCGTATCCATTGCAGGGATTCGGGGGAAACGTGAGAGAAATACACCCCGGCCATGCCATTTGGGGGATTCATCCCCATGGTTCCCGTAATATGTTGTTGTGACGCCGCATGTTGGTGAGGAATTGACTCCGATTATGCAGAGGGGGGGCCCCCGTTCAGAGATAACCTTGCATACCGCACCTTCCAATATCCCCAGCAGCCGGGAGAATTCCGGGGTGTCCAGCCGTTCAAGAAATGTGCCCGGCTTCCGGGCAGGTCCCAGGAAGAGCGTCTCAGGGCATGGCAGGGGGACCATCTCGATCCCGAATGCAGTGCACCGGTCTTTCGTACGCTTAAATGCCTCGAGATCCGAGGGTCTGGTTATGCCGTCTGCCCGGAGGGCCGGGTTGAGTATGCAGGGGCTGCACAGCACGTACATTATTTTAGTGTGTGCACGCACAGATGATCAATGATCCCCCTGTACGCCTTTCGGGACAACAGCTGCGATCCCCGTAAATGTACGGTCAAGAAGCTTGAGCGGGCCGGTTTTCTCAAAATTTTCAAGACCCTGTCGCAGATCCCGCGCAATACCCTCATCCTCGATCCCACTGCCGAACAGGCACTCTCTCCCGCAGACCGGTACGTGAAATCCCTCACCGTGCTGGACTGCTCGTGGGAGGTGCTCGACACGGGTGCGATCAGCTCATGGCGGATACGCAGGGCACTCCCTTTTTTGATGGCGGCAAACCCGGTAAATTTCGGCAAGCCCTGTAAATTGTCATCCATCGAGGCCGTTGCTGCGGCGCTCTATATCATGGGGGAACAGGACCGGGCAGAAGAAGTACTTTCGAAAGTGAACTGGGGGATCCGGTTCCTGGAAGTGAACAAAGAGCCGCTCGAACTGTACGCCTCGGCCAAAGACAGCACGGAAGTTGTCAAGTACCAGGCGCTGTTCATCTGAGTACGTGCAAGTACGTGCAATTTTTTTCTTTTTATTCTGGAAAAACCCGTGATGGGTGGTCCTGCATCCCATCGCACGGGGAAAATTTTTCTGTACCCACGCGACCCCCCTCACCCCCAAACACCACGCCAGTGTATATTTTATGACGTGAAATTTATACATTTTAGCCCAAAACCAAGAACTATTGAAGGGGGGTCGCATGGGTACATTTGTATTTTTATCGTCCGCGATTGATGGTCAGGGTTAAAAAATTATGACGTAAAATCACATCACCTCCCCGGATCCTGACCTAAAAAGTGTACCCATGCGACCCCCCACCACCCTTTCTTTTGAATGAGGTGATTTTCCTGAGAGCACCTCCTCTTGTCTTTGCCTGCCGGGCACTGCAAACATTTCGCATAGCTTTTTCCATTCCGGCGCAATGTACGATTGTATGATCAAGGTTGCCATTAACGGGTACGGGACCATCGGCAAACGCGTCGCCGATGCGGTGGCTGCTCAGAAAGACATGAAGGTGATTGGTGTCTCCAAGACACGGCCGAACGCGGAGGCCTTTGTTGCAAAGCAGCGGGGATACCCGCTGTATATCGCTGATATCTCGAAGAAAGCGGCGTTCGAGAAGGTTGGCCTGAAAGTTGCCGGCAGTGTTGAGGACATGTGCAAGGCAGCGGACGTCGTGGTAGATGGCACCCCGGGAAAAGTCGGGGCAACGAACAAGGCCCTGTACGAGAAGCTCGGTGTCAAGGCGCTCTGGCAGGGTGGGGAGGAGCACGACCTTGCGGGGTTTTCCTTCAACTCGTCATGCAATTACAAGGATGCCCTCGGCAGGCAGTTTGTCCGGGTTGTGTCATGCAACACGACCGGCCTGTGCCGGATCATCAATGAGATTGACAAAGAGTTCGGCGTGACTCACGTCCACGCTATTATGGTCCGCCGTGGTTCCGATCCCGGCGAGATCAAGAAGGGACCGATCGATGCAATCGTTCTCGATCCCGTGACAGTCCCCAGCCATCACGGTCCCGATGTCCTCTCCGTGCTGCCCCACATCTCCATCACCACGATGGCGATGATTGTGCCGACAACCATGATGCACATGCATGCAATCCAGATGACAACGAAAAAACCTGTCTCCCAGGAACGGGTCCTCGAGCTCATCAACAGGCACCCCCGCCTGGGGCTCATCAAGAAGAGTGCCGGTCTCAAGAGCACCGCCGAACTCAAGGAATTCGCCATGGACCTCGGCCGTCCACGTTCCGATCTCTGGGAGAACTGCATCTTCGAGGAATCGATCTACGCAAATAAGAACGAACTCTGCTTCTTCCAGGCCATCCACCAGGAAGCCGATGTTGTGGTCGAGAACGTCGATGCGATCCGCGCCATGATGGGTAATGAGAAGGATGCTACCAAATCCATCGCCGCAACCAACGCCGCCCTCAATTTCAAAATCATCCAGAATAACCATTAACTCCCTTCATCACCCATTCTTTTTGATGGACGCATACGAACGTGTTACCCGGAACACTGTCGAAGTCGTCACGGATGATGACCTCCGGGCGCTTCTTTTACAGCCCATAAAACGGGTTTATGCCGGCTATGAGCCGAGCGGCGAGATCCACCTTGGCCATCTCGTTACGATCAATAAACTGGTAGATCTCCAGGCTGCCGGTTTCGAAGTCACAGTACTCCTTGCCGACCTTCATGCCTTCCTCAACCGGAAAGGAACCATGGAAAAGGTCGGGGAGCTTGCCGAGTACAACAAACGTTGTTTCGAGGGGCTGGGCCTGAAGAACGTGAAGTATGTTCTGGGATCCGAGTTCCAGCTCAACCGGGAATATCAGCTGCTGGTACTCCGGCTTGCGCAGGAGATCACCCTGAATCGGGCCACCCGGAGTATGGACGAGGTCGGGCGGCAGATGGACAACCCGACGGTCTCCCAGATGGTCTACCCCATCATGCAGATGGCCGATATCGCCCTCCTGGGCGCCGATGCAGCGGTCGGGGGTATCGACCAGCGGAAGATCCACATGCTCGCCCGCGAGCACCTGATCCACTACGGGTACAAGGCACCGGTCTGCATCCACACGCCGATCTTAAACGGGCTTGATGGCAAGAAGATGTCCTCCTCGCAGGGGAACTATATCTCGGTTGCAGACAGCGAGGATGAGATCCGGAAGAAGTGCCAGAAGGCATTCTGCCCGCCGGAGATTGCAGAGAACCCGATCCTCCAGATCTTCCAGCACCACGTCTTCCCCCGCCTGCCGGAGATCATGATCAAGCGACCGGAAAAGTTCGGTGGCGACCGGGCGTTTGCAGGTTATACTGAACTCGAGACTGCTTACGGCAAGGGTGAAGTCCACCCGATGGACCTTAAGAAATGCTGCGGAGAGTCTCTCGTTGAGATCCTCGCACCTGTCCGGGACTACATCCGGTGATTTGTCAAAAGAACTCTGGAATAACCGGTGGCACTGCGTGAAAAAGGAAACAAACATCGATAAAGAACTGGACCGGTTTGACCAGCGGCTCGAAGAGATGGGGATCCGCATCAAGGATGCCAATAATTTCAAGGTGCGGGAGGATGTCTTTGATGACGTGACCCTCCTCGCCCTTTACAAACTGGTGCATAAAAAATGGTTTTCCGTTCTTGGCGGCTCGATCAGTACCGGAAAAGAGGCCAATGTCTTTTACGCTGAGCGGGACGGTGTCGGGGTTGCCATCAAGATCTACCGGATCCGGACCGCCAACTTCACGACGATGAGCTCCTACATCGTCGGTGACCGTCGCTTCTCCCATGTCAAGAAAGCAAAAAAAGAGCTGATCTTTGCCTGGACGAAAAAAGAGTTCTCCAACCTTGTCAGGGCCCGGGATGCCGGGATCGCGGTTCCCGAACCTCTTGTCTGGGACCGGAACATCCTCATCATGTCCTTCCTTGGCGAGGGAGAGGTTCCCTACCCCCAGCTCCGCAATGTCGAACTGGATGACCCCGCAGATACGTACGCACGGATTATCAGTACAATCGACACCCTCTACAAGAAAGCCGAGCTGGTGCATGCTGATTTGAGCGAGTTCAATATATTATACAGCGACCAACCATATCTCATAGATATGGGACAGTCCGTCACCCGTGATCACCCCCGTGCCCTCCCGTTCCTGATGCGGGACATCAGGAACATCAACCGGTTCTTTAAAAACCGCTGCGATGTCCGGAACGATGTTGAAATTTTCAATGCGGTGACCGGACTGAATACGGCAGAACCATGACACTCGATCAAGAGTGTGCAGGGAATTACCACAAAATACCAAGGGGAGATATGACATGATGCAGGAAGTAAAAATTTCGGGAAGCAGGGTTGGTGTGCTGATTGGTAAGGCCGGTGCAACAAAAAAAGAGCTTGAGACCAGGACACACACCACCATCACCGTCGACAGCAAAGAAGGTCTCGTCAAGGTTGAGGGGACGGAAGAGAATACCATATCCCTCCTCAGGGCAGTGGAGATTATCAATGCCATCAACCGAGGGTTCTCACCGGAGCGGGCATTTGAGATGATCGAGGATGAAGACCTCCTTCTTGAAGTGATCGATCTGGGCGGTATGGCAGACAGCCCCAAGCAACTGGACCGGCTGAGAGGCAGGATTATTGGGAAAGACGGGCGTGCCCGCGAACAGATTGAAGACATGACCGATGTCGAGATTTCCGTCTTCGGCAAGACCATTGCCCTCATCGGGTATCCTGAACCATTGAAGATCGCACGGGCTGCCATCGATATGCTGATCGAGGGCGTCCCCCACGAAAACGTCTTTGCGTTCCTTGACCGGAAAAAGAAAGAGTCCAAGCAGGATATGATCAGCTATTACTATTGAGTCCTGCCAAATTCAGGAACCTCCATATATGCCTTATGCTACATTTCCTGTGGAGAATAATTCGATAATTAGATTAGATTTGACAAAAAGGACTGAAATACCAGCGGATTTCAGTGGAATTAAAGGGGTTCAGAACTTGGGTGTGACATGCACATAAGCGGGCTTTCGATTCCGGAAAACCTGAAGCAGCACTACCTGGCAGCGGGTGTCCTAGAACTCTACCCTCCCCAGGCGCAATGTGTTGAAAAAGGCATGTTCGATGACAAGAACCTGCTCGTTGCCATACCGACCGCAAGCGGCAAGACCCTGGTTGCCGAGATGGCAATGCACCACCATATTGCCCGAAAGGGGAAGTGCCTGTATATTGTTCCCTTAAAGGCGCTGGCAAGCGAGAAATACGATGAGTTCAGCAACAAAGGCGTCCGGGTCGGTATTGCGACCGGTGATTTCGACCGCCGCGACGATCAGCTCGGCAGGAATGATATCATTGTTGCCACCAGCGAGAAGGTAGACTCCCTCCTGCGCAACAACGCCCGGTGGATCTCTGAAATTTCCCTCCTTGTTGTCGATGAAGTGCACCTGATC
Source organism: Methanoregula sp. (assembly GCA_028679075.1). Classification (GTDB taxonomy): domain Archaea; phylum Halobacteriota; class Methanomicrobia; order Methanomicrobiales; family Methanospirillaceae; genus Methanoregula. The sequence continues at coordinate 18,052 of JAJRCF010000018.1, read as the reverse complement.
GATTCCCAAAACAGGGGACCTGTTGTCGAGATGGTCATTGCAAAGCTGCGGTACCGGAACCCTGCCATGCAGGTGATCGGGCTCTCGGCAACTATCGGCAACCCGCAGGTCCTGGCCGGGTGGCTGGATGCGGAGCTGGTCACCAGTACCTGGCGCCCGGTCGATCTCCGCCAGGGTGTGTTCTGTAAAGACAGGATCTATTTCAGGGATGGGGAACGGCCCGTCAAGGCCGTGTCAAAGAATTACGATGACCTCAACCTGTGCCTCGACACGATCGCCGAAGGGGGCCAGTGCCTCGTCTTTGTCTCATCCCGCCGCAATGCAGAGGCATTTGCCAAACGGGCTGCCGGTGCCATCAAAAGCGAAGAACCGGAACTCAAAACCTATGCCGCCCAGCTCGAAAAAACCGCGGAGACCGAGATGGGAAAGACACTGGCAGCGTGCGTTTCGCAGGGTGCTGCGTTCCACCATGCCGGCCTCAGCCGCCCGGAACGGGCGATTGTCGAAGAGGGGTTCCGGAAAGGCCTGATAAAAAGCATCTCCTCCACACCAACCCTCGCTGCCGGGCTGAACCTTCCTGCACGGCGGGTGATCATCCGTGATTACCTCAGATTCACCGCGGGCGAGGGGATGCAGCCGATCCCGGCGAGCGAATACCACCAGATGGCAGGACGGGCGGGAAGGCCGCGCCTGGACCCCTATGGAGAGGCCGTGCTCATTGCCAAGGACGAGGGGCAGGTCGAGGAACTGTTCGACTGGTATATCGAGGCCCCGCCGGAAGAGATCCATTCGAAAATTGCGGAACCCAATGCCCTCTACACGCATGTGCTGTCCCTGATTGCATCCGGCTTTGCCGGAACACGGGGCGAACTGGCCTCTTTCATGGACAGGAGTTATTATGTCCACGAGCACCGCCAGGGACGCCTTATGAAGAGGGCGGTGGATGCCGCCCTCAAATTCCTCACAGATGCCGAGATGGTGCTGGAGGTCGGAGACCATCTCGGATCAACGGAGTTCGGCACCCTGGTCTCACGGCTGTACATCGATCCCCGGAGTGCAGCAATGATCGTCACCATACTCCGTAACCGGTCTGAGTATGCGGATCTCGGGCTCCTCCACCTCATCTGCAGTACTCCCGACATGCCCAAGCTCTATGTCCGCAACACGGACCGGGGTGCGCTTGACCGCATGATTGAGGCCCATGAAGATGAACTGTGGCTTGTTCTGCCCCCCGATGAGGAGGACCAGGAGGATTATTACCGTGCACTCAAGACCGCGATGCTCCTGAACGACTGGGCCGACGAACTACCGGACGCGAAGATATGCGAGCGGTACTCGGTGGGACCCGGTGATATCTACGGGATGGTGGAGAGCGTGAACTGGCTGCTGCATGCAAGCGGGGAACTCTCGCGGATGTTTGCAGGAAATTTCCAGACACAGATCCGCGAGTACGAGATCTGCATGAAGAACGGCATCCGGCGCGAACTCCTCCCGCTCGTTAAACTACGAGGGATAGGGAGGGTACGTGCACGCCGTCTCTTCAACAATACGATCACGTCTCCTGAAGCGGTTTCAGCCGCCGGGATTGAGACGGTGACTGCCCTCATCGGCCGTGGTATCGCCGAGCAGGTGTTTGCCCAGCTGGAGAAAGGAAATAAAAGGACCTCCGGCCAGCCGGCCGGTGAAGATGATATGCCGGGACAGTCAACACTCTCCCGGTTCGGGTGATCTTGTGGTTGCAGGTTCAGATACGTGCGAGATCCGGGCAGCAGGGTGCCATATTGATGATAAACCCGGCTTTCTCCGCGTGCTCAAGGATGCCGGACAACGGTTCAATACCCATATTGTCTGTTTCAATGCTGACATGCTTGCTGGAAGAAGACATGCTGAGTCGGCGATGATACACGCTATCCGCTCGTTTGAGGCCGGAACGGCCATATCCAAAACCCTTGAGATGGAGGCGCTGTTGTATGCTGCCGGATCACGGCAGTGCAGTATTGCCGCATCGTTCGGTCTTCAGGAGGGTGACAATAGTCTCTGGGTATGTTGTTATCCACCGGTCGAGGGTCTATGGGATGTCCTGGCACCGGTCCTGCATTTTCAGGAAGTTTGCGACGGGGACGCAATCGATCAGAAAAAACGAGAGCTGTTGATAAGGGTCTTTGATATTACACCGGAAGAACTTGGTTCATTTGACAATGAAGACCGTATTGGAGATCTTGTCCTTGAACGAGTTGCCCTGCTTGATGTCCTGCGATAAAAGGTCTGGATGGTATATCGGGGTGGCCTTCGCGTCTTGCCCGTTTTAATTTAAAAAAGTTACAATCTCATATGTTTGCATGAGAAAGGATGTGGGCAATCTCCGGAACGATCAGTTCTGTTGTTGCAAGCGTGACTGCCGGTGTTGAGCCCGGGATGCAAAATACTGCTCTTCCATTGCAGGTGCCGGCAACAGCACGGGACAGCATGGCTGCCATGCCAATCTGCTGGATGCTTTTCATCCGGAAGAACTCGCCAAATCCCTCGATCCGTTTCTCCAGAAGAGGGGATATCGCCTCGATCGTGCAGTCATCATGAGTGAGGCCGGTGCCACCATTGAAAATGATGCAGTTTGCTTTTTTCATTCCCAAAAACCAGGCTTCCCGGATATTGTCGACACGATCCGGGACAATTGAATAATAAGTTACCGGGATATTGTTATCCCTGAGAATCCCTTCAATTGCTTTTCCACTTGTGTCATTTTTCTCTGTTCTTGTACTTGAAACGGTGATGATTGCTGCAGTTATCTCAAGGGACCGGACATGGGCATGACTCATAATGGTGTGATGTTGTTTGTAATGGATTAAGAGAATTCTGCTCTGTTGAAAACTTTTTTGATATGACATTCCTCGCTCACACTTTTAGTACACCATCCGACCCCCACTCCCCCATAGAGCCAGGGCAACCCCTTTCTTCAGACGGGAAATTGCACGAATCCGGCTCGGAAATGGGAGAGGTTTGGCGGGGGTCGGGCGGTGTACTTTGATACTTTATTGCCCGTGACCAACAGATCCGGGGGGAAATTTCCGACGGTACTTACCCGGATCACACCGGTTTGTTCGCATCGGAAGTACACCACCCGACCCCCTCAATGAGTGCAACGTAAGCCCGGGAACGTTAGCCTCCCGAAATGATTTCTACAGAGCAGAGAATTCCGGATTTTGATAGTTTGATCTTTATCTGTGGACCGGGCACCCCTTTGTTTCGCTTGGAGTTTTCTTTTTCGTGCTCCTCCAGATTATTCTCCGGTTTCTCTTTTTTCTATCGTGAAGTGCATAATAAATTTGGAAAATCATCTGGAAAACAATTTCAATTACTTTATATATTATTAATGTTATATATTAAAATGGCTGTTTTATTAAAATAAACAAAAGAATCATGTGATGTTTATTTCTGTTCCACACGAAACAAAGGGGTGCCCCCCATGTTATTATTAAACCCTTTCTCGTGTTGTTAGGCAATATCAAGAGATATAATGAGGTAAACAGTGTGAGTTGATATGTCTGACAAAGGAAAAAACCGAAATAACAAAAACGTCAAATCCCCCGCCATTTCAAATAAAATGCGCGAATCATCGGTTTTCCACACGAAATAAAGGGGTTTATATGGGGTCAGGTAAACCGATCGTTTTTTAGTCTTATCTCGCTAATTCTCAGCTCCACTGTGTCACCATGCCTGAACCAGAAGATCCCTCAACGGGACTATTCAAGAAATATCTCACTAATAACCGGATATTTAAGGACCGGGAAGTACTACGGCACTCGTACCGTCCCCAGATCCTCCCCCACCGGAAACCCAAGATCGATGAAGTTGCCTCAATTCTTGCCCCCTCACTCCGGAATGAAACCCCCTCGAATATCCTCATCTACGGTAAGACCGGGACCGGCAAGACCGCCTGCGTCCGTTATGTTGGCTCAGAACTCGAGAAGGCCAGCAGCAAGATGGGGACCATCTGCCGGATCGTCCACTTAAATTGCGAAGTGATCGACACCCAGTACCGGGTCTTAGCCCAGATTGCCAAGTGCCTTGACGTTGTCGATGAACTGTCCAGCGACAAGACCCGGACCCACATCCCGATGACCGGGTGGCCGACAGACCAGGTGTACGCGGAGCTGAAGAACCAGCTGGAGGCTGGTGGGGGCGTCCTCGTCATCGTGCTTGACGAAATCGATAAGCTGGTAAAGAAAAGTGGTGATGACACACTCTACAACCTCACGCGGATAAACTCCGACCTGAAAAACTCCAAGGTCAGTATCATTGGTATTTCCAATGACCTGAGCTTCAAGGATTTCCTGGACCCGCGGGTCCTGTCCTCCCTGTCAGAAGAAGAGATTGTGTTCCCGCCGTATAACGCGCCCCAGCTGGTGGATATCCTTGCACAACGAGCCGAGGGGGCCTTTGTCACCGGGGCCCTCGCGGAAGGCGTCATACCCCTCTGTTCTGCCCTTGCAGCACAGGAGCATGGGGATGCCCGGCGTGCACTGGACCTTTTCAGGATATCCGGGGAACTTGCAGACCGTGACGAATCCTCCAAGGTGACGGAAGAGCACGTCAAGCAGGCCCAGGCCAAGATCGAGACGGACAGCATGATCGAGTGCATTGCAACGCTGCCCACGCAGAGCAAGCTGATCCTCTTCTCGATGCTGATCCTTGAACAGCTGGGACAGAATATCTTTACGAGCGGGGAAGTCTCACGCATATACCAGGACATTGCCCCGACCATTGAGCTCGATATCCTGACCCACCGGAGAATCACCGACCTGATCTCCGAGCTGAACATGCTCGGCGTGATCAACACACGGGTTGTGAGCCGCGGGCGGTACGGCAGGACAAAGGAGATGTGGTTCGATGCGAACACGGGGAAGATCCGCGAGGTCGTACTCAAGGACACACGTATGAACGGACTCAAGGATCTCGATGTCTCCCAGATGGAAGCAAAGTGGTTGAAGACCTGGTTCAGGTGAAATAACATGGATGATAAGGATCTCGAGCTTCTCCGTATTCTTGAAGAGAACAGCCGGCTGTCAACAGAAGAAATCGCGACCATGACCAGCCTCGCCAAAGCAGAGGTTGAACGCCGTATCGGAGCACTTGAGGCCACTCAGGTGATCAAGCGATACTCCACGGTTGTTAACTGGGAAAAGGCCGGCAACGGCGAGGTCTCCGCCATTATCGAACTGAAGGTCAGCCCTGAACGTGATTTTGGTTACGATCGCATCGCAGAACGGCTCTCCCGGTTCCGGCAGGTGAAGAGCCTTCGTCTCATTACCGGCACCTACGATCTCCAGCTCATCGTGACCGGGAAGAATATGCAGGACGTCTCGCGGTTCGTCTCCGAGCATGTGGCACCGATGGATCGTATCCGGGAGACGGCGACGCACATCATCATGAAGTCGTACAAAGAAAACGGCAACACGTTCTTTGAACAACCGGAGACGGAACGCCTCCCGATAAGCCCATGAGGAGGTATCATGCGTAATTTTGTATCAGCGCGAGCGCAGGAGATCCCCCCGTCCGGCATCAGGAAGTTTTTCGATCTCGTGCTCACCATGGAGGACGTGATCTCTCTCGGAGTCGGGGAACCGGACTTCAATACCCCCTGGAACATCTGCGAATCGGGCATCTATTCAATCGAACAGGGGGTCACGTCCTACACCTCCAACCGGGGTCTCCAGACGTTGCGGGATGCCCTCTCGCACTATCTTGCAGAGCATTACCGGCTGAAGTACAGTGCCGATGACGAGATGGTCATCACCACCGGTGTGTCCGAAGCGCTTGATATTGCCATCCGGGCGATCACCGACCCGGGTGATGAGGTCCTTGTTGCCCAGCCCAGTTATGTCTCGTACGCTCCCTGCGTGACCCTTGCCGGGGGAAAACCCGTCCCCATCCGGTGCACGGAGAAGGATCACTTCAAGCTCAATCCCGATGTCCTGGCCGAACAGGTAACGGCAAAGACCAAGGCGCTGATCATCAATTTCCCGAACAATCCAACGGGGGGGGGCATGAACGAGAGCGATCTCAAGGCCGTCGCGGACATCATCATCGACCACGACCTCGTGCTTATCAGCGACGAGGTGTATGCCGAACTCACCTACGAGGGATCTCACTGCTCCGCAGCAACAGTCGGGGATCTCCGGGAACGGACCATCACGCTCAATGGTTTCTCCAAGGCATATGCAATGACCGGGTGGCGTATCGGGTATCTCTGCGCTCCAAAGGATCTCTGCGACGCGGCCCTCAAGATCCACCAGTACGTCATGCTCTGCGCCCCGGTCATGGGCCAGGTAGCGGCACTGGAGGCACTCCGTTCAGCAGAGGAAGACAAAAACAGCATGGTCAATGAGTACCGCCTCCGTCGCAACCTGTTCGTCGCAGGTCTCAACCGCATCGGCCTCCCCTGTCATGTGCCGGAAGGTGCGTTCTATGCCTTCCCCTCCATAGAAAAGACCGGGCTCTCGGATGTAGAATTTGCAGAGCGCCTGCTGAAAGAACAGAAAGTAGCCGTCGTTCCGGGCAGCGTCTTTGGCGCTGGCGGGGAAGGTCATGTGCGATGTGCGTATGCGGTTTCAAGAAAGGGATTGGCCGGAGCACTTGAACGGATGGACACGTTCCTCCAGAGTCTTTGATCCCCATACCTGAAGGCCCCATCACCCCTCTTTTAAAAAAACACTCCCCGTTTCTCCTGCAAGGAATAGTTTATTGGCAAACTCGTGCAATACTACATGAAAGACAATGAGCTGTACAATCATCGTTGGTGGATTTTTTGGGGATGAGGGTAAGGGCAAGGTTGTTGCCCATATTGCCTATAAGGACAAACCCGTAATCATCTCCCGCGGCGGTGTGGGTCCGAATGCCGGGCACACTGTCCAAGTTGGAACCAAGGAATATGGTGTCCGTATGGTTCCCTCCGGTTTTGTATACAAGGACGCGAAACTCTGCATCGGGAGCGGCGTTCTTGTCGATCCGCGTGTCCTGGAACACGAAGTCGAGATGCTCGGTGTCAGGGGACGGGTCTTTGTTGACAAGCGCTGCGGCATCATCACGGAAGACCACATTGCCCGCGACAAGGGAAGTGCCCACCTTTCCAAGAAGATCGGGAGCACCGGCTCAGGGTGCGGCCCGGCCAACTCCGACCGTGTTATGCGGGTCTCCCCGCAGGCAAAGGACGTTCCCGAACTGAAGGAATACCTCCTGGATGTCCCAAAAGCGATTGACGATGCGCTGAAAAAGAACGAGACCGTCCTCCTTGAAGGGACACAGGGTTTCGGTATCTCGCTGTATTACGGGACCTATCCATTTGTCACGAGCAAGGACACATCCGCATCCCAGATTGCCGCGGACAACGGTGTCGGGCCGACAAAGATCGACGATGTGATCGTTGTCTTCAAGGCCTACCCGACCCGGGTCGGGGAAGGCCCGTTCAGCACCGAGATGACCTCGGACAAATCCGATGCAATGGGGATCCAGGAGTTCGGGACCGTTACCCACCGCAAGCGGCGTATCGGCGGCTGGGACGGGGACATGGCCCGGTATTCGGCAATGATCAACGGGTGTACCCAGGCAGCGATCACGGGGATCGACAGGATTGACAAGGCCTGCTTTGGTGTCACAGAATATTCAAAACTGACCAAGAAGGCAAAAGACTTTATCAAGCAGGCCGAAGACGATATCGGCAGCCCCGTCACTCTCATCTCAACCGGGCCGGAGATGACCCAGATCATCGATTTAAGGGACGAGCTGAAATGAGACGTTCGCTCATGGATATCCTCTGCTGCCCGGTCTGCAAAGGGGACCTCGCCCTCCGTGTGGATGCGGAAGATGAGAAAGAGATCCTCGAAGGCAACCTTCACTGTACTGCCTGCAACGCGGACTATCCCATTCACGAGGGCATCCCCAATCTCCTGCCCCCCGCAGGACAGTGAACCAAAGGTGCCAGTATGATATTCCCCCTTCCCGTTCCGGTTTTTTTATCGGCCGGTGCGGATGGGAAAGGCGCCGGCTATGATATTTATCTCAACCGCAGCGGGATCAACTCCATTGACATCCCCCGGGAAACGATTACTGCGGAACCCGGCGCCAGCCTGCTCCTCCGTTTCCTGAACCGGGGCGCACCGATCCATATCACCATCTCTTCCTCGAATGCCGACATGTATACCGGTTTTTACCATGAAAACCAATATGTGGTGGATGAGTTCATACTCCCCATCCCGATCCGGAAAGACTGCCGTGAAGGTACATTCGATCTTGAGGTCATCTCGGGATATGGGGTGATGAAAGCCCAGCTGCAGGTCCATATCGTGCTCCCGCAGCCCACAAGGCCGGCGATTCTTGAGGAATATCCCCTCCAGCCGGTAGCACACGGGCGCCCGCATTTCCTGATGATCATGATGGGCATTGCCCTTGTCCTTTACTGCGGCTGGCTCTATACCACCATCGAGTTCCTGAATATCGCCTCGTTCATCATCCTCATCATCGGGGCCCTCTACACATGGTACCGCCAGCAGTAACACTTGCGGCCATCATTCTCTGTGCTGCGCTTGTTGTGGACCGGCTGATCGGAGATCCTCACTCCCGCTATCACCCTGTTGCCCTCCTTGGCTCCTTCATCGGTGTGTGGGGCAAACCCGGATACTATCCCCCGCGACTCCAGCGTGCGGCAGGAGTCCTGTTCTGGGTGCTTACGGTGTGCCTGTTCTGTCTTCCGTTCTTCCTTGTCTCTGCCTATGCCCCATGGTATCTCTACCTTCTCATCGCTCCCTTCCTGCTGAAATGTTGTTTTGCCTGGCGCTCACTCGAGGAGCATACGCTCGCTGTCGTGTCGGCTCTGGACAAGGGCGTTGAGACCGGCAGGGAAAAAGTACGGCTGCTGGTGTCGCGGGATACGGCAGACCTTGACAGGGATCATATCCTCTCGGCAGGGTACGAGTCCATGACCGAGAACCTCAACGATAGCATCGTCGCACCGCTCTTCTGGTTCACGCTCCTTAACCTTCCCGGTGCGGCAGCCTGCCGGGCCATCAATACCATGGACGCAATGCTCGGGTACCGGGACGAGCGCGAGCGTCTTGGGTGGTGTGCTGCACGCATGGACGATCTGGTGAATTTTATCCCGGCCCGGATTACCGTCCTGCTGCTGCTCATCTGGTTTGCCGGCAGGGGGACGTTCTCCCGTGCCTGGCAGGTCATGCGCCGCGACGGCCATAAACGCCCCGGGTTCAACGGGGGGATTGTGATGGCGGTAATGGCAGGGGGGACTGGCACCCGGTTCGAAAAACCCGGGGTGTATACGATAGGCAACGGTGACAGAACGCTTGATGATGGGGGCGTTGACATTTTAAAAGCAGCCCGGGCAGTCACGCTGATGTATGCAATAATTGCCTGTTGTACTCTGTTTTTATTGGGAGCCTTGATCAATAATATTGGCATATGAAGCTGGAAGAACTGAGATTTGGCACCGAGCTTCTCAAGCGCGGCTTTGCATCCATGCAGAAAGGGGGCGTTATCATGGATGTTGTCAATGCCGAACAGGCGAAGATTGCCGAGGACGCCGGGGCAGTCGCAGTCATGTCGCTTGAGCGGGTGCCGTCCGATATCAGGAAGATGGGCGGAGTCGCACGCATGGCAGATCCCGAGAAGGTCCTCGAGATCATTGATGCGGTCTCGATCCCGGTGATGGGAAAGGTGCGGATTGGGCATTTCGTCGAGGCCCAGGTGCTTGAAGTCCTTGGCGTGGATATGATCGATGAGAGCGAGGTCCTGACGCCCGCAGACGAGCAATACCATATCGATAAGAAACAGTTCAAGGTCCCCTTCGTCTGCGGTGCACGCGATCTCGGCGAGGCTCTCCGCAGGATCAATGAAGGCGCAGCAATGATCCGGACCAAGGGAGAAGCCGGTACGGGTAACGTTGTTGAAGCGGTCCGCCACATGCGGAACATCATGGGCGAGATCCGGATGCTCCGCGGGCTTGACAAGCAGGAGATGACCGATTATGCCCGCGAGATTGAAGCCCCGGCGGAACTGGTCTTCGAATGCGCCGAACGCGGCCGGCTGCCGGTCGTGAACTTCTCGGCAGGCGGTATCGCCACACCCTCGGATGCAGCCCTCATGATGCAGCTGGGAGCGGACGGTGTCTTTGTCGGGTCAGGGATCTTCAAGTCCACCAATCCCGAGCTGATGGCAAAAGCAATTGTCGAGGCGGTCAACCACTTCGATGATGCCAATGTGATCGCAAAGGTCAGCAAAGGCCTTGGCGACGCAATGCCGGGTCTCGATGTCCACAAGCTCAAGGATGACGAGGTGCTCCAGACCCGTGGACGCTAAGATCGGCGTACTGGCGCTCCAGGGGAACGTGAGCGAGCATATCGACGCGTTTCTTCTGGCACTCGAACGGATGGGGCATGGCCCCTCGTCCGAGGTATTTGAGGTAAGGAGCCCTGCGCATCTCGCGGAATGCAACGCCCTCGCCCTCCCCGGTGGGGAATCCACGACCATCTCCCGCCTGATCGACAAGAACGGGCTCTATGAACCGCTCCGCAGCTTCAGGGGCGGGATCTTTGCAACCTGTGCCGGCATGGTCCTGATGGCAACCCGTGTTGACGATTCCCGGATCCACCCGCTGGGCCTCATCGATATGGCAGTGGACCGGAACGCATTCGGGCGCCAGCGGGAATCCTTCGAAGCCGATATCCCGATGGACGGGATGGACGGCGGGCCATTCCACGCCGTCTTTATCCGCGCTCCGGTAGCAACAACAGCCGGAAGTGCTGTCCGCGTGCTTGCCCGGGTCCCTCAGGGTATTGTTGCCCTGGAACAGAGAAACCACATGGCCCTGTCGTTTCATCCCGAACTGGGCAGTGACACCCGGCTTCACCAGCGGTTCCTGAACCGGCTCGGGATTGCCGCCATCAAAAAATAAGTGCGGTTTCGAAAAGCCTTGCGACAGGTGCCTGTTTGGAAACTGCTTTTAATTCCGCGATGCTACAAGTGGATGTTGATTATCGACTTGGGATCGTCCATGATATACACGATCTGTGGAAGCATTGCCCGGGTCAAAAATTCTCAGAACAGATAAGGACAATTCAGGGATCACTATGAGTTCACAACCGGTTGTTGACAGCATCCTCTCGGCACGGTACCTCCGGAAAGGCGAGAAGGATTTTACTGATATCTGCCGTCGCGTGGCAGCAGCTCTTGCAGAAGATAAAGAGGAAGAGGCCCGGTTTTTCGATGCCATGCACTCGCTGCGTTTCCTTCCCAACTCCCCCACGCTGATGAATGCCGGTACCGAACTCGGCCAGCTCTCCGCCTGCTTCACCCTCCCGGTCTCTGACTCCATTGACGGGATCTTCGATGCGATGAAGCAGGGAGCAATCATCCATAAGACCGGAGGGGGGACCGGGTATAATTTCTCCCATCTCCGTCCCGAAGGCTCCCCGGTGCAGTCAACCGAGGGTGTAGCGTCAGGCCCGGTCTCGTTCATGCGGGTCTTCAATGCCGCCACCGAGGTGATCAAGCAGGGTGGCCGCAGGCGTGGGGCAAACATGGGGATCCTCAATGTCTGGCACCCCGACATCCTCCCGTTCATCACCGCGAAGACAAAAGAGGGCGAGTTTGCCAATTTCAACATATCCGTGATGGTCAATGACCGGTTCATGGACCTCGTCGCTAAAAAGCAGTTCGAGACCGTCTGGCTCACCCACCCCCATACCGGGGATCAGGTGACGGTAGGCCGGATCTGGACAGCAATCGTCGAGGGGATCTGGAAGAATGGGGAACCGGGCCTCCTCTTCTTCGACGAGATCAACCGTAAAAACCCGACACCGCAACTCGGCGAGATCGACACCACCAATCCCTGCGGCGAACAGCCACTCTTCCCCTTCGAGAGCTGTGTCCTCGGGAGCATCAACCTCGCAGCCTGCATGGACCATGGGACTCTCAATGAGAAGAAACTCAAGGAGACTTCCCGTATGGCGACACGTTTCCTTGACATCGTCATTGACAAGAATGTCTTCCCGATCCCGCAGATCGGGGAAGCGACAAAGAGGACCCGGAAGATCGTCCTCGGCCTCATGGGGGTCCACGATGCCCTGCTCATGGCCGGGCTTGCGTACGATTCCCCGGAAGGCCGCGCCTGGTGTGAACGGGTCATGCAGCAGGTGACGGAAGCGGCGATTGAAGAATCGCGGCAGCGTGCAGAAAAAACCGGCCCGTTCCCGGCATGGGAAGGCAGCATCTGGAAGGAGTTTCCGGTCAGGAACGCGGCGATGACAACCATCGCCCCTACCGGTACGATCTCCCTTCTCGCCGGGTGTTCGAGCGGGATCGAACCGATCTTCTCGTTTGCCTATACCCGGAAGAACACCGTAGGAAAGACATTTGTCATCGTGAACCCGGTCTTCCGCGACCGGCTTGTTGTAACCCTCTCAAAGATGGGTCTTGCAGGTAGCGAGCTTGAAAAGAAGACCGAGGAAGTGATTGCCCATGTCCACGAGACAGGGACGGTCCGGGACCTGCACTGGCTCCCCGAAGACCTCCGGACGCTCTGCAGGACTGCGCTCGATATCAGCTGGAAGGACCACATCCTGATGCAGGCCGCGTTCCAGAAACACGTCCACGCTTCCATCAGCAAGACCATCAACATGCCCTCATCCGCAACAAAGGATGACTGTGCGGAAGCGCTTCTCATGGCCTGGTCCCTGAAACTGAAGGGCATCACCATCTACCGGACCGGCAGCCGCGAAGACGTGGTCCTTGCCCTGAAGGAGAAAGATCCCGCGGCAGCCCCTCCCTCCGCAGTCGCAGCCGGCAGGAACGTGCCGGAGAAGATCCCGGCACTCTCGATCGACCGGCCCCGGGAACTCTCCGGGCGGACGTACCTGTGTCAGTCGGGTTGTTGCCGCCTGTATGTAACCGTAAATCTCCTTGACGGCAAACCGATGGAGGTCTTCATCAGGACCGTAGGGAGCGGAGGCTGCGAGGCGAACAGCAGCGCCCTTGGCCGGGCAATCAGCACGGGCCTCCAGAACGGTGTTCCCTTCATGAAATTCGTGAAGCAGTTCGCAAAAGTCAACTGTGTTGTCTCCATCAAGAACCCCTCATCAGAAGGGCATTCCTGTGCGGATGTTGTCGGGCGCTGTATCGAGCTCTCGGCAAAGAACCAAAGCATCACTACCTTAAAGGACTGGGATATCCGCGAAGTGGGAACAAAAAATCCCTGTCCCGACTGCGGGGAGCCGCTGGATTTTGGGGAAGGCTGTAACAAGGGGATCTGCAAACACTGTGGCTGGACCGGGTGCAGCTGAAAAACCTTTTTTTCGACGATACTTCCCGATTACCTGAACTCCCGCCATCCTCTCAAAATATATGCCGGGAGGGAGAACTGCACTAACCATGTCATACGGGAAGACCCTCCTTTTCGTATATAATGCCGACAGCGGCGTATTGCCGGGAATGAAGGACTACTCCTTAAAATCCGGTACCTCCCATGCGAAGCAGTACTGCAACCTGATGTCAATAACCAGCAGCCCGATCGGTATGAAGAAGGACTGGAAGCGGTTTGTCAGGGAACTCGGGCTACCGGCCCGGTTCCTGAACAGGAATGAATTTGTCTCGGAGATTGGAGCCGGTCTCATCTCATTCCCTGCAATACTCGTGCAGACCGGGAAGGACCTGCTGATGCTTGCAAGCAGTGAAGAGATCAACCGGTGCCAGAGCTTGGAGGATCTCATCAGCCTGGTCAAACTGCGGTCTTCTGAAATTCCCTGAAATCGGGGGTATTATCAGCGGACACCTGTTCTTATTCTCGTTTCTTGTTACCAGAATGCAAAAGCATGATATCTCTATTATCCCTGGCGTGGACAACCTCCCCTCAAAAAGAGACTGCCGACATCGGGGGGTCTTTATGAGTGAGCTGAAAAAGTACCTTGCTGAATTTCCGGAAACCTTTGTCCTGATCCTTATCGGGATAGGAAGCGCTGTGGTTGCGGGAACATATATTGGATTTCTCGGGACCGTGATCGCGGCTCTCGTGTGGAAGTATCTCCTTGAGGATACCTCCGCAGCGGCGTAACCCCTAATTCTCTCTTTCTTCTACCAGTCTTTCTTCATCGCCTCAGCTTTCAGGTCTTTTGGCATCAGTTCGATCGCATACCGCAGCGCGGTCCTGGGCATCTGCCTCTTGTTTTTCATGACATAGGCGAAGACCTCATCCGTGTGCTTCCGGCTCGCCTCCTTTAAGAGCCAGCCGTAACCTTTCTGCACCATATCATCCTTATCCGTCAGGAGCAGGCTGGCAATGTCCATGGCCTCCCTCTGGAATTTTCCGTGTTTGGCGGGAACAATGAGCGAGACCGCTGCCGCCCGGCGCATCCAGCGGTTTTCCGACTGTGTCCAGTGCTTCAGTTCTTCAATGCATTCAGGGAACTGTTCGATGAAATCCCCCATTGTGTGGTTACAGAAACCATCACAGGACGCCCAGTTGGTGATATAGGTCTCGATCCAGCGCCGGAAGATCGCGAGGTCCTCTTTCTCATACTTCCCCGAAAGGGCATGGGCCCATTCAGAGACGATAAATGATTCCTCCATGTATCCCGACTGGTACAGTTCCTCGCAGAGGGTGAAGATCTCTTTTTTTGGCCGGGTTTTCACCTCCTTCCAGTATTTCTTTCCCATGGCGATCACGGTCGCTGTCTTCATACCATAGCACCGGATCTCCTCCTTAAAGAATCTCTTTGAGCTCTTCTGTATCTCGGGATCAGCCTGGCTTTCTAGTTCCTGCCGTATCTGTGCAATGACCGGGTCCATGAAAAGAAAATGGATGGATTTACGGATAAGGAGCGTGGTATGCGGAGGGTGAAGATGAACAGGCAGCTAATTCTTTTTCTGCTCAAGCACGGTCATACGTGGAAGGAAACCGAACTTCCGGTAGAACGGGAAGGCGTCCTCGTTCCCGTCAGCAACCGAGACCCGGTTCCTGACAGAGCCGTTCGTATCGAGCCAGGCAAGCGCCCGGGTCATGAGGGCTGAACCGATACCGTGCGTTCGGTATGCTTCTTCGATGAAGATCGAATCGATCTCACCTGTTTTCTCCTGAGAGAGCGAACTCACGCAATACCCCACGTACCGCACGGCCTCCGGATTGAAGGCAAGGTCGACCCGGAAAGGCCCGGTTTCTGCGAGCTTACAAAAGTATGCCTTTCGGTCATCAAACGTCCAGTCCTCGTATACCTTCCTGAATGCACCGGCATTTGCATGGTGGTGCTCGTTGAGCTGGACCCAGAGCGGCCGGATCAGCTCGATCTCCATGATATCAGTTGAACGGTATTCGACAGGATGGCTTGTCATAGTCTACCGGTTTACCGGGTGAAATTGCCCTTACTTTTTCTTCGCGCCCTTCGTGGAGCACTGACCCGCTTCCGTCCTGCTTACCCCGAGATATTCCGCTCCCCAGTTACAGAGCGCATTGAGGATTGGGATGAGGGTCTTGCCGAAGTTCGTGATGGCGTACTCGACCCGGGGGGGCACCTCGGGATAGATCTTTCGCCGGATGATCCCGTCCTCCTCGAGCTCGCGGAGCTGCTTTGTAAGCATCTTGGCATTCACGCTCGGAAGTGCCTTCTGCAGCTCATTGAACCGCAGCACGTCATCACCCAGCGCCCAGAGGATGAGCGGCTTCCACTTTCCGCCAATGACATCCAGCGCCGCCTCGACCGGGCAATGGTAGATTTTCCCGTTCCTCGTGTACATTATAGTTACCTCGATGAAAGTATGTTACCAAATTAACTGTAGTTGCTATATATTCAGTTAAGGCGGATTTTAATCTAATGGTTCAGATTACCCTTGCAGAAGAATAGTATGTATTTCGTCTGCTTATGGTTTTCTGTTCCGGCACTTGAGCGAAAGGAGCTTGAAGTAACCATGGAAAAACAACAGATTGGAAACAATTTTTTTATCCCGATGCCGGTAGTGCTCGTCGGGACGCAGGTAAAAGGGAAGGACAACTTCATGGCCGTGGGCTGGTGTGCCCGGGTGAACGGCAACCCGCCCATGATCGCCTGCGGAATTGCGAACAACCATTATACCCCGAAAGGGATGACCACGGCCAGGACGTTCTCGGTGAATATTCCCTCATCGGATCTCCTTGAAAAGACCGATTACTGCGGGATCGTCTCCGGTGAAAACGCTGATAAATCGAGGGTCTTTGACGTCTTTTACGGTTCGCTCGCGACAGCGCCGATGATAAAGGAATGTCCTGTCACCCTTGAATGCCGGCTTGTCCAGATCGTGTCCCTTCCAACGCACGGCCTCTATATCGGGGAGATCGTCGGGGCCTATGCTGATGGCAGGGTAATCAAGGATGGAAAACCGGATTTCCCCGAGATCGACCCGCTCTTCCTGACCATGCCCGACAACCGTTACTGGACGCTCGGCAAGTATGCCGGCGATGCATGGAGTGCCGGAAAGAAGCTGATACAGGAGTGAAACCATGACAAAAGTCCTCGCTATCAACGGGAGCCCGAGAAAGGATGGCAACACTGCCGTCCTGATCCGGACAATTCTCAAAGAACTGGAGAAGGAAGGGATAACAACCGAGACGATCCAGCTGGGCGGGAAAAAGATCCATGGCTGCACGGCCTGCATGAAGTGCTTCGAGAACCGCGATAAAAAATGCGTTATCGACGATGACCTCGTGAACACCTGTATTGAGAAGATGAGCAACGCGGATGGGATCCTCTTTGGGTCCCCGGTCTACTTCCTTGATGTCACTTCCGAGATGAAAGCGCTCATCGACCGGGCCGGGTTTGTCTCGTATGCCAACGGGCTCCTCTTTAAGAACAAGATCGGGAACGCAACGGTCGCCGTGCGGCGCGCCGGGGCCAGCCGGACCGCGGACACGATGCTCCACTTCTTCCTGGCAAACGAGATGATCGTAGCCGGCCTCCCCGTTATCGGGATGGGGCGGGATATCGGCGATGTTGAGAAGGACGAGGAGGGCATGGGCCGCGCAAAGAACCTGGGAGAGACCATGGCGCTGCTCCTCACGCACCTGGACCGGCACCCGCTCCCGGTACAGAAACCAGCAAAGGCTGATGAGAGGATGACGAAGAAAAAGAAATGAGGATGATAACCATGACTACGATACTTGTTGACCAGGACCTCTGCACCCGGTGCGGGATCTGTTCGAATGTCTGTACGATGGGGCTCATTGACCCTGCCGATGAGAACACCCTGCCAAAAGTGCCGGAGGCAAAGGCCGGCATGTGCATACGGTGCGGGCACTGCGAGGTCTACTGCCCATCACAGGCACTCCTCCTGAATGAACGCCCGGACGAGAGAATACCCCTGCCCGCCGGTGCAGGAACCATCACACCGGAGGATATGGGGTATTACCTCAGGAAACGGCGCTCCGTACGGCGCTTCACCAGGGACCCGGTCCCGAAGGAGAAGATCCTCAAAGTGCTCGATATTGCCCGATATGCCGCAACGGGCGGTAACGGACAGCCGGTGGAATGGGTCGTAGTCCACGATCCGAAGAAGGTGAAGAAGATTGCCGGGCTGACCATCGGGTGGATGAAGACCCTCATTGGCTCGGCTCACCCGATGAGCGGGTATATCCCGGTACTGATCGGGTCCTGGGAGCGGGGGAATGATGTCATTTGCCGGGGCGCCCCGCACCTCCTCATTGCGACCATTCCCGAGAACAACCCCGTAGCGCAGACCGACGCCATTATCGCCATGACGCACTTCGATGTCGCTGCTCCGGGCTTTGGGATCGGTACCTGCTGGGCAGGATTTGTCGCAATGGCAGCCACCGTGTATGAACCGCTCCAGAAGGAGATTGGTATTCCCGCAGGACGGAAGTCTGCCTATGCGATGATGTTTGGCAATCCGCAGTACACGATCCACGGCATCCCCCGCAGGAATCCCCTGCACGTGACATGGCAGTGAACCGGAATACCCGGGAATCGAAAACGGATACGATCATGAAGATAATAGCCATTAACGGAAG
>JAJRCF010000017.1 GCA_028679075.1 Methanoregula sp. | reverse complement strand
GTGTCTCAGAATCCATCTCCGGGCTCTTGCTCCCACAACCCGTACCGATTACAGGCTTGTTGGGCCGTTACCCCAACAACAACCTAATCGGCCGCAGACCCATCCTATGGCGGCGGACCTTTCGACTACAAAGCATTCCAGCATCCATAGTCTATAGAGTATTATCCCCAGTTTCCCGGGGTTATCCTCTTCCATAGGTTAGATTGTCCACGTGTTACTGAGCAGTATGCCGAGGTCTTGCACCTCTCGACTCGCATGGCTTAATCGAACTCTGATAGCAGTGGCCTCTGGCAGGATCAACCAGAATTTCATCTTAAATACGCACACTATCTGAACTGTTCTAAGGAATTAGCGGTTACTAAACAAATTTCCGCATTGCCAGTATCAACGTCAGAACCAACATCGGTCAAGCCGATTATCGTTGGATCTCCATCAAAGAGAATTTGTGGTATTGTTTCGTCGTGTTGCTTGATTGAACACGGGCTCATAATGTATGTTTCAAGGATATTTATACCTTGTTACATGAGCCTTTTCCCGTCGGGACCAGGGCAGGTAAAACCTGCGGGTCTGGTCCTTCATCAAGGGAACCTGAACTGTGAATCTTCGTCGTAATTTTTGACGCGTTCACGGGCTTACAATATAGGTTTCAGGGTTATATATACCTTGTTGCCTTCATTGTTTTCCCTCGGGACCGACACCTGTTCCAAAAAGGAGGGTTTCGTCGGTTCGTCATCAGATTTTGTGGATCTACATATTCACCAGTCTGACATTTAAAGATGATCCCGTCTTTACAGGCGTATATTTTACCCGGATCTATTGCCGGACAATTATTCCGGCAGCGAATAATCAGGAAATGGTTTCCAAAACCGGATTACTTCCAGAAATTCCCGTTTTTATTCTATGGATTTGGTTTCTGCGCGAACCGGAAAAAATACTGTTCAGAATCAAAGACCACGCAGCGCTTTTTTGGGAGCGCGGATTACCCGGAATATCATCCACGTCGTATGTTGTCCGGACCCTTCCGGTCCAGCCCGGATCCTGCCGCAAGTCGCGCATACTCCGGAGACGGCATTTGACAGCGCAATTTTTTTCTCGTTGTTCTGGTATATGTGTGCCTTATCCCCGCAATCGCGCAGGTATATTCCGGATAAACAATGACCGAAAAATCCAGGGCGCCCTTCAACAAGACAATCTGCCAGCCATTCTACGGTATTGCATTGTTACGTCCGGGTAAAACGGGACTTGTCGGCAGGCACCCGGATCTCGAACCGGGCACCCCTGCCGGGTTCACCGTTCTCGACGATCGTTATCCCGGTAAGCGAGAGGATCTCCCGGGTGAGGAAGAGCCCAAGGCCGGTGTTCTTCCCAAAACCCTTCCCGAATACCCGCAGTTTGTCCTCTTCCGAAATACCCTCGCCGTCATCATTGATCACCAGCACCTGCGAGGCATTGTCGGTAAAGGAAGAGACATGGATCGTGGTCATCCGGTTCCCGCCATACCGCAGGGCATTGTCGAATAAATTGTAGAAGACTTTCCCGAGCAGCGGGTCGGCAAGGATCTCAAGATTGATCGGGTCCGTCACGACCTGGACGCTGCCAAACGGGAGTCCCTCCATGGCTTTTCTGACAGAGAGAGATACATCCTGCCAGACCGGAGGACCTCCGCCCAGGTTCTCATAGTCCTTGGTGAACGCAATCTGGTTCTCGATTGCCTTTGCAACCATCTGCATCCGGGAAACATACCGGGTCATGTCGGCAGGGCTGTCCACAGAATCCCTGCTCAGCTCAAGGTAGCCGGAAAGGCCCGTAAGCTGGTTCCTGATATCATGCCGGGTGATACTGGTGAGGAGCCGTATCTTCCGGTTTGCATCAGCCAGTGCCAGTTCGGCTTCCTTCCGTTCCGTAACGTCCCGCAGCACAAAGAGGCTCCCCTCAGAGACGGCCCCGGTCTCGCCAAGGGGGAGTGCCATGACATCAAAATACCGCGGCATACCTTCCCGGTGCATCTGGTATTCCGCCCGTATCCCGTCATCCGGGAGAACGGAGCGTGTCAGGGATTCCGGGAGATCGGGGAGGAGCGCCCCGATATTACGGCCAACCGCTTCACGCAGGGGTATTCCCAGGACCCTTTCCGCGGCAGGGTTGAGGTCGATCACGCGGAAGGGTTCGGTGGTGATGATGACGGCATCCCGCATGGTGGCAATAATCCGGGCGTACGCAACAGGGACCCGGGTGAAGAGGTACCGGAAGAGCCCGGCAATGAGGAGAAAGGTCGTGACCATGAACGAGAGCGGCGTCAGGTCGAGGTAGGGGCTCGGCGGGATCCGGCACACATACATCAGGTTTGCCAGGAACGGGGCGAGCGAGGCAAACAGGAGAAAAATGAGCGGGCGGTGGTGGCATCTTCCGGTCTCGGACATATGCGACAAGATAAGGAGAACCGCCATGAACGACAGGGCATAGCTGTACACAACGGCAAAATAAAAGAACGGCCCGTGGATGTAGATCCAGAGGTTCAGCCATTCGAATGTTGCCACCGAAAAACCTGTGTAATACAGGTGATGGAAGGGATTGGTGATCTCTGCAATGCTCAGGACAATGGGCACAAGGAAGAAGAGCGGCAGGGTACGGATCGTGACATAGCGTTCACGGCCGGTGTAATACAGGACAATAAGGAGAAAACCGACCGATATACTGAGAATGCAGGGGACCTCGATATTGTTAAAGAACAGGGCGGTTTCCAGGTCAGGGCTTGTTATTTCGAGGATATAGGCATAGAACCAGACCGTAAGGCACGCCATGATGAGCGTGAACGGGAGCGAGATTTTGATATTCCTGTGCCGCCACCCAAGGACCGTGAAATAGAGCGTGATCGTTCCGGAGATGAAGTACAGCAGGATAATGAACGCTGCATACGAAGGTAACGGGAGAGACACGGTTTTAGTCACCAGAGAGAGATCCGCTGTTTTTATCCGGCTTGTACTTCACCGGTAGTGAAGGTACGGCAGGGAACGCAGGGAATATCCGTGGCAGCATCACTCGTCAGTCTTTACGAATGTATTTTTTTTCATAATATTGCTTGCTATTTATTCATCGGAATTGTCAGGGCCGGGCAGTTCCGGAGTCCGGTGAACTGGTCCACCCGGGCAGGAATGCCCGAAGGGTTCCGACCGGGTCCACCGTCAAGGTTCCCGACCGTTTTTTAAGAGGGGGCTCCATCCAGCCGGGTCCCGGGAAAAACGGATTGCCCCTGCCCGACCCCCTGCATACAAGCTCCGGAAAATTGCATAGTTTGCCCACAAAATTTACACCGTAAATCATGAAAAATTCACAACGAACGGTACTGAATATATGAAGGGGGTCGGGCAGGGGCAGATATTTTTTTTCTGTACGCAATGCACGATCCACTGCAGGAAAACACGGAGGACCGCAGCAGAAATTTTCCGGTTTCTTCACCGGAGCATGAGGATCGCGGTCCGCGATTGCCACGCCATTTCATTTTGAACGCAGGGATCAACAGCCCCTGCCCGACCCCCCAACTGACCACCAAGGATTTATCGGACCCGAACATTTTCCTTTCTTATATGCCGGATTTCCGCCCACGACCCGGAACTCAAAAGGTGTACCACAGGCTGAAAAGCCCGATTGCCGATATAACAGGATTCGATGCAATCATCCGGTCCCTGATCTTCAAAAACCCGCTCGGATGCATATCCTATTTCTCACGAAAGAAGAACCATCCCCCGGTCGAGAAGGTCAGGGAGATGTATACCGCAAAGTTCGAGTACAGGAATGAGAAAAAGAAGCGGATCGGGACGAGTATTGAAATGTACGATTCCGTTGAAGGATACGAGACCGGGATTGCTGCAGTCATCTCCAACATGGCAAATATCGCCTCCCACCGCGGCAGGGTGAAACACCTCCCGTCCGCAGACCTCTTTTCCGTTATGCTGAAATGCCAAGATCCGAATGGGGAACTTTACTTCCTGAGTATTGCACGGGACCGCATTACCGTATCATCCTATAAGGATGACATCATCCGGAAGAAGGTTGAGAAGTGGACGGACAGTGTGCCGGCACTGGCATAAACTGAATGCCAGGGGAAGAGGATCCGGCAGGATCCCGGGGCTTCGGGTTGCGGTCTCCCGGCCCTCACGCAAAAAGCCCGCTGACCGCCCCAATCACAAGAACCATCGGTGTGCAGCTGAGGACCACGAGCACCGCCAGGATGAACAGCCAGGCAAGGATCTCCGGTATCATGCCGATAGCGGCTACCCTTGACAAGGCCCGGGCTCCCCGGTCCATGACCGTTGCTCTTCCCCCGGGGGCCATATCCTCATCGCAGAAATGGGCCATGAACCGTACGGTGAAAACGATCATGGGCGGCCAGAGACCAAGGGCGAGGATTCCACCGATGGAGGGCACATACGAGACCGCTTGGAGACCCAGCGAGTAGAGCAGCCCCACGATGGTGACGACTGCGAGGGCAATGAAATACCTCACGATCCCCACACGGTCCATGGTCCCCTTGATTGCCATGACGTCAAACGCCTCGCGGACATATCCCGTCCGGGCGAACCGAATGGCCCCGACAACGACGTATTGGGCAGCGATGAACAGGATCAGGAGCTGGATGCCCAGTAGGAGAAGGATCACGATCAGTCCGGCAGTCGTTTCCTTGAGAAGGCCGGGCAGGATTCCTCCCTCAGCAACCAGATACTGGATGTATGCAAGGACGGAAGGCACAATGATCCAGACCAGCGGGATGGTATGGACCTTAATGCCGTCAAGGCAGAGCAGGAGCCAGTTGTCGAACTCCGGCGGGGATGCATCACCTTTCAGGAGCCGCACGACATATCCCGAGATCAGGAAATAGCACAGGAGCCCGAGAGCGATCAGGATCCCGGCCTCATTCCACGGCATACGTGCCCAGTGGATCCGGGTACCTTCAATAAGGTCCAGGCTGCCGGCAAGCGATGAGAGCGCCAGCCACGGCAGGGCGAGCAGGACGAGGATCAGCCAGCGGGTCCTGCTCCCGGCAAGGGTTGCACGGGTAAATGAGGCAGACTCACCGAGAAAATGGCTGATATCCATAGCGTGTTCATACAATGGTTTGCAGGGAGGGTACAAAAGGGAGGCGGTTCCCGGGCGAACGCGAAAAAGCCCGCGTAAAAAAGACCGGGAGATTTTACTCCCTCTTGCTCATGATGACCAGCGCAGCACAGATACCGATGCCGGTCAGGGGGATGAAGACCGGCAGCGGGGACTTTGTCGGCTGGGGCGTGGGGTTTTGGGATGTGCTGCCCGGAACGAGCGTCCCGGATACCGCCTCGTAGCCTCCGCCGGTCACCGCGACCGACGAAGTCCAGTCCTGGTACCCGTTCTGGCGCAGCACGACCGCATGGCTCCCGGCAGGGATATCGGAGAGTACCATCGGCGTGACGCCCCGGTACGAGTTGTCAAGGTAGACGCTGGCACCCGAGGGAATAGAACCGACGGTCAGCTGCCCGGTCGTGTCGGGCGAGGGTCCCGGCGCAACGGGGACCATGGGCGCCGTAACGGTCTTCACTCCGTTTGCCTGGACCGCCACGGTCTCGGTGTAAGTCTGGTAGTCCGGCATGGAGAGGCTGACCGTATAGCTCCCCGGCGCCAGCTGGGTGACATATACCGGGTCTCCGGGATACGTGGTGCCCTTGTAGTAACCATTCACGGTAACCGCTGCACCCGGGGGAACCGACTGGACCTGGATGTCACCGTAGGGGGACGACTGCGGGTAGGGCGTCATCCCGGGGGCGAGGGAGGTAGTGCTGTCAGCGGAGATCGTGAAGTATTCCTCGTGGTCGTAATAGCCGGCTTTCTGGAGACGGAGATTGTGGCCCCCGGGGGAGAGCGGCATCGTCTGGTCGCCGTTTCCGTGGTAGATCCCGTCAACATAGATATCCGCACCAAAGGAGGAGATGTCGAGGTACCCGAACGAAGCGGGGTTCGGGTCGAGGTTCGCGTTGACCACGGTGGTGCCGTAGTCATCCAGGTAGACGCTGTCGCTCCACGTCTGGTAGCCGGGCAGGGAGACGGTGATCGTGTGCCAGGAGTTGGGCGTGGCCGCGAAATCGTCGGGGGTGGAATACCCGCAGTGATAGTCGACACAGAAGGAGGCGCCCGAGGGGTCCGAATAGACGCGGAACTGGGGGGTGTCGGCCGCAACCGGGGAGATCAGGGTAAAGAGGCAGACAAGAATTATGAACATAAGAGATCGGCCATACAGGGTCATATTACCTGAATATCCGACGATTGTATAAAAAAGAACAGGATTTGATTCAGGGTCCGCCGGTCGCCCGTACTGAAGAACCCGCTGGATGCACGACCTATCCCGGGATCAGGAAATTGCAGAGCAGCCCGGCCAGGGTCCCCCGGGGTAGAGGCCGCGGGCTCTCCGATATAATAGCTGACATCTATCGCGTATCCGTTCAATGGTTCGCCGCTCTGATACAAAAGACAGGAGGATTACTGCATCTACTCCATGCACCGTTCCTGTCCGGGAGATATTGTATCACGCGTGCCCGGTTGCACCCGGACATTCCGTGACCGGCACGGCCACCGGGGTCCGGACCTGCCGTGCAAGATACCCGGCTACCGGGGCGGGAATTTCGTACACGGAGATCCTTCCCTCCCGCCGGGAAATGACAATGCGGTCCTCTTCAAGGCGTTTCATGTGCCACGAGACAGAGGGGCCGGTGATGCCGGCTGCCTCCGCAAGGTTCTGCCGGGTCGCCAGCGGCCGCTCGATCAGGACACTTAAGATCTTCCGGGTTGTCTCATTCCGCAGGTGCTTGTGGATGAGCTGCTCATCGGCACTGTAGGTGCCGCTGTTCTCGAAAAACCTGACTGATGTCGCATCACCGGCAACGGCGATCTTGTGCGTGTGGTGCAGGACGTTAAGGTGGTAACGCAGGGTACCCATCTTCATCCCCATCTCAGCTGAAAGGCCCCTGAGGTGGATACCCGGGTTTTGACAGATATACCCGTAAATCCGGGCACGGACTCCCTGGTCGAGCACATTGCTCCCGGAGACCCGGCGGATCCCCATGGCGGCCCAGAGCTTTGCCGCAAGGAAGATCTCGGGAGGGAAGAGCAGGACCTGGGCCAGCATCACCCAGAAGGGCAGTGCCCAGAAACCGACGGGGACGGGGGTCCGTGCAGCAGTGTCCTCAGGCACCGGGTTGTCATAGCCGGACCGCACTATGTATTCCTGTGCCGAGACCCCGGGCACTGCCACTATGCACAGGATGACTGCTGCCAGGATGAGGAGTGCGGGGATCGGTCTCATGGATATGCTCACGCGGAGTAGGTGTTCAGGGTATACGGGGTATATTCCTGGTTGTTGTTCTGTACTTTGAAGAACCAGTTGCCGGCGGTCACGTTCAGCAGGCTGCCAAAGTCAAGGAAGATCCGGCCATCCTTCCTGCCATCCGCTGCATCCGAGTACGGGCCGAAGGTCTCGTCCGGGGCATAGACCGTGAGGTTGAGGTCCTTTGCCGGATCTTTCCAGTTAAGGTCAATCCACTCGTGCTGTTTCCCCTCAGGCACCGCATCAGCATAATAATTGGCCATGGCCGGGGCAGCGCCAAAGTCCATGCCATTGACAAACAGGTAATCGTCCCTCCCTTCCACCTTTGCAACGGCAATAGTCCTGACCTTATAAACCGAATCCCAGTCATTTTCCTGTGGGATTTCCTTTGTAAGGAACGTATAGCCCCGGGCACCGTCGCTTTCATGCATGGTGATGGTTACCACACCGGTCTCTGCGTCTTCCTGGACCGATGAGGGAACGACCCCGGCGACAGTTCCCATGGTATAAGAAACATACATCGACTCCGGCGTCCCCGTGCCATTGATGTCGTTCATGGTAACCCAGACTTTACCGGTCCGGGTTGCAGGGGAGAGATTTTCGATATCCGGCAGGGCTGCCGCAGGGAAGACGAGCAGGACAACAAGGAGGACACAGGTCCCCGCCATGAGCCGGAAATTCATGGTTAGATATCCGGTTCCGGGGATAAATAAGATATCTGGCACAACTGTCTACAGGTTATTTTTCTGCGGGAAGTGCGGCATGGCAGGGGAAACCATGCGTGGTCCCGGGCGCGGCCGTCATCCTGTATTTGAAGATTCCGGCACACCTGTTTTCGGGTAGCCGGATGTGTAGAGACCTGTGCGACAACTCCTTTTTAAGCAGGCATCGACTTCACGGGTATCCTTTCGGCCGGGACAAATCCCGGCCCGGAGCAGACCATGATACAACTCGAACATCTCACAAAAGAGTACAACGGCGTCCGTGCGGTCAATGACCTGACCACAGAGATTCCGGACGGGGAGATTTTCGGCCTCCTCGGCCCCAATGGTGCCGGGAAGAGCACGACCATCCTGATGCTCACCGGGCTCATCGAACCAACGTCCGGCCGCTGCCTGATCGGCGGCCTCGACGTTGCCCGCGACCCGATAAGGGTCAAGCAGCAGATCGGGTATATGCCCGAGGACGTCGGCTTCTATGCATCGCTCAGCGCGGAAGAGAACCTCACCTACTTCGGCAGGCTGTACGGTATGGATACCCCTGCCTGCAGAGAGCGGTCCGCGGAGCTGCTCTCCCTTGTCGGCCTCGACGGCGTGACCAAGGACGTGGGCGGTTATTCCAAGGGAATGCGCCAGCGGCTCGGCCTGGCAAAAGCACTCTTAAACGACCCTGCGGTGATCATCCTTGATGAACCTACGGCAAACCTCGACCCGCAGGGAGTTGCCGATTACCGCCGGATCATCACGGAGGTTGCACGAAAGGGGAAGACCGTTGTCGTCTCCTCCCATATTCTCGAAGAGGTGAGCCGGGTCAGCACAACCGTGGGGATCCTCTCGAAAGGCCGGCTCATTGCACAGGGATCGTGGAGAGACCTCGCCCGCGAGCTCCCGGAGAAGGCTGATGCCCGCGTGACCATCCTTGTCGAGACCCGCGACCCGATGCCAGACCTCGTCCACCCGGACCTTGTCAGCATCAACTACGAACATGACCGGTGCGGGGCCGTTATTGTCGCCCGCTCAGACATCCGCGATGCTGTCTCGGACAGCCTGACACTGGCAGGCATCAGGATACGAAGTCTCTCCCGCGAGGGGCTGACCCTGGAGGAGACCTTCCTCTCGTATTACCAGGTGGCGGGGTGAAGAACATGGCACGAAACGGGCTTACCACCATTGCAGCAAAAGAGTTCTTCGACCACCTCCACAGCAGGAAGTTCCTCCTCATCTTCGGTATCCTGCTCATCGTTGCCATCGTCGGCATGATCGGGGGCATCTCGGAGTACAACAAGAACCTTGAGGATTACAACAAGCACCAGTCCACCATCGACTCGCCGCTTTCCAGTTACATGGCAGAGAAACCCTCCATCCTCTCGGTCTTCTCATCGGTTGCAACCTACCTCGTCTTCGTAGGGGGCATCCTCGGGATCGCGATGGGGTTCGACCTTGTCTCGAAAGAGAAGGAGAGCAAATCCTTAAAGATCCTCCTCTCTCACCCGGTGTACCGCGACGAGGTGATCAATGGCAAGGCGCTCGGCGGGATCGCAGCCCTTGCGGGGGCGCTCTTTGTCGTGCTCTTCATCGCGCTTGCAACCCTGCTCATCTACGGCATCGTGCCGGATGGGAACGAACTGATCCTGATCGGGATCTTCGGCCTCGCCTCGTTCCTTCTCATCTTCGCGTACTTCGCCATCGCTCTCTTCATGTCTACCGTCATGGACGAGAGCGGATCGGCCCTGATCTACACAATGATCATCTTCATCGCGCTCTCGGCACTCATTCCTACGCTGGCCAGCACAACCGTAACCGAACTCGTTATCGGCAACCCGCCGGAACTTCCGCGTGAGCTCATCGACCAGATGCAACATCCGGCCAATGCAACTGAAGGTGCGGGAATAACGGTCACGTTTGCCGACAAGGGGAACAACGGGGCATGGGACGAGTTCGGCGAGAAGATGCAGGCTTATTCGGAGAAGCGGCAGATGGTGTACAGTACCCTGGCACTCTTTTCACCAACGATGAACTACGACGCGATCGCCTCCGCGGTTACCCAGCAGTATAGCAGCACGGCGACGGTGATCGGAAGCAGGGGGAGCACCACTACCACCGCCGCGTTCAGCGTGGGAACATCCGGGGATGTCGGGCTCGAAGACCTCCTCTACCCGATCATCGCATCCATGATCGCCCTCCTCCTCTTCCCGGTGGTCTTCTTCGGCCTCGCGTACCTGCGGTTCATGCGGCTTGATGTGCGATGATTCCGGAAAAAACAGACCTCAGGAGACGGGGTGGGTGCGACCCCCTCCTCCTTGCCGGCCTCCTCATCGCTGCGGTAATTCTCCTCATCCTGCCCCAGCCGGTCTCGGCCGACCTTACGTCATCCAGGGACACGTACGTCTCCATCACGTGCGACCTGCCCGGCCAGATCATCGAAGCCGGCGAAACGGCAGTCTTCAGCCTGAACGTTGTTAACAACGGCCAGGAGAACAACAAGAAGCTCTGGTACGAGTCCTTTGACACGGAGAAGTACGACTGGGAGGTCCGTTTCAAGGATGGCGAGACCGAGATCAACAAGCTCTCCCTGCCGCCCAATGGTTCCAAGACCATACTGCTCGAGGTGGAGACCAGCTCGGACACCCCCGAGGGGGAGTATGCTGTCCGGGTCCATATCGGGGACGGATGGTACTGGGCGTATGTGACCATCTCGGAGACGCACAAGGGCGAGAAAGGGACATTCAAGCTCAGTGTTGTCGATAAGGACGGGGAGAAGATCAAGGGGGCAAAGGTCACGTTTGTCCGCGACTCCGACCATGCAACCGTCGATGAAGTGATAAGCTCGGCAGACGGGAAAGTGGCGGCCGATGTCGAGCCGGGTCGCTATACCCTGACCATCGGGAGGGACGGGTACAAGGAAGTGGAGAAGAAGGACATCCGGATCAAGGGCGGGATCACGACCGATGCGGGGACCGTGATGCTGGAGAAGGCCCTGTTTGCCGCGGAAGTCACGGTGAATTCCCCCGTGCTGACGACAACGGCCGACAAGAAGCCCCGCTACGATGTAACGATCCGGAACATCGGGAAGAACGACGACACCTTCCGGCTCACAACGGAGCAGATCCCTGCCGGGTGGTATGTCCGTTTCGAGCAGAAGGCGGTGGCGGGGACGGACATCTCCGAGCTGTTCATCAAGAGCGGCGAGGAGAAGGCGCTCGTTGTCGAGGCAATCCCTCCCTATGATGTCGCGGTGGGCGATTACTTTATCCCGCTCATCATCGATTCCTCGGCCACGTCCTATACCGAGAACCTGACGGCCAAGATCAAGGGGAATTATGAACTGAAAGTCTATGCCGAAAAGTACCAGTACTCCGTGAACAAGGGGGATACGCTCACGTTCGACATCCGGCTGACCAATGCCGGCAATGCGGGGAGCCTGACAAACATGAAGACCACTATCGTTGCGCCGGATGGCTGGAATGCCGAGATCACGCCCGGGACGATTGCCGGCATCCCACCGGGCGAATCTGCCGATGTCAGCGTGCGGATCGTCCCTCCGGGTAACATCGTTGCCAGCGAGTACAAGATCACGGTGAAAGTGACATCCGACCAGACCGAGGTGAAAGATGATTTCCGCATACAGGTAAAGGAGCAGTCGCTCGTTGCCGTTTTCGGGATCATGCTGCTGGCGTTGATCGCCGGGGCGGTCTATTACATGTTCAGGAAGTACAGCCGGAGGTAATCTTTTTTAAAACGAACCACCGGAATGAACGGGACCGGGAAATGCCAGCCGGTCATCCCGCACGGGGAACGGATACCGGTTGTCATTTCCACCCGTGTCCGCGGAATGTTATTCAGCAGTGGAACCTGGCGGGGATTCTCCTTCCTCCGCCCGGCAGATCTGCACAAAGATATCCCCATAAAACTCCTCCTGCCGGAGGGAACACCGCCCGTCAAGGGCAAGGAAGAGGAGCGGGATAAACACTTCCGGGATCCCCCACTCCATCCGCCTGCATAACTCGGCAAGCGTCATCTCCTCGTCGATCTCCAGCCCTCCGAGGTACTCCGCGAGCCGGGTCATCGAGGACTCCTGGAACCCTTCCTCGTGGGCGATGCTGACCACGTCGTCCGCATCGATCAGGGAATCGTCGGAGATGTCGGCAGACCCGTTTGCCATCCTGCGGCGCCGGCGCTCCTCCTTCTCGATGTTCTTGAGCTCGGTGATCAGCTCGAAGAGGGTGATCGGGCTCTTGCGCATGCTCTTCCGGTCGAGCCGACGCTGGATCTCGTTCTCCAGCCGCTCGATGGGGCCGAGCCGGCTGCCGTAATCGATCTCGTCGCCCATCTCACCCCCGAACCCGTCCCCGAACAGGTCATCGTCGCTATCACCTTCATCATCAGGGGTCTCCACGACAACGAGCAGCTCGGACTTCATCCGGATGAGGGTTGCGGCATAGAAGAGTGTCCTCCCCGAGAGCTGGAGGTTGAGTTCACGCCGCCTCTCCAGTTCGGAGAGGAACCGGTCTGTGACCTCGATGATATTGATATTCCACGGGTCGATCTCCCCGCGTTCCGCAAGGCCGACAAGGATCTCCACCGGGTCCTCGACAACCCCCGGGGTGACAGGTTGCTGTCCTCCGGTATCACCGGGCGGGGATGCCTGCGGGTCGTCCGTCCCGGGATGTACGGGCTGCGTTGTTTCCGGGGGAAGAGGGGCCGGATCCTCCGGCTTCCTCCCGTCAGGCTCTTCAGCCATTCGCCTTTACCCCGGTAACAAGGGTGCTCTTATCCGACCGCAGCGTGACGCCCATGATCCGCTGGGCAGCCTCGATCATCGGCTTCCTGAGGGAGACGATGACGAACTGGGAACTGGGTGCCAGTTCGGTGACCATGGAGGCGATCCGCTCCACGTTCGCGCCGTCGAGGGACATGTCCACTTCGTCGAAGGCGTAGAACGGTGCCGGGATGTAGTGCTGGATCGAGAAGATGAACGCAAGGGTGGTGAGCGACTTCTCGCCGCCTGACAGCGAATTGAGCAGGTGCACTTTCTTGTCGCGGGGCTGTACGGCGAACGTCATCCCGCCGGTGAACGGATCCTCCTCGTTCTCCAGCACAAGATGGCCGCTCCCGCTCGTGAGCCGGGCAAAGATCTCCCGGAAATTGGCATCGATCGCCTTGAACGCCGTGGTGAAGGCCTCGTACTTCATCTGCTCGAACTGCTCGATACGCTCGATCAAGGTTTCACGCTCGGTCGAGAGCGTCTCCTTCCGCTCCGTCCGCTCCGTCACCTGCCGCTGGACCTTGTCGTACTCCTCGATCGCGAGCATGTTCACGGCCCCGATCTTCCGGAGCGCCCCGTCCGCCTCGGCGATCTTCCCCTCGATCTCCGAGAGCGTCAGTTCGGTGTCCATCTCACCGACCTGCTGTCTGAGCATCTCGATCTCGATCCCGAGGGTCCTGGCACGTTCCTCGATCGCCCCCAGCTGGACCGTGATCCGCTCGCGCTCGGCATCGAACTTCATCAGTTTCAGTTCGGAGTCCTGGATGTGCTGGGACACTTCGCCCCGTTTCGTCCGCAGCTCATCCAGCACCCCGGAGAACTCTTTCTGCCGTTCCTCGAGAGCGGCGATCTGCGTCTTGTGGACCGCGATCTGTTCATGGGATGAACCGATATCCGCATCGATCTGGAGGTTGCGGTCGTCCTGCCGGTTCCGTTCCCCGGCCAGTTCTTCGAGCCGGGCATTGAAGTGCTGGCGCTCCCGCTGGGCATCGTTGATGTCCCCGTCCTTGTTCCTGAGACGGCGCTCTGACTCCTCTATCTCCCGGCGTTTCTTCTCGATCTGTTCCGTGAGCGCCGGGATATTCGTATCGTCGAGGCGTTTCTTGATCTCCTCGATCTGGCTGTTCAGCCCGTTGACAACTTCGGTGGTCTTGTCCAGTTCGGTCTCAAGGGCGGTGAGTTCCGCGCCGCAGTTCTTCGTCTCGTCCTGCTGGCGTGCCACCGCGGCCTCGATGGTCTGCTTCTCGACCGTGATCGCTTCGAACCGACGGGAGAACTCTTCGGTGAACATCCCGAACCGGGCCACTTTCTGGTCGATCTCGTTCCGTGTCGCCCGCTTTGCGTCCACCTCTTCCGTGAGCCGCTTTACGCCCGCTTCGAGCGTGGCTGCCTCTCCCTGGAGTTCACCCAGGTGCGAGCGGATGCGCATGATCTCGTCGTCCACTGCGGCGCCAAACCCGCGGGGGCCGCCCTGTTTCTTCATCGAGCCGCCGGTCATCGCACCGCTCTTCTCGATCAGTTCGCCGTCGAGCGTGACCATCCGGAACTTCCCGATCATCTTCCGGGCCCGTTCGAGCGTGTCGACCACGACCGTCCCTCCGAGGATGACGGAGAAGGCACGGTCGTACCTGGGATCGTACTCCAGCAGGTTCACCGCATAATCGATGACGCCGGGTTCCTTGAGCGGCGGGAGCTGTGGGGGTTTGAGCTTGTTCAGGGGGAGGAACGTGGCCCGTCCGAGCCGCTCCTCCTTGAGGTACCGGATCGCGTCCGAGGCAATCTGGTCGTTGTCGCAGACCACGAACTGGAGCTTGTTGCCCGCCGCGATGTTCAGGGCAATTGAATACTCGGCCGGGGCCTTCCCGAGGTCGGAGATGGTACCGTGTACGCCTTCCATCGCCTTGATGGCCTCAAGCGCCCTCCCCCCGGACTCGCCCCGGGCCTGCTGGGCCGCCTCGAGCCGGATCGCGTCCTGCTCCCGGTCGCGGATCTCGGTGCGGAGACGTTCGAGGGACGAGCGCTGGGCAAAGAGCGTGCTCTCCAGTTCCGAGAGGTTCCGGTCCAGTTCCTTCTTCTCGGCCTGGAGGTCCTTCACGCTCTTGTCGCTGTCGGTCAGCTGGGTTTGTTTCGCGTTATATTCCTCGTCCAGCTGCCGGAGGAGGCCGGTGAGGCGTTCGAGCTCGGTGGTCCGCATCCGGCTCTTCTCGATGAGCATGTCCTGCTGGTGGAGGATCTCCGAGCGCTGGCCTTTCTTCTCCTCGATCTCCTTTAAGAGCGCAAAGAGCCGGTCGCGGGCGCCTTCCGTGTCCTCGCTGTGCGCCTTGATCTCGGTCTCGAACTTCTCAAGCTGCGCCTTTGCGGTCGCCACCTCCATCGCGATGTTCGTCCGGTCGATGGTCAGGGTCCGGATCTGGTCCGTGCACTCCGCGACGCGTGCCTCGGCACGTTTCGTGTCCATGTACACGCGGTTGATCGCTTCGAGGTTCGTCTCCTTCTCCTTCTTCATGCGGACAATGGTCTGCTCGGCGAGCTTGATCCCGCTCTTGGCTTCCTCGAGTTCCGCGATCAGTTTGAGGTAGTCGGCCCCGCTCTTCTTGTTGATCAGCTCGTCGATGTCCTTCAAGTCCGCCTTCAGGTAGGAGAGCTCGTTCTCCTCGATCCCATGGTCCGATGCAATGCGGGTGAGCTGGATCTTGTGGTCCTCGGTAGACCGTTGGAGGGAGGTGAACTCCTTGATCCGCTCGTGGAGCTGGGCGGCAGAGCGGCAGTTCTGGTAGAACGTGAGCTCGTTCTGCCACTTCTGGTACTCCAGGGCATGGGTCCGCTCGCGCTTGAGCTCGTTTGCCCGGCGGGTCAGTTCGATGAGGAGGAGTTCTTCCCGCTCGATCCGCTCCCGCACGATCTCGAGCTCGGCAAGCGACTGCTGTTTCTTGGTATCGAACTCCGACACCCCGGCGATCTCGTCGATGATCTTCCGGCGCTCGAAATCGCTCATCTCCATGATGCGGGTCACATCCCCCTGCATCACGACGTTATACCCGTGGGGGATAATCCCGGCTTTTGCAAGATGATCGACGATATCGCTCTGCTTGCAGAGGCGTTCGTTGAGGTAATTGTAGCTGTAGTACCCGTTTGCGGTCCGCTTGATGCGCCGCCGGATCCGGGTGCCGTCGGAAAATTCAAGGGCTACTTCTGCGATGTTCCGGCCGGAGTTCAGGTTGATCAGGTCGGTCAGCTTCTCCGCCCTCAGGTTGCGGGAGCTCGAGAGGGCAAGGACAAAAAGGATCGAATCGATGATATTGCTTTTACCGGAGCCGTTCGGTCCGGATATAACGGTAAACCCCTCTAAAAAGGGAATTTTTGTCTTTTTTGAAAAAGACTTGAAATTGTCGATCTCCAGTCCTGTGATATGCAAAGATCCGGCTCCTTACTTCTTTGCAGGATCCTTCTTGTCATCCTCAGCGGCATAGATGAGATCGCTCTGCTTGGGTTGGGGACCACCCTTCTTGGTCCTGCCATAGCCAGCCCGGGCGATGATATAGTCCTTCTCGCCGCGGCGGGGCTCGAGTTTCATGGTGCCATCCGGCTGCATGATCATGTCCATGACCGGTTCTGCCGGGGCCGCCGGGGCTTCCGGCGCCCGTCCCTTCGGGCGGATGACGGTGCTGCCGCCGGAAGACGAGAACGAGGGGCCAGCCGATGCCCCGGGCTGTGCTCCCTGGACAATCGGGCCACGCTTCAGTTCCTGCCTGCTGCGCTCTTCGGTCTGCTTGGACATCTTCATTGCAATGGACTTGAGGTCAAGCAGTTCCTGGGTAAGCCCCTTGACCAGCGCCTCCATATCCCGTACCTTCTTCTCGAGGGCCGCGACGCGGTCCTCGCTGGCTCCTGAACCTTCCATCATACTAATCAGCTTCTCCTGTTGATCGAGTTCGTGCTCAAGGTATTTGATCTTTGCATCGGACAACGCCATACACGAAAACACTTACTGTACTGGTGCGGCGCACTCCTTAATTAATATTAATAGTAGTGATCGCCTGATTAGGAGAAAAGCGTTTTGGCTGAAATCCGGGTTTTAGGTGAAAATTGCCGTTCTTATCTGATATCAGGGAAGATGAGGGGCCGGCTTGAAAAAACAAGAGCAATGCTTCCGCGTTGTGACGGACCGGCAGAGGGGGGCTGCGGGGGAAGGGAAGTGCCCGGGAAAATGCGGGTATCGAGTCGAAGAACGCTGATGCGTTCTTCTCCCGGCTCGGGGCTGATGCCCCTCACCGGATCGAAGAATTGCTGTAATTCGTGCGAGTTCAGGAAAACGCGGGTATCGGGTCGAAGGTCGGCTGATGCCTCCCTTCTCCTCCTCGGGGTTTGATAACCCCTCGGAAAAGAAAACCTATTACCCCCAAAGAACCAACCTTTCTCCATATGTCGTATCTGGCAAAAACGGATCCAGCAATTGCAGATATCATCGAAAAGGAGAGGCTCCGCCAGGTTAACGGTCTGGAGCTGATCGCATCCGAAAACGTTGTTTCGAGAGCGGTACTCGAGGCAATGGGATCGATCATGACCAATAAGTATGCCGAGGGCTACCCGGGCAAGCGGTACTATGGCGGCTGCGAGTTCCACGATATGGCCGAGAACCTGGCCCGCGACCGGCTCAAGAAACTCTTTGGCGCCGAGTATGCCAACGTCCAGCCCCACTCGGGCACCCAGGCCAACATGGCGGTCTATTTTGCGTACATGAAACTGGGAGAGAAGATCCTCTCCATGAAGCTCAACCAGGGCGGCCACCTTTCTCACGGCTCGCCGGTCAGCTTCACCGGGAAGTTCTACCAGGTGGCACAATACGGCGTTGACGAGAAGACCGAGATGATCGACTACGGTGCAGTAGCAGAGATGGCAAAGAAAGAGAAGCCGCAGATCATCGTCTGTGGTGCCTCGGCCTACCCCCGTACCATTGATTTTAAGGCCTTCCAGGAGATCGCTGACGATGTCGGCGCCTACTGTATGGCAGATATCGCCCACATCGCCGGCCTCGTTGCCACCGGCCTCCACCCGACATCGGTCGGCGTGGTCAACTTCACCACCACCACGACCCACAAGACCCTCCGCGGCCCCCGCGGCGGCGCCATCATGTGCAATGCCGATCTCGGGACCGCCATCGACAAGGCAGTCTTCCCCGGCATGCAGGGCGGCCCCCTGATGCACACGATCACCGCAAAGGCGGTCTGCTTCGAGGAAGCGCTCAGGCCCTCCTTCAAGGAATACAACAAGCAGATCATCAGGAACGCCAAGACCCTTGCCGAGACCCTGATGGCAAACGGCCTCCGGCTCGTCTCCGGCGGCACCGACAACCACCTGATGCTCCTCGACCTCACGGAACAGGGCATCACCGGCCTTGAAGCCGAGACCGCACTCGGGAAAGCCGGCATCACGGTCAACAAGAACACGATCCCGAACGAGACCAAGAGCCCGTTTGTCACGAGTGGCCTGCGCATCGGAACGCCGGCTATCACGTCCCGGGGCATGAAGGAGGCCGAGATGCGCCTCATCGGGAACTGGATCGCGACCATTGTCAAGGATGTCAGGAACGAAGCGGCAGCAAAGGATATCCACGCAAAGGTCGTTGCGCTCGCCAGCCGTTTTACGCTGTATCCGGAATAAATGCTTACAGTGAGATGGAGTTGCCATGACCACAATCCTTGACGGAAAAAAGACGTCGGAGAAACGCCTCGGGGCCCTCAAGGAGGAGATCGCAGGTTCAGGACTCCGCCCGCACCTTGCCACCGTGATCGTGGGCAACGACCCCGCATCGCAGATGTACGTGCGGATGAAACACCGGGCCTGCGAGCAGGTCGGGATCGGGTCGGTCGGGGTAGAACTCCCCGCCGACGTGACGACCCGCACCGTGGTCGACAAGGTCCGGGCACTGAACCGTGACGGCACGGTCGACGGCATCCTCGTCCAGCTCCCGATGCCGCAGCAGATCGACGCCGAACGGGTGATCGGTGCCATCGACCCGAACAAGGATGTGGACGGGTACCACCCGGAGAACATGGGCCACCTCTTTTTAGGAAAGCCCCGGTTCTCCTCCTGCACACCAACCGGGATCATGACGCTCCTTGCCGAGTACCAGATACCCGTTGCCGGTGCCCGGGCGGTCATTGCCGGGCGCAGCATCGATGTGGGCCGGCCCATGGCTGCACTGCTCCTGAATGCCGACGCAACGGTCACGATCTGCCACAGCAGGACAAAAGACCTTGCCGAAGAACTGAAGCGGGCGGACATCCTCGTCTCCGCGATCGGCAAACCGCACTTTATCACAAAAGAGATGGTGAAGGAAGGCGCCGTGGTCATCGATGTCGGCATCAACCAGCTGGAGGGGAAACTGGTCGGTGACGTGGACTTCGACGCAGTAAAGGAGATCGCGTCGGCCATCACCCCGGTTCCCGGGGGCGTTGGCCCGATGACGATCGCCACGCTGATGGAGAACACCTTCCGATCGGCAAAGGAGAGGGCATGCGATCGTGTACTGTAAATAAACTCGTTATCGGCGGGGATGCCCCGCCCCGCGTGATGGGCGTACTCAACGTCAGCCCGGAATCCTTCTACCACGACTCTTTTATCCCGACCAACGAGATCCATAAAAAAGCCGTTGAGATGATCGAGCAGGGTGCCGATATGCTCGATGTCGGGGCACGGAGCACCGCTCCCAATGCACAAGCGATCAGCGGTGCGGAAGAGGGGGCGCGGATCGATGCCGCGTTAAAGGAACTGGACGGCACCGGGTTCACGGTCTCTGTCGACACGATGAACCCGTGGGTGCTGGACATCTGCCTGAAACACGAGATTCATGCCGTGAATGACATTGCCGGGTTTGCATCGGAGGCCTATGCTAAACGCGTTGCCGGGTCCGGGCTGCCCGCCTTTGTTATGGCAACGGACTATACCCCGGGGGATGCGATCGGTGTGGCAGCAACGGAAAAGGCACTTGCAACCGTCGTCGGGCGGTGTGAAACCGCAGGTATCGATAACTACGTGCTCGATCCGGGCATCGGGATCTGGACCCCGTTCCGTTCGTACGATGACAACTGGGAGCTCTGCCGGCACTTCGATGCGTTCCGGAAGTTCGACCGGCCGCTCCTTGCCGCCATCTCCCGCAAGAGTTTCATCGGGAACCTGGTCAACCGCGAGCCGGAGGAGCGGTTGAGCGGGAGCCTTGCCGTCACCGGTTTCCTCCTCCAGAAAGGCGCCTCGGTTGTCCGTACCCATGACGTGAAGGAGACGGTGGACATGGTCAGGGTGTACGAACGGATGGTGAAGACACCATGAACTCCTCGTTCGAGGTGTTCGGGCTCCCGACCGGGATCATCCACAGCGGCGACCCCATTGCCGACCGGGTCATCGCGACGGCTGAAAAGACCTGCGGGGGATTTGAGAATGGCGATGTGCTTGTCCTCGCCGAGACCGCGGTGGCAACGTCCGAAGGAAATGTCATCCGTCTTGCCGACATTACACCCCGTTCCCGGGCACAGGAACTCGGGGAACAATACAAGATGGATCCCCGGACGGTGGAAGTGGTCCTCCGGGAGAGCGACTCGATTGTCGGGGGCATCCCGGGATTTCTGCTCTGCATGAAAGGCGGCACGCTCCTCCCGAATGCCGGCGTGGATGCTTCGAATGCCCCGCCCGGCTGCGTCACCCCCCTCCCGGCGGATCCGGACCAGAGCGCCCAGCAGATCAAGCGAGCGATCGAGTCTCATGCCGGTGTGGAGATCGGGGTGATCATTGCCGACAGCCGCACCCACGCGATGCGTCTCGGGTGCAGCGGGGTTGCGATCGGGTCGGCCGGCATCCCGTCCGTGATCGATGACCGGGGGAGAAAAGACCTGTTCGGGCGCAGGCTTGAGGTGACGAAACGTGCAGTCGCCGACAACATCGCCTCTGCTGCCGAACTGGTGATGGGCGAAGCAGACGAGTGCACGCCCGCTGCCATTATCCGCGGCATCGGCCTCCCTATCGGCGATCACATCGGTGTCGATACGATCGATGCAACCGAATGCCTCTTCATGGGGGCATTTGCCAAGGACAGGAAAGCGTGGTAGGCGCCCCTACCGTCTCCGCCGTTTCGCAAACGTAATCTTGTCTTCCAGCGCCTTTCTCTTCCCCCGCAGGTATGCCGGGGGAGCACCGTCTACAACAAGGGACGCGATCTCGGCAAAGTCCCGGATCATGTCGGTCTGTTCCTCAGCGGTAAAATCGGGGTCCGATATATTCTCCATGAACTCCGCTTCGCCTTCGACCTCGTGTTCCGGCGGGGGAAACGAGGCCCGGCACTTTGTACGGCAGTACCGGCACCGCCCATGGTATTCCCCGGAGGAGCGTTCGCCCCGCGTCAGGATCCGGAAGTTCCTCCCGTCGCACTTCGGGCAGGTCCACTCCACCGTGAGCGCTTTGAGTGTCCCCTCTGCCGCCTTCTCGAAGAGCGAATCAAACATCAGGATTACCTGCCCGGGTCGTGTGAATCAGCGTATTTTCATTCCCCCATATTAATCCTGTGACCGTACCCCGGGGCATTCCGGAACACCGTCATCTCCCCCGGAACGTGAACCTGCTCTGTCCGTAATAACTCCAGAAGAACGCGCAGGCCGTCGCGATCGCCTTTGCTACCAGGTAATTGAACACGGCCAGTTCCACGAGAAGCCAGATGATGCAGACATTCACCAGCAGGCAGCTGATGGAGATCACGGCAAACGTGGTGAACTGGGAGAGATAGTCACGGGTCCTGTCATGGAAGGTAAGGAATTTGTTGAGGCAATAGCTGACAAGGATCCCGCAACCGTAGGAGACGATGGCAGCCGGGATATACCATATCCCCCAGGATTCGCAGAGATACCAGAGCAGCCCGATATCGACAAGCGACGATACCACGCCAACGAAGAAGAACCAGACGAGGTGTCCGTGGGCCGGCATGGAA
Source organism: Methanoregula sp. (assembly GCA_028679075.1). Classification (GTDB taxonomy): domain Archaea; phylum Halobacteriota; class Methanomicrobia; order Methanomicrobiales; family Methanospirillaceae; genus Methanoregula. The sequence goes on along the minus strand of JAJRCF010000017.1, from coordinate 43,474 downwards.
AAACCGTCAGGCATCCCCCTCCCCCCATGGCAGTACCCGTCCGGTTTCATGCGGCCGTTTACCCCGCATACCCGGCACAGTCGTACAGGCCGTTCTGGCTGCCTGAGCCTGAACCCCCGGCTCCTGACTGGGAAGGCACGGTGTCCCGCAGGCCGGGGATCGTGCTGTTCTGGCTTCCGGTAAGGGACCGGAGGCCCCGGTCGCTGGCCGGTGCACTGCTGCCATCGTCCCATTCGGATGAGGGGATTGCTGTGCACGTGCCCTGGACCCAGCTGAAGATGGCGCTGTTGCCGGAGTCCGATCCCCCGCCACCCTGTCCACCTGACAGGTAGAAATAGCGGATCTCCCCGCCAGATACCATCTGCTTTACCTCATCCACGGTCAGGACCTGGTCGCTGCCGGCAAAACCCCCAAGCGACAGGACGGGTTTCCCCGTCTCTATGATCAGGTCGGAAGCGGCATTCATGCTGCTTGGTACGGCAACGATCCATGTCTCGCCCGTTGCATGGGAGAGGAGGTACTCTGCAAGCGATGAGGTGCCTGCTCCGGATGACGAACCGGGCATATTCATCCCCCCGCCTCCACCTGCCTGCCCCGAGAGCCGTGGGCCGGCAACAGGCAGGATATTCCCCGACCCATACATCAGCGGCGTGCAGGCCCAGACAAACGGTGCGATGAAGAGGAGGGCAACCGCTCCTGCCGCCACGAGCTTCGGTATCATTCCCGTGCTGGCCCGGTCCCGGAATTTATAGAACACCAGCAAGACGGCCAGTACCGCTGTCCCTACCGCGACAATTGCCGTGAGCGGGCCGGACCATGCGGCCGTATAGAGCAGGATCACTGCCTGTATGCAGCCGGTGACGAGGACTGCTGCCACAAGGAGCCAGTCCCGTGCTCCTCCACGAACGTACGCATCATACATCGCCACCGCACCGATCCCCACAAGCGCCGCAAGCGGCGGGGCGATGGTGGCAAGGTAATAGGTATGCCAGAAACCCGTGGTGAGACTGAAATAGACGAGACCGGGCAGGAGCCAGAGCCCCATCGCCATGAGGGTCAGGCCTTTTTCACCGGACAGCCCTGCTGCTTCCAGCCCTTTGAGGGAGAGTATGGCCGGTCGTCTCCAGAACGCGAGGAGCCCGAGGAGGGCAAAGGGCAGCAGCCAGCTGAGCTGGCCGGCAAGCCCCTCGCTGAAGAGCCGGGCGATGCCGGGCGTCCCGGTCTCATCTCCCATGCCTCCGCCACCTCTGCCGCTGCCGGACTGGGGTGCATTGCCGGTTTCAGTACCGGGTCCACCGGGCATTCCGCTGGCAGCGCTACCCGGAGGTCCGCCGGCTATTACTGCATCCTGTCCCATCCCGGGCGGCCGGGCCATGTCAGCAACATCCTGGCCCGGGGTGCGACCGGCGGTACGGTTCCATGCACCCCCCGGTGCAGACGATGTATCACGCTGGTTGTCCGGCGGCATATTCCCGCTGGTTGACGGGCCGCCCTGCGAGAATCCACCCTGACCCATGCCCGGCCCCGCTGAATCGCTTTCCAGCCGGTGAATCCCGTTATAATTAACGATGAGGCCGAGGACCGTGTTGTCCCCGCTGCCCCCGATATACGGGCGCTGGTCGGCCGGGACCGTATCAACGGCAACCGCCCACGAGAGGGAGACAACGGCAAGAACAGCGATGGCCACCATGACGTGGACTGCCCGTTTTTTCAGGGACTGTTCCTTTGCACCCAGGAAATAGATGGCGAGGACTGCGGGGACGACGATGAACGCCTGGATCATCTTAACATTGAACCCGATGCCGATCAGGATGGCTGCTGACAGGAGGCAGGGAAGGGAGGACTCGCGTGCCGCCTTCAGGCCAGCCCATACCGCAAGGAGGAGGACGAAGATGAGGACCCCGTCCATGGTGCCGTTCCGGGAGACTGCCACGAAGATCGGGGTGATCGCAAGGGCAAGCGCCGATACCAGTCCCGCGGGTTTCCCGAACGCCCGTGAGACGATCAGGTAGACCAGCGCAACCGAGCCGACACCGGCAAGCGCCTGGGGGAGGACCAGCGACCAGCCGGAAAAACCCAGCAGTGCCGCACTCGCTGCCTGCACCCAGAGCCCGACAGGCGGCTTATCGACCGTGATGAACCCTGCTGCATCGAACGAATTGAAGAAGAGGAGGGAGGGGTTCTCAAGCATACTCCTGACCGCTGCCGCGTAATAGGCATTCGAATAACCCTGCCCCCAGATGTTCCAGATATTCAGGAATGCCGAGAGGAGGAGGATGCCGACAAGGAGGATCTCGTACCGGTATTTTTGTATCATGGATGTGTCAGTCATGCGAAGCGGTCCTGGACAGAATCGATACGGGAGAGAGTGCGGCGTTACTATCGCACCTCTCCGTCAATAACGCGGTTGTCCCTTGGAAGACCGGTATTATATATTGATGATACAGCCGTGGTGAGACGATGATACCGTGTAGGGATGTATTGAACCCGGCCGGATCATATATCGCGGCATATCAGGGAGACCCCCAGCACGGTTCCTCCGTCAGATCACCCACGGGACCCGGCAGATCAAAAAAATACCAACCTATTTTATCACACACAATAATAGTATGGTAATCCATACATTTCCATCCTGTAGGCAGAGGGACTTGTTCCGGGTGATCCAACCATGTCCGACAAACAGACTGTTTCCATTTCAACAGATCCGGCATTTTTAAAGGAGTTATCCGAGTACCTTGAGGTCCTGTCGAATCCGGTGCGGCTGAAGATACTCAAGGTCATCGAGAAGGAACCCCGCGAGATCAGCGAGATCGCCTCCCGCATCGATACCAGTTATGCCAACACCAAGAAACACATCGACCAGCTCGTTGTCATCGGCCTGGTAAAGAAGGAGGCAGGGTTCGGGAGGGAGACCGTCAAGGGCATCCACCCGGTCTGGAAATTCTCCCTTGTTGACGGGGGGCTCGAGACACTGATCCGGAACATCGGTGTCTTCTCCAGCATCAACATCCCGATGGGATACGGGGACCTCCACTCGCGCATCGGCCCCATCAAAAAGGCACTCCTCGAAGAATCGGGAGGACAGTGCCCGGCCCTGCACCTCGTGGAGGGCGGCGCAGCCGGGAGGACCTTCCTCCTGAAAAAGGACCGTGCCAGCATCGGCCGGATCGATCCGGATTTCCCGGCAGCGGCAAAGGAAGGGGACATCGCACTTCCCGTGGAATACGCGGCAGTGACGCGGATCACAAAACCCCATGCCATCATCTTCCGGTCGGGGGAGGAGTGGTTTATCGAGGACCGGGGGAGTTCGAGCGGGACCTATATCAATGCCGGGCTCATCACGCCGATGACAAAGACGGTGCTGAAGAATGGCGACGTCATCGACCTCGCGATCGGCGAGAGTTCCGCACGGTTCCTGTTCGTAGTAAACGAGTGAACGACAGATGGCGGGCAACAGCGGTCCAGGACCAGGGAGGGGGAATATCCAGCAACTGCGTGCCGTACTGCCGGTCCTGCTCCTCGTCACCCTTTTCTTGACAATCCCGCCGGTGTCCGCAACGGTCTACATGTACAATGCGACCGGGAACGGAACGATCCAGGGCCTGATCAACACAACAGCCAACGGCGATTCTGTCTTTATCCCCGCGGGGACGTACCATGAGAGCCTGGTCATTGACCGGTCCATCGTGTTTGGTGCGCTGGACACGGCCAGCCCCCCGACCATCGTCGCGGATGACTCCCGTGCCGGGATCACCCTTGAAGCCGACGGGATCACGCTCAACGGGCTGCATATCTCCGGCACGGCCCAGGCCGGGCTCCTCGTGAGATCGGACAACAACCGGATCAGCGATATCTCGATCGATGGGATGTCCCGGGGGATTGAACTAAAGAATGCGGCGAATAATATCTTCTCCGAAAACACCCTCGTAAACAACAGCATCGGGGTCACGATCGACCGCTCATCGCGTTCCAACACCTTCTTCCTCAACCAGTTCGGAAACACCGTCGAGGTGACCGGCCAGTCAACCGATAACCTGTGGTACCAGGCCCGCCAGGACTATGGATATGGGGGGAACAGCTTCTCCGGCCCGCTGGGTAATTCCTGGAAAGCGTATACCGGAACGGACAGCAATGGCGACGGTGTCGGGGATTCGTCCTACACCGTACTGGAGACAGCAGCCGCCTCCTCGGGAGCGGCAGGTGCAGCAGAGATATCCGACCATGCCCCGCTCATCAGCCTGCCCGGCGCATATTCCCTGCTCGTGAAGAGTACCCTCCCCACGAATGCCACCGGTATGAGCGGTCCTGCCTCGCATCCGGACATCCCGGCCGGGGCAGAACAACAGCAGCTCCCGGACCAGCCGGTCCAGAACCCGCAGGTCTCCGACGTCCCGGGGAGCCAGGGACAGTACCCGGGAACGGTCCCTTCCTCCGGACCCGGGGCAGGAACAACGCCGCCGCCCGGGGGGTTTCCCGGGATCCTGCTCCTGTTCTTGGTGGTGATCCTCATCGTCATCATCGTCTCCGTGATTATCGGCGTGTGGGTCGAGCGGAGCCGCAGGAAGGTGCATCCACCGGCAGCCCACGTGGAGTATGTACAGGCCAGCCCCACGACCAATGCAACGGTTGTAAAGCGGCCCGGGACAACAGATCCGGCGTCCGGGGAATGGAAGGACCAGTCATATTTCACCGCCCACCTCCCGCCCGGACTGGAGAGGAAGTATCCCGACGCAGAATACATGGGAGAGGGGGGAGTGGGCCGGGTATTCCGGGCATGGGATCCAGACGAAGGCCGCCACGTGGCGGTGAAGATCCCGGTCCGGTTTGACGAGGTGACGGGCTCGCAGTTCACCAAGGAGCTGCATATCTGGCAGGGGCTCCACCATAAAAATATCGTCGAGATGTATGCAGCAAACATCTTCCCCATGCCCTACATCGAGATGGAGTATGTCGAATCGTCCCTTGCCCTGATGAAATTCCCCCTTGACACGGATAAGGCGGTAACAATTATATCCGGTGTGGCAGAGGGGCTCCGGTATGCCCACGAACAGGGTATTGCCCACCGTGACATCAAGCCGGAAAACGTCCTTATCACTGCCGGGGGGATCCCGAAGATCACGGACTGGGGGCTCGCAAAGGCGCTCACGGACACAAAACATACCGGCGTGATCAGTTTCTCACTGCACTATGCTGCACCCGAGCAGCTCGCCCCGAATATCTATGGTGAGGCCGGGAAACCGACGGATATCTACCAGCTCGGCGTCCTCTTTTACGAGATGGTGACCGGCAGGCTGCCGTTCAGTGGTACCGGTATGGGGGAGATTACGCAGGCGATCCTCCACGATACGCCGCTGCCCCCGGAACCCTCAGGAAGGAACGCGGACGCGATCAGGCGCATCATCGAGAAATGCCTGCAGAAAAAACCGCAGGACCGGTATGCATCCATTGCCGACGTCCTTGCCGATCTCCGGCATCTGGGTTACGAAGAATAACCGGGACAGCGCCTGTCTTCACGCGATTTTTTAAATCAGAATTAACCTTTTAATTACCGGCATAACCGGCAATCCTTATGAAATACTGAATAAAAGGGGATCTGGCTGATTACCAGATCTGTTTTGCGATCCCCACTGCCAGGTTATGTACTGGTTGCCGGGGTACCCGACGGGGGTGTACCGGAGGGCTTCTCACCGGACGGCTTTTCCCCGGAGGGTGCAGTGCCGTTACCCTGCATGCCACCCGGGCCGCCGGCGGGTGCGGTGCCATTCATCTGCATACCATCCGGAGGTGTGCCGGAGGGTCTGGTACCATTTATCTCCACTCCCGCTGGAGCTGTGCCGGATTGTTCTGATGACCCGGCTGCACTTGCAGCGGGTGTGGCCTGGACCTGCTCGGACGATGCCGGGCTGGATGCGGCAGATTGCGTGGAAGAACTTCCGGAATCTGACGTGCAGCCCGCGACAAGAATTCCTGCTACGAGGATCGCTGACGCGACCAACATGATGATAATGCTTCTTTTCATGGGATATGTCTCCTTTTTGGTATCCGGACAGGGATCTTCCCTGAGGCCCGGACCTATGATCTCCACAGGGGAGGTCATCTGCCATGAAGATGGCCCCCGGCTCTTTTATATTCAACGCATGAGGGGAGTGAAATACTGTCCTGGAAACCGCATTAATTGAACCCGTGAGTGTACATTATGGTGGATTAGTCCCTGCAGCAGGGGATTAAAAAGAGGGTACGGCCGGGACCGGGGAAATCCCCGTATCCCTCCGTGACATGTGCCGGGGATGAGAGGGCGTTGTGGGCCCCGCCCGGTCTTCCCGGCAATGATGAGATCATCTCGTGCGCAGGAACCTGTTGGCATGAGGGTTTGTTATGTGCTGCTTTCCCCCCATGGGGTTCCTGGCAGTTGACAGACTGACTGTCCTCCTCGGGTTTTTGTAATTCTCCTGAACCTTGTGCATCCTCTGGCAGGGCCTCGTATGAGACCCTGGTACCGGCCCCTGCTGACCGGGGCCTTCATGCCCACTGGGTGCCGGCCCTGCCCGGTTGCCTTCCCTGCCCTGCACGGTCCCGTGAGAGCGGGAGGACACCAACCTGGCCGGCTATCGTGTCAGTGCTTCACGGTGCTGGTCTTCTGGCAACCACCTCCAGGTCCTGATGACTGCCCTGCCGGGTAGTCATCCTGCATCACGATCACCGCAGCGGCTCTTATATTCGGTGCATGAGAGGGGTGAAATATTGCACAACCCCCTGCATTCATTATACCGGCTGGTCAACACAATCCCGCCCCGGCCGGTAAAAGAGTATTTACCCGGGGGTCCGGAACCGCGATGGTGCGATCACGGGAATTAAACAAAAATAAAAAATTTATTCCCGGCGTTTTCTGGTTATCCGTTGAGGGACCCGCTGCCGGTTTTTTGGTGAGGATATCTTTGAAATTACTCTCTGAACATAATACCGGAGTAACAGGGACATGGGACTGGTCACCTCCTTCCATGTCAATCGCTTCTCAGCGCATCGATCGGGTCCATGTTCGACGCCCGCCATGCGGGGTAGAGCCCGGAGATCACGCAGACCACTAATCCTACGAACATCCCGATGGGGACGTAGAAGATACTGGCCGGCATGAAGAAGTATTCCGTTGTCCCGATCATCGCATCCACCACCGAGTATCCGATGACGATACTCATCAGCCCGCCCATCCCCGCCCCGAGGAGGCCAAGGATGAAGGCCTCGTACAGGAACATCCGTCGCACCTCACCGGTCTCCGTGCCGATAGAGAGGAGGATACCGATCTCCTGCACGCGTTCGTTGACCGACATCATCATCACGTTAAAGATGCTGACTGCTGCCACGACCAGCGAGATACCGCCGATTGCCAGGCAGAACAGGGTCAGGGTCTCCAGGGTCGACGAGATCGTATCGAGCTGCGAACTGGCGTCGGTGATCCTGATTGACTGTTTCTTCTCGTCCGTGTTGATCCTGGCATCGATCGCGTCTTCAATCTCGGTGATCATGTCGGTATCGTCAACGATCACGTTGACCTGGGTATACTGGTCCTTGCCGCCATACTGGGCGGTGTACCACTCCTTGGAGACCACAATCCCGTTATCGGTGCTCACGCTGTCCGTGACGGTGCCACGGTCATCGATGATCCCGACGACCGTGATGGTTGCACGGGACGCTGACGAGGAGGAATTCGTGGGGGGGCCTTCTGATGCGGAACTGACCTTGAGCCGGTCACCGACATCCACTCCTATTGACTCTGCAAGGGATAACCCGATGAGCGCTTCATTGATACCAGCGATATTGGTCCCGTTCCCGATGGTCAAAAACTCGTTCACATCGCTCGGGTTCATCCCGTAAATGGTCCCGCGCCCCTGGACATTTCCTGAAGTGAACTGCGTCGTCGTCGAGTACAGCGGAATGACCGTCCCGTTCGTTCCTACCGCAGCTTTTATCTTATTCAGCTGGGTCTTGGAGATACCTGATGATGACGAGGATGATGAACTCGTACCCGGCGGCCCCATCCGGATGGCGTCTGCTGTGATGACAATCGTGTTCGCGCTTGCCGAGAGCTGGTCCTCGACCTGTAGGGACATGTTGGTCCCGAGCATTCCCATGGTCGAGATGGCGACAACGCCGATCACGATACCTATCGATGCAAGGAGAGAACGCGTGAAGTTCAGCTTCACGCTGCGCACCGAGAGCTGGAGGAAGATATCGCCGATCATGATTCCTCAGCAATCCTCCCGTCATCAAGGCGTATCGTGCGTTTTGCATATTCCGCTACTTTCGGGTCATGGGTGACGAGGATGACCGTCTTTCCTTCTTTCTGCAGGTTGCAGAGGATATCCATGATCTGGAACCCGGTCTTTTTATCGAGGTTGCCGGTCGGCTCATCGCAGAGCAGGATCTTCGGGTCATTGACCAGCGCACGTGCAATCGCAACGCGCTGCTGCTGACCGCCGGAGAGCTGGTTCGGGCGGTGCTCGCTCTTCTCCTTATCGATACCCACTGCTTCAAGCATTGCCGAGGCCCTCCCGGTGGTGTCCCGCGTTTTGTTCTTCAGGATCAGCGGGTACTCAACGTTCTCGTACGCCGAGAGGAGGGGGATCAGGTAGAACTTCTGGAAGATGTACCCGATTGCGTCGCGCCGCAGGTGCGTCCGCTCCAGGTTGGTCATCTTTGCCACGTTCTTCCCATCGATGTAGAGTTCCCCGGTTGAGGGGACGTCGAGGATCCCGAGCTGGTTCATTATCGTCGATTTCCCGGAGCCCGACGGTCCCATGATCGCAACGAAATCGTTCTCCATGATATCGAGCGAGACGTGATTGAGCGCCGTAAAGTCCCCGCTCTCGAGGTGGTAGGTCTTGGTGACATCCACCAGCTGGATAAGGGGAGTATCGGACATGGTTTGTCCCCTCACTGTTTCTTGATCTTTGACATGATCCATTTCCGCTTGGTGTACGCAACCACGCCGACAATGATGAGTGCGAACATCCCGATGACCGGGTAGAACGAGCTGATGCCGCCCTTCGGGTTCGTGATGCTGGAAAGGACACTGCTGCTGGACGAAGAACTTCCGCCGGGACCGCCGCTCATGCCGCCCATATCCCCACCGGGTCCGCCGCTCATGCCGGTTGGCATCGAGCCGCTGGAGCTGGATGATCGTGTGGTGCTGCCCGAAGGCACGCTTCCGGAGCTGGAGTATGTCGTCAGATCAAGGGTCTTGGTCACTGAGTAATCGGTACCGGCCGAATCCTTCCAGTGGATGACCAGCGGGACAGAGGACAGGTCCGTGCAGGTGAAGGTGACCTCGAAACTTGACGAATCGTCCGAGGCAAGGCTGCCTACGGCATATTCCGGATAGGTGCCCGTCCCCTTGGCGGGTAAGCCCACCGATACAACAACGCCATTTGCATCCGTTACGCCCGTATTGGTGATATCCCCGGTCAGGTCGTAGGTACTCCCGGAGGAGGTGAGCGCAAGGTTATTGATCGTCGGTACTGCGGCGTCCTTGGCATTGCCGGGATTGATCGGCATGTCTATTGAGAGCTGGCGTTTGACATCCCCGTTCTGGTAGCTGATGTTGAACGTGATATTGGTTGCCTGGTGGGGAGTGATGGTAAAGGGTACCTCGGTAACACTGTTCGCCGGAATTTCACTGATAAAGGTCACCGAAGGGGTGATATCCGAACCGCTGTCCGTAGTAATAATGTAGATACTCTTGATTGCGCCATCGCGCGGGTTGATCAGGCTCAGGTTGACGGAAGCCTCGCTGTCAAGGGTGAAGGTCTCCGGCTTCTTGGAGATGGCAGCGTGCAGGTCCTCCGAATCCACCTCGAAGGTGATCGGGTAGTGGAGGTTTGTCCCGTCCTTTGTCTCCGCAGAGAAGAGGGCATAGTACTTTCCATCCATCCCGTTCACGGTCACCTCAAATGTGTAGGTGATCGAGTTCGCGGATCCGATATAGGAGAGGGTCTGCCACTTGTCCTCTTTCAGGATGCTGATATCATTCGATGCCGCGAGGAGATTCGGGTGGGTTACCCCGACTGATGTGTTGCCATCATTGGTCAGGGTGATACTTACCGTTCCCGACTCATAGGGATAGAATACCTCAGGGTCCATGGTGACCGAGGATACGTAGACATAGGATGAGCCTCCCTGGTTCTGGTTGGTATCTGCACTCACTGGTACTACTGATGCCATCAGCACCAGCAGGATACAGCTGGTTAACAAGTATTTGATCTTCATGATTTCACGTGTTCCAATTCTCTGATGAGAGGAGGGGGCCCCGCCTTCCCATGAGGGAGGCACCGGGCCACTCCCAACCAGGGTTTTACCCCGAAATTGTTTGGTAAACTTTACATGATGTCTCTATTATATTCGCATCACGGCAGGAGGCCAATTATTGTCGGAAACCGGGATTAATTGAACCGGGTGGTTGCATATATCGCCAAGGGGGGAGCGGGCAGGAAAAGCCGGTTGGGAGTCCGGGACGGTCTTTAGTAAATCGTGTAATTTATCCGTTCCCGTGACGGAACCGGATCAGGAAGGTGGTACTCGTGGCATTCCGGTGCCAGCAGTGCGGGGAGTGTTGCAGCTCCATGGGGGACGTGATCGGCATCCGGGAGAAGACCGGGCCATCCGACTTTCTGATCTGGTTCAGGATCACGGGCGAGGAGCGGCGGGTCCGGATCGATCCGGACAAACATGACCTATTTGCCGGGCAGGATATCCGGAAGGTCCGCCCCATGGCCTGCCCGTTTCTCCGGGAGCGTTTTGCGGGTTCTCTCATCTGCACCGTGCACCTCACCCGCCCCGACCTCTGCCGCCGGTATGCCTGTTTTCGCATCCTCGTCTGCGGGCCCGGAGGGGAACGGCTCGGCCGGGTGGTCGATGCCTCGCGGTATTTCACGACCATGGACCCGGAACTCCGGGCACTCTGGGACCGGGAGATCGCGGGGGCCGGGATCGTGGACGAGGCGCTCTGGGAAGAGCACGCAGAACGCGTCCTTTCCGGGGCGGGATACCAGGTGATCCGGTAAAAACCCAACGGGTAACAGCGCTGTTAAAAGCCGGTCGCGCCGGGGTCAGGATTCCTTCTTCAGGGCATCCAGCGCCCTGCGTGCTGCCTCCTGCTGTGCCTGCCGGGTGCTCTCCCCGCTTCCCCTGCCAAGGACCCGGTTATCAAACAGCACCTCAAACGTAAAGATCGGTTTGTGGGCAGGGCCTTCACGTTTTGTCTGCCGGTACGTCGGGACCGATTTGTACCGTTTCTGGAAATATTCCTGCAGGATCCCGATCGCATTCTCACCCGGGTCGTACCTGTCCAGCGACTCCCTCATCATCGTATTGACAAAGAATGCCACGTCATCGAGACCGATCTCGCAGTACAGTGCCCCGACAAGCGCTTCGAATGCCCCCCCGGTGATCCGTTCCCCATAGGTCTTCTGTTCACCGATCACAGCGGGAATTAGAAGGGTGAACGTCGTCTCCCCGTGCTTCCTGACAAGCTGGTCCAGCGAACGGTTCGAGACCATCCCGCCCAGCATACGGGTCATCTCACCTTCCGTGAGTGCCGCATTCCTCCGGGTATACAACGACTGGGAGACGATCAGGTTCAGGACGCTGTCGCCAAGAAACTCGTACCGCTGCCACTCCTCTTTGGTAACATCCCAGTGGTCCCGGGCAGGATCGCCATACGCCGCGTTGAAACAGGAGATAAACGTGGTGATGATCCGGTTGAGATCCGGATCGGGTGCACGGAGGAGCTCGATCAGCGACTGGCAGGATGTACTGGCCATATGGTGCCATTCGGCTGAATGAAAAGATAATCCTATCGTTTCCGGGCTACACGGACCCGGCCGGTCTCGGTCTCAAGGTGGAAGCCGAGTTCCTCGAGATATGCCCGGCTCTTCCCGGTCCCGTGGATCAGCAGCTCCACGAAATCGTCGTCCTCATCGATATCCGTGTGGAGGCGGAACGAGTCGATCACTTCTACCGAGAGGCCGGCGTCCTGTGCGATCTTCATGTGCTTTGAGAAGCTTGCGCCATAATAGTCGACATGGAACTTTTTCGGGTCCCTGATATAGATGGCGTTCGTCCCGCCGCCCCGCCCGGGCACGATGGCCATGTCCTTTGTCGTTGAAGTGACCCGCCGGATCGAAGCCTCATCCGCGAGGGGGAGGTCCGCCATGATGATGAGGATATTCTGCTCCGTTGTGGGCAGGATCTCGTTGAGCGACTGGTTTAAGTCCGCATCCGTTACCGTGACCTGCACCATCTCGGAATCGAACAGTTCGGTCCCGACAATAACCGGTGTGCACATCGCATCCTTTGCCGCACTGACAACATCCTCGAGCATGGCAAACGCGAACTTCTCGCGCTCTTCCTGCGAGAGGATGGCAGAGAGCCGGGTCTTCGGGTTCTTCGGCTTGTACGGGATCAGCGCGTGCGGACACATATTACAGATCGTATGCGGGGCGATCAAAAATACGTGCTGATATGGTCCGGTGAAAAATGAATGGTTTATTTTATCCTGCGGTTCCACATTCCGGCAATGGACGGCCTCAAATATACCGTAAAAAAACTGCCCGCACGCACGGTGATCGGTATTGCCCGGCGCACGTCGAACGCGGAGGCGCCGGACACGATCCCACGCTGCTGGCAGGAATTTCTCGTGAACAATGCACCGGCGCGGATCCCCCACCGGGTCAACCCCCCGGTCATGTATGCGGTCTATTCGGACTACGAGAAGGACTGGACCAAGTCCTACTCGTACCTGCTCGGCTGCGGGGTGACCCGGGCCGACAAGGTGCCGGAGATGATGGAGGTCCGGAACATCCCGCCGCAGACATACGCGGTGTTCAAAGCCAAGGGACGGATGCCGGATGAGATCTACGGGGTCTGGGCGAATATCTGGTCATCGGAGCTGCCCCGGACCTATACGTACGACTTCGAGGTGTACGACAAGCGGTTCACGCGCCCGGTGGCAAAAGAGGCCGACGTGTACGTGGCAGTCGACCCCGAACGGCTGGAAAAAGCCGGCTCATAACCATCTCTTTTCCATCATTCGCCCGGACGGGATCTCCATCACAGGGCAGGCAGGATAAACGCCGGTACGAGCTGGAGGAGCACGCAGACGGCAACCGGGATGACAAGGTTGTCATCAACCGGGGATAAAAGTTCGATAATACCGGCCAGGACTGCTACCGCAACCGCACCGGTACTGGTCAGGAACGGGAGCAGGACAACGATTGTCACGGCAATCCCGGCAATTGTCCCCTCCCATGACTTGCCATTATAGATCCGGGTCCGGCCAAACCGCCTCCCGACGATTGTCGTCACGCCGTCAAGTACCGCAAGGGTAACGAGGGCCGGCACGGAGATAACAACCGGAAAGAGGATGACACAGGCAAGTGCGCTGACCGCAAAATAGAGCGCTCCCCGGCCGGGCAGGCGATCGCTCCGGTCAAGGGACTGCACGAGCACGGAGAAGACCGGGACCCTGTACCCGCGAAGGAGGAGGTCCACGAGGACCACACCAATAAAGAGCCCGCCCGCGAGGACCGCGATGGCAGCTGTCTGACCGAGAGCGAGAACCATGCCGGCAATCGCCAGGCCGAAGACGAGGTGCACCAGTTTGCGGAAGAGCTCAAACATCTGAGAACAGTTCTTTTGCCGGGAATGTAAAACCCGCTGGTCTGGCACGGCGCCGGTACGAACAGGTATCCGGTTCGCGGGGTGCCGGGAAATATCCCCGCAATGCGCACCTGCAGGCGGGGAAATTATTCCCCGTCTCCCTCACGGAACGTACCCGGCGGCAGCGTTATGACAAAGCGGGCGCCTTTCCCCGGCTCCCCCTCCTCCCGGATCGTGATGCCCGTGATAAGAAGGATCTCGCGTGCGAGGAAAAGCCCCCACCCGGTCCCTTTGCCGTACCCCCGCTCGAAGATCCTCTCCTTGTCCTTGGCCGGGATACCGGCGCCATCATCCTCGATGATCAGCCGGGCCGATGAGCCGTCGTCCTGCAGGGTCAGACGGATCTCGGTTGGCACGCCGGCATGACAGACTGAATTGTCGAACACCTGGTGGAGGACCTTGTCAAAAAGGGGATCGGCATAGACCGCAAAATTGCCTGGCGGGGTGGTGAACCGGATGACCTGCTTATCCAGTGCTTCCTTCACGCGGTTCACGGCATTGGCCAGGTTCTGCCAGCGGGGGGGGTCTGTCGCGATGTTCTGGTAGTCCTTGGCAAACTGGAACTGCCGGCGGATCTTGTTCACCGCATACCGCTCACGCTCAAGGAAAGCCTTCTGTTTTTCGTCCTCGATCACCATGCCGAGCAGTTCATTATACCCGACGATCGCGGTCATCTGGTTGAGGACATCGTGCCGGGTGACGCTCCCGACAAGCTGGAGTTTCTTCTGCAGGAAGGCGATCTCGGCTTTGAGTTTTTTGTTCTCCTCTTCCAATGAAAGGGGCGGGCCTGCGATGGACCGGCCGCTTTTTGCATCCCCGTGATCTTCCAAAGACGAAACCCCCTGCCAGCCCCGCGGATCTGCACGGGGATGGGTAACAGGATGATGAACTATATCCTGTCCGGTTATTTATGATTATCATTTTTTATACCCGGGAACAGCGCCGGAAGTGCGGGCATGTCCCGAGCTTTCATGAGGTTGCAGGGAGAACCTCTTGTACATGCAGCACAGGACGATCACCTTTTCACGGAATGTCTTCCTTCCCCTCACGACCGCATGCCGGAACCGGTGCGGGTATTGCTGTTTCCGGACGCCGGTGCAGGAGGGGTGCATCATGGCGCAGGCAGAGGTCGAGAAAACTCTGAAGAACGGGGCGGCGCTCGGGTGCACCGAGGCGCTCTTCACATTCGGCGAGCGGCCGGAGGAGGAGCCGGGCTTCTCCGCCATGCTCGCCCCGCTCGGGTATGCCACGATCCTCGATTACTGCGAGGCGATGTGCCGGAAGGCGATCGAATTCGGCATCCTCCCCCACACGAATGCCGGCATCCTCACCTACGAGGAGATGGAGCGGCTGCGCCCGGTGAACGCGAGCATGGGGCTGATGCTCGAGACCACCGCGGAGATCCCGGCGCACGCAACATCGAAAGGGAAATCGCCGGATGTCCGGCTTGCGATGATGGAGGACGCGGGGAAGCTGAAGATCCCGTTCACCACCGGCCTGCTCCTCGGGATCGGCGAGACCATGACCGACCGCGAGGACTCGCTCCTTGCGATCCGCGACCTCCACAGGCGCTATGGCCATATCCAGGAAATTATCATCCAGAACTTCTGCCCGAAGCCGGGCACTCCCCTCGCGCAGAGCCCGGTCCCGACAACCGATGAGATCTGCGCCACGATCCGGATGGCAAAGGACATCCTCCAGCCGGAGATCGCGGTCCAGATCCCGCCGAACCTGATCGACGCGGGCCGGCTGATCGCGTGTGGTGTCGATGACCTCGGGGGGGTCTCGCCCCTCACCATCGATTACGTAAACCCGGAACACCCGTGGCCGGCACTGGAGGAACTGAAAACAATCGCAGGTAACGCACACCTCGTCGAGCGGCTCTGCATCTACCCGCGGTACATCGAACGCGGCTGGTTTGACCCCGGCATGCAACCCCTGATAAACCGGCTCGCACAAACAGTACAGCCAAGGAGCAGTGGACTGTGAAACAGAAGGGCCTCCTCTATACCGGCAAGGCGAAGTCCGTGTACCACACGGACGTGAAAGGACAGCTGATCGTGGAGTTCCGCGATGACATCACCGCATTCGACGGCGGGAAGAAAGACAGGCTCAAGAATAAGGGCAGCTACAATGCGGAAGCCTCGGCCTTCATCTTCGAATATCTTGAGAAGAACGGGGTTTCTACCCACTTCGTGAAGATGCTCGACCCGCGCCATATGGTAGTGCGGGAACTCAAAATGATCCCGCTCGAAGTGATCGTGAGAAATATCGCCGCAGGGTCGATTGTCCGGAACTATCCCTTCAAGGAAGGGTCGAAGCTCAACCCGCCCGTCATCGTGATCGATTACAAGGACGATGCCCGGCACGACCCGATGCTCAACGACGACCTGATCGTGGCACTGAAGATTGCGACCCCCGCGGAACTGGAAAAGATCAAGAAGATCGCCCTGAAGATCAACACGCTCCTCGTCAAACTCATGGCTGCGCAGGGTATCACGCTCGTGGACTTCAAGATCGAGTTCGGGCGGGCAGGGAAGACGATCTGCCTTGGCGACGAGATCAGTATGGACTCGATGCGCCTCTGGGACAAAAAGACCGGGGAGTCGCTCGACAAGGACGTGTACCGTTTCGAGAAGGGCGACGTGATGGAGACCTACAACAGCGTGGTGCAGCGGATCACAAAACGTGCGCCCGCAAAAGCAAAACAAAAAGCCGTGGCAGCGAAGAAGACTTCCACAAAAAAGCCTGCTGCAAAGAAACGATAACCAGCCACCCACTGCTGCACCGCCCGGCACCCTGATCGCAAAGTCTAATGTGCCGGGTGCATACATGATCCTGACAAGAGTGCCTGACCTGATACCATGACAGAAACAAACGCAGACGAAGCGGAAATGCTCAAATGGGCAAACGGCTACGCACAGAAACACGGCTGGTCTCTCAACGCGGATGAGAAGCAGCTCGGCACCGTGATCAGGGGGCTCGTCCGCAACAAGACGAAGTTCGGGCACCCCTACTGCCCCTGCCGGCTCCGGAGCGGTGACGAGGAGAAGGACCGGGCAATCGAGTGCCCCTGCGTGTACCACAAGGAAGAGGTCGCAAACCAGGGCCACTGCCACTGCCACCTCTATTTCAAAGAACCCCAATAACCACAATCCATTTTCCCATGCCCGGTCTCCCGCGAGAAAAGACGGAGATGTCTTCCGGTCTTGGCCCGCTCACCGGCCCAGGACCCCGCGTTCTCATTCTCGGCAGTTTCCCAAGCGTTCTCTCGTTAGAGCGGCAGGAGTACTACGGGAACCCGAGGAACCGGTTCTGGGCCGTGATGGAAGAAATTTTTTCGGTACCGGCATCGCTTCCGTATCCGGACAGGGCCACGCTTCTTACGCAGCACGGCGTCGCGCTCTGGGACGTTGTCCGGGCCTGCGAGCGGCCGGGCAGTGCCGACAGCCGGATAAAAAACCCGGTGCCGAATGATCTTGCCGGGTTTTTTTCCGGGCACCCGACCCTCCGGCTCGTTGCGCTGAACGGGTGCACGGCCGGCCGGCTCTACCATAAGCTTGCGGAGGTGTCGGGTCTGGCTTCTGTTGTACTTCCTTCCACGAGCCCGGCACATGCCGCGATGCCGTTTGCGGAGAAGGTGCGGAGGTGGCAGGAGGGGTTCTCCGTCGTAGATCCCCGAGTCGAAGATACCTGGTATCTCCGACAGATCTGAAAAGTGGGGTTTTTTTCATTTGCAGGGTCTGTTGTACGGCCGGAAACCCGGGGCTGCTGGAAGCCCGCTATTTTGACAGGTCAAATCCCGTTTATTTTGAAGATTTTCGAAAAATACGCATTTATATCAGTATTTTTCATAAGCGTTGACGCACTTCCACGGGAACCGGATCCGATCTTCGTCCTTTTGCCAGACGGAGCCCGTATAGGGCCCGGAATAGTACTGGAATTTTATAGGGCGAGAGCTGCGACGGCAGGGGGTCGATGCAGTGATGAATCGCAGAAATGATCACGGCCCGGTACCGGGCATTCATGTGAATCGCTGTCCTTCCGGAAATATTTTTGCCGGCCGTTTTGATCCGGGGAAATGAGAAATAAAATCTCCTGAAAATCGCGATGGAAAAAATGTGAATTAATTGTGATGGTTATCGCTCATCCCTGCCGTTCCATCCGGAACCTCAGGAAGATGACGTGGTAGATCGCGTAGAACCCGCAGAGCACGGCTGCTGTGTATCCCGCGATCGCCAGCCACGAGATCTCGCGGGGAAGGGTAACCGATGAAACCTGCAGCACTAGCGACGACCCGATCACGAGCGAGGCGACCACGATGCCCATCATCATCTTGTCGCTTGCCTTGTCAAGAGCCATCGTCACTTTCTGGATATCATTTTCTACGATCTCCAGCTTGAAGGACCCGGTCGAGAGCCTTCGTAACATCAGGTTCAGGTTGCGGGGCATGTCGAGGAGCGCATCCGCACCCTCAAGGAGCGCCATGGACGCCCGCTTCACGTATCCCGCAGAGAACGTATTGGTATCGGCAAGCTTGGTGAGATACGGCGTGACCTCCTTCCCGAAATTGAACTTCGGGTCGAGCCGCACACCGATATCGAGCACCATCATGAAGACCTTCAGGAGGAGCATCAGGCTCATCGGCACCTTGAGCTGGTACCGCCGCATCGATTCGGTCAGCTCGTTCACGACAAGACCGAAATTGAGCTGGGACACCCCTTCCGCTCCGCCACCCGAGAAATCATGCATCATGATATAGAGATCGTCGCGGAGCGGCTCGCGGTACTCTTCGGCGATCACGATGCCGAAACCTTCGAGCGACCGGATCATCAGTTCAACGTCATCCGTTGAGAGCGCAAAGAGCAGGTTGATAAAGTTCTGGCGCTTCTCAGGGCGGAGGATGCCCACGATCCCAAAGTCGAGGAAGACGATCTCCCCGTTCCTTGTCACGAGCAGGTTGCCCGGGTGGGGGTCGCCATGGAAGAAGCCGTCTTCGAAGATCATCTGGAGGTAGGCATGAAACCCGCGGACACCGATCTCGTGCGGGTCGATGCCCATCGTAGTCATCGCCTCTGCATCGTCGATCCTGACACCCTCGACAAATTCCATAACGATAAAGTGGGGGGTACAGAACTCCCAGTAGATCTTCGGGGACCGGACACCCGGGACGTTCTGGAAGTTCCGGGCCATCCGGTCCGCGTTCCGGGCTTCGCTGGTAAAGTCGAGCTCTTTTACGATCTGGTGGGAGAAATCCTCGACCATCCCGACCGGGTTATAGAGACGGGACTCGGGGAATATGGTCTCGATGCGTTCCGCCATGGACTGGAGGATGAGAATATCCGTCTCGATCAGTTCCGGGATGCCCGGGCGCTGGATCTTGAGGGCGACTTTCGTGCCGTCCTTGAGATAGGCGCGGTGCACCTGGCCGATCGATGCGGACGCGACCGGGGTTTCTTCGATGTCACAGAGACAGTCTTCCCAGTTCGGGCAGTTCTCCTCGATCACCGCCATGACTTCTGAGAAGGGGACGGGTTTGGCATGGTCCTGCAGTCTCTTGAGCTGCTCGATCATCTCCGGCGGGAGCAGCTCGGCCCTCGTGCTCATGATCTGCCCGAACTTCACGAAGGTGGGGCCGAGTTCCTCGAGTGCGAGGCGTATCCGTTCGTAGATGGTGGTATCTTCGGAAGGTTTCCCGGAACCGGGTATCGATATCTTCAGCCGCCCGGGGAATATCTTCTCGAGCCCGATACTCAGGCCATACTTGCTCAGGATATCCGCGATCTGCGCATACCGGACGATACGGGTGACCATGAGTACCACTTGGATGTGGTGATACTTAATGCGTGCTTTTCATCGTGAGACCGGTCATCGGCCTGCCGGTAAATAATAAAAAAGAGTGAAAGAGACTTCACAGCCTCAGGGCCTGATGCTCCCGGGACTATCGTTAATGTTGACCGTGAGGTTGAACGGCGGGACGGTGAGGATCTCTGTTGCATTCATTCCTGATTCAGCAACAGGTTTCGAAGAGCAGCAGCTGAATGTGTCCGTTGCTGCAAGCCATGTACCTGTGCACTGCTGGCCGGCAGTCACCACGGTTCCGCCCTGCTGCGTGCAGGTCTCTGACTCGTACCCGGACTGTTTCGTTGTGACCGCAGGGACCGTTGTCACAACCGGTGCTTTCGTGGTCTTTACCGGAGTTACCTGTGCGGCCGGGGATTTCGTTATGGGGGTCTGGACCGTTTTCATGCCCGTCACGGTTGTCGTGACGGCCGGGGTCTTCTTACTGCTCTCCGGCCCGGGGATCGACAGGCAGCCGGCCACGACAGGCGAGAGCACAAGGAGGAGGACCGCGAGCAGGGAGAATGCAGAGGTCATTGTCTTCATAAGGCGGCCCCCATCTGGTCGGCAGCGTCATCCAGCCGGAGCGCCATCGTGTTCAGTTCTGCGGTGAACTCTTCGGGCAGGGCGGCACTGTGCGCCACGTCACGGTAGGCCTGGGCAAGGTCCACCAGGTCCTTCTGTACATGGACCATCTCGGTCCGGGTCGCCCCGAGGTTCCCGGTGTCCAGTACCTTTCTTGAGGCCGTGATATCGGTCTTGGTCTTCGATAAGACAGGATCTGCATCACCGATATCGAGCAGGTAGGGCACCAGGTCAGTGTTAACCTTGTCCGCCAGTACCACGGCCCGGTCGGCCTGGTCGAGGAGGAGCTTAAGGCGCATACTGTCCGGGACCTGTTCCTGTGCAACCGCAAGGTTCCGGACAAAATCTTCCGAAAGGGACAGCACCTGCGGGCTGACCGTGAGGATTGCGATCTCGGTTTTTGAGGTAAGTGCCGCCTCGACCGCAGGACGTTTCGATGCGAAGACATCGAGCGCCCGCTGCGCGGCGGTGGTGTCGTAACCCCTGGCTTTCAGGGTATCGAGTTTCTGCTGGCCGTCCTTTACCCAGGCATCGAAATCCGCCAAGTGGTTTGCCTTCCTCACCGCCCAGTAGGCCTCCTGTTTGTTGAGGATATAGGGGTTGTTCTCCTTTGCCGCCAGCACCTGGACATTCAGGTCTTCCCATTTCCCCTGTCCCTTGGTGACAACGACAAAGGTCTCGTCGCGGAACAGGCTGGTCGTGTTCTTCATGCCCGCGACCAGGGCATCGACCTCCTCATCAGTAACTGCTGACGGGATAAGGGCCTCTTTCTCCCGGAACTGTGCGAGCAGTGCGCTCATGCCGGATGTATCCGCACCATAGAGCGTGCTGCAGTAGGTGACGGCGGCATTCATCTCGACATCCATATCAAGCGCGGTCCATGCCAGGTGCGCCTGCCGTATCTCCACGTTGTGCAGGGCCGTGGTGTTGTCAATGGCAGTCACCGGCAGGCAGAGAAGTGCCACGAGCACAAGGACTACCGGCAGGATACGGAACGGTGCCTTCATTGCGGTTTCTCCTCCCGGATGCAGGTCCTGTTCCCGGCTGCGGTTAAAAAAATCCATCGTAGTCCCGGTTTCACAAACAGAAGTTATTGTTATTTAAATATCAAGATTTGCCGGTTTCCGGTTCACAATCAGGCAGATCGAAGGGCCGGGCAGCAATGTTCAGGATTTCCGGAACACCACGATCCGGTTGGTGTTCGTGCCGCAGGTGTTGTTGTCCACGCCCCAGATGTTCGAGGTCTTGGTGAACACCTGCTGGTTGATCAGGATGCAGTCGCACACAAAGCCGGCCTCCGTCCCGAGGGGGACCACATGCTCCTCCAGCCGGATCGTCCGCTTGCGCACCTCCCCGACTTCGAATGCCACATATCCCCCGGCGCTTGTGATACGGAAGAGTTCACAGAACACCCGGCCCATGACCGCCGTCCACTCGTCCACGGTCCGCGCCATCGTGATGCGCTTCCCGATCGCTTTCTCGTCAAGGCCGTTTAACCAGCACCGGAGCCAGTTGTCTTCGCGGTACTGCACGATGTCAAGGAACGGGGGCGAGGTGACCGTCAGCTGCACGGACCTGTCGGCGATCTCCGGGGTATCCTGGGCATCTCCCGACAGGAGCATCGCCTTTTTGCCGGCCTTTGCCAGGTTCTTCTTTTCATCGTCTGCCAGGGTACGCAGGAGGCTTTTTGTCTTGTTGATGATGATCCGCCGGGTATCCCGGTATTCCGGGACCTGGCTGCGCTTCTGGTTGATCCTCCGCTGGCTCTGCGGTGATACCGCCTGGTTAGGGGGGAGGGTGTAGACCGAGAAGAAGCCCTTTGAGTGGCCGGTTAAGCGGTTGGT
Organism: Methanoregula sp.; assembly: GCA_028679075.1. Taxonomy (GTDB): domain Archaea; phylum Halobacteriota; class Methanomicrobia; order Methanomicrobiales; family Methanospirillaceae; genus Methanoregula. The sequence continues at coordinate 21,494 of JAJRCF010000017.1, read as the reverse complement.
GGCAACCATCGCGATCCAGCGGTCGATCATGTCGTCGCGGTGTGCGTTTTTCCGGGCAAGGAGGTATTCCCGCAGTGCAACGATCTCCTGTTCGGTGTCGGGGTGGTAGAACATCGAGAGGTCGATGTCCGCTTTCCTGCCTTCCTGCGGGATCGCGAGGAGCCGTTTCTCCACCGTGGTAATATCCGGGGGAAAGAACCGGGGCTCGGTCATGATCCGGGACAGCGGGTTGGTATCGTTGGTGATCACGTCCCTGCCAAGGAGGCCGGCCTCAAGGACGGTTGTCCCCCGACCGCTGAACGGGTCGTATACGGTGTCCCCCTTCCGGGTCAGGAGCTGGATGAAGAACCGGGGCAGCTGCGGCTTGAAACACGCCCTGTAGGAGATCTCATGGATCGATCCTCCCTGGCGCTGGCGGGAGGTCCAGAACTCGCCCGTGTACTTTATGACCTTCCGGTCCCCGATCGTCACGGTGTCTGCCTGTATGGGAATACCCGAGGGAGGCTCAAAGCTCCGCAGGTAGCCGCTCAGGTCATCACCAGCAGGGGAAGGGGAACCGGTCGCCATGTCGTGTACTCCGGTTGGCGGATTGAGGGTATATGCTGTACGGTCTGATCTGGCCGCACCGATATGCGCATATCACGCATCGGGAAGTGAGAGGAGAGACACGTGTAAAAAGTGCAGGGTTGCCGGCTACGATGTGTGAGCGCCGGTCGCATCGAACGCGAGGGGATACTCGACCGTGCCGGAGATCCCGTCCAGCGCATTGTCGGAAAGCCCGAGCGCCATGAACGCTTCATCCGGGCAGGGGAACGGTGCATGGATGTCATTGTCCCTTGCAGGCGTGAACCCGAACCGCGGGTAATATCCCGGGTGGCCGACAACGATCACGATCCGGTGACCGAGTCGCCGGCATTCTGCCAGACCTTCCTCGACAAGGGCCGCGCCGATCCCCCGGCACTGGTAATCCTGGTGGACCGAGAGCGGGGCAAGGGCGAGCGCGGGAGTTGTCGCGGTGTCGGAGACTATATTGACGGGGGGGAACATGATATGGCCGATGATCTTACCGTCATGGACGGCAACAAGCGAGAGCTCGGGGTCATAGTCCCCGTCTTCCCGCAGGGCACTGACCAGCCGGGCTTCCCCGTCCTGTCCGAACGCCTCACGGTTCACCTCGTAAATGGCGGGAAAATCGTCGGGAGATTCCGGGCAGATATAAAAGGAATCCATCTCTACCTGTTGGTCGTGAGGGGTGATAAGGGAGCGTCCCCGGACAGGCATGAGGCACAATCTCAGATCACAAGCAGCTGCTCATGTGCACGCAGCCAGTCCCGCCGCTGTCTGTAATCTGGCATCAGCTCTTCCACCTTCGCCCAGAACTTCTTCGAGTGGTCGTGTTGTCTGAGATGGACGAGCTCGTGGACGATGACGTAGTCTACGATCGAAAGCGGTGCCTGGACGAGCCTCCAGCTGAAGTTGAGCCCGCCTCGTGACGTGCAGGAGCCCCAGCGCTGACGGGCATCGCTGATACGGAGCGATGCCGGGGAATAGCCGGTCATCATCGCATAATACATGCACCGGGCATGGATCTCCGTGTGGGCTTCCGCCACGTACCAGCGCTTGATCGCATTCCGGATATCGGGCTCCAGCATCCGGGAGACCACGAGCTTATCGGTGCGCGTGATGGCCCCGCTGGTTTCGTCAGTGATATGCAGCGGGTACGCACGGCCAAGGAACCAGAAGATCTCGCCCTCCTCATACCTATGGGCAGCTGCCTGCGGCCGCTGTTTCATCTCGGTGATCTTTTTTATAATCCACGCACGCTTCTCCCGGATCATCGCTTCGATATACGATGTGGGGACCCGGTGGGGTGCCCGCACGATGACGGTTGCACGGGGGGTCACCTCGAGCGCAATCGTCCTGCGGCGGGAGCGGATGATCTTCTCAACGGGAATCTCGGGCATGGCTGCACCGTATTACCAGTACCGTGGATGTGTGCGGGAAAAAAGGTAAGGGATACGGCACACCGGTCTGTCAGTGAGCGTTTCGGTCGTTTATCCCGTCGCTCGTGACCTTCCCGTCCCTGAGCCGGATGATACGGTGGAAATAGTCCTTGTGCCAGTCCTCGTGGGAGACCATCACGATCGTCTGTTTCATCTCCTCGTTGATCTCGCGGAAGAGGTCGAGTACCATCCGCGAGTTCTCCGTGTCGAGGTTCGCGCACGGTTCGTCGGCAAAGAGGATGTCGGGCTTGTTCACAATCGCACGGGCGATCGAGACCCGCTGCTGCTGGCCCCCGGAGAGTTCCCTCGGGAGATGGTCCTGCCGGTCGAGCATGCCGATCTTCGTGAGGATGTCGGTACATGCATCGCGGTACTGTCCCTCGGTAAGATCCTTCCGGAGCATCGCCGGCAGGGTGACATTCTCCCTCACCGTCAGATCCGGGACAAGGGCGTAGTCCTGGAAGACGTACCCGAGCTTGTAGAGCCGGAACATCGTCTTGTCGTAATCGTTCAGGGTCGAGATATCCGTCCCGTCGATGATAATCTTCCCGGACGTGGGTTCATCGAGCAGGCCCAGCATGTGCAGAAGCGTAGTCTTGCCGCTCCCGCTCGCTCCCATGATACCGAGGAACTCGCCCTTTGCAATATCGAGCGTGACCCCGTCAAGTGCCCTGACTTCGACATCCCCCATGCGGTAGATTTTCTGTAAATCGGTAATCTCGATCATTTCAGGCCCTCATTGCACTCTGGATATCCTCGCGCGATACCTGGTACGCGGGGACGTACCCGGCAACAATCGATGCGGCAAAGAGGATCAGGGAGTTCTGGATCAGATCCATCGGGGTCAGGTACAGGGTTGCCGACCATTCGGGTGTAACAATGGGATTGGCTGCCAGGTATGCGGCCATCAGGAGGGTAAGCACGAGACCGAAGAGGATCCCCAGCACTGCCATGATGATCACCTGGAACCCGTAGCTGTGCATGATGACCTCCTGGTCCACACCGATGGCCTTGAGGATCCCGATCTGGCGCCGGCTGTTGATGGTCTTGATGGTGATCACGATGAAGAGCACGACCGTGGTGATGATGATGCCCACGATCAGGGAGACCATGTTGATGATCGCAAAACTCTGGAGCGCCCGGCCCATGCTCTTAGCCAACAGGTCGGCCGTGGTCTGGACTTTCTGCGATACCCCGTACTGGATCAGCTCGTCCTTGACGAACTTCTCGGAATACCCGGGCCGTGTCTTCACCGTAATGTAATCTGCATTATCAACTGCCTTGGGATCTGCGAGCGCCATGTCCGTATACGTTACGTAGACTGCGCTGTCCGCAGAGCTCCAGCCGGTGTAATAGATCCCCTTTACCCGGTAATCCTTGACGTACCCGTTGCCGTAATCGATTGTGATCGAGTCACCGACACGGACACCCCCGAGCGAGGACTGGAACTCATCTTCCTCCCGGATCGAGGTATCGCCGGCCACCGGTCTCCCGATAATCACCTCACCGGTATCATCCTCGCCGAGATAACTGCCGGCTACCATCTTGGTGTACAGGGGAGAGACCAGCTTCTCGTCATTGGGCTTGATGGCCCGCACCGATACGCCGAGCATCCGCTGCCGGTACTTAAGGGTCGCACCCTTGCTGAAGTGGGGCGTGGCCCGTTCCACGCCGGGCATGCCATTGATCAGGTCGAGCGTTGCTCCGAGATCGCTGACGTACTGGTCACCCGTCTTGGGGCTGACGAGCACGTTCCCTATCTCGTAGTCCACGACCTGCTTGGTGATGCTCTGCCCGATCCCGTTGAACAGGCCGGGCAGGAAGATCATGTTGGTGAAGCACATCCCGATGATAAGGATGGTCAGGATCACGCTCGACCTGCTGCCCCGCTGGAGCGAACGCAGCGCGAGGAGGAACGCGACCTTTAATTCTTTTTTACCCATGGGAAGTTTCCGTCATCATTCTTCGTAGGCAGGTACCAGTACCGGTAGGCAAGGAAGCCGAGAATGCCGAGGATAATGAGCCCGAGGATGATCGTCCCGGAACTGTCCGCTGGCGGGACCCGCATGTCCATCTGCCGGGTAAGCGCGTGGGACCCCATATCGTCGGTATAAACAATCGTCAGGTTGTAGGGGTGGTTCCCTCCCTTCATGCCTTCGAGCAGGAAAATGGCCGGGGCATCGTTGCCCGGTTTGATCTTTCCGATGAATGCTTCTTTAGTACCTTCGGCCGGCAGGTCGATCTTTGCCGAGACCTGCTTTGCCTCACCGGTGCCGGTATTCTCGATCCGGACCGTAAGATCGAACGGAGTATCCTGGGTAAGCCGCGTGGGGTTGGTGTCTACCGACACAAAACCGAGCTCGGCCTTGCCCAGGAACAGGATATCGATGCTGGTGGTCTGGGTCTTGACTGTACCGTCGATGGCGCTGTACTGGATGGTCACGGGAACTTTTACCAGGCCGGCGGACATTTTCTTATCGGAGAGGAGGACGACCTGGGCAGTCTTGTTCTCTCCCGCCTGGATCGTGCCGAGGTGATACAGGTCAGTATTCTTTGGGGCAACCATGGCGCTGCTGACGTTCTCTATCTTCAGGGTGACATCAGACGCCAGCATCTCACCGGAGTTTTGGACTGTCACGGTGACCGGGATCTCGTCCCCCGGGTTCTGGCTGCCGGTCAGGGTGCTGTCCATGATCAGGACGGCCGTCTTCTGGATACCGAGAGCGGTGTTGACATTGACCGGGATCGGGTATTTTGAGCTGCTTGCTCCTTTGGCATCAATCCAGACTTCCGGGTAATAGAGCCCGTTGTTCGACGGGGCCTTAAACGAGAAGGTGACAGGGATGGACTGGCCCGGGCCGATGCTCCCGACATTGTCATAGTCCTTGGTCAGGACGGTAATACCGTTTCCCTCGAGATGGACATTCTCGATGTTGACCGTCATGTCCGTGGTCTTGACAACCGTGTAATCGTCAGCGGAGAGTTTTCCGGATTTCTCGACGACACTGGCACTGCCGGCGGTGTTCTTGAGTACGACCGTGATCGTCCCGAGACTGTCCGGCATCATTACCGATGGAGAGACCGTGTAACTGGTGATCGTTACTGTCGGTGCATCGGCGGCATGGGCCGGGGACACCAGCAGGACCATGAGTCCGAACAGGACTATGAGGGCGATGATCGTGCTGAATTTTTTCATGATTTCATTCCGGTTATTTCCATATTCGTTCATATTGATTCCAGAGTGAGAGAACCAATACCCTGGTTCAGGGTGATCTCATTGACCGCTTGTGACGAATTGAACACGGCAGTCACGAACTGATCGTCGTCCTGTACAAACCCGCGGTTATCGATATCTCCGAGAGCGTTGTGTACCCTGATACGGGTGTTGCTGTCCCGGGGAACTCGCAGGGTAAGGTCGCCGACACCGCAATTGATCACGGCGTCGTATCGCTCGCCGTGGTACCCGCCAAGATCGATGATCGTGTCACCTGCGGCGGTCTGGACTTTCAGGGTCTCAAGGTTGAGCGTACCAAGATCGAGCAGGTTGTCACCTGCCCCGACATTCACGCTGAGCCGTAACGGGACCTGATCGTTTAAGGAGATCGCCCAGTTGTTGGGGGAGTCTACCGCAAACCACTCCTTTCCCTTGTGCCCTTTCTCGGTCATGGTCACGGATTTTACCGAGCCATTGATGCCTTGTACCAGTTCCGGCTGCCATACAGCGGCCGTTGAAAAGACCGTTGACTCCATCAGTGCCGTGGCGGGTGCACCTCCCTGCAGGGAGAGATCCCCGGCGCCGAGAGTAATCCTGACATCTCCTTCTGTAGCCCCGTCAAGCGGGATCACGGTTGTATTGGGAGTAAGAATTGTCGTGTGCCGGAAGGGTGACACTGCCTGGCCCGGTTGCGGGGGGAAATCCCCGGAGAGTGCAAGGATGCCAAATCCTATAAAGAAGGATATGATCGTGAGCGCTACCAGCCAGAGGATAATCCGGGTTGCGCTGATGCCTCCGATCTGGAGGTTGCAGGCCATGCAGAGAGGATGCCGGGGTTTCTGATCATCAGTGCTCATGCTTCATCCTCCGTTCCGGTGATCACACTGATATTCCATTTGAGATAGCGTATGCCGATGCGGTAGAAGAACCGTGCAAGGTAGTAATCCCCGATCACGAGCAGGAGTCCGAACGTCGTGATACCGATAGAGAAGAACACTCCTGCCACGGGCGACTGCCAGATTGCGAATGCCGGAATACCCAGGATCTGCAGGACCGAGTAGATGAACGCAGCAGGCCCGGCGATCGCAAAGACGATCCCGAAGAGAAAGACCACGAGAAGCAGGACCACGAGGAGGATGAACGGTATGAGGACAAAGACCAGGTTGAAGAGCCCGAGCCCCAGGGTGGCGAGCATCGCATGGAAGATATTTTTACAGCTCTTCACGTCCTCGGCTTTCTTCACGAGGTGGGTAGCACGGATCTCCCGTGCAACGTCATCAGGGGACCCGAGCGAGCAGAAGAGCTCCTCTTCCGACCGGCCGTCTGCCTTTCCGATCCGGAAGTGCTCGGCATAATCAGAGACGATATCGTTCAGTTCTTCCTCAGGGAGCGTGCCTTCGAGCCGGCTCCGGAGGATACGGATGAATTCCTGTTCAGTCTGCAGCATCGTTCTTACCTTCCAGGAGCGCATTTACCGATGCCGCAAACCGCATCCATTCTTCCTTTTGTTCATGCTCTTCTTTCCTTCCGGCCTCTGTCAGCCGGTAATATTTCCGTGACGGTCCGCCTGCGGATTCCTGCAGGTAGGTAGTGACATACCCGACATCCTTGAGCCGGTGGAGGAGCGGGTAGATCGTACCTTCGGAGATATCAATCCGTTTTGAGATCTCGCCCACCAGTTCGTAGCCATAGCAGTCCTTGCGGGCCAGAACAGAGAGAACGCAGATCTCGAGTACACCTTTTTTGAACTGGATATTCATGGGATATCTCCCTGGCCCGTGGCATGCCCGGTCCCCGGTACGGTGAGTGTTGTGGTACCGGGGCAGAGTACAGAGGGTAAATGTGCCGGGCGTGCACGTGTCAAGTGTTTAACACAGTATCTTGCTATGCAAGGTACTTACTATTGTTGAGAATGCCACGTATATAATTCCATCGATTTTATGTATTTCCCCTCAGGGAATCACTCACCCCCTTCCCCGTAGCTATTACCGGATCGCCACCTGCAAACACCTGATAAGAGTGTGAGCCTCCTCAGCACGGCAGCTTGTTCCTGTACAAAGGTGAAATACCCGCAGGTATAAAACTTACCGCGGGTAACTTAACCGTACTAGGAGTATTTACGCGAGACAGGAATTTTTTTGCTGCACGCGCGAGAAATGAACTGGAGAACCATGCCACGCATTATCCCGCAATACAGGGAAGAGGTGAAGCAGAAGATCGTTGCCGCTGCGTTCACGCTCTTCATCGAGAAAGGCTACCATGGTACCACGATGGGGGAGATTGCGGAGAGCCTTGGTGTCACCAAACCGGCACTCTACCAGTACTTCCCCGGCAAGGAGGACCTCTTTACCGCAGTTGCCGAACATGCGAGGCAGGAGTTCAAGGGGACGCTCGAACGTTCCTATGCGGGCAGGAATATCCGGGACGGAAGCGCTGCGCTTTTCGATGCCTTGCTGAATTACGTGCCGCAGTTCAACGGCCTGTACTCCGAGATGCTGCTGCTCGCCACCCGGAATGACCACCTGCGCTTGGTGCTCGTGCAGGACCGGACCGAGGACATCCGGGTGATCGAGCGCTTCATCGCCCACCAGCAGGAAACAGGGCTCATCTCATCCAGGCTCGATCCCCGGGTCCTCGCGGTTGCCTGCGATGCGCTGGCCAACGGCCTCCTCATGGATGTCCTGATGGGCATGGACAGGGACGAGGCAAAAGCAGTCTGGATTGCAGCACTGGAGCAACTGGTCAGAGTAGTACCGTAACAGTCCGGCGCGGCTGGCGGGCTATTTTCTTCAGACCCGTATAGTGCACTGATCTCTTTCCTGGAGGCACTCCCGGGTTCAGTCTTGGCTTAGGACAACGGAGACCACGCTGCCCGCGATCCTGGACTCTAAGGACCGTTTCAGGGAGATGGCAAAGTCCTGGACATCGCCCATCCTCTGTTCCGGGTCAAACCCGAGGAAGATCTCGATGTAGATCCTGCTGCCGGACCGGCGTGAGCGGACGCCGTGGAACTCACTGTACTTGTCAAACGAGGAGGCAAGTTCATGGAGGATGACAATCTGGAGTTCCTCATCAAGGGTCTTGTCAAAGAGGTCCGGAAGGGAGGAGGAGAACTCGCGGTACCCGGCAAACAGGAGGAAGCCGATGATGATGAAGGAGACGATCGGGTCGATATAATGCGCCCATTCGTACTGGATGCAGAGAACTGATAGCGACAGCGCAAAGAGGAGAAGGAGATTGGAGAATGTCTTGGCCCTCCGCAGGCGCCACTGCGACTCCATGATCGGGGAGGGATCCTGTTTTGAACGGTTCTTATAGGTATGCCAGTGGTGGTAATCGGCAATGCTTGCGATGAGCATGAGCGGGATACCGATATATGCGGCAACCATCTCGAATGCCTCGGGATGCAGGAGCCGCTGGATAGTAAAGAGGACGAGGATACAGATGGAGACGACCATCACGCCACCCGTGATGATCCGGGTCAGGGTCTCGAATTTTCCCATGCCGTAATCGTAGGTGAACTTCCCGCCGGCTTTCATCCTTCTGATGATCATGAGAGCAAAGAGGGTGGCGAGGACCTCATTTGCATATTTGAAGACATCGGACAAGAGCGCAGCAGACCCGGAGAGGATGACGGCAATGGTCTCCGGGACAAGGATAAGAAAATCCACGCAGAGACCGTGAAAGACGAGCTTTTCGCGGGACTCTTTAGCACCCTCTGCACCGTTCACGATCTCACCGCCTGTCATATATGCTTGTACACATAGGACGCGGATGATGAAAAAAGTGAGGGAGCTACACCAGATTTCCTGATAGAGGGCACCATCTCATGAAAGAGACGGATAATGTCCAAGCACCTCCAATGTTGCAAGGCCCTGACCCTGCTGAAACATTTTCAATCGCGATCGGAGGGTGTAAGTTTGTGAGGCGATTATCGGATAATTATCCTACAACCTGGTAGTGTATCCTACAATTTTTTCTCTTCTCCGGCGTGAGTACCGGACCGGATTGGCCGGACCCTGCCTGAAAAAATCCGGGCAGGGGGTGAAGGGTCGATAAAAAAATTTCGCGAGACGCGGGCACGATCGAAAACACGATCGCATTCGCGCATGGACCATCTGGGAATGGTTCGTTCCCGTCCAACCAAACCGGACTGCGGAAAAATGGGTGAAAATGATTATTTATGCGTGAAGTACGCCCGTACCCCATCCACACCAACGGTATCGATCTTCACAAAGCCGACCCGCTCGAACTGGACAACCTTGCCGAGCTCAGCCCTGACAGCCGGTTCGCAGGCCCCTTTTATCTCCCCTTCCTGCGTCAGGAGCGTACCGGGAACGGTTGCCTGTGCCGGCAGCCACTGGACGATATGGGCTTTGGCCGCCCGGGCATCGGCCAGCGAGTCGCCACCGTACGAGAACGAGGGGGTGTCGCCGTTCCACGCGATCTTCACGTTGAAGAGGTCTTTTAACCGGAGCATGGCAGTCCCGGGTACCAGTTCGGCCTTCGGGAGGAGGGCGGTGCCGGTGAACTCCAGCGTGCGTGACCCGCGGGCTGCATCGCTCGGGTGGAGCATCGCGTGGGCAGTGTGCGCCGGTGCTCCCTCAATGCGTGCCTCGACCGGGTCCGGCACGAAGAAGTACCGGTTCGCGGTCGGGTCAACGAGTTTTTTGTTCTCCGCGTACAGGTTGTCCCACGAGAAAGAGATGTCCACGTCGCCGATACCGATCGCGATCATCGCGTTCTTCACTGCTTCAGGTAAGATCCCCCGCCGGGCAAGGGCACGGAGAGTGCCGAGCCGGATATCGTCCCAGCCGGAGTAGGTACCTTCGTTGATCCCTGCCCGCATCTGGGATGTTGAGAGGACAACGCCCTCGATCCCCATCCGGCCATAGTGCCGGTACACCGGCACCGTCCATCCGAAGTGGTCGTAGATGAAGCGCTGCCGCCGGGTATTGGCGATATGGTCCTTGCCCCGGATCACGTGCGTGACCCCGAGCAGGTGGTCGTCCGCCACTACCGAGAAGTTCATCAGCGGGTACACGTGCGCCTTCACCTTCGGGTGCGGTGGGGAATCAAGGATCCGGAACGCGGGGAAGTCCCGCATGGCCGGATCGGGGTGGTTGAGGTCGGTCCTGATCCGGACCGATGCCTCGCCCTCCTTAAAACCGTGGTCGAGCATCTTCTGCCAGAGTTCAAGGCTCTTCTCAACAGGCTGGCTGCGACACGGGCAGGCGGTCTTGTGCTGCTTGAGCTCCTTGAAGTGCTCGTTGTCGCAGGTACAGACATAGGCTCCTCCCCGTTCGATCAGCTGTTTGCAGAGATCGTAGTAGACCGGGAGCCGGTCGCTCTGGGTAACGACCTCGGTGATCCCGAGACCCAGCCACCTGATATCTTCCTGCACGGTCGCGTAAGCCTCAGGATCAACGCGCTTCGGATCGGTGTCCTCGATCCGGAGGATGTACCTCCCGCCGTACTGCTTCACGTAGGCATCGTTGAGCGCTGCTGCCCGGGCATGGCCGATATGGAGTGGCCCGGAGGGGTTCGGGGCAAACCGCATCACGACCCCCTTTTCTGCTCCCTCAAGATCCGGAAGCCCCGTCTTCTTCTCGTGTTTCTCCGAGAGTGCCGTGATCATTTCCGGCGCCCTTGACTGGAGCGTTGCGACCCGCTCTTCAGGAGAGAGTCTGGCCACGTCCGCGATTGCTTCCTTTGCAAGGGCCGAGACCTCCTTTGCCCGGCTCCGGAGCTCCGGGTGGGCACCCATCACCATGCCGATGACCGCGCCTGCCTGTGGCACGCCGCCATGCTTCACCGCGTTCTGGAGTGCACACAAAAAGAGGAGTTCCTTTGGATCGTCCCCTGCCATTCTAATGACTCCGGGTAACGAAGAACTCGCCAACGTCCATTAAGAGCTGCCGTTCCTTTGAGGCCGGGAGGATCGAGAGGTGCCGGTTGCTGTCAGCGACCAGATCTGCGGCGATCTTCTTCACCTCAGGTATTACGCCAGCCTCGTTCAGTTCCCGGATCGCCGTACTGATATCGGCGGGGGAAAGGTCACGCTGGTATTTCTTCAGGTCAAGACCCTTCTCCCGCGCCTTGATCATGATGAGGGTCTGCTTGCCCTCGCGGAGGTCCGATGCCTGGTCCTTCCCGCTCTTGTCGGAAGGAGTGAGGAGGTCGATAAGGTCGTCCTGGATCTGGAACGCGATGCCGGTATTCTGGCCGAAGGTGTAAAGTGCCTCAACCTGTGCTTCAGTACCGCCGGCAAGCGTGGCCCCGATCCCTGCGGCAGCGGCATAGAGGACGCCGGTCTTCATCCGCACCATCTCCATGTACTCGGCTTCCGTTACGTCGGTGCGGTGCTCGAAGGACATGTCCATGTGCTGGCCCTCGCAGATGTCGGCGCAGGCACGGGCGAGCATCGTGATGGCACGGACCTTTGTATCGTCCTTTGCCGTCACGAGGCTGATGTGCTCGAAAGCCCGCGAGTACAGCACATCGCCGGCAAGGATGCCGGTGGGCATGTCCCACTTCGTGTGCACGGTCGGTACGCCGCGGCGCAGGTTGTCGTCGTCCATGATGTCGTCGTGGATCAGCGTGAAGGTGTGGGTCACTTCAAGGGCAAGGGCGGCCTGCATGAGATCCCGCGAGCTGCCCGGTTTCACCGCATCTGCCGCAAGCATGACGACAGCGGGGCGCAGGCGCTTGCCTCCTGCTGTAAGGAGGTGGGCGGACGCCTTGTTCAGTTCACCAGCCTTGCCGGCATAATCACGGTCGATCATGCGATCGATCTGTTGTGCGACGGATTTCAGATACGGTGAAAGTTCTGACATAACATATTCCTCTTAATTGATCCTGATACGCTGGCTGTTCCCCACGAGGTGGACCGTGGAGTTGGGCGTATACCCCATCTCGCCGGCAAACTGGGTGTAGGCTGCAGTCATCTTCATGTTCCCGTGGGCGGGCACGATATGCTGGGGGCAGAGGAGCTGGACCAGCTCGTAGTGGTCCTCCCGGTACGCGTGGCCGCTCACGTGCAGGTCCTCGAAGATCCGGACACCGGAGAGCCCGAGCCGGGCCTCCACCATGTACCGCTGACCGGTGTTCATTGGGCTCGGGATCACGTTCGCCGAGAAGATGACCTTGTCACCGGTTCCCAGCTGGTACGGCGTGTCGCCGGTCGCCATGCGGGTAAGGATCGAGCCCGGCTCGCCCTGGTGCCCGGTAACGATGGGCAGGAACTTGTCTTTCCCGTCCTTCATCATCCGGCGCAGGGTGCGGTCGACGGTCCGCCGGTTCCCAAAGACGCTCGTGGTCTCGGGGAACGAGACGAGCTTCATCTGTTCGGCAGTAACGGAATACTTCTCCATCGAGCGGCCGAGCAGGACCGGTTTCCTCCCGATCTCGTGGGCGCACTCCGCGATCGTCTTGATGCGGGCGATGTGGGACGAGAAGGTCGAGACGATAAGCGCGTTTTTTTCGTCCTCGTAGCTCGTGATCGTGTCCCGGACCAGGTCCCGTGCGATCCGCTCGCTCGGGCACCGGCCCCTGCGGTCGATGTTCGTGCTCTCGACGATCAGGGCGAGCACCCCCTCCTTGCCAATCTGTTTGAGGCGGGCAAAGTCCGGGGGTTCGCCGATGACCGGTGTCCGGTCGAACTTGAAGTCAAGTGCATAGACAATGGCGCCGTGCGGGGTGTGGAGCACCGGGGTCACCGTATCGATGATGGAGTGCTGGGTGCGGACAAACTCCAGGACGAGGTTCTGCGAGAGCGTGTACCGCTGCCCGGCCTTGAGCGCGAAGAGCTTGTTGTTTGTGCCTGACTTCTGGTCGCCTGAGATCTGCTGCCGGATCAGTTCCGTGGTATAGGGGGTGGCAATGATCGGTGCGTTGTACCGGTGTGCCAGCTTCGGGATCGCGCCGATGTGGTCGAGGTGCCCGTGCGAGCAGACAATGGCTGTTACGGACCCTTCGATCCCGTTCAGCATGCTATCGTCCGGGATCGCCTTGATCTTGATCAGGTCAAGGGTGTTCATCGTCTCGATCTCTGCGTCCTCGTGGACAACGATCTGGTCCAGGCGGAGCCCCATATCAAATATGACGGTTTCCTTTCCGCAACGGACGGCGGTCATATTCCGCCCGACCTCGTCGTATCCGCCCACTGCAATAATTTCTATATCCATGGTGTATCTCCTGTGTATCTGTTACGGGTATTCTGCTAAAAATTCCCGTTTGTCGTGGTAATTCCTTTACCGCCGGACCCGTGCCGGGTTATCCTTGTCGATCTGCTGGCGTGTGCGCCCCGTGAGGTAGACCGGGGCCTTCCTGAGGTCGGTGATCCGTGCCGACCCGGTCAGGAACATGGCCGCGGTCAGCTCCCGGTGGATCGCATCTATCGTCCGGGCAAGGGCCTCGTCGCTCTCCATTGCCGGTTTTAAGAGCGGGAGTGCCATGCCGCAGAGGTCTGCGCCGAATGCAAGTCCCTTCGCGATGTCGAGGCCGCTCCGGACACCGCCGGAAGCGATGACCGGCCCGCCGGTTGCAAGCACCTCGGCAAGGCTGACCACGGTAGGTATGCCCCATGCCGAGAAGTCCTGCCCGAGCGTCCTGAGTGCCTTGTCTGTTGCACGGACACCCTTGCCTGCACGCACAGCCTCGACTGCCGCCCAGGACGTCCCGCCCCAGCCGCCGATATCGATTGCCCCGACACCCGCACCCCAGCACTTCCGTGCCGTGGCCGCAGAGATCCCGCACCCGGTCTCCTTGACGATGACAGGGGTCTTAAAATCACGGCAGAGCTCCCCGATTGCGGCAAAACAGCCGACCGCGTTATGGTCGCCTTCCGGCTGGATCGCTTCCTGCAGGAAGTTCAGGTGAATGGCCAGTGCGTCCGCACCGATCATCTCGACCGCACGTTCCGCCCATTCGATCCCATGGTCGCGGAGCTGGACAACGCCAAGGTTGGCCACGAGAAAAGCATGCGGCGCCTGATCACGGACAACCGCAAACGTGTCTGCAAGTTTTTTGTCCTCAAGGGCAGCCCTCTGCGAGCCGACACCCATGCCGATCCTGAACCGTTCTGCTGCCCGGGCGAGCCGTGCGTTCACGTCTTTTGTCCCGGGATGTCCCCCGGTCATTGCCGATATGAAAAGGGGGGAGGAGAGGGTGTGGCCGAGAAACCGGGCCGAGAGGTCGATCTTGCCCATGTCGCATTCCGGCAGGGCATTGTGCACGAACCTGATATCATTAAACCCGGCATCCCCGCACTCGACGTCTTCCTCTGCGCAGATCCGCAGGTGGTCGAGTTTTCGCGACGACGTCAGCTTCACTTTGTCACCCATTGTCCTTACTCTCCCCGAACTATCGTCCCGCCATGGGCGGACCCTGCAAGAAAGTCCGCCACCCGCGAGACATGAAAGATATCCGACCCGATCCCCGCATCCGCGAGGCCGAGCAGTTCATCGATCTTCCCTCTCATTCCACCGGTAACATCGGTATGCAACGAGTCTCCGATATGGAGGGACGCAACCGTGTGCCGGGTAATCTCCGGCACAACGCGTCCTCCATCCAGCACTCCCGGTACATCGGTGGCGAGCCCTACGCGGCGGATCTGTAATGCAGCCGCGAGGTACCGCACGAGCTGGTCGCCCGATACGATACAGGCACCCCGGGAGAGGTCCATCACCACGTCGCCGTGGATCACGGGGACCATCCCCAGTGCCAGCATCTTCTCGAGGTGCCGGCACTCGAACGAGAGGAGCCTGCCGGTGTCCGCAACCGCCACGTGGAACGGGTGGACCCCGGCTGCCGCAACACCCTTTTCCCGGAGTGCTGTGACGACCGCATCATTGAGCCCGCTGACCGCCCGGTGCGTGACATAGATCCCGTCGGTCTTACCGCGAGCGGCCCCCACATCGAGGTGATACCGTTTTGCCTCGGGGTGCCCACAGGAACCGGCACCATGGATGATGACGATCCCTTCCGTCCCTGCCTCCGCAACTGCCGCGGCGATGGTGGCAAGGCTCTCCCGGTTGATTGCGCAGTCGGCGCTCTTATCAGTAAGTATACTCCCGCCGAGTTTTAAAATTACCCCATCAGACATTTTTCTCCTTTCTGACGCCTTCCGTGTCGATGCCGGTAACAATCGCCCGTGCATCGCAGGCCTCGATTGCACTCGCGACCCGGTGCTTGAGCTGCTTGGGGCAGAGGGCGATCATGCTCCCGCCCCCGCCGGCTCCCGTGATCTTCGCGCCGAACGCTCCCGCGGAACGTGCCGCGAGCACGAGCCGCGAAAGCTGCGGGTGCCCGACACCGAGGGCATCGAGGAGCGCGTGGTTCATGTTCATGTACCGCCCGAGTTCGCGGGGGTTATGGAGCTGGTGGATCGCAGCGAGGCTCACACCCTGGATCGCATCCAGCACCGGGTCCACGATCTCCGGGTGCTTCTTTTTCAGCTCTGATACCTGCTCCACCATCTTCGAGGTGCTGTGGGAGACGAGCGAGTCCCCGATCACGAGGTGTATATTCTGGGGGGGAAGCCTCCGTCGCGAACCACCGGTGATCAGGACAATGCCCCCATAGGTCGACACCGTGGTGTCCGTGGGGCTCGCCCGCCCTTTCTGCACGGTCTTCTCGATCTCGAACGCCATGTTGGCGATATCCTCGCGGGTCTTGTTCAGCTTGAACTCGTCGTTGATCGCGGAGAGCGTGGCAACGGTCACTGCGGCCGACGACCCGAGGCCCGAGGAACTCGGGATCTGGGAATTGATGTACACGCTGCCCACGACTCCCATTGCATCGAAGCATCCATCGATATAGGGAGACTTTGCCTTCGCGGCGTGCCGGGTGTTCCGTACCGTGACAAACACGCGGGGTTTGATCGCCATCGCTATACCGGGCTTGCCGTACACCACCGCATGCTCGCCGAACAAAAACACCTTGCCCGGCGCACTCCACGTTGCCAACCTAGATCACCGCAATACCGGCATAGCCTACGACTTCGCGATAGTCGCCCGTCGTCTCACCGCTCGTTGCATACCGGATCAGCTCAGCCGCCTTTGCACCCAGGCCGGCACAGGCAGTCACCATCGCGGTGATCGGCCCGTACCCGCAGGCCGTGACCCGGCGCTCAGCGATCCGCCGGTAGAACTCCCGCGTGTCAAGGGTCTTCAAGGGCTCGATCGCCCAGAGGTCGTCATCCCTGGCCTTCTGCTCCGGCACGTAGTGCGAGAAGTCGCTCGATGCCACGATCCTGACGTCCCGCCGGGTCTGCCGGATTGCCACGAGGATCTTCTCGCCAAGCCGCAGGGCACCCGCATAGTCCTGCTGTCCCATCATCACCGGGGCAATCCGCGCCCGCGGGAACCGGTACTTGATGAAGGGGACCTGGACCTCGATTGAGTGCTCGTCCCGGTGGGAGAACTCGTCGGTTTCAATATCAAGGGCCCTGACGAACTCTGCATCGGTATCAACAACACCAAGGGGGGTCTCCCACGGGACCTCGGAGACGCAGGTGAGGTACCCGCGGTGCGACGGCCCGATCACGACAAAGGTACCCGCAAATTCGCGGGGGATTGCCGCGAATGCATGGGCGGCCACCTGGCCGGAGTAGATATACCCGGCGTGGGGTGAGACAATGCCGAACGTGTTCCCTGCCACCCGGGCTTTCGTGCCCGAGAAGAACTTCCCGAGCAGTTGCTCAAGGTGGGAAGGCTCACGCGGATAGAACATGCCAGCCACTGCGCATGAACGCATCATCATCAAATCAACCCTCTGGTTCTCCTCGTATATCCAGATATCGGTTGCGGGAAAAAAGTGAGACCGGAGTATGTTAGAACTCAGTCTCGAAGTCTTCAGCGGTGAGGGCTGTCGAGATACCGCGGAGCCTGAGCATCTCGCGGGTGAGCAGGAAGTAGATCATCGAGAGCGCCTTCCGGCCTTTGTTGTTGGTGGGGATGACGAGGTCGACAAACTTCGTCATGTTGTTGGTGTCGCAGAGCGCAACAACGGGGATACCGCACTGGACGGCCTCGTTGATGACCTGTGCGTCGCCGATCGGGTCAGTGACAACGATGACCTGCGGCTCGATGTAGGCCTGTAAGACCGGGTTGGTCAAAAGGCCTGGGATAAACCGGCCGGTGGCGGACATTGCGCCAACAGTGTCTGCAAACTTCCTGGCCGGGTACTGGCCGTACTGCCGGGAGGTGACGACGAGGATGTTCGGGGCCTCGTACTGGTTCAAGAACTTCGCGGCGGTCTTGATCCGGGCGTCGGTCTCGCGGATGTCGAGGATGTAGAGGCCATCGCCGCGGACGCGGTAGATGAACTTCTTCATGTCCTCACTCTTCTGCTGGGTGCCGATGTGGACACCGGCTGCCAGGTACTCCTCGACGGGGATGAGCGGTTCTTTCAGTTCAATTTCCATTTCATTTACTTGGGTCATATCTGTTCCTCGATGCGAATCAGTTCGTTCAGTTTTGCAATGCGTTCCCCGCCGACAATACCGCATTTTAAGAAAACGCAGGAGAATGCAGTGGCAAGGTGGGCAATGGTGGTATCGGTTGTCTCACCGGACCGGTGGCTCATCACCGTGTCCAGACCGTGGGTGTGGGCGAGCGTCACTGCATCGAAGGTGTCAGTGAGCGTTCCCACCTGGTTGGGTTTTATTAAGACGCAGTTTGCGGCATCCCGTTCGATGCCCTGCAGGATGCGGTCGACCTGCGTGACGAAGATATCGTCGCCGCAGACCAGGCAGCGGTTGCCGACCTGGCTGTTGAGTTCCGCAAATGCGTCGAAATCGTCCTCGTGGAGGGGATCTTCCACGTAGACAAGGTTGTACTTGTCCACGAGTTCTGCAATGTAGGCGATCTGGTCTTCGGTCGAACGGGCGGTGGAGCGGTACTTATACTCCTTCCCGTTCCACATCTGGCTCGACGCAACGTCGATACCCATATCGACCGAGACATTCATCTCGTCTGCGACTATTCCGGCCGCTTCGGCAATGAGCTCAAATGCGAGGGCATCGTCAATCTGCGGTGCCCATGCACCCTCATCACCCTTGCCGGCGGCAATTCCTTTCTTCTTTAAGAGTTCTTTCACCGTGCGGTGGACGGCTGCGTTTGCAAAGACTGCTTCTTCTGCATCCGCCGCGTCCCCGGGGACGATGAGGAACTCCTGGATCTCGGTTGCGTTTGCCGCGTGGGCCCCGCCGCCGATCACGTTCCCGAGCGGGAGCGGTATCTCCTTGGCAAATGCCCCCCCGAGGTACCGGAAGAGCGGCATGTCCATCGATGAGGCTGCGGCCTTTGCGTTTGCAAGCGAGAGGGCAACAGCGACATTGGCGCCGATCCCGGAGAAGTCCGCAGACCCGTCGATATCGCGGAGCTGTTCGTCGAACCCTTCCTGGTCACAGGCGTCGATACCGATGAGTGCGGGGAGCACGTTCTGGATCGCATTGTCCACTGCTTCCCGCGGCGCCCGGACTTTTGCCTCAAGGGTACCGGTACTGGCACCGCTCGGGGCAGCCGATCTGCCAAAACCGCTTGAAGTATAGACATCTGCCTCGACCGTCGGGTTGCCCCGGCTGTCAAGGATTGTCCGCAGCTCGATAACCTCAATGATCGTCATAACGCCCTACTTCCTCTTTACTGTAATGGGGATGGTGTTGTTGTTGTATTCCTCGATCGCAATCTCAAGCGGATCGATCCGTGTCGTGGTGATAAGTAACGGAGCACCCATTGATATCTGCAGAGCCCTTGCTCCAATGATCCTAGCCCGTTCATACCGGGTATATGTCTGCGTCTGCATTCTCGTCCTCAGGTTGAAATGAATTTTTCTTTAATTTTTCCTTGTCTCTTGAATGGGGTCGCTGAGATTCGAACTCAGGTCACTGCGTCCCGAACGCAATAGGATGGTCCAGGCTACCCTACGACCCCGCGTTCATCATGTCAACTGCTTTTACTGGTACGGGTTGAGCTCATCGATAATCTCTTTGTGCGTCAGGAGCATGCGCCGGCAACAGTACCGGGAAATATTGAGATCGTCGAGGATCTTTCTGGGATCCTCGCCTTTCTCTTTCCTGACCTTGAACTCATCCCATGCTGTGGAGATCGGTTTTCCACAGGTGAAACATCGTACGGGTATCAAGATATCTGACCTCTCATCATATATTCTGGTTTAACGATAAGACTTTTGGAACTTTGCACGTGCACCGGAGCCGTGCGGTTTCTTCGCTTCTTTCTGCCGGGAATCGTTGACGAGGAGCGTCCTGTCATATGCCAGGTAGATGTCCTTCATCGCGGGGTCGTTGTGCCACTTGATGATGCCCCGGGCGAGTGCCGTCCGGACCGCTTCTGCCTGTCCCATGACACCGCCACCGGCAACGTCAATGGTGACATCGATTCCGTTGACCGCGTTGGGGATAAGGAGGATCGGCTCGGCGATCTTCATCCGGGTCGTGTCAGAGCCGTAGGCCTCGAGAGGAACGGAGTTGACCCGGATCACACCTTTGCCGGCCTTTAAGGTCGCCCGTGCGATCGCCGTCTTGCGTTTTCCGCTTGTGTTGATGATCTTTACCATGATGGTCACCTTAGAACTTTGCTCCGAGGAACGTGCTCACTGCCGCGAGCGTGATGTGGTTCGGGTTGTTCAGACGGTTCATGTGCGCCTCTTCGGGCACTTCCATCTCTTTGCCTACGAGCTCGACCGGGACGCCGACATAGCACTTGATATTCTTCATGGCCTCGACGCCACGGGGGCGCTTGTAGGGGAGCATGCCGCGGATCGTCCGCTTCATGAGGTGGTCCGGCCGTCGGGGGACGAATGGTCCCCAGCGGTTGCCGGAGGCACCGCGTTCCCTCTTGTGCCGGTAGTTGGCAAGCACGCGTGCACGGCTGCCGGAGATGACTGCTTTCTCGACATTGACGATCGCAATCTCTTCACCGGCAAGCCCGCGCTGTGCGACAAGGCTTGCAAGGCGCCCGAGAAGCATTCCGTCACCGTTGATTACTGTAACCATGTCTTGTTCACCTCAGGATCCGGACACCGCTGCCTTTCGGGTTGTCCCTGATGAGCTGCTCAATCGTCATGCACTGTCCCTTCGCGTCCTTGATCTTGCTGGTCGCCGATGCTGAAAAATTCAGCGCCGCAACTTTCACGGACTGCTCCAGTACGCCGCTGCCCAGTACCTTTCCCGGGACGATGATCGTCTCGCCGTTCTGGGCATAGCGGTTGATCTTGGACAGGTTGACCTCGGCATAATTCCGGTTCGGGGTCTCGAGCCTGTTTGCAATCTCGCGCCAGATCTTCGCCTCATTCTCGCGGCCCTTGTTCTTCAGGAGCGAGATGAGACTGGTAAGACGGGGGTTCGTCTTTTCTACAATTCTTGTCATTTCTTTTCATCCCCTGATAATTCGCCAAGCTGTTTTTCCAGCTCGTCTGCCCGCTCCCTGATATACAGGAGCGCACGGTTCATGATCTCTTTTGCCGGCAGCGACCCGTCGCCCTCGACCACGAAGATAAATCGGTCGGGTTCAGCGGTTATTTTTATTGCCGGTTCATCCCCGATACCGCTCGCAAGGCAGGCCCGTTCACAGAGCTTGCACATGGAACAGTCGGGAAGTTTTCCTTCTGCAACCTGGACTTTCTTGCCCTTCGTTTCGAGAATTTCGCGGGGGCACTCCTCGACGCACATACCACAGGCATCGCAGACATCGCTGATCGTAATGACCGGGTGGTTCTTGTACCCGCATACGAGCGTTGGCTGCCATTTTGCGTGGGCCTTCCCCGTGTTGAGGATGGCGCGTGCCTCGATGACAAGTTTCTGCCCTTTCGTGAGTTTCACGATCGGGATGTTGTCATACACCGGCGCTGCGCCGGGGTCCTGGGGGATGAGATCACTGGAGGTGACCGTCCGGGGACCCTCGACGCTGAGGGTGTAGGTGGCCGTGCAGCCGGTGCATCCGGCACCACCGCACGAGCAGGTGTCCTGAGTCGAATAGGTCGTAAGGTCTGTCTTGATGGGAATGAGCCCGATACGGTGTGCCAGCATCTCGTCGAAGAGTGCGCTCGTGTTGTCGTAGATGCGCACATCCTCGATCGCGAGGGTGGGTACTTCACCGATCATTGCCCGCCTGAAGGCGTTGGCAAAGGCAGGGCTCGCTCCCGAGAGCGTGAATCGTGCGAGGGAGTCGTCCAGACTGGCGAATTCGATCTCCATCACACTCTCCTTCCACGCCGGCCGCCTTTAGCGCGGCAGGAGTCGTGGGGGATTGGGG
>JAJRCF010000016.1 GCA_028679075.1 Methanoregula sp. | reverse complement strand
GTACCGCTCGAAAACACGGTCTCCGGATATTTTTCTTTGCCCGGGCTTAAGGCCAAGGAGAAACGGTTCCGCATGATCGGCGCAGACAAATGCTGCACCGCATCCGAAGCCCTGGAACCCGATTGCATCTTTGTTGCAGTATGCGCATTTCTCGCGTGCGGGCATGGTAACCGGTCCTGAAAACCTCGTCAACCCGTGTCAACAACCGTATCAACGAATGTGGTGAGCTGCATCATAAGCATGGGATCCAGTCCCTTCTCGACCGCAAGAAATATTCCGGATATATCCATCAGCCGGAGTTTGTTGGTAACGAAATGGATAAATTTCGAAATATTTGCCGATGAGAGGTAGATGAGCATGGTACTGACAGAGTCGTACATGATGCATACTTTCTCCCCGGAATATTCTTTGAGCACTTCCGTTACCGCAATGCCCATATCAGTGAGGTTTGCCGGGTTGTTGATATACCGCACGACCCGGGGGATATTCTCGGCGGTACCAATTGAGTTGCGGGTAACGGCATCGATAAATGAGACACGGTCAAGGGAAACACCCTTCTGGGCGTACAGTTTTGAGAGGACACTGTAAGGAAAATTCGTGGTAATGACAACCGTATGATAGCCCAGGGTCGATATCTCCCTGATGATCTCGATATTGCGCTCGCGGATTGTTGCCGGTGATGCAAGGATCAAAAAGATCTTTTTCTGTTCGAGTTCCTGTTGGTTAATAACATCCGGCACTTCATCACCCTTCGAGGAATTTCCGGTATGCTTCAGGAATCGATCCGTTCTTTTCCACAATTGCTGTCTGGAACTCCCGGATATTTTCTGCAATCTGGGCAGTATTCCGGGCCTGCGCCTGGAGCACCGTCACCATCTCTTCAGAAGTGAGCAGGCCGGCCTTTACCAGCTCTGCGGTTTCCAGGAGGGTTGTACTGACAATTCCCACCGGCTGCGAGAGGCGCATGGTCATCTCGGTCATGTAGGCGACCAGGGACTCCTCTGCCATACGCTGTTCGGTAATATCCCGCCCGATCGCAATCTCGTGGAAGACCCCGGCGGATCCGATCTGCCGGGTATTCCAGGACAGGATCCTCCGTTCCCCGGTTTTCGTGACGATGGTGGTCTCGAGATTTTCAAAATAATTACGTTCGGCAATGATACGGGAGATCTTTTGCGTTACCGTCCGGCGGTAGTCCGTATCCGGATAAATTTTTTTCCAGATATCGCGCCGGCCTATCACTTCAGCCGGCGTATACCCGGTGATCATCTCTGCGGCCTTGTTCCAGACAAGAATGGACCCCTGCGGACCGATCACGGTGATGAGGACATAGGCATTATCGATGACACTCTCACGGAACGTCTTTGCCTCCCGTTCACCGGTCACATCCAGGCCGACAGCTATGGCTCTTTTCCTGCCGTCAACGAGAATGGTTTTGGTATTCCAGAGAATAATCCGTGATTCTCCCGAACGGGTCCGGATCGTGGTCTCAAGATTTTCAAAATAATTGTTAGTCTTGAGAATATCAGATATTTTCCCGGTGATCCGGGCGCGGTATTCCCGGTCAGGATAGAGTTCTTTCCAGATGGTGTTACTGTCGATCACTTCTTTCCGCGAATGCCCGGTAATTGTCTCTGCAGCATGGTTCCATGCAATGACCTCGCCTTTCTCCCCAAGGACGGTGATCATGACAAGGGCGTTGTCGAGGATGCCTGCCTCGATACAGGAGTGACTGTCAAATACTTTTTCCATCTGGATCAGCTCCCACGGTAAAAAAAATCCCTGATTGTGGATTCTTTCTCTGGTTATATGAAGGTATAGGTATTTTCCGGCCCCGATCACCGGTATCCCGGTACGGATTTTTGGATCCCCTGCTCACATACATTCCTTTATCAGCAGACAGTGGGAGTATTGCTTATGTCACCACGACACGAATCCCAAAAAAAACCCCGTGACCCTCAGTCGCACCTTGGGTCACGTGCCGGCCAGGACAAGGAACGCAATGCTGAGGGAGAACGGCACCACCCCATGGCTCATCCCACCCCCCACCGTGCCCACAAACCGCAGCCAAAACCAGCGCTCTCACCCCGGCATGATACCCATTCCCATCCCCATGGCGATGAGCTGCCGGCCCATACAAATCCCCCGGGACCCATCAAGCCTTCCAAGAAGACAACGAAGACCGGGAAAGCCTGAAATTGTCTCTTTCCGGTCAGGAAAGACGGGCAGAACGCGATTGGTGACCGGAAGGTATTTTCCCGGTTTTAATAAATTAGGCATAACACCGGATTAAAATTTCCAGACTCTGGAAATAATAAAAATGATAACGTGGTTGAAATGACAGAAACCGATTTACAACGTACCCATACCAGAATCAGCGAGATCCGCGAAATTGTCGGGATTTATGAAATTGACATACAGGATTTACCATACAGTCCCCTGAAAATCAAGGTGAAACAAATCCTGAATGCAAGCGGGGATAGTTATATCGGTTATGCAAATCTGGCGATTAAAGGTAAAGGTTGCTTAGATTTTTACCGGAACACGCACCCGCAAAAAACCAGAGAGGATGCTTTACGAAATGCGGTAGATGGATTTTTTAACTATCTTTCTGATGAGTCCGAAATAAAAGCAGTGAAAGACTGGTAAATTTTTTAGTCCTGACCCTTTGGCTTGTATTAAGGATCAATGTCATCTGGTTTTCTCTATCAACCACATCTCTGCTGGCATATGGTCTCATACAGAAGGCATATAGCATCACCAAACAAGAGACCACGTCCAGTCGGATGAATCCCATAACACAGGAGATTGTACATGAGTATATACCAGTTTTGTACAGATTGTGAACACATCAAAACCAGGATATTTGCCGGACGCGATGCACAGGCCGTTAAAGAAGTGTCGTGCCCGGCCCAGTTCAACCCACGGCAGGCAAAGTGGATTTTAAAAGATGGTGTGAATCCGCACGAATGCCCAAAAAATGAAAATTACATGCGAATCCAGAACCAGAGTAGCGAACGCAGGCTCCGGTGAAACCCTGTCATTTTTGATCGCAATGAATTTTTTTGTCAAGAGGGATCGCGGTCGCAATGCTGCGTGCATACCCGGCATGATGAAACCCCGGACAACAGATAGACATATGAGCCCACGAACCAAGTGTAGACCGTCACAGGGACACTTTGGGAGCCGGTGCAACCAGGCCCCGGGCCGGCACTATCCCTTCGAACACACCGTGACGGGGAGCGATTGCAATCCCCGGTCACGAATGTACCGCACCCGAAACAGCATGCCGGGAGTATACACGGCGATGCCGGAATACCAGGAACAAAAAAATCAGTGAGGTAAGATATGTCACAACAGCTTGGCGGACAGCCAATTATCATTCTCCGGGAGGGGACGATACAGAACCGCGGGAAGGAGGCCCAGCGCTCGAATATTATGGCGGCAAAGGCAATTGCCGGTGCCGTCAGGTCGACGCTCGGGCCCCGGGGCATGGACAAGATGCTCGTAGGGCCAACCGGTGATATTGTCATCACCAACGACGGGGCAACAATTCTCGGGGAGATCGCCGTGAAGCACCCCGGGGCAAAGATGGTGATCGAGGTCGCACGCACGCAGGATAAGGAAGTCGGCGATGGTACTACGACCGCAGTCATCCTTGTCGGCGCCCTCATGGAACAGGCCGAATCGATGCTCGAACAGGGCATCCACCCGACGGTCATCGCAGAGGGTTACCGGATGGGCATGGAGAAAGCGCTCGCGATCGTGAACAGTCTCTCGCTTAAGGTCAGCGCATCGGACCGGAAGACCCTCCTCAAGATCACCAACACTGCCATCACCGGCAAGTCCATCGAGCAGGTGAAGGGCAAGCTCGACAGCATTATTGTCGACGCGGTCATGACCGTAGCCGAAACAGTTGACGGCAAAACGCTCGTTGACGAAGATGATGTGATGATCAAGAAGCAGAAGGGACCGTCCATGGACGACGCCGAACTGATCCGCGGCGTGATCATCGACAAGACCCGTGTCCACGAAGGAATGCCCAAAAAGATCGCCAAGGCAAAAGTCGCTCTCATCGGGACTCCCCTGGAGATCACCAAGACCCAGGTAAAGTCAAAGATTAAGATCTCGACGGTTGACCAGGTCAATGCGTTCAGCATCCAGGAACGCGAAGCATTGAAGAAACTCGCCGATGCGATCATCAACAGCGGCGCAAACGTTCTCCTCTGCCAGAAGGGCATATCGGACATTGCCCAGTTCTACCTGGCAAAAGCCGGTGTCCTTGCAATCGAAGATGTGCCCGAGAAGGATATGAAGTATGCATCCCGGGCCCTCAACGCAACCATTGTTGGCAAGGCCGAAGCTCTTACGGCAAAAGATCTCGGGGTTGCCGATCTTGTTGAAGAGGACAAGGAAGGCAAAGTGACCCGCATATCCGGCTGCAAAAACCCGAAGACCACGACTATCCTGCTCCGCGGGACAAGCGACTACCTGCTTGACGAGCTCGAGCGGGCGGTTGTCGATGGCACCCGCGTCGTGATGGATGCGATGGAAGACGGCACCTATGTTGTTGGTGGCGGGGCGGTAGAAACCGAGATCCTCATGAAGATCCGCGAGTACGCACAGACGGTCGGTGGCCGCGTGCAGCTGGCAATCGAAGCATATGCAGCCGCATACGAGTCCATTCCGCGGGCACTTGCAGAGAATTCCGGCTTCAACCCGATCGACAAGCTGGTCGAGCTCAAGAATGTGCACTCGCAGGGTAAGAAAAATTTCGGCCTGAACGTGTACGAAGGTAAAGTCATTGACATGCTGGCAGAAGGCGTCATCGAACCCCTCAGGTCCAAACGCCAGACCATCCAGAGTGCATCGGAAACTGCCGCCATGCTCATCCGCGTGGATGACATGATGATCACGCAGTCCCGACCCGCAGGCCGGTAAACGCCGGGCATGGGGTAACTGTTTACTATTTTTTTTGGCTCTGTTGAAATCCTCGATTTATACGCAGTTAGGGAATCCTTTGTGGTAGTTATGAGGGTGACCCCCTCTCTCGTTCGAAGAGTGCTAATGCACTCTTCTCGTCTCGCAGTCCGATGACTGCGAAGACAGCCCAAGGGGAGCACCCCTTGACCCCCCCTTCCCGGCATACATGTTTTCCGATTAACCATCTTGCCCAGCGAGGGCCCGACGAGGCGCCCGAGCGACCCCCGTAGGGGGTGGGAATGCTCACATTGTCAGAGCGTTCTCGTGAAACTCCTTCCAATTCGAATGGGAGCTTTGCTCTTACGAAACAGTATTTACATAGCCGGCTAAGGAATTCAACAGAGCATTTTTTTTATTTTTTTATAACTCTTTACCCGGTCCACTGAATTCTCAATGGAATTTCCGGTTGCCCTCGGAGACATTAACAACTGATGACCGGATTTCCCGTCGTTGTATACCATATCATTATCCCTTCGCATCACATTTAGATAATAACAACATCAGGAATTTTCCATGGGAATCAAACCGTCATACATTAAAAATATCGGTATTGCCCTTCTGGCAAAACAGAGGGAGTACTTTACGAATAACTTTGAGGAGAACAAAATCCAGCTCGCAAGCTCCGCGGTCATTGGAAGCAAAAAAGTCCGGAACCGCATTGCCGGTTATATCACCAGAAAAATGAATTCCAAAAAACGAACATAACCTCTTTTATTTTAGCGTTCCAGATACGCCAAAACAGGATCTCTGCATAACCGCCACGCGGGACAGAAATCCTCATCAGGTAGTCCAGAGAATGTTGACTCCGGGGCATCCCGGTATAAACGTCATTGGATACCTGTGAGAAAATGTTGGGATAACGCCGGTTATACGATAATGACCACCCTCTGGAAGTATCTGGACCCGCAGAAGAGGCTCATCGTTGCTGCTCTTATTTTAGCAGCTGCCTGTCAGGTGCTGAACCTCATCGACCCGATCATATTCGGGAAGATTATCGATGATTATGCCCTGAATCCGGGAAACCTCACAGAACCTGCACTGGTCACCGGTGTACTCTTCTGGCTGGGTGTGGCGATTGTAATTGCTGTGCTCGCCCGGGCTGCAAAAACATTCCAGGATTATTTCACCCGGCTTGTTGTGCAGATGTTTGGGATGCAGATATACAACGACGGCCTTGCGCAGACGCTCCGCCTGGCATATGACGAGTTCGAGGACCAGAGGAGCGGCGAGACATTATCGATATTGCAGAAAGTTCGGTCGGATACCCAGACATTCATCAATGCATTCATCAATGTCCTCTTCTCCGCATTCGTGGGAATTGGTTTTCTTTTCGTGTATTCCATTACCAGGAACTGGCTGCTGGTACCTGTTTTTGTCATTGGTATCTTCATCCTCGGGTCGCTGACCTGGCTGCTCTCGAAAAAGATCAAGACAACGCAGACAGAGATCAACAGCGAAACGAATGAGATCGCGGGGGTGATCACCGAATCCCTCCGGAACGTCGAGCTCGTGAAAAGTCTCGGCCTGACCTTCCCGGAAATCCGGAGACTGCGGGAACAGAATTTGAAGATCTTCAACCTGGAGATGATCAAAGTAAAACGGATCCGCCTCCTCACGTTCCTCCAGGGGACGACGCTTTCCATCCTGAAGCAGTCGATCCTGTTCATCCTTCTCTGGTTGATCTTTCGTGATGTCCTCTCGACCGGGGAACTGGTATCGATGCAGGCAATCACCGCGATCATATTTGTACCCTTGCAGGACCTTGGCACGATTATCGTGAATTACCGCGAGGCCGAAGCGTCCATAAATAATTTCGACCGGTTGATGCAGAAACCGATTGAGACGAGACCGGAAAATCCGATCGAGATCGAAGAACTGGACGATATCCGTTTTGAGGAGGTCGTCTTCCGTCACCGGACTGCGAAGTATAACGCCATTGACGGGATCTCGTTTCACGTGAAGACCGGCGAAACGATCGCGTTTGTCGGTCCTTCCGGTGCTGGCAAGTCGACGCTCATGAAACTCCTGGTGGGATTATACTGGCCTGACGGCGGAGAGATCTATTTCAACGGCCAGCCCTCTGCACTGATCCGGTTTAACCCGTTACGACGACAGATTGGCCTCGTGACGCAGGACGCCCAGTTGTTCTCGGGTACGATTAAGGAAAACCTCCTGTTTGTGATGCCGGATGCGACCGACGGGCAGTTGAAGGATGCGTTGCACAAGGCCGCGTGCGACGGGATACTGATCCGTTCCGGTCTTGGTCTTGACACGCTTATCGGGGAAGGGGGAACGATGTTGTCTGGAGGGGAGAAGCAGCGCATCTCTATTGCCCGGGCATTGCTGCGCCATCCCCGGCTTTTAATCTTTGATGAAGCAACGTCGGCACTCGATTCGTTGACCGAAGAGGATATCACGAACACCATACGGGATATCTCCACGAGCAGGGACCAGATCTCCCTCCTGATCGCACATCGTCTCTCTACGATACTGCACGCAGATGTGATCTATGTCATGGAGGCAGGAAAGATCGTTGAGACCGGTTCTCACCAGAGCCTTCTTGACCAGAAAGGTCTGTATTATGCAATGTGGCGCCAGCAGATTGGTGAACGCCGGGACGTTGGGAAGTGATCGTACTCGTAGTAGAGAAGTACGCTTAACACTGACGAGGTTTAAATTTGAGATTTCATCAGGGTTCGTCGAGGTTCTAATGGTCGTGGGTGCTCATCCCTGTCTCTTGCCAGTGGATTGGCTCTATCCAACATTTTATCGGATCGGACGGGAAGGAGAACATATCAGCCAGCACCGGAGAGACCACTGATGATCAAAACGAGAGAGATTGCAAAGGTCAGAAAAAGCATTCCCACCATGGAAGGCGCGGGTGTCCACCTCAAACGTGCATTCGGGTTTTCCCAGGTACCGGAATATGATCCCTTTCTGATGCTGGATGATTTCCGGTCCGATACCCCGGCCCACTATCTCAGGGGATTCCCCTGGCACCCCCACCGGGGGATAGAGACGATCACGTACGCCATCCGTGGCGAAATCGAACACGGGGACAGCATGGGAAACAAGGGTGTCATTTCAGCCGGTGACGTCCAGTGGATGACCGCCGGAAGCGGGGTCATACACCAGGAGATGCCCAAAGGCGACAAAAACGGTTCCATGGGCGGGTTCCAGCTCTGGGCGAACCTCCCCGGATCCCAGAAGATGATGGACCCCCGCTACCGGGGTCTGAAAGCATCGGAAATTCCCGAGGTTGTGCAGAAGAACGGTACCAGGATTAAGGTCATCTGCGGGAATGTTGATGGACACGAGGGGCCTGTCCGGGATATTGTCATCGATCCCGAATATCTCGATGTCACGGTCATGGCCCGGTCTGAATTCACCCACCCGACCAGGAGGGGGCACACGGTATTTGCCTATGTCATCGAAGGAAAGGGATACTTCTGCAAAGAGAAGAAGCCGTTCTCGTATGACATGGAAGGCAGCAATTATTTCGATATGAAACGGGACCCCTTCCTCGTCAACGGCGATCTTGTACTCTTCCACGATGGCGATCAGGTCATGGTCTCAACAGAAGAAGATCCGGTCAGGTTCCTGCTCATATCCGGAAAACCTATCGGTGAACCGGTTGCCTGGTATGGTCCGATTGTGATGAACACGAACGAAGAACTGCGCATCGCGTTTGAGGAATTCAATAACGGTACGTTTGTCAAACAAAAAACTGCGAAGAGGTAAAGAGTATGGAGTTTATGAACATCGTGATGTCGCGGTATGCGACGAAAAAATTTGACGGAAAAAAGATCCCGGATGCAAAGTTCAACGAACTTCTCGAGATGGTGCGGTTTGCCCCGTCTGCGTTAAACCTCCAGCCATGGAAGATCAAGGTGGTGACCGACCAGAAGACAAAAGAGCTGCTGAAGCCTGCGGCCTTCAACCAGGAACAGATCACTTCCTGTTCGCACCTGCTGGTATTCTGTGCAGACCCCGATTACGAAAGTCTCATCAAAAAGCTCGCAGCCCTGCTGAAAAAGAGCGGCGTACCGGCAGAGACGCAGAAGATGATCACGGACATGGCAGCCGGTTTTGCAAAGCCGATGTCACCGGAGCAGAGACTGGCATGGTCGCAGGCCCAGACCTATCTTGCGCTGGGGAATGCCCTGAACGGCGCAAAGGCACTGGGTTTTGACTCCTGCCCGATGGGAGGGTTCGACCCTCAGGAATTTTCCCGGATCCTGAAGATCCCCCCGCCCCTGGTGCCGACAATGCTCTGCCCGATCGGGTACGCGGCTGACAAGCCGATGAAGAAAGTGAGATTCGCAAAAGAGGACGTCGTGTTCTGAAAGACCGGGGGATTCTCTCTTTTCTTATGGTCCCTCTCTAAAAAAATCAGGTTGTTCATCCAGGGTTAAGATATGAGGTGCCCGGGCCATTTCATTGCGTCATGATCCGGTTCCTTCCCCCCGGGTTTCCCGGAGGAAATAACAAAAAATAATAGACCAGAATCGACAACCACTATCTATGACACTCACAAAAATCCAGGAAGCAGAAGTAACAGAGGCCATACAGCAGTATGCCACGGCCTACATGAAGAAGGACATCAGGGCGCTGTCGGCCCTCTTCTCCCAGGACATCACCGGATTCGGCAGCGGGCCCGATGAGGTGATCACGAACCATGATGATTTTATCCGGCAGATGAAGCGCGATATCAGCCAGGCAACCATCCTCGCGGTTGAATTCACTGACCGGAAAATTTCCGGCGACGGGAGGATCGCGTGGGCCACCTCAAAGAGCACGATCACGTTCACCGTTGACGGGTCAAAGAAACAGGCGCTCAGCGGCAGGTCGACGATGGTATTGAAAAATACCGGGAGCCGCTGGAAAATTGAGCAGCTCCACTTCTCCCTTCCCTATGGTGAACAGTCTGCCGGGCAGTCATTCCCCGGCGCATAATTTTTCTTAAACGACAATAGCAGGAAAACGGCCGGGCTTCCGGAATGCGCCGGAGATCCCGGCCATGACGGATCCATGATCGATGGATACTTCCCACACGGTTTTCTGTCGGCAGGCAATCCGACCGGGCATGCAGGTCCGGAAAAAAACAAAGTAGTACCTCTGCCTATAACCATAAGGCAAGGCCACATGGAAAAAAAGTCAATTCTTATCGTTGAAGATGAAGCAGTCTCCGCACTGGACATAAAATCAACTCTTATCAATCTCGGGTACCACGTTGCGGGAGTGGCTTCTACCGGGGAAAAGGCAATCGAGATCGTGGATGCAAAAGTACCCGATCTCATCCTGATGGACATCCACCTGGCAGGAAAATTTTCCGGCATAGACGCTGCAGAAAAGATCCTTTCGTCCCACAACGTCCCGATCATCTATCTTACCGCATACACAGAGCCCGAACAAGTCGGGCAGGCAAAGAAGACCCGGCCGTACGGATACATTATCAAACCCTTCACTGAGCGGGGGCTCCGGACAGAGATCGAGATTTCCCTCTATAAATTCGGACTGGACCTGGACTTCCGGCAGGAACATGCAAGGCTCGAAGAGCGGGTCCGTGAGAGGACACGGGACCTGCAACGGGCAAATGAAGCTCTCCGGGAGAGCGAACAAAAATTCCGTGAGTTCGTCGATCTCCTCCCGGAAGTTGTCTTTGAATGTAATCTTACCGGAGAATTAATCCGGGTCAATGACAACAGCCTCCGGTTCTTCGGATATACCCGCGAGGATATGGATCATGGACTGAACCTGTTCGATCATATCGTCCCCGAGGACCGGGAGCGGGTTATGCAGGGCATCGGAAGGATTGCGGACGGGAAAACGACCACGGGGAGCGAGTATACCGGCATGAAACCCGACGGTACACGATTCCCGCTGCTGGTATACACGACGCGTGTTATTGAAAACAACCGCTGTACCGGCATCCGCGGGATCCTTGTCGATATATCCGAAAGGAAAAAGACCGAGCATGCCATACAGCAGGCACTGGAAAAACTGGGCCTGCTCAACAATATCACCCGGCATGATATCCTCAACAAGCTGACCGCCCTTAACGCGTTTCTCACTCTTGCCGGTGAGAACGTGGCCGATAAAAAAACAAATGAATATCTCGGACAATGCACTGACATTGTTACGACCATCAACAGGCATGTCGAGTTCATGCGGGATTACCAGGAGATCGGGATCCAGTCACCGGTCTGGCATGACCCGGCGGTCACCATCCGGCAGGCATCGGAGTCATGCTCCTGCATGGGGATCGACGTCCGGATCTCAAATACGGGCTGGGAAATTTTTACTGATCCGCTTTTTGAGAAGGTGATATACAACCTGATTGAAAACGCCATCCGTCATGGCGAACACGTGAAAACGATTACGTTTGCCATGCGTGAGGAACATGACGGACTTCACCTTGTCTATGAGG
The DNA here is from genome assembly GCA_028679075.1 of Methanoregula sp. GTDB lineage: Archaea > Halobacteriota > Methanomicrobia > Methanomicrobiales > Methanospirillaceae > Methanoregula. Next base: position 55,705 of record JAJRCF010000016.1, on the reverse strand, counting down.
ATGATGGCGCAGGCATTCCCGATGAATTCAGGGAGCACCTGTTCGAGAAAGGTTTTGGGAAAAACACCGGCCTTGGCCTCTTCCTCGCCCGTGAGATCCTGGGTATTACCGATATCTCCATCCGGGAGACCGGTGTTTTCGGGCAGGGTGCACGGTTCGAGATTATTGTGCCAAAAGAGGCCTGCCGGAGATCCCCGTAACTTACAGATACCGCTCAGAAATCCTCAGGAATAATAGAGAAATCGGCTCTGTTGAAACCCTTATCCGGCTATGTAAATACTGGTCCGTGGGAGCAAAGCTCCCATTTGAATTCGAAGGAATTTCACGAGAATGCTCTGACAATGTGAGCATCCCCACCCCCGATGGGGGTCGCTCGGGCGCCTCGTCGGGCCCTCGCTGGGCAAGATGGTTAATCGGAAAACATGTATCCGTAAGGGGGGTCAAGGGGTGCACCCTTGGGCTGCCTCCCCCTTTGGGGGAGAGAGGGGGTCACCCTCATAACTACCACAGAGGATTCCAAAACTGCGTATAAATCGAGGATTTCAACAGAGCTGAGAAATCAAAAAAATTTCTATCTCATAAGCGATCGCGTGAGTTGAGCCTCCGCGTACTGATACCCAACACAATAAACGATGTCTATCCCTTGGTACAGAAATGCCCGATGGCGAGGCTGTGCTTTGCGAAGAGTTCGCAGGCCGGACAGAAGCAGCCAGCCTCTTTCTTTGACGGGGCCTGTGACCTTCCGCCAGCGCAGAAGAGTTCCTCGGGCTGGTACTGCTCAAGGGAATTCTGCCGGTAGCTCGGGCATGCCCTGCAGTATTTCCTGCAGACCTGCCGGTTCTCTTCCGTATCTTCCACAATAACCGTGCCGGGTTTTATCATAATGAGTGGATAGTGCGATGAAGGATATTAGCCTATGGATTGTCGCATCCTTTGCCGGTTGCAGTCCAGGCATTGCCGGATGCGGAATGTATGGGATGCTCGTTCAGGTACCTGTGCAGCTGACAGGGTCACTTATTTTTTGTACCCGGTTGCGAAGAACGGATGGTATAGATCTTCATGGTGGTCGGGGCTGCATGCCACGGTGTAGTTTTGGCAAAATATTCCTTCATATGTGGCTGTGCGATATGGTCATCGAGATGCTGTCTGCTCTCCCATTCTTCGATAAAGTGGTACAGTCCGGGGACCGAAACATCGGAGAGCAGTTCATAGCGGGAACAGCCGGACTCCTTTCGTACTACCGGCATGATCTTCCAGGCTTCCCGGATAAAATCGCCAAGCCGTTCGGGAACAATTGAACATTGTGCATCAACAAGTATCATCTGTCATCTCCACTTCAGGTCAGGTCTCAATTATTTTTGCATTTGATGAATTTATACGGATTGTTATGCAGTTGACCGGTACTGTGTCTCCGGTACCGCAATCTCAAACCGTGCATTCTTTCCCGGTTCCCCGGTTTCCCGGATCGTGATGCCGGTAATGTCAAGGATCTCACGTGAGATGGCAAGGCCAAAACCGGTGTTCTTCCCAAATCCCAGGGAGAATATCTTCTCTTTCTCTTCTGGTGCAACGCCCACACCGTCATCGGCGCAGACGATGATACGGTTCCCGTTCTGTTCCTCGAGTGAAAACCGGATGGTCGTGATCGTACCCCCGTGGCGCAGGGCATTGTCCACGAGATTGAAAAAGACCTTGGAGATCAGGGGATCGGCAAACACTTCCGTATCGCGGGGGAGGTCGTTGATGAGCGTGACCTGGTTGTGTACAGTTCCCTTCGCCGCAGAGGTTACCAGGTCCCGGATATCCTGCCATGCCGGGGCGTGCACCCCAATCTTCTCGTATTCTTTAGTGAACCGGATGAGGTTTGAGATCTGGCTGGTTGCCGCAGTGATGCGGGCAAAATCATTCGCATACAATGGATCGGGAATTTTTCTCCGGAACAGTTCGACATACCCGTTGAGGGCCTGGAGCTGGTTGTTGATATCATGGCGGGTAATGCCGGAGAGAATGTTGAGTTTCCGGTTTGCCTGCCTCAGTGATTCCTCCGCCAGCTTGCGGTCTGTGATATTCTGAACATTGGAGAGGACATATGCCCCGCCTCCCATCGTGATGATGCTTGCCGAGTACAGGCAGGTTTGGATCTCTCCGTTTTTTGTCCGGAACTTTACATCGATCCCATTGACGTACTTTTGACTCCGGAGGATTGAGACTATCCGCTCAAGGGCTTCCGGTTCAGCAAAAAGATTGATATCTGTCGTTGTTTTACCGATTACCTCCTCACGGGAATACCCGGTATTTCTCACAAAGGAATCATTGACATCGAAGAATTTTCCGTCCTCCACAGATATGAGCGTGAGAGCAACCTGGCTGCTCCGGAAGATAGTGGCAAATTTATTTTCAGATTCCCGTAATGCCTGTTCTGCCTCCTTCCTCAGGGTGATCTCCCGGGTAATGCCAACTACACCGGTAAGGACCCCCATGTGATCGAAAGTGGGTGTGATCACCTGCTCGGTCCAGACCGTGGAACCATCTTTGCGCCGGAATTCCAGTTCCATGTTCTGGCTATCGGGAAAAGCTTCTCCCTTTCCCAGTGCATCCACTACCATCTGGTAATTTGCCTTTAATATCCTGAACGATTCGGGCGTTACCGAATTGATGATCGGCACCGCCATGGCCTCCTCGGGATTATATCCCATGAGTTCCCTGACAGACGGGGAGATATAGGTGAGACGCATGTCCATGTCTGCTGTCCAGATCACATCATGGACATTATCTGCAAGCAGGCGATAGTGGGCCTCGCTCTCGCGCCGGGCGTTCTCCATATTCGTGCGCTCGGTGATATCCCGCATGGACACCAGCATTGCGTCCTCATCGCCGAACCGGATCTTCTTTCCGATAAAATCGACCCAGATCTCCCGTTTCGTTTCTGTGATAATCTTGTAGTTGACGAGGTATGAGTCAATCCCCTGCGAGACCTGGCGGAGGTCACGGGCCAGGTCCGGCTGTGATTCCGGGGCGACAAATTCGATGATATTTCTCTTTTTGATCAATGTCGTGGGATCCGCTATATCGATGAGACGGCTCACAGCCGGATTTATAAAGAGGATCGTTCCTGAAAAATCCGCAATAAGGATGCCATCGAATGAGAGCTCGACAAGGGTCCGGAATATCTTCTCGCTCTCCCGGACCCCGGCCTCCATTTTTTTCCAGGACGTGATATCGATTGCAACTCCCCGGAACCCGGCAGGGGCATTGTTCCGGTAAATCGGTGATGAATAGATCATGGCCGGGAATGAACTGCTATTCTTTCGCCGGACGGTATATTCTCTCGGTTCAAAGGAGATCCCTTGGAAAAGCTTGTGGATATTCGTCCGCACGTCCGCGTGTTGGGTGGGATCGATGAAGGTAAGGGCACTTATCCCGGCATCGACATCCTTGTCGGTCAGCTCAAACAGGGTGCGTGACTGGCGGTTTGCATAGGTGATCCGGAGATCCATATCTGCTTCAAAGACGATCTGCGGCAGGCTGTCGGCAAGGTCACGGTATTTTTCCTCGCTCTCGCGGAGTGCTTCTTCTGCCCGTTTCCGGTCAGAGATATCGACAACAACCCCGCGGAACCCGACAAGTAATGTGTTCCGGAAAATCGGTGAGGAATATACGATTATCGGATACGGGGTGCCGTCTTTTCTCAGGACCGAATATTCTTTTGGTTCAAAGGGTATCCCGTTTTTGATATTCTGGACACTCTCCATAAAAGTTGCATGCTGGGACGGGGGGATGAGCGAGAGGACATTGATCCCGGCGTTGAGTTTCTCCTGGGAGAATTCACACTGCTTGAGGGCATGCCGGTTCACATAGGTGATCCGGAGATCCAGGTCCGTTTCAAAAACCATCTGGGGCAGGCGGTCCGCAAGGTCGCGGAATTTGTTCTCGCTCTCCAGTACCTGCTGCTCGCTCCGGGCAAGTTCATCTTTCGATGCAGTGATACGGTCCCAGGCGTTCCGGAGTTCAATCTGCGCCCGCCTCCGTACAACAGCCTGCCGGATCTTATGCGCCAGCTCGGCAAACTGGGCTTTGGCATCTCCCCCTTTCTGGAGATAGAAGTCCGCACCATTGTTGATCGCCTCGATGACAACCAGCTCGCGGCCACGGCCGGTAAAAAGAATGAAGGGGAGATCCCCAAACCGTTCCCGGACTTTTTTCAAAAAAGCAAGCCCGTCCATATCCGGCATCTGGTAATCGGAGATGATGACCTCGCATGACTGGATGCCGGGGGAGTCCAGAGCGGCGATTGCTGATGTGGATGTCTCGACGGAAAATTCCCCGGAATGCTCAAGGAATGCTTTTGCAAGTTCAAGGAGTCCCGGTTCATCGTCAACATAGAGAACCCGTATCCCATCAGCCATAAACGATCTATGTGGTGTACTTTACTGGATATCTTTTTCGATGATTTTATCCAGTCCAACGAATGGACATTGCGATCTCTGCGGGGTCCGGGCAGACCCCACTGTCTGGACCATATATTTGCATATTCCGGAAAAAACGGATACCTGCCATAAAGGTTGTCCATTAGTATTATGGTTCACGGAACGTCATTGAATGTAGATGCCCAAGAAAAAATATGAAACCCTGAAGATCGAGAACATTGTTGCATCCGGTGCCATTGCAGAGACCATCGATCTTGTTGATTTCTCCGAGAAGACCGAAAACTGCGACCTCAATAAGAAGCGGTTTCCCGGTGCGGTCTATCACATCGCTGATCCCAAAATTGCCTGTCTTATCTTCTCATCCGGCAAGATCGTGATCACCGGTGTCCGTAACGATGAAGCGCTTGCCGCCGGCATCGCGATTGTGACAAAAGCCCTGAAAAATGCCGGCATTGAACCCTTGAAGAAACCCCGTATTGCGATCACTAACATGGTCTGTTCGTACAATCTCGGGCGGTACATCAACCTCAACAAGCTGACCGTTACGCTCAATGTCGAGAACGTTGAGTACGAACCCGAACAGTTCCCGGGCCTGGTATTCCGGATCAATGACCCGAAGATCGTGGTCCTCATCTTCTCGTCCGGAAAGATCATCCTCACGGGCGGCAAGACTCTTGAGGATGTCAGGATGGGGCTTGATGTCCTTGAAAAGAAGCTTGAAAGCATTATGTAAATGAGGACTATTCAGGCCCTGCCCTGCAATAGCCCCCTTTTTTTAGAGTAAACGCCCGTTCCGGAACTTCGGGTATTTTTCAGGTGAGATACCTGATAGTTTATCTTCACGAATGTACCCCACAAGCCGGAAAAACCGGAAATAATCAGGATCGCCCGGGACCTGTGGTCCCGTCCGACAAAAAAGTCACGACCGGCTGTTCGTGAATTACGGTATCTGCAATGACTGCCAGGTACCGGGACCACAACCGGCAGAATCGAAGATCGTGATCTCGGTATCAGAAGTGCGGCCTTTTTCACCCAGCACGACCTCGCCGAGTGTGCCGGCGATCCTGTCCGGGGAGAAGAAGCCTTTTGCAACCGGCACATTGATCTCGCCGGCATGGATCGCCCGTTCACGGTCACTGACAAAAACTTTCCCGACAGCGATCAGGGTGGGGTCGAGTTCTCCTTTGCCGGGTTCGTCTGCTCCCATTGCATTGATGTGTGTACCTGCATGGACCCACCGTGCTTTCACCACCCGTCTCCGGGAAGGTGTTGTCGTGACAAGGAGATCACAATGACAGGTCTTTTTCGGGTTGCAGATCTCGATGGGATACTGGCAATATTTCTGGCGGAACGCTTCGGCCCGGCCCGCATCTGCGTCCCAGATTTTCACGGTGCTGAGGATAAATTCGCGTGCAATCGCTTCCAGCTGTTCTTCTGCCCGGTGCCCGGCACCGATGATACCGAGCACAATCTCGCTCTTCGGGCAGAGATATTTTGCTGCAAGGGCTCCTGCCGATCGGGCCTGCTGCGTTGTGAAGATATCCCCGGCAGTGGCATTACAGGAAGTCTGAACTTCCTGTACTGTGGGAGGATCAAATCCTTCACATTCCGTTCCGGAAGTCCGGTGAATGAGGATCTCTTCCGGCCGCATTTCCGGTTCCTCATAGACGGTCATGGTTTACCCATCAGGTATTTCGTTGCACCGGACCCGGTCAGTCCTTTGTTACCTGGATAACAAGGCTGAAGGTCTCGTCGGTTGCGGTTACGCCCTCCCATGGGCGGAGGTATACGGCCTTGAACGTGTAGGTGTCCACCGTCTCCGGTGACAGGAGCCAGTCATGATACCCGTGTGCTCCCATGAGGGCAGTATCCGGGGCATTGTAGGTATCCGAGATGATCGTAAGGCCTTTGGATGCGGTGGCATTCCACGAATAACCGGTTGTCGGGTTTTCGTCAAGCCGGACCAGGACACGTTCTCCCATGGGGACTGTTACGATCTCACCATTGGAGGTACTGTTCACATAGAGGGTACGGTAGGAGGCAGCGGATACACCGGACGATTCACCGGCAACCGAAGTTGACACGGGAGTCGCAAACGAACTGGTATTCTCCATTGATGTAGGTGTCGTAAGGACTGCGGGCGTACCTGAGGTCACCGATGTGCCGGAAGTCCCGGTACAGCCTGCGATCACTATTACTGCAAGGAGGATGCAGCCAACTGCTGCAATTACATAGGTTGTTCTCATGATGATCACCTTATTTATCACCAGATATCGGCGAGAAGTTCAATAAGTCCGTCGATGAGTGAAATTTTTTTTGGAGTTATCAGAACAATTTTTATTACGGGAAAATCCATGGCAGGCCAACCAAACGGGTTTTTTCGCCGTTACCGCGTCATTGCTGTACTGCGGGTCATCGTTCATTCCGGTCATGCAATGACCGCATTATTTAAGCGATGACCGGCAAGTTTCTGGTTGAGCAAGACATGAGAAAGACTTCCGATCTGGTGGATGAGATGCGTGCAGAAGCAAAAAGCGCCTGGCTTGTCGCGATTGCGGTCGGTTTTAAGACCGAGACAAAATTTGTCTTCAGTTCACGCAGGTACCCGGTTGAAGAACTTGACCAGCTGGTGAAGAATGGCGGATCTCCCATCGGGCTGCTGCGGTTTGATAAAGAAAACCGGACCGTACAGGGATCCTACCGCCCGTTCCAGGAATATGAGAATGAGGAATGGGCAAAACAATACCTTGCCGGTCTCCTCGAGAATACCGGGGAGATCATTGAACTCGGCAAGGAACCTGCGCATGGCTTCCCAAGGGCGTATTGAAAAGACCCGGTTTTCAACGATTTTTTACGGGCAATACTTATGATCGCGGGCCCCGGGTTACCTGCCCCCCGACAGCCCGGACCGTTGTCTCAATTTTTATGAGCAGTTCCTCGTCATTGAGAGCATAATCAAGCAGCTCAAACTGGTTCACCAGTGCGATGGGCTTGAGGATGACAAGCGGTTTTTTACCCGCCGTTGCCCCGCCATAATCCGGAGGCACGACCGTGATGGTATCATCTGCCCAGATGGCAAGGTTCCCGTATCCCGCTTCATCCCAGAGTTTCCTGATAATATCCTGCGTTATCATATGATGATCATCCAGTATCACTGGTACAAAAAACCGTTCCGTGAAGATATAATTCCATTGACAGGGATCCGGTCTTCATCCATATCTCATTCCGGTATCCGCTCAAAAAAGCCCGCAGTGCCGGCCGGTCATATGGAGGGTCAATCCGGGTGTACACCGTCCCTGACCGATCAGGCTGTCTGTTACCTGGGTTCCCGGATATCAGGATCCATCCGTGAGCGAGAGGAGATGGTGCATGAAGAGATCCATTGCCCTGCGTGTCCCTGCCTTCGCAGTTCCACCGTCCTGGTAACCCATCGTGATCGTCATCCGTCCCCGGAATGAGCTCGTGATGAAACAGGTAGTGGGCATGTAGCCTCCCGGGTAACAGACATAGGCATCAACCAGCCCGTCAACCTCCGGGAGTACAACCGGCCCGGGATTGGAGATGAAGATATCCGCAAGACCGGAGTCCTGGAGGGCCACCATCTTCTCAACCATCCGGTGTACCTGCCGGCCTTCCGGATCGGAGGCCCTGTCCATCTCAACCTGTTCAGGTATCCCGATGTATCCAGACTTGAGCTGCCGGGTGCCTTCAATGACGCGGGGGAGGAGCTCATGCATTCCCTCCCCATCCACGCGTCTGAGAACAAAGGAGACATTTACCGCCTGGTTGCTCATCACCCGCGACCCGTCATTCAGGTGCTGGCGGAGGTTGACCGGGAAGAAGATATCAATCGGCCCGTTGTAACCTGTGAGATCGCTCATGGAGAGGAAATAGGCCGCCATCACGGCATCGTTGATGTTTCCCCCGGCCTTTTTTGTATGTGAACGAATTGCCTCCAGCACGGAGGGAGTAATACATTCCCGATGATACGAAGTGGGCCCCCCGGAAGTGCCGAAGGGATTGGGCCACATCGGGTTGATCACGTTCATCTCATCGGGCAGGGAGGTCTTCCCCGGCTCCAGTTCCCGGGTCCAGAGCGTGTCACGTTCCGGGATCCCTCCGCTGGCTGGACGGACGCTGCCAGGTTTTTGGTATTCCAATAACAGCTGCGACATGAGCATATGGAGGCCGAATGCATCGGCAGCAGCATGAGCGAGGTTGATGACAATCACATCGCCGGAAGGTCTTCGCAGCAGTCGCACGCGGAACTGCAGTGGCCCGTATGGATCGACAGGCCCGGTAACCTGAGGATGGTAATCCTCAATACATTCCTCCACGATTACGGGAGGGACACAGGCCGCACCATCCATCTCCCAGAATGCAGCGCCATTCCCCCGGACGAGCCGGCTGTGAAGGACCGGGTGAGCCATGAGACATGCCTGTGCAGCGTCTTCAAGAGTGCCGGGGTCAAGCCTCCGGTTGAACACCATCACCGCACACAGGGTGGCATCGCCCATCAGCCGGACCGAATCGGTGAACAGGTCAAGGGCCGAGGCCTCGCGGGAGTACATCCACAGAACAAGCAGCTCCGGATTAATAAATTTGCCCTATAGAGCGGGAATGTGAAAAAGGAAAAACACTTTTACCGTGGCATTTTAAAAACTGCGTTCCAGGATGCCAATTCTTTTAACCATATCCGGTATTAAACCCCGGGTGGGACAGGTGCCCTGCTGCAGATTTTGCCTGTGAGTGCTGGACGGTCAGCATCAGGACATCGTCATCGAATTCATTTTCATAAACCGCGGCAATGATCCGTGCCATCTGGAACTTTACCGGATCGTTTTCCGCCATTTTGCAAAAAACGCCGACAACCGCGATGGCAGTCTCCGGATCATCAGCAACGAGTTTATGCGCCACGGCAGGGTCGATCCGGATATTCCCTTCCGCATCTTTTTTTGAATTTACCGAGATGAATTTGATGAAATTTTTAATTGCATCGATATCAGTCAATGTACGGACACCTCCTCGTGAGGATTGGTTCAGATTTCCAGATTTTTTATATTTTTCATACCGGATATCAATATGACCAATACGAAGAACATTTATAAAAACATTTTCCTCATTTTTGTTATATTCAATGCCGGACCTGTACCGGTCCGGGAAAAACAGCACTTCGGATTGGTGGGAAATGGGAGGTATTGGAAAATGATTATGTTCCGGATATACCAGGAGAAGGTTACCGGAACAGGTCGTGGAGAGATAACCGGTACTGGCCGAGTCTCCCGTCAAAATTCGATGCCCCGATATACATGACGCTCCCGGTCCCGGTGGCAGATTCGATACCGGCCTTCATGGCATTCCGGAGGGAGAGTTCGTCAACGCCATTCATGACAATCTCGTAAATGGATGTAACGCCCTCAGGCACCAGCGAACCATTGATGCGATCCCTCAGGCCCGGGCACCAGAGATGGTTGGTGCTCGCAGGCATCGGGAAGCGATAATTGGCGCACCCGACTTTGGAACCGCTGCCAACAATTCCGCCCGCAAAACTGGTGATGACACCTTCCGTGCCGGTGATCTTTTCCATAGCGGCAACCGCACCGGAAAGTGCGGACTGCCGGTCTTTGCCCATGATGAGGAAGTTCCCGCCGGCAATGCCCTTCACGGTCCCGAACCGCTCCTCCCCCACGTAATCACCCTCCATCACCGGGATCTTCCAGCATTCCCGGCCGCCGACCACGCACCGCTCCTCATACCGGTCCCCGAAATAGTGCATCCGCGTATAGAACCGCGAGGTCGCGCGAGGAAAACCATCGAATGCCGAAGCAGTCGGTGCCGGGAGGATGCACTGGGAGATCCTGCCGGCAACATGTGACTTCATGCTCTTCTTTTCAGAACAGATCAGGACTGAACACCCGGGCCTGCCATCCGGGGTCTCTGCCGGAGAGAGCGTGCGTTCGATCCCTGCCTCACAGGGACAGCCGATCTTTGATGTCGCAAACCCGGTGGCTTCGACTGCTGCCCTGTACGCCCATTCCGGTGTGGCGGCAGTGATGATAACCCGGGATAGCCATGTCGGGAAGGCCTCGGCAAAGGTATCAAGGATGACGGTTCCGTTGATCTCCACAGGTTATCCTCCCTCCGGGTACGCAATACCATTCTCGGTGATGATGTAGTCCATCCGGATATCGTTCTCATCAACCGGCAGGCCATCGAATTCCTGGCAGGCAAATGCGATACCGATCTTCCGGAGGCCCGGGTGCTTTGACAGGAACCGGTCATAATAACCGGCACCATACCCGATCCGTCCCCCGTGCCGGTCAAAACCGAGCATCGGGAGGATGATCGTGCCGATATCCTCTGCATGCGCAGGGATCTCGCTGCCGATAGGTTCGGGGACGCCGAATGTGCTCGGGACAAGTGCGGAAAAATCCCGCAGGTAGGAGAGCCGGAGACTCACGTCTTCTTTTTCGATGATGGGGACGATGACCGGATTGTTCTTCGCAAAGAGTGCGTCGATCAATGGCCGGGTATTGACCTCTTTTTCTTTGGAAGTAAAGACCATCACGGTCTCGCCATCCCTGATAAGGTTCATCAGGTGACGAGAGATTTTATGGCTTTTTACCAGCCGGTCTTCCGGTATCATTGCGTCCTTTCGCTTGCGCAGGACCGCCCGCACGTTGTTCTTCAGCTCCCTCATGGGCAGTAGTACAACGGCGTCGTATTTATGGTTTTACGTGCTCCCTGTCACTACGACGGAATAATTCCCGGGAAAGATCGTTTTTTTTTTGGGAAATATGCAGGGTATTTTATTGAAATCATCTCCCGGTTAATCCAAATAGCTTGGAAAATTAATTTCTGTGTATACATGAAGGTACTCCGGCCCCCTTTGCCAATCGCTCACCTTTCGAAGCTGGAACGGTGCGGGTCAGCGGAGCTGCTCGGGGTCTTTGAGACCTGTCTTAAGACCGGATCGAAGAAATCCGCGTACGGCCCTCTTGCCGACGTGTGGGGGAGACTCTTCTCTGACTTATACTTGTCCGCAGAGGAACTGGTGGACGAGATGCAACGCGGGGAGCGCAGGCTTAATAACGACCATGAACGCATGTTGCAGGCATTCATCAGGGCAGACTGCATGAGCGGCGGCTCATTTATCACCGACGTGATAAAAAATGGCGGGATGATCGACCGGGCAGCCCTGATCATGATCGCGAATCTTGAAGACCTCACCGAGATTGAATTCAATGGCATGATGGCAATCCAGCTGCTTGTCCAGGCCTGTGACAAACGGACGAGACCGGCCCTGATCAAACGGGCAGGAAAACGATTGCTCTCGCAGGTCTATGACCGGAGGGGAATTCCCCTGATCTTCACCATCTTCGGCCTGTGCGATCTGGGCGTGGAAGACCTTGACGCCATTGCATCCGTGTTCTCAAAGGATGAACTCAGGAATACCATGAGCAGGAGCAGGACCGGAAAAAATGCGCTCGAGGTATTCATGAACCTCTCCGCAGCCATGAAGAGATATCCCCTGCGTGAACGGAATGCGTCGATGGTGCGGAATGCATTCCATATCCCGGCGGCAAAAGACACGGAAAAGGAAAGTGCTCCAAAGAACGTCAAGGTCGAGAAAATTACCCGTCTTCCCGGGAAAGACAGGAAACAGTAACGCAGGATTCCGGCAGAATGATCCGCAGGCAATTCCCGGAAATTTATAAAAACCATTAACCGCCCAGCGCACGTGTAAGAGAATAGTGATATGTGTGGATAGACAGGCCGTAAAATCCCGGATTATGAGCTCTGTGGGATATGATGACACCACAAAAATTCTTGAGATAGAATTCCATACAGGACTTGTTTACCAGTACCTGGGCGTCCCTCCCAAAGTCTACGCGGATCTTATGCATTCCGGCGAGATTGGGAAATACTTTTCCGAGAAGGTCCGGCCCAAGTTCCAGACAAAACAGGTTGTTGCCAGATAATATTCCTCAAACGATCCCCACAAAGGCCCCGGGTCCTGAAAAAATATTACAGACTCTGCCAGTCTATATTATCATCCTTTTTATTGTAAGGTGTTCACAAGTGGTTTTTTGGGATTACCCGGATTTTTCAAAAGGAGTCGGGACATATCCTGTGTTACATCTGTATGGTGTAGCCTGTTGCAGCCAGTACCCGGATGAGCCGTCCATCCCATACCTCATCGTCGGGTTCGGTAATATTGTTGACCTGCGTAAGAAAAATCCGTGTCAGCCGTTCGTCTTCCGATGCTAGGAACCGCTGGCACATGATCCGTCCGGCCCGTTTTCCCTCTGCGTTAAGGATCAGGATACGCCAGCAGCCGTAATCGCGGCAGATCTCCGGGCGGGTCAGGTGGACGGTACAATACCCCTTTGCACCCACCCGGTCATACCGGAAGAACGGGCAGGCCTCGGGTCGTTCGGTAAAGATACTCCGGTCAGAAAAAAGGACGATCTTATCCGGGTCTACTGTCACCACCGTCTTCTCCCCGGTGTACTGGTTGTTTACCAGGTAACGGTAGTTTCCATAGTCCTCATGGATGGTATGGACAAGGCCGAGATGGCTGCAACATTCCCCGCACTGGCTGCACTCAAACGGCATCCGTAACCAACCTGACTGGATACCCGGTATTATCCGTGCCGGCTTTTAACGTTACCGGAACAGGGCAAGCCCGGGAGGACCCTGCCGGTCATCGAATCTATGGATAACAAAAAAAATCAGACATGCTTAAGGGAAATCATCACCCATGCGTATCCATGAAACCGGGATTTTTGTTCATATCCCTGTCAGTTGTCCTCTCACTGCTGCTCATTACTGCCGGATGCACCCAGCCATTATCCCCGGCCGGGCCGGCAACATCGGAGAAAGCAGGCGCAGCCGGTATAACGACCAATGGGACGAGGGTCGCGTCTGTCAACGATACTATCGTCTATATTGTGTATGCATCCGAGAAAGGTGACCAGTCGTATACAGACAGTGCATACCAGGGTCTGCTGGCAGCGCACAATGACCTGTCCTTTACCTCAAGGGAGTTCACGCTGAACGAGAGCCATGCCCTGCCGGGGATCCTTGAAAACACGACCGGGCCGGAAAAACCCGGTCTCGTCATCACGATCGGGTTCCAGTATAACAACTATACAGAACAGCTCGCAGCGCACCACCCGGATATATCGTTCCTTGCCATCGACCAGACCGGGATCGGATCCGATAACGTGAGAGCGTACGAGATCACCTCCTATGGCGACAGTTTCCAGTCCGGCGTACTTGCAGCATCCGCAACAAAGACCGGACGCGTCGGGATCATCATGGGGATGCAGACGGACCTGCTCGATACCTTCCTGAAGGGGTACACGGCCGGTGCCCGTGCCGTCAATTCCTCTATCGCCGTGGATCACGCGTATGTGCAGCAATATTCCCCGGACGGGTTCCGGGACCCGGAACAGGCCGGCCGGATTGCCGAGGGGATGTACCGCAACGGGACCGATGTGATCTATACCTGTGCCGGTGCATCCAACCTTGGAATGTTTGACGTTGCACGCACCGTCCCCGGACGGTATGTCATCGGCACGGACTCCGACCAGTCACCGCTCGGCCCGGAATTTGTGCTCGCGTCCGCAATAAAGCGGGTGGACCGGGTCGTATATACCGGCATTGCGGAATACCTGAACGGGTCATACACCGGGGGCGAACAGGTTACCGGGCTCAAAGACGGTGCAACCGGCATCGTGTACAACCCGAAATTTGCAGCATATAACGAGACTGTCAGTGCGTGGGAGGGAAGAGCGCAGGAAGAAGAAGCAAAGTATCTTTTATCCCGTGCCTGACCCTGTTGAATATTCCTTCCGGTCATTCTCTTTTTCCTGCGATATTTTAAGGATCCGCATCGGTCAGCCCGGTCACCATCTCAGGTATTCCAACCCGTTAACCCGCAACCGGCACCGGACACCGGTGAGGGGGGTCAAAGGTAAACAAATTGCAGGCAACGGCTGTCTTTGGACATTACCGGTAAAAAGATAAAAGAGAGACCGGACGTTTACCGGGTACGAGGGATTTATTGGTTACTGCGCAGAGGTTGTTGTCGCAGGAACGACGGTTGTTGTCACATCCAGCGGCCCCTCATATGCCCCGGATCCCAGCCACCAGTCATCGTCCACCTGCACACCGTACCCCAGTTTTGATTCAAGCGTGTTATTGTGGAGGGGATTGATATACACGAACCGGTAATAACCGCTGCCGTTCCGTACAACGGCACCCATTTCCCGGACAAAAACCCCGTTGGCACCCTGGCGGTGTTTCCCGACATCTTCCGGGTTGACCGGGTGGGCAAGGGTTGTGCCGTTGAAGGCATATGCAAAGACATAGAGCTCGCCCCTGATGAACGAACCATTTTTATTGTTGAATTCCGCAAGTGCTTTTTCCCTGCCATTGGCTTTTGTATAGGCAACCGCGCTGTCAACAAAGGCAACAAGCGTTTCATTGGAGGTGTAGGTCACCTGCCGGCCGGCAGCAGTGCTTGCCGGCGTTGACGGGACTGGACCGGACTGCTCCTGTGTACACCCGGCAGTGATGAGAAACAGGCCGATAAGAAGCACACACAGGGGAGAAGTTGACGCTGGGGTCATGGGATTATTTTGGGGCATTATCCCATAAAACCGTCATATTGAATACAAATATCCGGGCCGTCAGGTCACTTTCCCCAAGCCACAGTTAGCAATCACTGTGTAAAACCGGGATACACTATTCAGATATGCCCGAGCAGGATACCGATTCCCAGTCCCACAAAGAGGATGCAGGTGAAATATTCAAAGTACCGCTGGACCGTCCGGTTATCCCGGTACTGATCGGCAATCGCCGAGGCACTGAGAGCAACGGTCATGCACCAGATCGTACCGGTGCAAAGAAAGACAGTCCCGAGGAAGAGAAAGGAGAGCGAGCCGAGGTTTGAGACAGGATCGATGAACTGCGGCAGGAATGCGAGGAAGAAGAGCGCCACTTTCGGGTTCAGCAGGTTTGTCAGTACACCCTGACGGTAAATTATCCATATGGGTTCCCGGGTTTCACTGGCTGTGAACGCCGGCCGGGCAGTATCCGTGCCAACCACGGTCATGATCCCAAGATAGATCAGGTAAAGACCCCCGGCCGTGCAGATTGCCATAAAGGCAACCGGGGAGAGTGCCAGGAGGGAGTAAAAACCAATGGCGGCAGCAAAGATGTGGATCATGCAGCCGGAACCCACGCCGAGGACGGACACCATGCCGGCCACCCGCCCCTGCGAGATACTGCGGCCGAGGATGTACAGGGTATCCTGGCCGGGCACCAGGTTCAGTGCAATGCATGCAAAGAGGAATATCAGTAAATTGTGTGTCCCGAACATGGTGCGGCCTGTGGGTATGAATGATTTGCACTATCCGGCATGGTGACCGAAATGCCCCTTTCGTTCTGTCTCAACGATGCCATTCCGGATAATACAGGTACAGTGGCGGTCATCGGTACGGTCTTCTGATTCGTTCCGGTCAATGGATGAACGGTTCATTCAGGGAATTTTACCGCTTCCGGAACCTCTTCATCCTCAATGAGATCCGGTACTTCTTTTGTCCTCCTGAGGATGAGGATGACAATCACGCAGAGAATGAACGATGTTATGTAGACTGCCTGGTACCCGAGTTCCGACATCGCCGGGGTAAGTTTTGGCACGAGCGGTGTCCCGTCGCGGGGGACCCCCATCGCATACATGCGGAGGGCAAAGATACTCTGGAAGAGGGCGATCCCCATGACAAGGCCAACGTGCCGGACAGTCATCATCACACCGGAGCCGTTCCCGACCGTTCCTTCGCGACAATGGTTCATGATCAGTTTCCCGTTCGGGCCAAAGAATGCTGCTGTCGAGACCCGGGTGAGGAGCATCCCGATAACGATCACGAAGACGACCGTCCAGGGATCAAACATGGTAAAGATAAGGAATCCTGCTGCAGTGAGCCCTATCGCAATGGTTGAGATAAGGACCGTACCGTGACGGTCTGCAAGGCTTCCGGCTACCGGAGCAATAAAGATAGAGAAGAGTGCCGGGACCATCATGATCAGACCCGCAGTGAACTGGTCAAGATGACGGGAGTTTACAAGGTAGAGGGGCATCAGGTACGTGATGCCGGAGAAGAGCATCGTGATGATCAGGCACGAGAGGATCCCAGCCCGGAAGTCACGGCTTTTTATGAGGGCGGGGCTGATGAGCGGATTTTTGGACCGTTTCTCGTACTGCCAGAAGAGAATGCCAAACAGGACGCCGGTGAGAAGGAGCAGGAGAAGCACGAGATCCGGTGTGCCCGGCACCTGGTAGAGAGAGAACGCGAGGAGGAGGCAGAGCAATGCAATGATAAATGTTACCGGCCCGACCCACCCCAGGGGTGTCGGCACTGCGGGAAGGATTTGCCGGGGGATGTAGTAATATCCAAGGAGGAAGGCGATGGCAATGATCGGGAGGTTGATGAAGAAGATCCAGTGCCAGTCTGCGTACATCGTGATGAACCCGCCAATCCCGGGGCCGAGGGCAAAACCGACCGCTGAAAGTGAGATCAGGTAACCAAGGGACTTTCCCCGCTCGTGTCCTGGTAGGAATTCGGTGATTACCGCAGGACCGATGGAAGAGAACATCGCAGCACCGATCGCCTGCAGGATACGTGCTCCGATGAGCCACCCGATGCAGGGTGCGATCCCGCAGAGGAATGAGCCAATGCCAAAGACCACGAAGCCGTACAGGAGGAGAGAGCGGAACCCGATACGGTCACCCAGCTTTCCCATTAAGAGAATCAGGACAGAAATAGTAAGGATATAGGAGAGGATGACGAGCGAGCCCATCCCGATCGATACCTGGAAGGATTTGATGATGGCAGGGTTTGCAATATTCACGATGCTCATATCGAGCGCCCCGAGCAGTGACGCAAGTGAGACGGATGCAAGAATCAGGCGCTGGCGGGTGATGCCTGTTGGATCTGCCCTGGAAAAAAACCGTGAAATTCCCATCACCAATGTTACTATTAACCTGTGGAGTCTCACGGGTATAAATTTACAGGTTGATTCTCCCGCATTTAATTATTCATGATCAACCGGGCTCATAGAACACCGGACAACAATCTCCCAAAAAAAGGGAGGGCCTGCCGGCATGGGATTACAGCAGGAGTGTCAGGAAGAGCAGGAAATACAAACTGATGGAAAGGACCGGGATAATCCGGAGCGACCAGTAGTTCACGAGTTCAATCCTTATGGTATCCTTCGTCTCGGTAAATTTCATGATCAGGATACCGGATATCAGCACCATGACGAGCGTCCCGTACGTGATGATCATAAATATATCGAGGAAGGTAGCGTAGGCAACGAGAGGAATTGCGTCTGCAACGCGCCAGTGGATGAGCACGGCGGCAAGGAACATCGATGCATTCAGCCCCAGCCGTGATGAGACCTTCATCATCAGCGAGGAGAGGGAGACGATGACAATGAGCATAATCGGCAGGAAGAATTTCAGGACGGTCGATGCCGTGTCTCTCTCGATGTCATGGGCAAAGACGGCCCGGGAATATTCCTCCCCGCCCTCATCGTACGACTTGTTCATGACATATGCACGGTTATGCGTTATTTCCCAACCCGGGAGATCTGCTTCAGGCTCGATGCCGGTCCGGTTCGTATCGATCACGAGGACCCGTTTGCTCACATCATCGTTTTTGGACTCGATCTCAATGGGGAGCATATGCTGGTCGAACGGGAACTGGCGGAGATCGGGATCAGCAGTGATGAGTGCATAGATCCTGTACGTTTTTTCATTTGTTGTATTGACGAACGGGTAAACAGCAGTAATCTGCCCGTTCATAAGCTCGACATTATCGAGTGATATGGGTCTGTCGGATCTGAGTGATAAATAAAAATTTGTCTCAACGGTACCGTCGGCAACGCTGAACCCGTTGAAGTCCATGGTATCGACACCGATCTCTACGATCTGCGGAGATGTTGCACCGGTTGGGACAGGCTCGCCCGATACAGCTCCGGCTGTTGTCGGGAGGATGGCAAGGACAATCATGAGAACCAGGAGGATCATTCCTGGGCTCCCTGTCCTCCAGCCGTCACGGGTTTTTGCCCGTGCAGTTTCTTTCCACCGGTTCGTGTAACGGGTACCAGTCAGTAATCCCATAAGTAAAGTGACGTTTTTCGGAATATTAATGCACGTTCTTTCCGGTTTCCGGAGGACCGATCAGAGCAGGCCGTACAGGGTCCCCGGCAGACACGAAAAACCCGTCTGCAGGTAATTTTTGGATACGTTTTCTGATGTAACAAAACCGGGATGGATTACGATTATGATGACTGAAAAAAAATTTTCAATTATCGCTTGGTTTATCCGAATTTACCACGGATTATTAGTTGTCATGCGCACACCTTCCCCACTACTTCCTTTATTCACGGGAATTGTTTCTCCCTCAATTACCTTTCCGAACCATCATCAGTATCGGTTTTTGGAATCACCCCGGCACAGGGCACGAAACGGTTCCCGTTGTGGATAAAGACACTGGATTTTACCCGCAGCATGACGCGGGTAAAAACACGGATTGACGAGGGGATATGACAGAACAGACAATCCCCCGTTCTTTCCTGAGTTACTGGTACACACCATGATTCCCGTATTGACACTCCTGGAAAAGATCACCGGATCGATCTGCAGGGCAGGATCAAACGTGCCGCCTTCAATCATGCAGATTTCAGCTCATGGACATTGTTTTTGGAAATGATCATGACCCCGTCCTGGGAATCGCTCCGGAATCACACGATGTTCCGGACAAAATCCATCGATCGCCTTATGGAGCATTGCCAGGGTGACCATGCCCTCATGCGGGTACTGGGACCGTTTGAACTTATCCTGCTCGGGATTGGGGCGGTTGTCGGGACCGGCATATTTGTCATCACCGGTGTCGCTGCTGCCCATTATGCCGGGCCGGCGATCGTCCTGTCATTTGTGATCTCCGGCATCATCTGTATCTTAGCGGCGCTCTGTTATGCGGAATTTTCTGCAATGGTCCCGGTTGCCGGCAGTGCCTATACGTATTGTTATGCCTCGCTTGGCGAGATCTGGGCATGGATTATCGGGTGGGACCTGATCCTGGAATACGCGGTATCGATATCTGCGGTTGCGATCGGGTGGTCAGCCTACGTCGTGAACCTGCTGACCAATGTCGGTATCAATCTCCCCCCGTACCTGGTCAATCCTCCCGGCGTTGCCGGGGGACTGATCAACGTGCCGGCCGCATTGATCATCCTGTTCATCACGGCAATGCTGATCATCGGCATGCGTGAGAGCGCCCGGCTGAACAGTATCATCGTGCTCATCAACGTGTCAATCATCCTGATTTTTCTCGCGCTCACGTACAACCATATCGATCCTTCAAACTGGCACCCATTTATGCCGTTTGGCATAACCGGCGTCTTTGCAGGAGCAGCGATTGTCTTTTTTGCGTACATCGGGTTTGATGCGATACTGACCGCAGCGGAGGAAGTTGAAGAGCCGCAGAAAAACCTGCCACGGGGTATCATCGGGTCGGTGGTGATCGTGATGATCCTGTACGTATGCGTTGCCGCCGCATTAACCGGCGTGGTCCCATACGGGGACTTTATCCAGACAAGCGCACCTGTGGCATTTGCCCTTGACCATATCGGTATGCCGTGGGGCGCTGCACTGATCTCTGTCGGGGCGCTCTGCGGTATCACATCCGTCATTCTGGTCACCCTCTACGGCCAGACACGGATCTTCTTTGCCATGGCACGCGACGGGCTCCTCCCCTCCGTTTTTTCAGACCTCCATGCACGGTTTCATACGCCAGCAAAAATTACCCTGTTTGTGGGGATTATCACGGCAATCCTTGCCTGCTTCATCCCCCTTGATGACATTGCCGAACTGGTCAATATCGGGACCCTCGCGGCATTTATCATCGTTGCTTCCGGGATACTCGTATTGCGACACGTTCAGCCAGCACTGGTGCGCCCGTTCAGGTGCCCGTGGATGCCGGTTATTCCCCTGCTCTGTATCATCTCCTGTGGTATCCTGATCCTGATGCTGCCGTTTGTCACCCAGCTCCGGTTTATTCTCTGGATGTTCATCGGCCTTTCGGTGTATTTCCTCTTCGGTATGAACCACAGTACCAACAGGATTGATGAAACAACAGGAAACGGTGATTAAAAAAGCCGGGATGTATTTTCCCGGACGGGATCATCTGAATGTCTGATCAGGCCGGGTAATTGCGATTCTTCCAGCTGATGTGGATTTCATAGGCGATAAGGACGAGCATCGTTATCGCTGCTGCGATGATCAGGGCGGGAATGATACTGTTATCGGTCAGTACCGCGGCCGGGACGGAGGACCCGGGCCGGATGGATCCGGAGAGTTGCAGGGGAACCGCCGGCAGTGCAATGAAAGGCTGGGCAATCGCAATAACGAATACCCCGACAAAGAGTGCAACTGCGGCGCTGTACTTCATCAGTGCCGAACGGACTTGTGCAATACTGTTCATCTTTGGCGCGACAATGAAGACCTGGTTTTTCAACCGGTAGATCTTGACTTTTTTCCCTTTTACGCTGTACCGGGTATTGGAGATCTCGAGAATGCCGGCCGTCATCAGGTTCTCGATATGGTATTTGGCCGCGTTCAGCGAGATGTTCAGCCGCTCCGCAATATCCGACAACCGGAGGGGACCCTCCATGGAAAGGAGCTGGACAACCTCCCCGGCATTCTGGTGAGACATTGCCTTGACAATATTCTGGGCTTTCTCCTGCCCCGGCTCAAGAAAGATGACTTCTTCTGCCATAGTGGGCGGTTCGCTGGCTGGCGGGACCTGGCTGACACTGGCAGCGGCCCCCTGCATGCCAAACTGGTAATCCGTTGTCCGCCGGACAACTCCTCCCCCGAAATGTGATTCTTCCATGATACACCTTCCCTGGTAATCCCGGTATCCCCGGGGGATTACTAGTAAATCGTATTATATAATTTACTCTGGCTGTTGCTTCATAAATATCCGCTGATAACTGAAAATTTTTTTTCACTTATGTCTGGCAATCCCTTCACCCCCGGTCTTATTATCTTGAAACAACCTGATATCTCTAAAAGAGATGTTGTCCGCTGCATGGAACCCGGGTATGGTGCTCGCCCTGGTAGCTGCGTACCTGCTGCCCATCATATGCCTGATGGTGTTCATCGGGTATGAAAATAAAAAATACCTGGTCTATCTTCTCTGGGGTTCTCTCGCATCCATTCCTGTCGTACTTCTTACCTGGTTCGTTGCCCCCTCATTCCCCGCGGAGACTGATCTTACCGTATCGATGTATCCCCTTATCGAAGAATTTTTCAAGGCTCTCCCGATCATTGTTCCCGCTCTTATCGGGATCAAAAACCGCGACGAGGACCTGCTGTTCTACGCAATGGCAGCGGGGATCGGGTTTTCCCTCATCGAGAACCTGTGGCTCATTTTTCCCGCGGTATCCGATCCCTCACCGGGAATTCTCCTGTGGGTCCTGGCACGGTCGTTCTCAACCTCGCTCATGCACGGGTGTACCTGCGGGATCATCGGGTATGGCATTGTCCTGATCCGGAACTTTGACCGGGCGGCACTCCCCGTCCTGCTCTTCGGGTTTTATACGCTTGCGGTAACAACCCACGCGATATTCAACCTGTTGTTGCTTGATTCCTCTGGCAATCCCGGTATCATTATCGACATCATTTTCCCGATCGTCCTGTTCTTCTTCCTGCGCACCTGTTATCATACGGATGTCCCGTCCCTCTTCAGGAACGGGAATGCCACGTGATGGACACACCTGCATAGACAGGGGATAACCTTTTTTAAAAATCCCGCTTCGGGTCAGTCCCGGGGAGAATTGAGATACGTAAAAATGCCCATCTGGATCAGGAGGAACGATAGAACAACGAGCGGTCCGTCAATACTCAGGAATTCATTGAATGTTAATAAATTTGCCATGGGCAGGGCTATTACGGCTACCCCGGGATGTGTGACAATGAAGGTATCCCGGAGCGCAGATGCGAGGAACGGAAAACTCCACACAACGATACCGGCCCAGAGCAGGGAGTACTGGTACACCCCATGCTCCAGTGCACTGTTGATGAACAGTATCAAAAAAAGAATATGGATCCACAGGAGTGCAGTTACCGCGTTTATTCCCATGGTGCTTATGATCATGAGGGTGATGAATACAAACAGTCCGATAAGAGCGATTTGTGCTGATCGCGGACATGGCTTTTTTGGAAATTCGAACCAGAATGCTACAATAAAAAAGAGCATGAAACCCAGAAATCCCATCTGAGAGACATTAAAAAATACAGTATCCCTTCCAATGCTCACCGTATAGAGGTACCAGAATGTATTGGACAGGGCATATCCTAAGAAGGAGAATGCTGCAAGCAGTAATATGATCCGTTCTGACCAGGTACGATATGCGTAAAGGCAGCAGCACATACAGAAAAGGGCAATTCCAATCTCAAGG
Source organism: Methanoregula sp. (assembly GCA_028679075.1). GTDB lineage: Archaea > Halobacteriota > Methanomicrobia > Methanomicrobiales > Methanospirillaceae > Methanoregula. The sequence goes on along the minus strand of JAJRCF010000016.1, from coordinate 32,738 downwards.
AAATTACTGTAGTAATGGTACGCATCGATAGAACCAATCAAGAAGGATCCGATAAAAAAAATCTGGATTAAAAAATAAACCGGAATGATGATTAATCCCGAAAGGAGGAGAAACACGCTGCGTGGCACAATACCGTGTTTTACAGGGTTATCGGATCCCGGATACATCTGTTCTGAATGATTCAGTGTTTTCTGGTATATAGGTGCAGGGTTTGACCAGCTGGCGACAGGTCCGGGTTTATTTATCAGGGTCAGCTACTATAACGGAAAGCACATTGATCTCCGCAAGACCGGGCACAGGGGATTCTATCGCAACATGACCGGGAACCGGTCGCGGCCCGTCGTTCATTATTCCCCTCCGGTTTTCACTGTGCCGGACTCCGTATATGAAATACACGACAAGACCGATACCCAGCCAGACAACAAACATCAGATGGGCAAGAGGTTTGAGGTTCAGGATGAGAAAACCGCACGTGCCGATACAGAGGAGGGGCACATACGGTACCAGGGGACACCGGAATGGTCTTTTGAGTTCTGGCTGCCGGTGACGAAGGACCAGCACGCCAAGCGCAACAATGGCAAAGGCAACGAGCGTTCCCATGTTGACAAGTTCGGCAACGGTTGCCAGGGGGAACAGCCCTGCAACACATGCGGTGACAATGCCGATGAAGAGGATCGATTTGGACGGGGTATGCGTGACAGGGTTTACCTTTGAGAAGAAGGTGGGAAGGAGCCCGTCGCGTGACATGGCAAAGAAGATCCTGCTCTGCCCGAAGAGCATGACCAGCATCACCGAAGTCATGCCGGCAAGGGCCCCGAAGGAGACAATGGCTGCACCCCATGAGATGCCGATACTGTTAAGGGCATACGCGATGGGGGCGTCGATCGCTTCCGGCCGGGCCAGTTCGGCAAACGGGACAACCCCGGTCAGGACAACCCCGACAATGATGTAGAGGATCATGCACACGACAAGAGAACCGATGAGACCAATAGGCAGGGTCTTCTGGGGGTCTTCGATCTCTTCTGCCGCTGTCACGACCGCATCGAACCCGATAAATGCAAAAAAGACCACCGCGGCCCCGGAGAAGACCCCGAGCCACCCGTTCGGGGGCATCAAAGGTGCCCAGTTCCCCGGGTTGATTGCGGTGACGCTCAGGAGAATGAAGAGGAGGATCACGGCAATTTTTATTACAACGATCACCGAGTTCATCCGGACACTCTCTTTTGTTCCCTTGACGAGCAGCAGGGTTAAGGCAAGCACGATCAGTACGGCAGGGAGATTCAGTATTCCCCCGTCAACCCCGTACGGCTGTATAAGAGATGCCGGGAGGTTGATACCAGCTACGGTCACGAGAGCGTGCATGTACCCGGACCAGCCGATGGCAACTGCGGATATGGCAAGCCCGTACTCCAGGATGAGTGTCCAGCCGATGATCCAGGCCCAGATCTCGCCAAGCGCCGTGTAACTGTAGGTGTATGCACTCCCGGCAACGGGAATCATTGTAGAAAATTCTGCATAACAGAGTGCTGCAAACAGACAGACCGTGCCTGCAATGATAAATGAGAGCGGAAGGGCATTACCGGCATGGAGCCCGGCCGCAACACCGGACAGGACAAAAATTCCCGTACCGATAATGCCACCGACACCCAGCATGACAAGGTCGATGGGCTTTAACACGCGTTTGAGCGAGGGCGTATCTTTTGTCATACCGCCTTTTGAAGCCAGGGGCTTTTTCAAAAACATCGAATGATTGAAAATTGATCTCCTGTCCATGGTCCCGTCCTGGTACGCTCACGGGTCCCCGACCCGTATTTCAGTCTTTCATTGCTCTTTTTTCCAAAACGGCTTAAATCACGCGTTGACTGAAATTTTTTTTTCACTTATGGGCAATCCTTTTTATTTTCATTCCTCATAATTCCGGGAATACCATGACAGAGACCGGAACACAACCTGCGATCCCCTTCCGGGATATTCCCATCGATGTCCTCAGGGGACTTGCGATCATGATCATGGTCGGGGCAAACCTGGTCCCCTCCCTCCTTGCCCCCCCGGCGCCGCTCTGGCTGCGCCTTCTCTCTTCGATAGCGGCACCCTTGTTCATTTTCCTGTCAGGAATGATGGTCGCATTGTCCTGCTGCCGGAAAAACTACACGTTATCGCATTTCCTCTACCGGGGAGGATTTGTCATCGCCATTGCAGCGTTTCTTGATCTTGTCGTGCAGGGTTCGGTACCGTTCATTAGTACCGACGTGTTGTACCTTATCGGGATCTCCCTCCCGCTCGCGTACCTGTTCCTGTCACTCGGCCTGAGGGCACGGCTGGGGGTCCTGATCGCCATACTTGTGGCTACGCCCGTCCTCCAGGGCATTGCCGGGTACAGTTCCCTGCCAATTATAATCCCTGCAGTCTCGCTTCTCCACGGGGGAATTCTTCCGGGTATCCCAGCGGTCCTTTCCCAGTGGCTGATAGACGGCTGGTTCCCGGTCTTTCCCTGGCTTGCCGTTTCTCTTACCGGTGCACAGGCCGGAATGTTCCGCTGGCAGGATGGGCAGGTCCGGTCGTTTGCAGAACGGGAACTCGCAACACTGGCCGGCTCGGTGCTTGTCCTTGGGGCACTGTTCTGGTACATCATACCAGGTCCGATGCTCACCCGGTCCGGCTATATCGAAGTCTTCTACCCACCGACAATGGAGTTCATATTCTTTATTACCGGCGTGATCTTCTGCCTCTTCGTCATTGCCGATATGCTTCCGGTATCAGGGAGGCTGTTTGATCCGCTCCGGGCGCTGGGAGAATGTTCGCTGGCGATATACATCCTGCATATCATTGTCATCGAATGGCTCATCCACCCCAATGGACTGCAGGTCCCCCTGCCCTCCTTCCTGGTCGGATACCTCATCCTTATCTCCGGTATGATTGCCGCCGCATATCTCTTCAGGTATGTCCGAAAGAACGTCAGGACTTCTTCGTTTATTATCCGGACTCTCATCGGAGGGTAAACGAATTAATAAAAAAATAATTTAAAAAGAAAATTTGCAACCGGCACCGCTGCCCCAAAAACGAGGCCGGAAGATCAACCAATACATTCCCGTATTCTTTGTATGCGTACCAACTGGTTATATGCCGATTTCTTCTTCTCATTCACGATGGCATTCATAATCTCGGGGAGGGGTTTTGCAAGCTGGTAGCACTTCATCGGGCGGCCTTTGCTCAGGCTCTTCTCGTGCCTGCACGAGACCCACTGGAGCTCGCCCAGGTACTGCATGGCAAGACTGACTTCTGCCTGGCGGAGACCGGTCCCCCGCTCAATGGTCCTCGTTGTTGCCTCAGGAATATTTGCAAGATACACCAGCACCAGTGCAACATTTGTCCGGACCCCGACTTTTATTAAAAGCTCGGCCAGTTCCTCCTCTTTTTCCGAGAGATACATGACACTTTCAGTTTTCATTTTCCACATCCATCGTATCGGTTACCTGATCGGTTTGAATCACCCTGCGGGTCGCCTGCCGGAAATCGCCAATTACTCGTGATTTTTGAGCGCAGGACATGTAATGCGACATTGGCCAGAGTATAAGATAAGCACGTCGTTGAGTGAAAAAATTTTTGAGGTTATGGAATTTGTTAACAGACCCGGGAGCAACCATCTGGTATCGCAGGTGTCGTGCCATACACGCAATGACGAGGATGCCATGTGCACGGGTCGTTGACTTGTCCGGCATGCACAGGTAAAAAGCGTATTAAAAGAACAGAACGGAATTTCAAACGAACCATCCCGTATCCACGGATCAACCTCATGACCGCAGCACTCCATATCCAGAACCTGACCCGTCACTTCAAGGACCTTGTCGCGGTTGACAACATCTCATTCGATATTCTGCAGGGCGAGATCTTCGGGCTCCTTGGCCCAAACGGCGCCGGGAAGACCACGACCCTCTCGATGCTTGCGACAATGCTCGCCCCGACATCCGGTTCAGCCACGGTCAATGGCATCGATATCATGAAGGACCCGGACGGGGTGAGGAGGTCCATCGGCATTGTCTTCCAGGACCAGAGCCTGGACGAGGAGCTGACCGCACTGGAGAACATGGATTTCCATGGCCGGCTCTACCGGATCCCAGCGGCGGTCCGGAACCAGCGGATCGACGAGCTGCTGAGACTCGTTGAACTCCAGGACCGGAAGAATGACCTTGTCAAGACATTCTCCGGAGGCATGCGGCGCCGGCTCGAGATCGCCCGGGGCCTGATCCACCATCCCCGGATCCTCTTCCTTGACGAGCCAACGCTCGGCCTCTACCCCCAGACCCGCAACCACCTCTGGAATTACATCGCAACGCTGGCGAAAGACGAGGGGATCACGATCATCCTCACCACGCACTACATGGAAGAGGCCGACCGGCTCTGTAACCGCGTTGCCATCATCGACAAGGGAAAGATCATTGCGATCGATACACCGAAAAATCTCAAGGACGCGCTTGGCGGGGACCTGGTGACCATCAAATCCCCTGACCTGCCGGGCGTTGCGGCAGCGCTCAGGGAGCCCTGGGTCATCCGTACCGAGACCCACAATGACGAGGTGATCATCAGCATCCGGAATGCCGACCAGTACGTCAGCACCATCGTCACGATCCTCAACGAGCATAAGGTCCCGATCACGTCGATTTCGATCAGCAAGCCGACACTTGAGGATGTCTTCCTCTCCCTCACCGGCCGTACCATACGGGAGCAGGACGCCGACAGCACGGAAAACATGCGCATACACAGGAAGATGACGGGGCACTGACCATGGAGATCATCTATGCAATCTGGCTCCGGAACATGTTGCGCTTCGTCCGCTCAAGGAGCCGGATTATCGGCAGCGTGATGATGCCGCTCTTCCTGCTACTCTTCCTTGGCTTCGGCTTGAACAATGTCGTGCAGATGCCCGGAATTGCCGGAAGTTACCTGGTCTTTCTCATCCCGGGCATGGTCGCGATGAGCGTCATGTTCACCGCGGTGGGGTCCGGGGTCCAGATCCTCTGGGACAAGCAGTTCGGGTTCTTAAAAGAGACCCTTGTCGCCCCGGTCTCGCGCCTCGAGATCATGCTGGGCCAGACTTCGGGCGGGGCAACGACTGCGTTCCTGCAGGGGATCTGCATCCTCGTCCCGGCCCTGCTCATCGGGCTTAACGTCCCGAACCTCCCCGGTTTTTTTGTCGCACTGGTGTTCATGGTACTGATCGGTGTCGGGTTCACGGCATTCGGGATTGCACTTGCCTCCCGCATGAATGACATGACCGGGTTCCAGCTGATCATGAACTTTGTCATCTTCCCGATCTTCGGGCTCTCGGGTGCGCTCTTCCCCATCAGCTCCCTGCCCGCATGGATCGCACCCCTTACGCTCATCGACCCGCTGACGTACGGCGTGGAAGGCATGCGGTACGGCCTGACCGGGGTCTCGCAGATCGATCCCTTCATCTGCATCGCGGTCAGCGGGGGATTCTGCATCGCGACCGTGGTTATCGGTGCATACCTGTTCCGGAAGATCCAGTGACGGATCCAAAAAATGGTCTGGTCCTGCATAAAAAAATAAGAGAGGAAAACCGGAGGCTGTGTTGCTGACCGGGACCGGTCTTTTTATCGGGCAATACCCTGTGCGGGGCCTAGCAACAGTCCGACCACCAGCACCAGCCTCTTATCCAGCAGGTGCAGCAGGCGCTTGCCAGGATTCCTCTTGGACACCGGGTTTTTCCTTGCATAGGTGAACATCCGCATGAAAGGTCATAATCCCGGCGATGAGTGAAAAAAAAACTTCAGTCATGGACAGGTATTTGTCGGCAGCACGGGATACTTATCCAAAGGAGGTGAAGTCGGTGTTGGGCATCATTTTAATTATTCTCGCATCTTTACTGGCTATGACGCCAGTCGTTGCGAAGGTCATAGGTTTGTTTATGTCGTAAATTTGCTTATGTCCCTCTAAATATGTCATCATGTAGACAGTAAAGTAGTATTTCCTCTTTTATCCAAGAGATTGTAGTGGTTTTTTTATTCCACCCAGATATTCACATTAGATGTCCATTGGTAAAACGCCAGGTTCCATTGCTGATATTTTTCTTACGTGAGGTTGTGGGAAAAATGCGGAACGGGATCGAGATGTTTCTGGTTTAAAGTCATCCCATAAAGTAAATTGATCCCGTCTTAAATCGCCCATCATATCGTCTTTATAGAAGTCATCGAACATTTGCCGGAGAGATACTCCGATATATTTTATCATCTATGAATTAACGTCCCGGATAAACTCATCGAAATCACTTCCTGAAATGAGAATTTTCTCACCTTCACCGGCAATAAAAATTCACCCCGGAATCCAAGCCGGATCTTTATCTTTTTCTTCCAATAATCGATAAAATAATAGTTTGAACGAAAGTAGAACGTGAATTCAGAATGATGGAGAATATCTGCGGTAAACCGGTTATAATTATATTCGAGCAGCGGTAACTGCGGGGGATCCTTCTCCGGTAACTTTTTGAGAATCTCTTCCAAAGACCGGTTGTCTATATTAACTGTCGGGAATAGTTCGTGGGGATCGGCAAAATAGCCACTTATTTTCTTACAGGCATCCTAAGGGAGATACGCATCCCAAAGACTGGGATGCTGCCGAATATACCTGCCCCGGTCTTTGGAGTCGGGACATATGGCAAATTATTGATTCTGATACTCAAATTCTTTCCAGGATGTGCGGGAAAAATTATGTTTCATTTATCCATACCTTCATAAGAGTAGTTCAAGCGTTTCTGTGCCATCCTTGTTGAAGGTATCAGATATCGTTTCATTGTTTTTTAGATCCCATTTCCCATTTGGAAATTCTCAATAGGACCCCCTCAACCGACATCTTATCAGAACACTTACAGGATTAACAGTAATCCAGCACAGTAAAATCTCCTGAGAATTCTCATTGGCAGGGGAAAAGGGGGAAGTTGAGGTTGGGAAGGAGTGAGGGGATTATTTAGGATTTAACATAGGAAGTCCCCACGATGGCAACCGGGTTGGAAAGGAGATGAGATCGCTTCGGGCAGGGAAGGATGTTCTACTGCGACAGGATCAGATATGGTATTCGCAGAAACCGGATGATACTCCCCAGTAGGAATAATAGAGTGTGTTGATGTCGTAGGTTCTCCGGAAATGATCATTGTACCGACAAGGATGACAGTACATATTACCGCGATAAAGATCAGCCACTGGCTTTTCAGGAATCGCATACAGAACAATCCGTTGTAATTATGATAACGCTATCGATGAGTGAAAATTTTTCTTCAGTCATGACAATCTTCAAGAAAACCTGCAGGGACGTTATCCTATGGATGATGATGAGCCCGGACAGAACAATGACGGTTCAGAGACAGAAGCCCGGAAGGATCAGATCCTGCTGGAATCTGCAGCGCTGGAGATCTTCGGGATATCTTCCGGTTCCTTCTGTCTGATATGCCATTACCTGGTTGACGACGAGGTTTGAGCCGGGGATCTATGCATGGTTCATCCGCAACAATGCGAATACCCTGGCAGATCCAGAGACACATGCTCCCATCCGGGCCCTGTATGTGCCCGGATTCCCCCTGTTTTCCGGAGATAATACGGAAAATCATGAACCAGAGGTCATAATTCTGCGGTTTTTCGCACTTTTACGTCGGTGAAAAGGAGGTCACATTTAGCCGCGTTTGGATAGACGATCACCTCTCAGATCAGCCAATTCTTCATGTGCGGGAACCAGCAGAAAATCACCCTGTAAAAAGACGCCCATAGACGCGTTCTGTTGAACAAAAGGGTGCTGCCATGAGGTCCAGGATGTGGCAAAGGGAAACCGGATCGGATCCGGATCGCGGTTTTTACGTCGTAGGCACATGCAGGGTATGAGAATCTGGTTCGTGAAAGCGGGGACTCTCCGACGGAGAAAAGGGGATGAGAGGGGATACCTTCCTGCTGGAAGCCGCACGGCGGCACTCCGGTCCTCAGCAGCCGGCCATGGGCAGGGTCTGGATCTGACCCGGAGCCGGTTGGTCATAACGCAGATGTTCGGAGCGATTCATCGGGAAATATTTCAGCATGGCTGGCATAATGCCGGCGTTAAGTGAAAAAAATGGTGCGGTTATCCGTTCATTGTTTTTTAAATCCCGTTGTGCCGGGTTTTAACTGGATTTTAATCTCCTCAAGATTATCCGCAATACGCTGGATGTTATTCAGAAACACAACAAGAGCTGGTATCACTTTTTCAATAATACACAACCATACAACCAGGACAACGATACAAATGACCGTCATCAGAATCTGCATGGTGATCAGCCCATAAAGACAGATCAGAAAACCGATACAAAAGAAAATCCATTTTATTTTATCCATGTTTATTCCCGGGAAATAGTTTAGAATAGAGTGATATAATCCCTGTGATGAGTAAAAAAAGGAGTGCGGTTATTACCGGCTCAACGTACACCGGCATTCAACAGGCACCGGTTACTTCAGGAAAAAAGGGAGAACCTTTCCGGTCTCATATCCTGCTGTCCACAAGCGTAAGATTACAGGACTGGTTCTTCCACCCTGCATAATCAACAGAGACCCGTACCCGGGCAGAAGAACTGTTGGCGAGCACCCCCGGGAAGGTGTTTGTCTCATGGAGTATCACGGGCTGTTCGACAAAGGACTGCCGCCCGTCATATGAGGTAACGGAAATATTCACGCTCCGGATACCATCAGCATATGACCCGATGGGATGGCACGCGGTCGGGGCACAGGGCACATGACGGATAACCAGCAGGAGGTTGTCACCCTCCCGGACTGCTGCGCCGGTAAACGGCTGGCAACCCGAACAGGTTGTATCGCCTGATTCCATGTACAGGTGCGTCCCGACAATCAGAATAACAAACGCCGCCAGGATCACGCCGATAATGATGAGGATCTTTTTCATATTCAGATCACCTTTCTGAACATTGGCAGCAGGATGGGAAAAGGCCGGCGATGAGTGAAAAATTAATTGCATTAATTTCTTTAAGAAATGTTTTGTTATGCGGTTCCGGAAAAGGTCTCTGGTGTGCCGGTGACGGCAACGGATACCGGGAATTAAAATAAAAAAGGTGAGAGGGTGAATTTTCAGGCAAACGCTTCTGGCAGGTTAACGCTTTCCGAGAACGGTACCCCGTCATCGTTAATGTCAGACTCACCGGCCATATCACCGGAATATGCAGCGGAACTGGCCGCACTATCCTCCGGCAAGTCAGCTGCCGCAACGGCATCAACAAGGCCGGCACCGTAAAGCCAGTGGTTGCCCAGGGGTTTTGCCGTACTGATGATCTTCTGCTTAACCTGCATATTTGTCCAGTCCGGGTGGGCGCTGTACACGAGCGCAGCAACACCGGCTACGTGCGGAGTTGCCATGGACGTCCCGCTGTAGGTCGCATAATTCCCGCCCGGTACCGTGGAACGGATCTTTACACCCGGTGCGGAAACACCGAGATTGAATCCCGTGCTCGACCAGGTGGCACGACGGTTATGCTTGTTCACCGCAGCGACAGCAAGCACGTTGTCGTACTTCCCCGGGTAATTCATGGTTTCCCCGACACCGGTGACACTGCCGCTGTTACCTGCTGCTGCAACAATGAGAACACCATTTTCCGTTGCGTTGTTGACTGCATCGTGCATGGCCTGTGAATCATACCATGTACCCAGGCTCATCGAGGCAACCTGCATGCTGTTGTTCTTTGCCCAGTAGAGGCCCTCCACGATATCACTTGTATAGCCGTAGCCCCACCTGTTGAGGACTTTCACGCCATACAGGCTGACACCGGGTGCAGTACCATAAATGCCTTTCTTACTCCCGGTTGCAGCGATAATACCGGAACAGTGGGTACCGTGGCCGTTGTCGTCCATGGGGTTGTCATTGTCATCGTAGAAATTAATACCGCCGGCGTACACATCTTTCAAGTCAGGGTGCGTGTAATCGATACCGGTATCGAGCACGGCAACCTTAACACCGCTTCCGTCATTGCCCGCAGCCTGGACCTGGTCAGCACCGATCTGCTTGATGTTATAGGGCATAGTCGGGCCGCCCAGTGCAGTGACAATGTAATCCGGTTCCACGTAATTTACGTTCTCGTTCGTTTTCAGTTCTGCAATCTCCTCTTCGGAAAGATCCATGGCAACAGCATGGATATCCGGGTAGACGTACTTGACTGTCCCGAGACTGGAGATTGGGGCATAGGCAGTCCCGGTTGTCCCTGCTGAGGCCATCATAACGTTGACATCCGTCCGGTCGTTGAACCGGACCGCAGGGGTATCCTTGAACCCGACAATAACGGGCACCGCCGATACTCCGGTAATACAGAGACCGCACACCATCAGGGTGATGATGAGAAAGGTATAGTTTTTCATGGTTTTTCACACCTCATTCATTCGAGCCATGATTCTGCCCAGAGCAGGTCCTTGATGATCCGCCCGTTGTTCGCATTGACATAGATAGTAACCGGGATCTTCTCGTCGCCCCGTGTCCCGTCAAACGTGACAATCCAGACCAGGGTTTCCACGTTCTGTGTCCGCTCTGCAAGGGTGAGGCTTATCTTCGGGTTGGAGATATCGATATCGCCAGGCACGGAATCTTCGGCAGTTTCCATGGCTTCAGACATGGAGATCTGAGGTGTTGTGGATGCTGACAGGAGACGGTTGACGCCCCAGTAGTCAATGACCTTACCATCGCTTGCACTGACCGAGACATGGACAATGTTCGGGAGGGTTACTTCCTTTGTGGTTCCGTACCACCTGTCAGTACCGATATACTCCCGCCACATGAACGAATACTCGCTGCCGGCAGTGGAGTTGATGAGTGTGTCTTCAATAAGCAGCCAGTGTTTCTCATTGAATCCTTCGTACTTCTCAATCGCATAGGCCTGGGCTGCTGTATATGCCTGATCCCGGGTCTGGTTTATCGCGATACAATTCCCGTCATTGCTCTGGCAATTCTGGTAATTGCTGTTGAAGTGCGCAAACTCCACGTCGCCCGACTGCTGGTTTACCCAGAACCGGTCGTCGTTTGAGTAAAACGTATAATAATTCCCAATCGGGAGCGATTCGACATCGTCAGGCACAAGGTCCATGTCGAAATCCCCGACAAAGTCCTTAACAAAGAGCATTGCCCGCTCTTCACTGATCGGGTAATTGTCATGCACTGAGGCAGCACCTGCAAGCGAACCGGCAGGGGCCATCGTGATCTCCTTTGCCATGACTGCAGGAACGCATACGATCATGCAGAGCAGGACAAGCGGGAGAATTTTCCATCGTGTTGTTGTCATCTTGTTTCCTCCAAAGGTCTTGTGATCTCCCTAAAAGCCGATCCAGTCCTCCGGCCAGTAGTACGAGCTCCAGTAATTCATCGGATCGCCGTTGTCAGCATTCACAAACGTCATCACATGTACGGGCCAGGTGTACTCATACCAGTGTTCAACACCACTTAGCTTCACATTATAGACAAGGGTCTGGACATTGGTACTCTGAGTTATGACCGTGAGATATTCCGCGTCAAGGCCGGATGGCGTAAACCAGGAATAGTAATCTTCTGCAATTTCCAGGGCTTCTGACTGGGATACCGCCGGGGAGAGCTCGACATTGATCGTCCGCTCAACACCCCAGTAATCGATGATCTTCCCGTTGTGCGGGTTGACCGATACATGGATTACATTGGGTGTCAGGACCGTGCCCGATATCTCACGCCAGGTAAAATAGTACTGGCCATTGTCATCATCCCACCATGCGGTGTAAAAACCATCCCGGATAAGTTTCCACGTCTTCTTGGAATATCCCGGGTACTTCTCCGCTGCATATGCCTGTGCAGCAGCAAGGGCATCCTCACGGGTGAGGTTGACCATACTTGAATTTACGGTGTTCTCACCGATGTGGACAAACTCGATCTCCCCGGTCTGCTGGTTTACTGCATACTCGGAGGCATTCACGTACATCCGGTAATAACTGCCGATCGGCAGGCCATCGACACGGTACAGGATCGGGTCCGCATTCGGCTGGCCGGTATATTTCCGGATTTTCTCCTTTGCTTCCTCAATCGTGATCGGGTACTGGCCGCTCTGCATGGCCAGTTCTCCCGGCTGCAGGTGCTCATAAGGAACATTTTCAAACGACGGGACATTCGGGATCTGGGACTCGGATTTGTACAACGTCCAGTTTACCTGGAATGCCGCTGCTGTCGATACCAATGCCAGACAGCACACCGCCACAATCAGGATTAATTTCCAGTGTGAAATTCTCATATCGTTACCTCCGTAACTCTTTCCGGCAGTTACCGGGAAGGTCGACACCTGAATGTGTCATACCTTCAAATCTGGCTGGGAATAAGAAAAAGAGGACGATGAGTGAAGTTTTTTTTTCACTCACCGGATATTTGGGAACTGTGGGCGATACACAATAATAAAACAAAGGAATTCCTGAAAGTGAGAGCTCACACCAGGAACAGGGTACACGCACATTGAGCCCTTAAAAAGGATGGTTATTCCCAGTCCCACATATGCTCGTAGATTTTTGTCAGCACAATCTTATTGTTACAACCATCGAGAGAGACGGTGAGGACATTGTCATCGTCGCTGATGCAGGAGCCGCTCGGCACCCCGGTGATCGACACCCCGTCATATGCGGCATAATATTGTATCCCGTCTTTATCATAGACCCGGCAGATCCCGTCCCATGCGCAATAGATTACCGAGCCATACGAGAGATCGCCCTTGTTGAGTCTTGGGTTCCTGACAACCTTCCACCAGGAGTTGATCCCGGGCCTGATGCTGTCAAAAGTGTGAAGTGTCGGAATGGTGAGCCGGGACCAGTTGATGGCATGCATCCTGCCGGGAGTCGTAGGAATTGTGGGTATCATGTCGATCGTTGTGAATACTGAAGCTTCCGCTTTCGAATCCGAAGTACTGATTGACAAGTAATATTCCCCGGGATAAAGCCGGGATGTATTGACACTTCCGGAGAACAGGGTCTTGCTGCCGCTCCTGAAAACTTTTCCATGCCCCCCTGCCCTTTCATGGGACCAGTCATAGGGCCAGGGTGTCGGATGGAATGCGTTCGAGAATACATTCAGGGAGAGGTTGGTCTCCGGCAGAAGGTTTGTTGTCCCCATTACCCCGAAACTGCCGATCTTCCCGTTCCGGATTGGGGACAGGTTAAGCCAGTATTCGTTCCTGTCGGTATCGATGACACTGGAGATGGCCACCGCCCCCTCAGTCCCGGCCGGTATATTACCAGCCCCCTCACCCGTCAGGAGTGACGATAGATCATCGGTGACGTAGTCGCCGTTCCGTGTCCATTGCACCGTCGCCGCAGTCGGGTAGGCAAGCAGGAGAACAACAAGAGAACAAAGGAAGATAATCCGCCATTCGCGGGAAGAGATTGGGAACGTCATGCAAGATCAAGAGAAGATTTGGGATGGAATGGGAAAAACACTGGTGTTGAGTGAAATTTTTTTTGCACTTAATATGAGACCCGTTTAACAAAAAACGGCCATAATAACTGCAAAAAATAATGCAGTCATCGCCTTGTTTAAACAGTTTTATGTTCAGGTACATGCAGGTGCAGGTTCCTGCTTACCAGGGATTCCTGCGGGACCGGAGATCCGGTGAACCAGTCATACCGGGAAACCCGGGCCGATCTGACGGGGATACATATGATAACAATATCACCTTTCGACATCATGGTGCTCTCAAATCTCCTGCTGAGCATCATCATTGTAGTATTGAGTATCTGGGGATACCTCCGGATTGGGAGACCCACGCCACTGTATTTTGGTTTTGCCTACGTCCTGTTTGCAGTATCACATCTCCTGCTGTTGTATGATATCGAGGTCTACGACGAGCTCCCGATCGTTATCCTCCGCACGCTGGGATACATCTTTGTTGCAACCGGGCTCTTTGCGATCATCAGGGATATCATGAAACGCCAGAGCGCGGAGCTTGCGCTGCGGGAGAGCGAGGAGCGTCTGTCTGCAACATTCGACCAGGCTGCCGTTGGCATTGCAGAGATTTTACCGTACAGCCGGATATCACGGTCGAATAAAAAATTCTCCGGCATTCTCGGGTATACACCGCGTGAATTATCCACGATGTCACTGCCGGATATCATCAACCCTGAGGGGCAACTCAGCCAGTTCGACAGGATGGAGGCAGTGATATCCGGCTTCGACCGGTCCGGGTTTTCTGCAGAGATGCAGGTACGCACGAAAACGGGCAAGGATATCTGGTGCCAGGTCTTCCTCTCCGCGGTCACGGATCACCTAGGTGATCCCAAGTACTTCATCCTCGTGCTCGAAGACATTACAGCCCGTAAACGGGCGGAAGATGACCTGGCCCTGCTCAATGCGAGCCTCGAGGAACGCATCATCGGGCGGACCTCCGACCTCCTCAATGCCAACGAATCCCTTGTCCATGAAGTGGATAACCGGAAGAAAGCAGAGGCCGGCCTCAAGGATGCCCTTAACGTAAAAGAAGTCCTGCTCAAGGAGATCCACCACCGGGTGAAGAACAACCTCCAGATCATCATCAGCATCCTGTTCCTGCAGGCCCAGAAGACTACCGACCCCGCATCGGTCGCGGTCCTGAACGACAGCCAGTCACGGATCCAGTCAATGGCGCTGGTCCACCAGAAACTCTACCAGTCCGGGGACCTCGCATCGATCGATTTCAACGGGTACCTGAACAACCTGGTCTCCAACCTTATGACAACGTACGGGGTGGACCCGGCCCGGATCAGACATTCTGTTGAGGTAAAAAATCTCCCGATCACGATCAACACCGCCATCCCCATCGGCCTCCTCATGAACGAACTCGTCTCGAATGCCTTTAAATATGCATTTCCCGGCATCCGGCCCGGCGAGGTTACGATCCGGGGAACGGAAGAGGGCGATAACCTGGTATTCCGCGTGAGGGACAATGGCGTTGGCATACCGGAAGGGACCGACTGGGAACACCTGGACTCCCTTGGCCTGAACCTGGTACGGATGCTGACCCGGCAGCTGAAAGGAACAGTGGTCTTATCGCGCACCAACGGCACCGAATTCATCCTGACAATACCCAAAGAAGTGCGGAGGAACCCGTCATGAAAAACAGTTCAGTCCTTGTTGTTGAAGATGAGGTGATTGTTGCAGAAGATCTCCGCGTCCGGCTTAACGCAATGGGATATACCGTGACCGGGACCGCCGGCAGCAGTGAAGAAGCAATCGCGAGCGTGAATGCACGCTGCCCGGACCTCATTCTCATGGACATCGTCCTTGAAGGGTCTGCAATGGACGGGATCGAGACTGCCCGGGCCATCCTGTCGCAGCGGGATATCCCGGTCATCTTCGTGACGGCGTTTGCGGATGATCCCACGCTTGAGAGGGCGAAGACCGCCGGTCCGTTTGCCTATATCCTCAAGCCGTTCAATGAACGGGAATTATATTCCGCTATCGAACTTGCGCTGCACCGGCACCAGGCCGAGATGGAGATAAAAAAGCGCGATGCAATTCTTTTTGCCACGTGTTTTGCAATCGAGTGGTTCCTGCGCCACAAGAAAGAGAGCCGGAAAGCAAAATTAAATCACCCTCAAACAATCGAGTCCGGCATTGTCGAGATCCTGGGGCAGGTGGGTCTTGCGATTGATGCAAGCGCCCTCGTGGTCTTCAAGAAAACTCCCGGCCCGGACGGGACGTTCGGTGCTGACATCCAGTACGTCTGGGAATCCCCCGGGTCCCCGCAGGTCCTGCCGCATTCTTCCGAAGGCTATCCGGCACTTACCATCCCCGCATCGATCCGGGAGGATCTCCTTGCCACGGGAAATTCCTATGTCGGCAATACCCTGATGTTGCCGGAATGGGAACGGGGATTCTTTGAGACCTGCAATATATCGTCAATGGCGATGCTCCCCCTCTTCAATGACAATATGCTCTGGGGATTCATCGCGATCTTCTCCGGCATTCCCCGCATATGGTCCGACAGCGAGATGGAAGCGCTGAGGGTGGCAGGCAATATCGTGGGAGCGGTTGTGGAATAAATGTCCCTGGCTTTTTGTAAACCCGGGGGATGCGTAAAACTCAATCATTAAATGATCACCTGCTGAAGATCCGTTATCATGACACCCGGCACCCGGGGAGACCGGCTCCCGCTTACCCTGCAGATCCTCATTGGGTTCTGCATACTCGGTCTCCTCATCCTGGCACCCATTGTATTCACTACGTACCTGCCCGGCCCGGCACTCACACCCCGGTCCGATACATCAGTCCACCTGAAAATTCTCGCGATCAATGATTTCCACGGGCAATTGCCAGCGGGCCAGAGCCTGAACAAGCGCCCTGCCGGGGGTTCGCCGGTTCTGGCATCGTACCTGAACGCGGCGATGGCTGCCGGAAACGCCGATAGTACCATCATTGCCCTCCCCGGCGACATTGTCGGGGCATCCCCCCCGGAGTCCGGCCTGCTCCTTGACGAACCGACCCTGTTGTTCTTCAGTATGTATGCAAACCCGTACTGTTCTGCTGGATCGGACCCCGCAGATGCTTCCTGTAATATGGTTGCCACGCTGGGCAACCATGAATTTGACAAAGGGGTACCGGAACTGATGAGAAAGATCCATGGCGGGGACGGGACAACGAACATCACCCACCTGGTTGATCCTTATCCCGGGACAAAGACCACCTATGTCTGCGCAAACGTGGTATGGAAAGAGAACAACACCCCCATCCTTCCCCCGTACACCCTGAGGAATGTCAGCGGGGTCCCGGTCGCATTTATCGGTGTGGATACGATGAATACTCCCCGCATCCAGAAATCTGCCAATATCCGGGACGTGATCTTCCTGGATGAGGCCGGGTCCGTGAACCGGTATATCCCGGAGATCCAGGCGAAAGGGATCCACGCGATCGTTGTCCTCATGCACGAGGGGGGGAGCCAGGCCCCGTATGACGGCCCCACGCAGGCTGGCGGGAACGTGACCGGGCGGGTAGCCGGGATCATTCCCCTGCTTGACAAGGATGTTGATGTCGTCCTGTCCGGCCATACACACGCGTTTACCAACGCGTACTTAACCAATGCGGGAGGAAACTCCGTCCTCCTCACACAGGCCTACATGTACAGCAAGGGATTTGCCGATATCGATCTCACGATCGACCGGGCAACCGGGGAGATCACAGAAAAATCCGCGCAGATCGTCCCGGCCTATGCAGACCAGTCACCCGGCACGGATCCGGACCCCGCAACCGCCGCGCTCCTTGCAGCGGACGAGGAAGTCATTGCGCCCCAGGTAGACCGGCAGATCAGCGTTGCCGCCCGGGATTATACGCGGGATAAGAACCCCGCCGGGGAATCAGTACTGGGTGACCTGGTGGTGGATGGTGTCCGGGCCGTGATGAAGACCGATCTGGCGTTCCAGAACCACGGAGGTGTCCGGGCAGACCTGCCCAAAGGCAATATCACATGGGGTGATCTGTATGCAATCCAGCCGTTTGCCAATACCGTTGTTTCAATGACCCTGACCGGTGAACAGGTCTGGCGGGCGCTCGAACAGCAGTGGGAAGAGCCGCTTCCCCCGCACAACCTTGCCGTGTCCGGGCTCGTGTACACATTTGATGCTGCGAGGCCGGCAGGCAGTAAAGTGACCGGGATAACGATCAACGGCCTCCCGCTGGACCGGAATGCGACCTACACCGTGGCCATGATCGATTTCCTTGCCGGTGGCGGGGATGGGTACACGACCTTTAAGGAAGGGCAGAATATCACGTACGGGCCGGTCGATGTCGAGGCACTTGTTACCTACGTGGATTCGATGCCCCGGCCGCTGGAGCTTACAATGGATGGGAGAATAACAAGGATCAACTGAATGTGGACCGCCGGGTTGCAGGACCATTATCCGATCGATACTCCTTCAGGAGTACTTCCGGGACCTTTCCGGTCCCGCTCCCGTTTCCTCTTTTTCCGGATCAAAGAACCTGTTCCAAACCAGTGATTCCCGGTCTCCTTCCCGGTTCCCCGGTATATACATTCAACATGTCAGCCGCCATAAGTATAGTATACGTAGTTGGTTGAATGAGTGGTTTTCACAGGAAAGATGATACTGGTGCAGCAGATCCAAACGCATTGAATCCCGACGGCACGCCAGCGTGTCGCGTCCGGTTGCCCAAGAAATGGGCGAAGGAGCAGTTCGCTATTGCGGAACTGATGATGGGAGCAAACCATATCCGTGTCCATTGCATTGACGGTGTCGTCCGCATGGGCCGGATCAAGGGAAAGATGAAGAAACGCCAGTGGATACGCGAGGGCGATACCGTCCTTGTCGTCCCCTGGAGTTTCCAGGACGAAAAATGTGATATCATTTACCGGTACCTCAAGCCGCAGACAGACTGGCTGCGGAAAAACCGGTACATCTGATCGTTCTCTTTTTTACCACAACCTATATTGGCACAGACACCCTCCGTCCCTCTAACCAGGTGAGATCGCACCTGGGCAACAAAAAGGAGGTAGAGAAATGGTACGACGTTTTCACAGATCAATCTATGACGAACTCGATGAACTCAGAGCATCCATGGACTACCTGTACCAGCTTGCTCTCGAACCAGCTGACAACCCGTTGTTGCCTGGAAATGAAGATCCCGGCATTGTCTGCCAGTACCTGCATACCCTGAACGCAGAAGTTGCCGAGCATGACGATGAGGTGACGGTAACCCTCGACACGGTCCCGGGAACCGGGAAGGCAAAAATTTCCTGTAACCTGATCGATGACCGTACCCTTGAGATCACGAGCGACCGCGATGACGAACGGACGGTGGAGGATGACAGGAATTTCCTGTGCGAACGGACATCGTTCACCCTGCACCAGCTCGTCCCGCTCCCGGCACCCGTTGCTAAGGCCGGGGCAACGGTCAGCCTGAGCCATGGCGTGCTCGATATCCACCTGAAAAAAGCCCGGGCATTGCACACCGGGAGATCCTGAACCTTTTTTGCATGTTCTCGACATCCTGAACGATCCGGTACCGCTGCGATAAAGGCGGATCCCTATACCGGACAGGTGACAGAGTATCCACATGGTTATGTCCGGCACACATTTTTTATTTTATTTTTTTAATTTAAGATCTATACATACTACTATCCCCCCACGAAACAAACAGGTACAAAAGAATGAAGCATGGGGCAGGACATGGGACACCGGAGAACAGATTCCAAACGGAGATATGATTACGCTCATCTCATCTGTGCCTACCTGCTCAACAACAACCTCACCCGGGCTGACGTGACGGCACGGGACATTGCACAATTCCATAACCTGACCGGGAGGGCCTCCCAGTCGATCAGCGCCATGCTGAACTTTCTCTATTCCAACCACATCCGCGATACCCGGTTCGGGTTCTACATCCGGGGGACCGCACCGTTCAAGAAAAGCGCTTACCCTCACCACTATTCAATCGAGCTTATCGACCAGGCCCATGGACTGCTGTGATGCGACCCGGTCCCGTCATTGTCCTGAAGAAAAAAACTGACCGTCAGGCACGCGGCAATCTTTTTTTCCGGTATACAGCAGGGTATGGATGGGCACCATGACCCGGACGTGGCTGGAATGTGCCCTGCAACAGAACGACTCCGACCTGCTGTCGTATGATTTTACCGACGGGTGCCCGTTCTGGCAGGCATGGTGGTTCAGGATCGCGGTTACTGCAACCTGCATCGGCCTGATCTGGATTTTCTGGCCGGCGTAACGGCAGTATCCCGGCAATTTCCGGGGGCAAAACGAAAAAAGATTATTGTGATTGCTCAATACAAGCCAGAATGAACAATCAAGAGGAATTCTTTCTGATTAATGTTCTAATAGAAAATTTCTGACGTTCTCGGGGGCTCCGCTTCCGCTCTGCCCCCGCCACTGGGGCACCCCCGCAATGCGATGACGACGTATTACTTATTTTCATAAACGAAATCTCTTGGTGAGTCGAAAAGTTATTGAAGCCGCCGCGGGGCGCCCTTCGGGGCGGCGGCTCTCTCTCGTTCGTGGGGGTATGGGGGCATCAGCCCCCATCATAAGAAATATGGAATTTGATAAATCAGCAACCGTTGCATTGGTAAAAAAAGAGTGGCACTGACTAATCAATCACCAAGATTATGCCTTTTGTATAACACGGGTCCCGTCATCCGTGATCTCGTAGATGACGTCCCGCTTCTCGTTCTTCAGTTTCTGGAGGTCGCTCATTATCTCCTGCACCAGGTAATCCTTATCCCGCTTTGCAATGATATACGGTGAGCCCGGCTGGGGATTTTCAGGGGTGGTTACCTGCAGCTCGCAGCCATTTCGCTGGTGGGCAATCTTCATGTTGGTAATCTTGTCGAGTTCCAGGGACTTGAACTCCCCGGAATTGAACGCACCTGACTGGATAAATTTTACAATAACTCCCATAAGATCCTTCGTCCTCCCTTTATTTCCCAAATCTCATCATCAGCGGGTAGCGGCCCCGGCAGGGAATCGTCCCCTCCCGTGATACTGCACACGTGTTTTACCTGGTGTCGGATACGGCCGGGCGGTTTTGTTGTATGATGGCCATGCCGCTATTGGCACGTTCAGCAGGAAGGCTCGTAAAAAACAACGCAACCGCCCTGCTGCAATGGAGAGGACTTGGCGTTCCGGTCGATATAGGTATCTGTCCGGAACAACACCGTCCCCGTAGTTACGAAATCCGGATGGACAAAGGGCAGGAAATACCTGCCGGGAGATCGCCCGACAGGGACCATGCTGACATCGCTAGTACACGAGCAGGAAATAGGCCATCGCTGTGGTGAGGAATGCACCAAGGATAATGATGATCGCGACCGGGATCAAAAACCCCATCATGCCGCTCACCGTTGAGGCAATCTGGGAGATCCGCTGCGAGCCGAAGACCACGATCCCCCGGCACCACGCGGTCGTCCCGGCAGTCCGTGCAGGAGCGGCATCGGCAATGGCTTCCCGGACTGCTGCCTCAACAAGGGGGTAAAAGACGTCAATACCGATCCGGAGGCCCACCTGGTTCCTGCCGGAAATGGTATTGACCACGTGGGTATCGGTTGTCGTGACCTCGCATTCATTGACAAGGGAGAGCAGCCGCTTCCGGATCTCGTCTCGGGCACCGGTCTGCATGTTGTTGCCATCGAAGAGTACGTACGCGGTCTTCTGGCCGCCCGCATCCACGACAAGGACCTGCACGCCAAGGTCGCCGAACCCTTCCTGCCGGGAGTACGGGAGTTTCCGGATGGCATATCCTGCAGAAAACCTGACCTGTTCCTGCTGTGCAGCCGCCGCATATGCCATCTCAGCAGCGCCGAGATATTCCATGCCGAGTTCCGTCCCGGAGTAGACCCCGTCCGCCAGTGCATCCAGGCAATTGTGGGCATCGATGAACCCCACGTGCCGGAAATATTTCTCCCCGGCTTTCATGATCGAGAACCCGAGCGCAAAGTCGAGGTCCTCGGTGACGAGCGGCGACCGGGTGGCAACCGCGATTACCGTGTCCCCGAATGCCTGTGCGAGCACATCGACTGACCCGAACCGGTACCGCGCCGATCTTGTGCAGCCGGTATTGGTACAGGCGGACGGTCGTGATGCGAGGACCGCATCGCCTACCTTCCTGACTTCCACTTCATCGACCGGGTTGAAATCGTGCGAGGCGGAGCCGTGGAAGACCATCGAGCCATTGCCGAGTTGCCCGTGGAGGACTTTTGGCAGGTTGCTCCCGCCGATCTCGCCAAGGGGACCGGGGTGGACGTTCGGGACCGTGACAAAGATCTCCTCCTTTCCTTCCCGCTGCATGACAAGGGAGACCTGCGGGACGACCACGCTCTCGCCAATGCTCCGGAAGAAGTCGTCAAGCTTCCGGCTGCCCTCTGACAGGTGGGCGAGGAACGCGTTTGCCAGTTCGAGCGGCCCGACTTTGAAGTTCGCCTTCATCGGGCGTTCGATGACGATGATAAAAACGTACACCGCGATCGCGAAACTGATATGGAGGAGAATGGAGATCTGCACAAACCAGAGGCCGAGGAAGTATGATGCGCCAATGACAGCGATGCCGGAATGGAGGAGCGCCGGCACGACAACCCGCCGGAGGTGATAATCGACAACCGCCGCAAGCAGGAGCATCCGGAACGCGAAGACGAGGGCAAGCGAGATTGCAAAGAAGAGCGAGAACGAGAACCGGAAGAGCAGGATGGGCGAGAGGGAGATGAAGAGCGAGATGATGAGGCCGATGGCGGCAGTGAGGCCGGACCAGCCGAGATCAAGTTTCCCGGAGAACCGCCGGGTGAGCCAGGGCGTCAGGGCGAGGGCCCCGATTGCCGGGACCAGGTAGGCAAAGAGGGGGAAGAGCGCGGGATTATCTATTGTCTTGTCGCTTCCGAGCATCGACATGATCTCGACACAGCCGCAGAGGATGAGGATCAGGGCAAGCGACCGGGCCCACGAAGGGCTCGTCACAATGTATTTCGAGAGCGACTCCAGCCTGAGGTCCATCTCACCCGACAACGGGCATCCCTCCCGGACAATGAATCGTGCCATGCCGGAGGAAACGGCAGGAAATCGTGATGAACATCATAATCAGTATTGGTTATTGGATTGTAAGGGAACGTGAAGGTTTGGGATGGCCCTAAAACCCGCGGAAAAAAACTGGCGGGAGGGGGATATTTACGGGACGTAAAAATGCTAAAAACAGGGAAATGATCAGAGCGGCCAGCGGCATTTCCGGCCAGTCTTTTTGAGTGACGGGCACTTGTTGAAGTACGTCTCGCCCCAGATCCATGGCTGGTAGTTCCAGCACATCTCGGGTTTTACCAGGTGTATCCCGCAGAGGTACCGGTTCTTTGCCACCCGGCGCAGGAACGGACAGACCGTGACGTATTCCCCGGTCTCCGTGTTGCGCATCTCGAACGAGACCACATCCCCGAGGTCTTCGGCCCGGAGGCCCGTACAAGCAACAGGGTCCCCGTGCTCCCGGAATGCAACAAACCAGTGCAGGATATCGGTCCGTCCCTGCTCGATCCAGACGTACACGTTCGCGGGGGTCGGCGTAATGCCGGGGCCGAAGATCCGGCAGCAGAGCCCGCACTGTTCACAGGGTTCATCTTCGGTTACTACCGGTTCGTCCATGGATTTTCATCCACTATTCACCCGGCTCGGGGATAATGTTTTTTAAATGGGGTCTGGCTGGCCCTTTCTTCCCGGTATCCTATCCTTCCGACAGTGAAATCTATTCATACCAAAATCGCGTACACGTACGCAGGCTGACTGCACGTGAAAACACCCTCCCCGGCAGACATACCGGATGACCAGTACAAATGGGTTGCCATGGCCATTGCATGCCTCGGAACCCTTGTCGGCGTCCTGAATGCGAGCACGCTCATCATTGCACTCCCGGTCATGATGGTCCAGCTCAACACCGACCTTGTCGGTGTCACCTGGGTGCTCATCAGTTACATGCTCCTCATCACGATCCTTGCACCGGCCTGCGGACGGCTTGCAGACATGTACGGGAGCAGGAACCTCTATATCGCGGGCCTCGCGGTATTCACCATCGGTTCACTTCTGTGCGGATTTGCTCCCGACATTACCTGGCTCATCGGGTTCCGCATCATCCAGGCCATTGGCGGGGCAGTCATCATCGCAAACGGCACCATCATTGTTGTCGATGCATTCCCCCGGTACGAGCTGGGAAAGGCGATGGGCATCCTCTCGATGATTATGGCCGCAACATTCGTTGTCGGCCCGATCATCGGCGGCTTCCTGACCATGATCGACTGGCGGCTGAACTTTTACCTCAATGTCCCGATCGGTATTGCGGCCACCGTGTATGCGTATTACCGGCTCCGTGAAGCCCGGTTCACGACAACCGAGGAATCCTTCGATCTCCGGGGGATGGTCCTCTTCACCATCGCCTTCATCACGCTGACCGTGTACGGCAGTGCAGGTTTCCTCTTCGGCCTCTTCTCCCTGCCCATGCTCCTCACGCTTGCGACCGGCCTGGTATCCCTTGCCCTGTTCATACGGCACGAGACGACAACGCCCCACCCGCTGGTCGACCTGTCGCTCTTTGCGATCCGGGCATTCGGGTACGGCCAGCTCAGTGCCTTCATCAACGCGATTGCACGCGGCGCCGTGATGCTCCTCCTCATCCTCTTCTTCCAGGGCCTGAAAGGATACGACCCCCTGATGGCCAGTATCCTCATCGCCCCGCTTGCGATCGGTCTCGTCATCACCGGCCCCCTCGGGGAATCCTTTCGGACCGGTACGGTACCCGTGCGATTAGCACGATCGGTCTCATCATCGCGCTTGCGGGCCTTGCCGGGCTCGCCTTCATGCAGTACGATACGCCCTACTGGGTGATCGCGGCCTGGATGTTTATCAATGGTTTCGGGTCAGGACTCTTCCAGCCGCCCAACACGAGCGCCATCATGGCCTCGGTGCCGGCCGACCGGCGGGGGGCAGCCTCGGCGATGCGGGCGTTCTTCAACAATACCGGCATGGTCATATCGATGACGATCGCCCTGCCGCTGCTCGTTGCTACCATCCCGCTCGACCAGATGATGCAGATGTTCGTGGTCGGGGGGATGAACATGCCGGTCGCAACGCAGATCGTGTTTACGAACGGCATAACGGCGGTTTTTTTCCTCTCCTGTATCCTGACCGTGCCGGCAATCATCGTCTCTGCATTGAGAGGCCCGGACAACCATGCCGGTGGATCGGCAGGAAAGACGGACACATAATTTTTCCCTGTGCATTACCGGGGACAGGTACGGGCACGGGTAACCGGAATTTTATTTTAAAAAAGTGGGGCTCAATCCGAGAGTGTCTCTTCCGCGTCCCGGCTGATTGCCCGTCCCCGGTCAATGCCGGTCTGCATCGCGACCGAGAGGGAGTTCCCTGCCCGGATACTCCGTACAATCGCTTCGGTGATCCCGCCCGGTGTGCTCATCTTCGCGATATACTCGTCCCTCCCTGCATCGGACAAGGCTGCCGGCTGTGCTTCCTGTGCCCAGGCATACATGCCGGCAAGCAGGGGATACTCGCGAACTGCTTCGGCAATCTCATCATCCGGGTTGCGCCCCAGTGCCCGGCATGCAAGAATGGCAGCCGTGAAACAGACGCCGGCCGTGAAGACCTGCATCATCTCTTCATCCGGCAGGACTCGGACTTGCATCCCCATGCCCGTGAGGATATCGTTGAGGCGCTCGCTTGCCGGGACGATGCCAGCAATTCCCCTGCCCCGGATGATCGTATCGGGACCTCCCGTCATCATCCGGACAACATCGATCCCCCACCGCCGTTTTAGCACCGGACGGGGGATCCCCGCCATGCAGGAGACGACAAGTGCATCGCGGGGGAACGGGAGGCCGTCCAGTAATGCGACAGACTGCGGCCGGACGGTGATGAAGATAACGGAGGAATGCCGGCACAGGTCCTCATTTGTCGCAAGATTTTTTTCAAGCCCGGCCTCCCTTATTGCGTCCAGCGTTGCCGGGCTCCCGGCATGGGAGAGCCGGAGCCGGTCTTTGGGGAAGCCGGTGCTGATGAGCGTCCCGGCAAGGCTCCGGCCAAGATGGCCTGCACCGATGATGCCGATAGTATCATTCGCGGATGACATAGTCAGAAAAGATGGGATGCCGGGAAATTTAATGGGTGAGGCGTATCGGTAAAAATCCCGCCTGGATTCCCGGAAGGCATTTCAGAATCTTTCCCGGGAGGTCATCCCGACAACGCGTTCAGCAATCCACGGGCCTGCCCCAGTCCTTCGGTGATATTGATGGTCGTCCCCCCCACGGAAAGTTCCGGGAGGAGACTGGTGAACTGGGTTGCCTCGAACTGCCGGCTCCGCTCAAACGGCAGCTCGTAGGAATACACCTTGAGATCGATGAACGCCGAGCCATTGACTCTGAGGACAATCGATCCTTTTTGGACGAGCGATCCCACGGCCTGCAATGCCTGGATATTCCCGATCTTCACGGGAATGGTGACGGTCGTGTTGCCGCTCTCTTTTACGGTGATACCGGTTTGTTCCCCGTGCCCAGGTAGTGGCTGGTGTCATCAAGGTAATAGACATCGAACGCCACTTTGTTGAGGGTTGCCCCGACCGGATTCGGGTTGTAAATATTCACGGTCGTATTCACGGTCATTGTCTGGAGCGAGACATCCGATAGGGCGATATCGGTGACTTCGACCGTTGGTTCTTTCACCGGGGGCTCGGTGCACCCTGCAGTGAGAATAAAAAACGCGAACAGAAGGAATATATCGGAAAGGAGATACTGCTTCATAAGGGGGAATCAACCGGGAAATACATATACCCATACTTCCCGACAGAAAAAAATATGTCCTCATCCCGGGACAGGGGATTGATTATTATGTCCTGACCTGGGTATATGAACGGACCGGGGAATATCCCGGGTTGTTTGCCCAGCGGGGCGTAAGCACCCGCGAACGTTTCCGGCACTTCGAACAGGTGGCGTCATGGGTCTCTTTGTAATGGTCCTTGGGGGTCTTGCTGACGATGGTATTCTCAGCAGCACAGATGGGGCAGGTGAACCGGATCACGTACCCGGACCGGGTCCCTGAAATTTCTGGTTTGGTAGATTGTGATGTCATTGTCGTATTATTTCCTGGTTTTCTCGAATAGTCCCGGTATTTTTTAAAAGACCGGGTGCCCCGTACACGAAGGGTTTTGCCGAAGAGAGGAGAGAGGATGTCCCGTGCCCGGCAGTTCCGGGCAATACTACTGCCAAAACCGTGTACGACTACTTAGTATAGGTGGTAATAGATGATAGCCTGATGGGTCAAGGCTGTCCCTCACTCGCGGTACCGGTGATGACACGTTTAGTTTCACTCCCCGCACCGTTCCTTCATAACCCGGCTTCCCGAAAAACTCCCTGTGACAATTCCCGAAACGATCATCGCCATTGCTGCGTTCCTTGCCGGCACCATCATTGCGTATCTCTGGTACCGCACAAAGGTCTGTGTCATTGAAGGCAGGGCAGAAAACGATCTCGAACGCTGGAAGCAGGAACATACGCAGGAGATCCGGAAGGACTCCGTCAACCGGTCCCGTTCAACGCTGAAAGGCAGGATCTCGGAGCAGATGGCGCCGCTCCTCCCGGAATTTCCCTTTGCCCCGGCCGATGCACGCTTCATCGGGAACCCGATCGACTTCGTGGTCTTTGACGGGTACACGGATGCAAAGGACGGCGAAGGGACCGCGATCAGTGTCGTCATCGTTGAGGTAAAGAAAGGAAAAGGGCGGCTCACCCGCGAGGAATCGCTGATCAGAAAAGCGGTAGAGGAGGGCAGGGTCTCGTGGAAGACGGTCGTGCTCAGCGATGATCCGGGGGATGGACCGGAGTACCCGGAAAGTGACGCGGGCGAAAGAGCCTGATACATTCATAGCAACGTGCATTACCGGTACCGGGCAAGCGAAACGGTTAATGCGTTGCCGGGTGAACACCGGTTATGCCGGATGAACCCAGTCCTGATATACCTGCCGGGGATGAGAGCTCTGGTACTGACCAGCCCAAAGGCTACATGGTATCTGTGGCTGTCATACTCATCGGCATCCTCGTTGTCCTTGTCGTCTTCATGAACCTCTCCGGACAGGGAGCTACCGCATCAACTGCCATAACACAGCATACCTGGTCGCTCCAGTCGTTTTCCAGCCAGGACGGGATAACAACACCGGTACTGGACGGGACAGCGATCAACGCGACGTTCACCCTGGACGGGAAAATCGTTGGTAATGGTGGCTGTAACTGGTACTCGGGGCGGTACATGGTACAGGAAACGCGGATGGTCGTGTCCCGGATAACGAGAACGTCCATGGCCTGCTGGAATAATACTACCATGTTCCAGGAGGAGCGTTATTACCTGACACTGGAAGAGACCGATGCACTGCGGGTACATAACGGTGTCCTGACCCTGTACGACATTGACGGGAAACCAATGCTCACCTTTGTCCCGGCCCGAGCCGGGAACTGATCTTTTTTTAATCCGACCGGCACGTTACGCGATCCTTTAAGGGAGATCAGGGCATAATAATCGTCCATGAAACCCGGATATATTGCTGTCACTCTCCTCCTCGTCCTCTCCCTGCTCCTGGTCGCTGCAGGCTGCACCCAGCCGGCCCCGGCAACGGTCACCCCGTCTCTGACGGTCCCGGCTGCCCCGGCTGCCCCGGCTGCCGGGAGTTCGACAAAGGATGAGATGGTCACGTTTGTCAAGGAAGCGACTGCCTATGCACAGTCGCATGACAAGAATGCCTCCCTTGCGGAATTTTCCAACCGGAATGGTTCATTTGTCCGCGGCGATCTCTATATCTATGCCTACGATTTCAACGGGATCACGCTTGCCCACCCGTTCAACCCGGAAAAAATCGGCGTGAACCGGATCAATGAGACAGATGCGCTCGGGACGCTGTTCATCACAAATCTCCGCGATGCCGCACGCAATGGATCAGGGTTTGTCGAGTTTGCGTACATCAACCCGGCCAACAATTACACGGTTGAGAAGAAACTCGGGTACGTGGAAAAGGTTGACAATGACTGGTGGCTCGGCTCCGGGATCTATTTCGGCCCGGTGACCTGAAACCATTTTTTTTTACCAACAGTAAACCCGTTTTTCCGACTATTTTTCCGTCAAGGTGACCAATCACGGATCTCTCTTTTTAATCCATGAACGTTTAAAAAAGATCGCGATCTCAAAAATTACACATCACAGCAATAGCAGGTCGTGTTCATAAGAATCTTGGAATTTTTGATCCACTTGCAGGTACCGATACGGTCCCAGTAGTTGATGGTAACAGACCCCTTGGTGATCTTGCCCAGGTCCACCATATGATTCAGGTCCGTGATGATCTTCCAGTTGTAATTGATCTGGCCGTATCCTTTCGTGCCGTTCCCGACCGGGTAGATCCCCGGGTCCTCCTCGGATTTCAGGTATGCAGGGGTATTCCCGATGAACCCTTTATTGAGCACATCGACATAGACATAGTCCCGGTGCCCGTCAGAGAATACCTTGATGTTGGAGTCCGGGACTTCCTCGTGCACCCGGATACCTACCTCTTCAAGGCCCACATCCTCAAAGACCATGAGGGAGACATCATAGCCTTCCCGGGCCAGTAGTTTTGCAAGAAGCTGGCTCTTCTCGTCCGAGTCTCCCCCCTTGTCATAGATCACCTCAATGGGGTACTTCCGGTCAGGTGATCCATTCTCGGCATTGGGGATCTGCTGGACAAATGCCACGATAAACTCCAGGTACTGGTCATCGTCGAGATACCCCCCGTTCTGGTACCGGGCATTGCGGAGCTGGGAGAGCACCGCATCATAGAGTTCATTCATGGACGGGTCTTTTCCATAGGATTCGATATATTCCTGGATCTTTGCCGGGTCCGCAGAGTTTGCCGGCAGATCGACCATGTTCTTCTGGGCACCGTAATAGACCGACATATTCACCGGGACCCGGATCGTATATTCACGGACGTACCCGCCGGGCGCATAATTGAACGTGAAGGTGCGGTGTCCAATACGGCTCAGGTCCCCGACAGGAACAATAAATTTTGACTGGCTCGGTGCAGGAGTTGCCCCGGCCGCACTTGCCGGACCCGTTGTTATTACCGCTGACGGGAGACGATCATCTGTTGCAGGGGTTGGAGACGGGGATGCAACCGGGGTCTGGGCACCCGGTATACCGGGGGCATTAATCGTGATCTGGATGCAGCCGGAACATGCAACAATTAACGCAAGCAGGAAAAGTGCAAAGAATCCGGGTAATTTCATGAAGTTATTGTGTTAATCCCCGGCATATTTGAGCCTTGGCTTTTTTCCATAAAAATCGATACGTCTAAAACTGTTCGCGATAACGTGTTAAAGATAAGAGGATAGTATGAGATATTTTTCCGTTTTTCTCCTTGGCGCCCTGCTGCTGCTGGCTCTTCCGGCCAGCGCGGCCGACCACACGATCCAGTTCCAGAACCACTGCTCGTACGATGTCTCGGTCGTGATCGTCGGCGGCCAGCAGTATGTCTATCCGGAGAACCAGCAGGTCTTCGGTGCATGCCAGTGCCTCCCGGATAACACCTGTACCCCGACCACCAGCTGCTCCGCTGTCGCATGTGGCGAGGGAAACAAGAATACCTGCAGCACGGGAACACCGCTTGTTGACAACGGAGGATTTTTGCTGACTGCAAAGACCGGCACGCATACGAGCACCATGGAGAAGTCCTGGCAGGGAACCTTCTGGCCCCGGTCCAGCTGCACGCTTGATGAAAATGGGAACTACAAGTGCGACCAGGAACTCCAGAACTGCCGGGCATACAATGACGGGCAGCCGAAACTCGAGTGCGGCGGCCATGGCATTGCGCTTGCCACCAAGGGTGAGATCAACTTTGATGAGGGAGAGCACGATACCTACGATGTCAGTGCCGTGGATGGTTTCAATATCCCGATGACCATAGAACTTGTCCCTGGCACCTATGACGCGTCAGGCATCCAGCCTCCGCAGTATGCCTGCACAAAAGCCGGTAACGATCACGATCTCATCGGGGAGTTCCCGACCAGCCTGAGCGCAGACAAACTTGAGATGAAGAACGCAGCCGGAACCCCGATTGCCATCCGGAGTGCCTGCGCCTATGCCTCTGCCCTCAACCTCAAGAAAAATAATGGCATGGATATCCTCGATGCTCTCACCAATATGACCTGCTGTATCAATCCGTGGGGATCGGCTCAGGATTATCAGAAAAACGGGAATATGAAATGCGACCCGGACAACTGGCCCCAGGATATCAATACAGCCCGGTTCTTCAAGCACTACTTCCCCCTGGGATACAGTTACGCCTACGATGACAGCACCTCCACGTATGTCTGTAAGAACAAGGATGCAGTTACCCTGACCAAGTATATCGTCACGTTCTGCCCGGCAAACGAAGGGGAACGCACGGTTCTCCCGGGCACAACGGAGCATGTCCATGTATCGGATGTCGGTGATTCCAGACCCGTGACACCGGAACCGACTCCGGTACCGGTTGGTACGGTTGCCCCGGCCCAGACCCAGGTCCAGCGGTATAATCCGGCAAGTGACAATTCCGGACACTTCTGATCCCCTTTTTTCCCAGGCCGGCCCTGCATGCCCCGGCATGCTCCGGAACATCCTGATATTCACGCGAGTGCAATCCGGAACGGTTCCCGCCCGGGGGAAATGAGAAACAGTCTGGAGATCAGACGTCCCGTTACAGCGTGCCCGGGTCTCTCTGAAATACGGGCCTGCTCAAAAATCTCCTCTGAAAACGGCCCACGGGATCCATGGCCGGGAATTAAAAAAAAGTTAAGAGAAGATCGAGAAGTCGTTCTTGATCGCGATTGCTTCGATGATGGGCTTGAGGGTTGCCTCGGAAACCTTGAACTTCTCCATGTACATTTCGAGGATCTTCTTCTCTTCACCCGCAAGGATGCCGTCTGCCATGGCAATGTCGCAGAGGACCGCTAAGGTGGCAATCTTCTGTTTCTCGTCAAGGACTCCGGCGATCATGTCCATGACCGCGGGGAACCCGTTTGCCTTTAAGACCTGCATGGCAGTGTCGATGGATTTCTTGTCGCCACGGACGATCTTTGCAAGGTCGTTGATCTCTGCTTCATCGATAACGCCGTCGGCTGCAATCACGGTGATTGCTGAGAGCACAAGGGCGGATTTGGGCGTAAGCGTTGCAGACTTTCCGGTTAACTTGTCAAAAATTCCCATAATTATTCACCATACTGGATTTCTCTAGTATGTAGTCCGGCATGCTTCATCACCATTTCGGTTACGGGAAGTGGTGCAGGAATGTCCGCAGGAGGGAGGTCACAGTACCCTCACCGTGTCCAAAAAGAGATAATAGTGGATTATGTGGTCCTGCTTCCGGCTCTTACAGGATTTTTCCGGACGAAAACCAGCAGAATCACAAGAAGGACCGGGTAAAGCAGATCAAAATACATGACAGCACCGGCATTGTTGGGCGCCGTGTTGCCATTGACCACCAGTTCCCAGACATGGCCGAGGCCGGCACCAATGCAAAAAAGCCCTGCTCCGGCAATCATGGCGGTCCAGAACTCTCCCCGGAATTTCAGGCAAAGCAGGCCCACGATGCCCATGGCCATATCCCATATCCCGACCTCGCGCTGGAACGGGCTGCCGACAGGCCAGCCGATCGATTCTGCAACCTGGTCGGGAACGAACAGGTGCCCGACCCCCCCGTACAGGAGGGAGAGGCCAAGTCCCACGGCCAGCTGCCACATCAGGACGATTTCCAGTGCTGCCGCACCGGTATATTTTCTCGCATGGATATGGACCACGGCAATGATCGCCCCGAGAAGAGGAAAGACGAATGGCCAGAGGATTTGCATAACGCCCATGACAGTTGTTGAGAGGGCATTGGCTAAAAGCCTGTATGAATGATCAGGAAGAGCGGATACCCTGACAGGCATACAAACCGCAACGGGTGATGATGAGGAGAAAACTAAAAAAAAATGAATGAATTAATGGTAATTAGAACCGGGGTTTCCGGTGCTTCGGCAGGCAGTCACGGCAATAAACCGGCCTGCCCTCAGTCGGCTTGAAGGGAACTTCGCATTCCTTTCCACAGTCCGAACAGGTTGTCTTTGTCATTTCGCGGGGTCCGAAATCTCTGGGCCCTCTGTTACCGCCAAAATTATTTGATCCGTACATAATTCTTTCTCTAACAGT
>JAJRCF010000015.1 GCA_028679075.1 Methanoregula sp. | reverse complement strand
GTAATGATTGGTGGGATTTGCCCGACGTGTGGACTACCTAAGGAACTTTGTATTTGTGAGGAGGTAGCAAAGGAACAGCAGAGGATCAATGTCAAAGTGAACAAACGCCGGTACGGGAAAGAAGTGACCGTTATCGAGGGACTTGATCCGACTGATATCGATCTTGAAGATCTTTCAAAATTCATGAAAAGCAAGCTTGCCTGCGGTGGAACCGTAAAAGGAAATTCCATTGAACTGCAGGGAAATCACCGTGACAGGGTCAAGGAACTCCTGACACTCAAGGGATACAATCTGGAAAACATTTCCTGATTGTTCTTTTTTTTAACAACGGATCCGTTGTTTTACGCGTATTGTTGTACGGGTATTGGATTTCAGAGCGGATGCAAAAAAGGGTTTCAGATGAAAAACCTGAACGTGATCCACGCAATGAGGAGCATGAGCGCTGAATATTTCAGGCCTGCGACAAACCGCCCTTCACCCATCTGGCCGGCGACAAGACCGGAGAAGAAACCCTGAAGCATTGCTGCATGGGAGAACAACCGTTTGTAGATGAAGATATCAATCACTCCTCCAAAGCCCTTTGCACCGGAAGCGGTTGCGGTCGCACCGGCAGTGGCCATCGTGGTCAGGAACGATGAGACGAGGATGGCGATGACAAAGAGGAAGACCGCGAATGCGACGAGCACGATGATCACGTAGATCAGCATATTGTTGGCCCGTTCCTGCTGGAGGTTCACGACCTCGAATGTATCCTTTGCTGCTGCCCGCAGCACTTCGCTGACATCCCCGCCGGCCTTGCTCGCCTTTGCGATCAGGTCAACACTCCGGTCAGCAAGCGTGGTGCCAAGCCCTTTCCCGAACCGGAAGAGCGCCTCGACAAACCCGGCCCCCCATGACATTTCGTTGTCCAGCTTCCGGATGTGCGGTGTGAGCGTACCGTATTCCGCGGCTGCGACCAGGTGGATGGCGGTGGGGAGGGTCATACCGGAATCGTTCATGCCGGCGAGGTCGCGGAAGAAGTTGGGCAGGGCATTTTCCAGGTTCGTGACCCGCATCTGCTCCTTAAGGTCGAGAAGTGCAACCGGGACGATGGCAATCAGGACTGCGAAGACCAGGAAGTCATCAACCGACGTTGAGGTGAAGATGACATTCATGCCATAGCTCTGGACCATGAAGATGAAACCCCCGAAAAAGAACAGGAGCGCCAGCGGGATACAGACAATGAGAATGTTCTCGGGCCGCTCCGTGAGGACCTGGACGGGATGTTTTAAGAATTTCCCCATTCCTTCCCGGCTCTGCCGTTCGTGATCGAGTTTTACCGTGATCTCGTTCAGCTCATTCACTTCTACGGCATCAAGATCGGCATTACTAGGTTGGGCGGATATGCCCTGGCCGGAAGACCCTGGACCTTTCCCCGACACTTTTTTGAGAATATCGTTCAGGCCCATGATCAGGACTCCGGCGTCATGGTGCTGATCATGACCACGAACGCAATGCTCCCAAGAGGTATCATAATGTACACAATCGCATAGAGGAACATCGGTTTGTTATCTCCTGATAGCACTGACATAATGGACTGCAGGATGATCAGGAAGAGTGTCCCGGCAACCATGGCGGTGACATAGGACTCGGAGATCAGCGCAAGCATCTCAAGGAACTGTTTCTGCGTCTGCCGGTTCTCAAGTGCGTACTGGTCGGCCTTGGTGCGGAAATACTCGGTCAGGTTACCGCCGCTCGAGATGCTCGCCATTGCGCCCTGCAGGAACTCCTTCATCCGTTTGCTCGGGGTACTTGAGGAGACGAGCCTCAGGGCATCGATGAGGTCTCTCCCGAAAATATCGATCTCCCGTGCAATATACCGGGCTTCCACGGAACTCTCACCATAAATCGGGCTGTCTCCCAGGAGGCGGAATACCTCCGCCGGCGTGATACCGGCCGTGGACATCGAGGTGACATAGTTAATTGCATACGGCAGGCTGGCATCGATGTTGCGGCACCGGTTTCTGGCCTCGATGCTCGGGTATACGAGGAACGCCACATACGTCAGGCCGCCAAACACCAGCAGGGAGAAGATCGTAATGACGACCGTTCCGATCACGAGGCTGTGGGCAGACAGGGCCACAAGGAACCCGGGGACCGCTCCTTTGTACTGGATCAGGGTCGGAAGTTTCAGGACCCAGGTGATGAAACCGATCACCGCAGCCATCCCGAACCCGACGAGGATGGAGCTGACAAACGCGGTCGAGAGGTACACTTCAAAGGGGGTCTTGAACCGGGCCGATATCAGGTCGTTCCTGAGCTGGGCATACTCGTCCCGTTTTCCTTTCATCCTGTTGCCGAGAAGGTTGAAGCTGAACCGCTCGAAACTATTCATAGAGGTCCTTCCTCACCCGCTCGATGACCGCCTCGGGGTCGCGGTGATAGGAGATCAGGATCTTGGCCACATCCTTGTAGTGGCGGATCTTCTTGATGCGCATCCACTCGAGCACTTCCTGCCGGCGTTTCAGCTCCTCCCGCATCCGGTTCTCGTTCCAGCCCTTGGCCTCCATGATCTCTTCGAGGACATAGGACTTGCCGGAGTAGGAATGCTCATCCGTTGCCGACCGCCACTTGAACACCTCGTTCGTGATCAGTTCGTTCGTCCTCGGGTCAATATCCAGGATCTCAACGATCTGCTTGTTACGCCGGATACGCTTGCCCCCGACCCGTGCCTGCACCTGGATACAGATAAAATCCAGTGCCGAGAGCATGTTCCGGGGCACATCCATGGGAGGGTTCTCGATACGGTGCACGACACTCGCCACCGAATCGGCGTGTGTTGTCGAATATGTGACGTGGCCCGTGCTCATCGCCTGGAAGAGGGTCTGGCATTCCTTGCCACGGACCTCACCAACGATGATGTATTCGGGACGCTGACGCATCGCAGCCCGCAGGAGTTCGTACATGTTGATCTCTCCCCTCCCGGAGGTATCGAATGAGTCGCGGGTGACACTCGGGATCCAGTTCGGGTGGGGGAGTTTAACTTCACGGGTATCTTCAAGGGAGACGATCTTTGCCATCGGCGGGATAAAGAGCGAGATGGCGTTCAGCGCCGTGGTCTTACCGGATGCAGTCCCCCCGGCAAAGATCGCGGACTTGCCGTTCTCCACGGCAAGCCAGATATAGGCGATCGAGAGCGGGGCAAACGTATGCCACTCGATCAGATCCGTGGGCGTGATCGGCTCGTCCTTGAACTTACGGATGGTGAACGTGGAGCCGTGCGCCGTGACTTCTGTCCCGAGCGTCATCTGGATACGTGAGCCGTCCTGCATGGACGCATCGAGGATGGGTTCCGCGATCGAGATGTACTTCCCCGCCCGCTGGGCGAGCTTGGTGACAAACGAGTCGAGATCCTCCGCCTTATGGTACGCGAGAGAGGTCTTCATCGATTCGTAACTGGAGTGGAACGCAAAGATCGGGGTATGGACACCATCGCACGAGATATCCTCGATATACTTGTCGTGCATGATGGGATCGATCAGGCCGTCGCCAAGGAAATCCTTGTGCATGTTATAGTGGATCTTCTCTTTCACGGACGGGCTGAGCCGGATACCGAAATCCTGCATGATATCGTTTGTGGCAGCCCGGAGTTTAAGCCGTGCCTCGTCACGGGAGAGATCTTTTGTATTGATATCGAGTGTGTCGAACAGGCGCTCCTTGAGCTCTTTTAAGAGGTCCTTTTCCGGTTCCGTGAGTACCGGTTCAAGCACCTGGTAGGTGTATTCGTGAGTGGAGTGGTCGTAGATGATCCGTATGTAGGCATACGGTTCGTTGACCGGGTACATCTCCATCTCTTCGACTCCCGACTTCGGGCTGAAAGAAAGGTCGACAAGCGGCCCGTGTTTCTTTGCATCGTACTCCTCTTCTTCGGTGCGGATCGCCGCAAACAGGCCGGAGATGCTGAATTTTTTTGCAGCAGGCAGGGCTTTTTCCTTCTCCGCGATTACTGCATCACCGAGGTCGAGGTCCTTGAAGCCGGCTTTTGAGAATTCCTTCTTCCAGATCTCGGCAAACTCATCAGGGAGGGTACCGATACCCGTGCCTTCGAATGCATTGACACGGCCGTGCAGGTTGATTTCGTCAACCTGGAATGTTGCCCCCTTGGGGAGGATCAGGCCGGATATGTCGGAGATCTGGTCGACAGTGATGATCTTCTCATCCTCGTCCGTCCCCGGTGCAGCGGGAGATTTTTGTTCAGGGAGGATCTTGGCCTTTTTTGCCGGCAATCCTTTCCTGATGGATGGCCGTGTGTCTTCTTCAATAATCTCGATGGCGGGCCTGGGTTCTTCCTCAGCAGGGGGAGTAACAGGCTCCGGGGATTCATCCTCAAGCAGGTCATCGAGACTCGAGATCGCGGAGCTGGCAGGCTCAGGTTCCGGCGCATGTCTGGGCGCAGGTACTGGATCAGCTGGTGCGGGGGGAGTTGTGGGAGAGTCCGGGGCTGATGCAGATGCGGCATCCTTGCGTTTTGCCATGCCCAGTTTTTTCATGAGCTGGGAGAAATCCCCTCCACCGGAAGGGGATTTGGCCGGCTGTTCCGGAAGCACAGGAGCTGCCGGTGAACCCGGACTGTTTTTCTGGCCATTTGAGGGGACTGTTTTTTTCTTCCCCCCGATCATCTCCGTGAGCGAATTCACATCGTCAAACGAATCTTCCTCTTCGTTACCCATTCTGGATCTCTCCCCATTGAAGTACAGAGCGCCCTGCAGGCACGCTGGTTTTTACTGTTCCGGCCGGATAAAAAATACTCTGCCTCTGAGTATATGTACTCTCTTGACAGGAAAGCCTGCAGATATCCGGGTCACCCGTCCGCCACACGCAACCGGTCCTGTCAAGTGAGTGAATCATATCTCCTCCGCTAACCGTTGATCTCTTTCTGGATGCTCCTGAGTACCACCCGGATAAGACCGAGCTGGGCTTCTGCCGTGGTAAATATGCAGAGATAGAGATCGCCACAGGGTGCGATGATGAACTTGTTCTCTGCCGTCTCAAGGATCATCTGGTCAAGGTCCCCGATCTTCATCTCCCGGGCAATCTTTGTTCCGGCCCGCATGAAATCCTCTGCTGATGCGGCCACGTGCTCGAAATCCTCGTCCCCAAGGGACTGGACCGGGAATCCTTCGAAGAAGGCAGACACGGCAATCACGCCGGGCTGGTTCATGATCTTCCGGAGACGGGCTTCATCAAGCAGCCGCGGGGACGCAAGAGGTACAGGGCCGGTTTCTTCCGGTGTTCCGGAGGGTGCTGATCCGGATATACCCGGTTCATCCTCACCCGGCTCCGGAGCCGGTCCCTCCCCGGCAAGGAGCAGGTGTTCCGCCTCCGAGATCCGGACCGCCTGGGAAAATTCTGCAGGAGTATAGATCCGCAGGCTGAAGCACTGCTCATCATTCCCTTCCGTGTCAGCCGTCATCTGCGAGAGGGCCTCATGTGCCTTGAACTCCCCCTGCTCCGAGCGGAAATAGGCCGCGATCAGCGTTCCCCGATCGGCCAGCATAAACCCATGCCCGGAACCGGTCTCGATCTCGATTGCACCGACAAAGGACATCAGTTCCCGGGCAACACCCTCGTCCTGGGGGTTGGAAATGGTGCCTCCATTGGTTCCTTTGGGAAATTTCATAAAATGGTGAAGGTGATCAGAGTGCAGCAACGATCCGCTCTTTATTCTTCTTCAGTTCATACCGGATCCTTCCGACGTTTGCGGTGGTGTCTGCGACAATCGCAATCAGTTCGTCAGCGGATAGCGGGGAGAGTAAGATCGGGCCTTTCTCCAGCTCCACGAGCATCTGGGAGAGTTCTCCTTTACCGAGGGTAGAGCCCATTGCTTCGGAAGTACCGAGGCCGGTTGAAGCCATGGCCCCAAGGGCCTCGATATCCACTTTTCCCGAGACCGCACTCTCGATGACAAATCCATCCCGTCCCACGACCACCGCAGCTGATACTCCTTCCACCTTGAGAAATTCTTCCAGCAATGGCTTCAGCATACCTGCACCTGAATATAAATGGATCTTTCTTGCTTTTTTCCTATTAAAAGATTGGTCTTTGAATTTCGCCAAATAGCGTGGCGGGGGCGGTAAAATACGCGTAAACCTGCACCAGTTCCGGTCCAGAGGGCATTCTGCACGCGGTTTTCGGAAATCATAACCGGAACGCGCCGGATACCTGGCCGGTTGTTCTTTCCCATCGTCGGTGAGTGGAACAAAAAGAAACTAAATAGCAGGATATCGTAACACTACTCATCATGCAGCTCCCGCGGGGCACATTCCGGGAAATCCGAAAAAAGGCGACTATCGGAGGTGTCCTTTCTGAACTCGAACAGACACGGTTTACCGGTACCTGCAGTATCTTTGCCGGGCCTGCAACGGGAACATTTGTCTTCCGGGAGGGGGCATGCATCCTCGCCAAGTTCCGGGGAGAACCCGGGGATGCCGGCTGGAATGAGATGAAGAAATCCGAAGGAGAGCCTTTCGATGTCATCCTCTCCACACTGGACGAGACCCAGGTCAAGCTCTCCCTTGAGTTCAATCCCGCATGCAGGATCGTGAAAGGAGAAAAAGCCCCGGTGGCACACCCGGCTGCTTCCCCTGTTGCACCGGCCAGTCCGGCCCCAAAACGCCCGGTGATAACGGCTGTGTCGCCGGTTCCCGCGATCCGGCACAAGGCACTCACGTCGCCAGCCGCTCCCCGCGTAGTGGCGGAGCCGCCACCAGTCACCGGAGAGGAGACGATCGAGAGCGACCTCGATGCACTGGACACCATGGACCTTGATCACGTGACAGCCCGTATCCGCAGCGATTGCAAGACCCTGGTAAAACAGCTCAACCTTGAGCACCTCATGGAACGCTGAGTATCCATAAAAGGAGAGGACCGATTATTCCCGATATAGTTCCTGCCCCCGACCCCCTTCTGGTTATCGGAGTTGTTGTGGCACTCGCGGTTGCAACCGCCGCGGCATTCTACCTTACCCGGACCCGGCGGACGAAGACCCGCCCGGTTACTGAAAAGAGTCCGTCATCATACCCGCAGCACCTCGCCTACCAGCCGGATGCAAAACCCGTCTCCCCGGTTCTCAAAAAGGCCATACCCCATCCGGCCCGGAAACCAGGCGAATTTCCCCGGACGAAGACCACCGGTGTTGTCGAGGGGATGACGGACATCTCCGGAAGCCTCCGGGCACTCGTGGACAAGTACTCGCTCGACCAGTTCACGATCGCCACATCCGACGGGCTTGTCTTTGCATCGAGCGGAGGGAAATCCGCACAGGAGGATGCAGCACATTTTGGAGGACAATACGGAGCCGACCCTGATGCAATTATCCCCGGGGTCACCCTGTTCGGGTTCACCCATAAGGGATCGGACCTCATCGGGATCATCCGGACCAACCTCCGGATACCCGCTGACGTCCGCCGTATGATCGAGCAGGACACCCAAGAGATTTTAAACTGGTGGATATAACACGAATATACGAAGGCTCCGGTAACCCGTAACGCCGGTTACCGCCAATACTCCCGACAACAGGTCCCCTTATGGTCAAGGTTTATACAATCGCTTCCGGTAAAGGCGGTACAGGAAAAACAACAGTTTCCGTCAACCTGGGGACGATGCTGGCCCAGCTCGGGAAAGAGACCTATCTCATGGATGCTGACATCGGCATGGCCAATGTCGGCCTCCTCCTTGGTCTGCAGGATGTACCGGTCACCCTGCATGAAGTGTTAGCAGGGACCGCAACGATCAACGACGCGATCTATAACGGGCCGGGCGGCCTCAAGGTGATCCCGAGCGGCATCTCCCTCCAGGGATTCCAGCAGGCAGACCCGGATAAGATCCGGGATGTCATGGGCGAGCTGGTCAAGCACTGCGAATTCCTCTTAAT
This sequence comes from Methanoregula sp., assembly GCA_028679075.1. Lineage (GTDB taxonomy): Archaea > Halobacteriota > Methanomicrobia > Methanomicrobiales > Methanospirillaceae > Methanoregula. The sequence goes on along the minus strand of JAJRCF010000015.1, from coordinate 59,790 downwards.
CGATGCCCCGGCCGGTATCAGCAAGGACGGTGTCGTGCCCCTCGCCGTTGCCGACGAAGTGATCCTCGTGGTCAACCCGGAACTCTCCTCCATTGTCGATGCCCTCAAGACCAAGATCCTCACCGAAGTTGTTGGCGGGCATGTCCTTGGCTGCATCATCAACCGTGTCGACCAGGAGAAGACGGATGTCATCACCAAAAAGATGGAGAAGGTCCTCGGGGTTACCGTGATCGGCATCATCCCGGAAGACGCGAATATCCGGCGTGCATCATCCGCCAAGACCCCGATCGTGATCAAGTTCCCGGCATCCCCGGCATCCAAGGCGATAAAACGGATCGCGTCCGACCTGGCCGGCGTTGCTTATACCGAGGAGAAGGCACAGGCAGTCAGGGAAGGGTTCATCGACCGGTTCTCACGGGTGCTGTTTAAGAAGAAGACCGGGAACTGATCAAACCTGTGCCCGGACAGGTTTAGTGCAGGTAACACTTGTTGCGTTCACCGCGTGTACATTCACTTCTTTAAGGGCGTTATCTTGATCTGGCCGGGGGCGTTTTCATGGATAAACATGAAGACACCGACCAGTTCGAGCTTGTCGTCCTTGATGGGACGCACCGCGACACTCACGGATTTGATCTCGCCGGACGTTGTGATCAGGGAAGTATTGAATTCATGCTTGATGACCAGCTTGTCCCGGATGATCTCCGGAACCGGGTCCGGGATCTCCCTCTTTGTCTGGGTGTTGATGAGCTTCATCACGTCATGCCAGGGGTGCATCAGGATCTCGTCTTCGGTGAGTTCCAGCATCTTTGTTGCATACGGGTTGAAAAACACAATGTTGCCATCGAAGTCAAGTGCCATGACAAGGTCGCGGAGCGCCAGGATCTTCTTCGGTTCGCCGATCGGGCAGATGTCGAGGAATTTCTTCCGGACGCCGTGGTTGTAGATGGCAAGCTCGACATTCGAGGTGAGGTCCTTATCCGTGAACGGCTTGAGGATATACCCGAGGGGCTGGGCGGTTTTTGCCCGTTCGATCAGGGAGTCGTCGCAGTGGGCGGTTAAAAAGACAATAGGGATGTGGAAGAGCTGGAAGATGAACCGGGCCGACGCCACACCATCCATCTTCCCGTACAGGCCGATATCCATCAGGACAAGATCGGGTTCCAGATCCGCCGCCATCATGATGGCCTCCTCACCGGAGCCGGTCTGCCCGGCAATAACGTACCCCTTCCGTTCAAGCAGGGTCGTGATGAGGTTGCAGATGATCTCATCATCCTCTACGATCATGATGCGTGGTGATGCGGCCATAGAAAGCACGAGATATAATTCATTCAAGTTTAGTCGAGATGTTATTTATAAAAATTGATTCAAATTGGGTGATTTATACGTTATGACGACGGTTTGTTGGTGATCGTGAAGACGCAGTGCTCGTCGCCTTTTGACTTGCACTTGATCTCTTTTGCCTGCACCCGGATCCCAAAGGCCCCCTCGATGATACCCGCGAGGAGACCGGCCGTGCAGAAGCAGACATTCTTTCCCGTGCTGCCAAACGACTCCGACTCCACGGTATGGGAGAGCGTGATCGTCTTGGTCTTGGTCTTCTCGTCCCACTCCTCCCTGATCACATTGAACCACCCCATCTGGGAATAGAAGGTAAAGGCCATGTCGGAGAGGGTCCTGGGGTTCGTGATCCCCATCTTCTTGTAGTGCTCCACATTCTCCTTACCCATGTCCATGTAGGCACGGTAGTTGACACCGCTTGCCGGGGCCTCGCCCATCGTCTTTTTCAGGGACGTGGTCATGGACGTGAAGATGAACCGGGGCATCATGACCACCGGCTCATCGATCAGCTGGATCTTGCCCTCGAGCGGCTTGTGCTCGATGAACTCGGTTATGGCTGATTCTCCCTTCACCACGGCTTCCGCCTTGAACTTCCAGCTCGGTTCGACCTGGTCACAGACAAATTCGCAGTACTCATCGCCTTTTGCATGGCAGGTCTTCTCAATGCAGAACCAGGTCTTGCCGGTGACCGCCTTGAGCACGCCTTCAATCCATCCCTGGTGGATACCGCAGACCGGCATGTTCCAGTCTTTGAGCACCTCGGACTCGAAGGTATGTTTTGTGCGGAGCACGATCCGCTTCTCCCCTGCCTCGACAAGCTCGAACGGGGCGCCCCATCCCTGCTGGTGCTGGAGCCGGAACACGAGCACCAGGAACTCCGATGGCGATAAGTCCATGCCGAGTTTCTTCAAAAGATTATTCAGGCCCACCGATCCCTGGCCCACGGAACGGAAGAGCTTGCGGACTGCCTTTACGGCAAGTTTCCTGTTGAGGTTTGCCTCGTACATCTCGTATATGGCCCGTATGAGATAGTTCGGGTTTCCTGCGGTCCTGACTCCAAAAACCGAGTACGAGCCGGCAAGGCAGTCGAGCTCGATATAGGGGGCGATGGTCTTTTCTCCCTTGATAAGCGCCTCGAAATCTTCACGCCCAATCTTCATGGAGCAGAGTACTGTTTCTATGCAATTAAAGGATTTCGGCCGTTTTGGCACGAGGAAAAAGCCCGGATTCGCCGCAATTTTAATAAAAAATTTACACAATATTAAAGTTTGAGAAGGATCTTCTGGTCGGGTTCCGTGAAGTGCACCGCAAATGTCCTGACCTGCTGGCTCCGGTCCTGCACGAGGCAGTCATAATCCCCGTGCATCATGCGGAACCCGGCGCTGCCATCCCCCGCGGTGAAATCGCTGCCAACAATCTTGCCATCTTTCCGGAGGGAGACGCGGATACCTTTCTCCGGCGCCGGGCCCCGCATGACGGTGACGGTGAGGTGGCCGACGCCATCGCTCTTCCTGCCGAACTCCGGTACGTCCCGTGCCAGGCCCTGTTTCAACCGGTTCTTCTCGAAGATCCGGCACCCCATCACCAGCGCTTCGACCATGTCCTGCGGTACCTCCCAGAACACGAATTGTTCCCTGCCCGCGATAAGCATGACCGCAGTGTCCCCGAACCGTTCCCCGTGTTCATCAGAAAAGATCGCGCCTTCGGGTTCACCCTTCACAAGGGCAAGGCAGGAGAGGGAGTCCTGCTCCCGGACAATGGCAAGGCCGCTCTTTCCACCTTCCATGGCCGTACTCAAAAGGGCCGGGAGCGTGAACGTCCCAAGCGCCCGGGCATCCCTGAGCATCGCCTCAATAATTTCCTGAATTTTCATGAACGGTCCTCGGCCGGGCCTGTCCGGGGAATTAAACAGACCGCGGGTCTTCTCAGGGGAATATGCGGTATCGGGCAATAAATAGGTACGCGATTGCCAGGAGCCGCCATATTCATCGTCATGCATAAGTGCACCAAGAAAAAGATGGTATACCGGATTATGGAACTGTTCTACCCGATGGTGATCTCGGCGGTCGCGGTCCTCGTCACCCTGATCTATACGTCATACCTGGATTTGCGGGACCGTCGCGTGCCGTTCATCCACTGGCTCCCCATGCTTGCCGTGGGAGTTACCTGCACGTCCGTGCTCCTCTGGCAGATGACGGCAAACTTAAGCCTTGTCACCGGTTATCTCGCCCTTGTCGCAAGCTTCCTGTATGCAGACTACCTTGACAACCGGGGTCGGAAGGACTCGCCCGGTCTCACCGGGTATTACGCAGAGTCGCGGATCTTCTGGTATTTTATTCCCGTCCTTGTCCTGCCCGCACTGTCATGGTTTGTCCTTGCCCCGGCAGTCTCCGTCCAGATCGTTCCCTGGTACGCGATGTTCGCCGGGATCTTCGGCTACATCACGTGGATGGAATACCGGGGCTGGCCGGCACCGGGACAAAAGAAGAAGGGGAAACAGGCGCAGGCTGCGCGTGAACCTAACGTCAGCGACATGCTGGGCCGGTGGTATTTTGTCCTCATCGTCCTGATCTTTGTGATCGCCGCAACCATGATGCTCATGAGCGCCGGCGGGTGGGGCACACCGGCACTCGTGGTCCTGCTCCTCTCGGTCTTCTGCGGAGTCTTCTACACCTTCGGGAGGATGCACCTCTTCGGGGGGGCGGACGCATGGGCGCTCATCTTCATCGCGTTCTGCATCCCCACCTTCCCGTTCACCCCTCTCCTTGGTGTCTCCCCGCTCGGGTTCCTTGCCTTCTCGGTGTTGATCAACGCCCTCCTGCTCAACCTTGTTGCACCCGTGGGGATCTTCCTCATCAATATCCTCCGCGGCAACCGTGCCCCGCCCATGTACCTCTTCTTCGGGTTCCCCGTCAAAGGCGACGAGATCCAAAAGGAATGGGGTTTTGTTATGGAGGACTTCGAGGAGAAAGACGGCACCGTCAGCCGCAGGTTCATCGGGTTCTTCGATTCGATCCGGCGGATGTATGCGGCAGAGGGACGGGTCTACACCAAAGACCTCCGGGAGCACCCGGAAGAATTTACGCATGAACTCTCAATATATAAGAAAGCCGGCACGGTCTGGATATCCTATGCCGTCCCGTTCATCATCCCCATCACGGCCGGGTTCATCACCGCCGTTGTCTTCGGGGATTTCCTGTTCGCGGTCATGAAACTGCTTGCCGGAGGATACTGATATGCTCAACCTGAAATTTGTCGACGGGCTGATCCCGGTTATCGTGCAGGACGCGACAAGCCGGGACGTACTGATGATGGAGTATGCGAACAACGAGGCAGTCCGCCTTACGCAGGAGACCGGGTTTGCCCACTACTACAGCCGGAGCAGGAAGAAACTCTGGAAGAAGGGGGAGGAGAGCGGCCACTTCCAGAAAGTGGTGAGGGTCCTTGCCGACTGCGACGAGGACTGCCTTGTCTACGAAGTAGAGCAGACCGGCGCTGCCTGCCACACGGGATACCGGACCTGCTTCTACCGCACGCTCGATGGTGCCGTGATCGGGACAAAAGTCTTTGACCCGGAAAAAGTGTACAAGAAGCCCGGGCACTGAACCCGGCACCTTTTTTTTAAGGACGCTTCCGTTCCCGTCACGGTACGGGATACCCAGGCTCGAGTGTGGACTGTCCCGGTATGCCGGCCGGGTGGCCACGAGGAAACTCTCCCGGGGGCCAGCTCCTCCTCACGAGGTCGAGCAGGCAGAAGAATGCCGCTGCTTCCACCGGGTCGCTGAAGCGTGCCAGTTCCGCGTCGGTCCGCCGTTCAAGGATGTCCGTGAGGTACTTCCCGTACGGTTGCTCATGAAGTTTCAGCGCACGGGGGGTCTTCTTCCACCGTAAGATCAGCGGGTCCAGTTCCGTTCTTCGCATCACATCACCGCCTCCCCGTTGACAGTCCATGAGAATGAACCACAGGCAAGCGGGGCGTGAAAGCGGGACTGCCGTGCAACCCCTTCATGAAAATCCTGCGATCCTGTCAAAATGCTCATTATCTTCCGGAACAGAACCGTCCTGTGTGACAAAAACCCGGCAGAATAAACCATCCCGGTTCGGGGAGTACGTGATAGGTCTCACCCTCCTCCTCGCGGTCCTGCTGGTTATTGTCTTCACGGTTCCGTTCTTTGAGGACTGGACCTGGCTCAAATTTTTCCTGATCTGCGGCCTTGGGATTGCAAATCTCGGGATCATGTACCTGTTCAGGACCGGATAAGAGCGGGGCTGTAAGGCCATGAAATAAAACAGGCAGGAGGACTTCCTCAGGACCCCCGTGCCGGTGTTAAAAAAAAACTGAATAGGGTTTTGGTATTATGCCGTACCAGCCGCATCGTAGACCAGGCAGAGGTACCGGGACTCGAAGATGGTCAGCGGAGCAAGGAAGATGAGTTCTACAAGGACATCCAGGTAGGGGACCACTGACAGGACCCCGATAATGACGAAGAAAATGACCTGGATGATCATTATGACGATCACGGCGATGATGTAACTGACCCAGCCGATCTTGCCGATGGTCTCGAGGATCGCGCTGAAGTTGAATGCCTCTCCCATGCTGCCGGTCCGTGCGAACCGGATGATGCCGATAGTGCCGAGAAGCCCCGTGATGATCGCAACGATCGCAAAGATGAGGAATCCAACGAGCATGCCGCCGATGGCGCCGATCGCTGCTCCAGGTTCACTGACCAGTGCAACAGCTCCTGCACCGATAGTGAAAAGGAGGACGATTACCGCCGGGATACACCAGATGAGCGTGACGATAAGGTACTTGATACCGTCAATGAAGAGGGTGCCCCAGTCATTTACTTCCGGTGCAGGCTTCTCGCCGCGGAGCATCTTGAGCGAGTAGCCGAGGAGCGGGAGGGCGAGGAGGACGGTTGCGATGATGAGCAACAGCCACTGCATCCATTTGCCTATTACTGAATCCTTTGTATAGCCAAAGGAGTCGCCAATCATGTTTCCAAAATCCATCTTGTTTCACCTGTTACCGTATTGTCCGGCGTATTTCCGGTGAGGCATGATCTTATAAAAATCCGGCAGGATTGATATTTTCAGGCAGTCGAAAAAGCAGCAGCACCACAGGAATTTTCTTTTCACGAGTACCTCCTCCCGCAGACCTGCAAACGATCACGTTTAACATATTCCCGCCGGTATCATTGATCCATGATCGTGAGCCCCCGTATTATTCTCTGCATAATCCTTGTCACCGGGTTTGTACTCAGTGCCGGATGTACATCGTTACCTTCTGCGGGCGGTGCAGCCACGGCAACCCGGACACCGGCACAGACTGAAGTGACAACGGTCACCCTGCCGGTCGCATCTCCCGGTGATACACCCGTACCTGCAACAACCACCGGACCGTTACCTGCCGGCACCACCCCGTCCCTCGCTCCATCGGTCACGGCCACATGGATACCAAAATCATCCGGTGAGAGCGCAGCCGATGACCCCCAGATCATCCTCCTGCAGTTCGCGAAGGGATATTTCAATGCGGACATTCCTGACTGTGGCATGAGGATGGCATTCCCGCAGGTGGCAAACGATACGGGATACGGGATCGTGGAGCCCCACACAACGCTTACCGCATTCTCTGCTGACGAGATGATCTTATTCCTGAAGGCGAATGCCAGAGAGTATGCATCCGATCCACGTGACGTTGATCCCGCGATCACCAATTATATCGATCCCAATACGTTAGGCGGGGCACAGTGTACCGGTGTACCCGCATCACCGACATGGAATTTTGTCCGGATTGATGCCACCATCATGCCCCGGAATGGCAGGCCTGCTGACTACGATATCGGCATCAGTGTCAGGTCCAAAGGAAAAGTAACGGCACAACTGAAGATGAACCGGACCCTGACCATCGACCAGCCGGTCACCTACGAACTGTACGTCCCGTTAAAGACGATCGAGATGGACCGGTTCGACAGCACTGAGATGGTGTTTTATAAAAAAGCGTGAGCGGGTTTTTCGTCCATTGCTTTTTTTGCCGGGAGCCTTGTGGATCAGCCGTTCTTCTGCTGACCTCCGGAAGGAGGGACAATACTCAGGACTGCATAGTACATCGCGGCGATGACAAGCACGTCAAGGTACAAACAAATTGCGAGACCGATGAGATAGACCGGGGAATCGAATGCGTACACGAGTCCATTCAGCGAAAGGGCAGAGATGATCGTGTCGAGAAACCACCCCGAACCCGGCATCCGGGAGCTGAACAGGGGGAGCGGCATTCCGTGCAATGACTCGGCCATGGTCGTGTAAAAGAACAGGCAACACCCGACGAAGGATAACAGGGAAAAAATGAGCCACGGCATGCCGGTGTCCCGCTTCCTCTCAAAATAAAAATACGGGGTGACAACGGCAAGCGCCACGAGCAGGAACATGAGCGCGAACATGAGAAGTGTCCCGGCCATCGCACCAAGGTTAAGCAGCGTACCTGTCTGCTGGAGTACCGCCAGTAAAAACAGGGTCGCGACCGCGAGACCGACTGCGATCCAGAACGGCACAGGATCTGCAAGCTTCTTCAGGCCCTTGTACAGGAGCACCGGGATGATAAGGACAAAAACAAGGAAGATGAGAACAACAAGAGGAAAGATCAGGTTCTCGTACATGTTCCGGTATATAATCCATATAATATACAATAATATTGAATTGCGATTGACCGGATGACTACCCGGTTTTATCCCGGCATACGTGGTTCTCCGGCAGCCGGCAGTGATCGCAGAGGAGCCTGCCGCACCGGTGACAGGGGACCGCTCCGCGTTTCAGCTCGCGCCCGCAGTTCCGGCAGACCTTGAGGTGAGGCTTATGGTTGTACTGGTGGAGCCGTGAGCAGTGATGGTTCTCCGGCACGAAATGGTCAAAGCAGAAGATATGTCCGCACCGCTGGCACGTGAACGGCACTTCCAGAAGGATCTTCCCGCAGTGATGACACCAGCGCATCACGTGTGCATCGTGGGTTGGTGACGAAATAGGTTGCGATGGGGAAAAGGTTGGGCGGGAAAACTCCCGAACTCCTTTTGGTGTTGTCGTATCCGTAGAAAAAAAATCAGAAGATTGCACCCGGATCAATCATCCAGGTGACATGGTAGTCCGGGATATTGGAAACGACCGTATCTTCCGTGGGCTTGTCCATGAAATACACGTCCAGCACGGCTCCTTTTGAGAGCTGGAGCAGGTCCTGGTTCGACGTGATGGTGACATAGTCCCGTGCCGCTTCAGTCGTGTTCGGCAGGATCCACCCGCTGCGGGCCCCATTTCCATCGTGGGATATGCCGATACCGCCATGCGAGGTCCCGGTATTGTCCGTCAGTCTGGTGAACCAGACCATCATAACGGGCTCGGTGCCGGTATTGCGGGCAGCAACATAGACCGTGATATCCCGCGTCCCGTTCCGCTCCTCGCCGAGCTCAAAACTGTGGACATAGACCTCGACCGTCTTGTTGCCGGACCCAATCGTCGTGTGCGCATTCATGGGGAGCACGTTCCCGGCGGGAGTACCTGCCGGGGTTGTTGTTGTAGCGGGACCGGATGCCGGAGCCGTGCAACCGGCAATAAGCAGGATGCATACCGTGATAACGAGGAGTGCCGTTGTCTTCATCATTTCACCTTACGGAACCATTTGCGGTACCATGATTTCTCTGCAAGGTAAAAAAATCCGCCCATCGCCATCACGACATGCGTGAGTAAGCGGGGTGATCTCATGTCCGCCCAGTTGGCCGGAGAAAATTTAAAAAAAATTACTGGATTTTTGCAACCGAACACAGGTTGCCTTTCTGGTTGATACCATACGATGCGAGAATGGTTGCATCGTCAAGGTTCTTTTCCCCGATACCGATCCTGCTCAACTTGTCACGGATGATTTTTATCTTTTTTACAGTATTTTGCATAGGGTGATGCTTACTTGGCGGGTGAGACGATAAAGAGATGTATGAAGGCCGCCACCCAGAATTCATCCGGATATCGTGCGGAGCCGTGCCCCGAGCCATGGGAGGAAATCCTTCTTCCGGGACATGACGCCGTCAAGGTGGACCGGCAGGGTTTTTTCGAAGACCGCGTGGAGCAGGTCCGCATCCGCTTCACCGTAACAATCGCTGGAATTATCAAGCACGCTGGTGAACAGGACAAGGACCAGGTCCGCGCCGGTCTTTGCCTTCATCTTAACGAGCTCAGCCTGTATCTCTCCCGCCCGTTCATGGTTCCACGCAAATGACGGGACCATGACCTGCGAGATGAGCACGTTCCTGCCGGACAGGTCAAACGCTTTTGTGTCCCGGGCAAGGATGGTTTCAAGCATTGCGCCCGAGAGGTCCATGCCCTGCTCCAGCAGGTCTTTTCCCAGCTCTTCGGGGTTCACACCGGCAACCTTCGCGAGGAACTCAACGGCCCGGGTATCGCGCCCGGTGGTCGTTGACATCCGGAGGGAAAGGGTGTCGGAGAGGATACCGCAGAGGAGAGCCCCGGCCACGGCCTTTGTGGGGGTCTGCCCGGACTCGAGGTATTTCATCGCAATGATGGTCGATGTCGACCCCACCGGGTCGTTCAGGAACCGGATGGGTTTTAACGTGGTAATGGTCCCGAGCCGGTGGTGGTCGATGATCTCGACCACCTCCGCCTCCTCAATCCCGTTCACTGCCTGGGAGGACTCGTTGTGGTCAAGGAGGATGACGGGTTTCCTCACATCGTCAAGAAGCGTTGTCCGGGTCAGTACCCCGGCAATGGTGCCTTCCCGCGTGACAACGCAGGCTGCCCGGAATTTTGAGGCCGAGACTACCTTCCGGGCCCGGGCAAGGGTGTCATCGAACGTGAGGACCGGCATCTCGGTCTCCATCACCTCACGGGCCGGGAGGGAGAGGTTGATCATCTTGCCGACACCGAACGCGTCGAGGTCGGTGGAGAGGAGCGTGACGCCGCGTTTCCCTGCCTCCGTGGAGACCCGTTCGCCAGCGGGAGCGCCTTCGGCAATGATCAGGCAGGCAATCCCCGCGGAGATGAAGGCCAGCTGGGCGGGTTCATCGTCACCCACCACGGCAATATCGTTCTTCGTCATCTTCGCGAGGGTGACATGCAGGGCGTCGATGGAGATATAGACCCGGCCTTCAAGCGTCTCGTGGGCGGCAACAACGACCGCCGCGTTCAGGATCCGTGCCAGCGTCCCGACCGGGATGGGCGTGACCGTCAGTTCGGAGAGATGGATCTTCCGGATATAGGCATTCGCAAGCGCGTGTTCCCCCACCATCCCGACCGGCCGGTCCGCTGCATCGGTGATGACCACGTTCCGTATCCCTTCCTTTGCCATCAGGGTTGCAACGTCCACGGTCGGGACATCCTGCGGGAGAGAGAAGACCGGTTTGTACGCAATGTCGGAGAGTCTGGGCTCAACCGAATCAACGAGGACCGGCTCGCTGAGGCCGAACCGTCCGAGCATGTACCGGGACTCCGGGTTCAGCTCGCCGCACCGGGCCGGGATATATTTCCCGGGCTCGGCATTGTTCAGCAGCTCCGCGTACCCGATGACACACGCAATGCTGTCCGTATCGGGCTGGCGGTGACCGAAAAGATAGACCTGGTTCATGGTGCTGTTCCCTGCCGTAAGGGAATTTGTTGTAATAATTCGTTGTCCCGGGTCTTAACGTACGGGGAGCCGGCAGAAAAATCGTACCGGGAATTGCTCTGCAAAAAAAGGATGAGCCGGATCAGAGATCCCTGCCCCTCGACCCGGAATGACCTCCCGAGGACCTTCTCCGGAGGAGGAGGATCGCGATGACCACGACAATGATGATAACGATCAGGGCCGGGACCAGTAATCCGGAAGAAAGCAGGGAACCGGTTCCGGCGGGGGTGCTCACTGCGGGAGTTTCTGTGGGGGCCGCGGTCTGGGTTTCCTCAGGAGTGACCGGTGTCTCGGTGGGTTCGGGCGTCGTCCCCGTGACCGTGATGAGACCCGTTGAAGTCTCGGTATCGCTTCCCTCGGTATTGGTGACCGTCAGGACGACGGTAAACGTGCCGCCACTGGCATACGTATGGACCGGGTTCTGCTCTGCGGTCGAGAACCCGTCACCGAACGACCACTGCCATGAGGTCGGGCTGTTGATCGAGGTATCGGTAAAATGCACGGTCAGCGGGCCGGGTCCGCTGGACGTGTCAACGGAGAAGGATGCCACCGGGGCGACCCGCCCGGTAACGTTGATGTACTTTACCCGGCTCGTCGAGTTGGACCCCATGCTGTTCTTTGCGGTCAGGACGATCGTGTAGGACCCCTTGTTGTTGAACACATGGACCGGGTTCTGGACGGTTGAACTCTCCTCATCGCCAAAGTACCAGCTCCACGAGGTCGGGAGGTTTTCGGAGGTGTCGGTGAAATGCACGACCAGCGGGGCGAGCCCTGAGGTGTTATCCGCTGTAAAGGATGCGAGCGGCAGGGCGTCTTCCGCTTCGATATATTCATGTTTTGAAGCCGTGGAACTGCCTTTGGAGTTCGAGGCGGTCAGGGTAACGGTAAAGGTCCCGTTCCTTTTGTAAATATGGGTCGGGTTCTGTACGCTGTCGTAATCCCCGTCGCCGAATGACCAGAGCCAGGTGGTCGGGCCGTTTGCCGAGGTATCGATGAACTTCACGGTGAGCGGGATCGATCCCGATGTTGTCGTGGCGGTAAACGATGCATCCGGTGCTGCCGATTCTGTGGTCACGCTGATGTACCCTACTTTCGTCTCCGTTGAGCTGCCACCGGCGTTCGTGGAGGTCATCGTGACCGTGTAGGTGCCTTTTGTCGTGTACGTATGCGACGGGTTCTGCACCGTTGCCGTCCCGCCATCACCAAAGGACCAGATCCACGAGGTCGGGCTGTTTGCCGAGGAGTCCATGAAATTCACTGTCAGCGGCGATATCCCGGATGTGATCGAGGACGTAAATGCCGCAACAGGAGCGGACTGGGTCTTTGTGCACGAGATATAATCATCTTTGGTCTCGGTGTCACTGCCGTCAGCATTGGTAGCGGTGAGCGTGACCGTATAGTCCCCGTCAATCGTGTAGGTATGCACCGGATCCGACTCTGTCGATGACGAACCGTCACCAAACGACCAGAACCACGAGGTGGGGGTATGGCTCGAGGTATCGACAAACTGCACGGAGAGGGGCTGCTCCCCGCTCGTGCGGTTCGCGGTAAACGAGGCGGCCGGCACACTGGCGCCGACCACCGTTGCCATGCCGGCGATCATCAGGACGAGCAGGAGCAGGGGCCAGACCCTGTTCGCGGTTGTCCGTTTCAGCCGCATGCCGGCCTCCGGTTTCTTCGAAGATGAGTGATGTTTTCCATGTTGATGCAGGTAATCGGTAATCATATCATTCCCACAGTTAGTATCTATGATGGACAGTATGGATGATCTTCTATAAAAAAACAAGAGTTCTCTTCTCACCGCATCCTGGAAAAATTCCGCGCCCCACGGTGGTGATTCCGGTATGGCTCTGTCGGAGCCGGTGAACATGTCCGCGCACGGGAGGTTTTTTATCACGGTGCCCGGGCGGGTCAGCGCGGATCCGAAGAGTCTGGACGCCAGCGAGAGAAAATATACGGAATTTATTATCTTGTAATTCGTTATTTCCGGTATGCAGGAACCGGGCGGTAAAGAGAATTATCCCCTCGCGATTGTCATCGGATCAAATCTATTATCGCTCCTCATCTACGTCATTGGCGCAATAATCCTGTTGCAGTTCAGCATCGTCCTGGTCATCGGGTATGTTTTTTTTATTCTTCTCCTGGAATTCCGGCTGCTCTCGGGGCATTGTGTGGACTGTTACTATTTCGGCAGGACCTGTGCGTTTGGCAAAGGCCGGCTGAGTGCCCTGTTTTTCAGGAAAGGCACCCCGGAAAAATTCAGCCATATGAACCTGACGTGGAAAGATATTGTCCCGGATTTCCTGGTGTTCATTATTCCGGTTCTTGCGGGAATACTGCTCCTGGTACAGGAATTTTCCTGGACCACACTCATTCTCATCATTGTCCTCTTCCTCCTCGGGTTCGTGGGCAATGCCCTTGTGCGGGGACACCTGGCCTGCCGGTATTGTAAGCAGAGAGAGATGGGTTGTCCGGCCGAGCAGTTGTTTGGGAAGGGGAAAAAGGCGTAACGATTCGGACTGCCGGGATCACAGGCAGCCGGACTGGATGATCCGGGCCGCATGAATCGTGAGCGGATTAGACGCGGGAGACCCGTTCCTCAACAAGGCGGATAAATTCATGGAGGTCAAGAAACCGGTTGATCTCCTCGGTACTGATGAGGACCGAGAGATCGGTCCCTTTCTTCAAAAGCACGACCGGGAAGGTGATCGCGAGGTGCCCGAACTCCTTGGTAAACTCATCCCGGGAAAGGGACCGTGACGGGATCGTACATTCTTTCAAAAACCGTTTCCACTCCTTCTTCATCCCGACCGGGCTGTAGATGATCCTGGTGAGGGCACACAGGTCCGCTTCGGATACAACCGCCTTGCCCGAAGAATAATCATGGAGTGACTGCAGCACCCTGCTGTCGAGGTTGGAGACGAAGACGAGGGTTTTGGAATCCGGCATACACGAGTGCTCTCGCCTTTTCATGGCTTAAATTTTGGGATGGTCCCCCATACCCGGAACATTCCTGACCACCAGGATTGCGCATGCGGTGATGGCAATCCCGAGGATGAGAAAGAGCACGGCCGTACCCGGGCTGCTGATATTCCCGCCCACGAGGCCAAGGAGCACCGGCCCGGCAAAGGACCCGACCGACGCGACCGCGTTGACCAGGGCCACACCGGCAGCCCGGACCCCGGGGGCAAACCCTTCCATGACGAGGACAAAGAACGGCGCATAGGCCGCATAGCAGGACGCGATCGCGCCGGACAGGAAAATAAACCCGGCAAGGGAACCGTGGGGGATGGCAAGCAGGACCAAAAAAACCGCAGCCGCGAGGAAGGGGAGCGCTATGTGCCACCGGCGCTCGCCCAACCGGTCGGAGCGGCGCGACCAGAGGTACATCACGATGACGGAGAGCGTGTACGGGACCATCACCAGGAGGCCGGTCGTCTCAATCGACCCTGAGAGCCCGGACGAATTGACGATCTGGGGGATCCAGAAGAGAAGGCTCGTGAGGAACAGCCCCACGATAAAACCGCTCGTGCACAACAGCAGGACCCCGGGGGTTGCCACCAGTTCCCGGAACGGGATGCCACGCGGTGTCTCTTTCTTCACCCGTTCCTCGTCCAGCCGGCCCGCGAGCCAGGACCGTTCGCGTCCGTTAAGCCATGTCGCATTGCTGGGAGAGTCCTGCAGGACCACGAGGATCAGGGCCCCGAAGATGATCGCCGGGACTCCTTCGAGCACAAAGAGCCAGCGCCACGAGGCAAGACCGGCCCATGCAGCATGGGAGAGGATGAAGGTGGAGACGGGCGACGCGATCACCATCGCGAGGGGGATGGCGACAAAGAAGACGGAGAGCGCCTGCGAGATCCGGTTCTTCCGGAACCAGAACGTGAGGTACAGCATGATACCGGGCGTGAACCCGGCTTCCGCTGCGCCCAGCAGGAAGCGGAGGACCGCGAGCTGGACCGGTGTCTGGACAAAGGCGATCAGGAGCGTGATGACTCCCCAGCTGATCATGATCCGGGTGAGCCAGACCCGTGCCCCGGTCCTGACGAGCAACTGGTTGCTCGGCACCTCGCAGATGACATAACTGACAAAGAAGATCCCGGAGAGGAAACCGAAGAAGGCAGGATCGATGCCGAGGTCCGCGTTCATGGTCAGCGCGGCGTAACCGATATTGACCCGGTCGAGGATGGCGATCACGAGCAGGATGACAACGAACGGGATGATGTGCCACCAGACCTTCCGGTCAACGGCGTCCTCATCGATATCTCCGGATGGCTGGGGTGACGGGGGTCCGCTGGTCTGCATGGTATCCCGGGTATTTCCAATACCGGGATTTGGGGGGATTGTGCTTAAAGCTGCCGGTAAGTGAAAATCCGGTTGCGGTTATCGTTGCGGTCACGCAGGTCATGTACTTCGGAAGAGAGGGTAATGAGGAAAAGGGGACGGGGGTTTGGCCGGGGGACGGCACCCGGCAATCAGTCTATCACAATGATACCAAGAAGAGAGAACATGATGAACACGGTTATGATAAAGAATACAATGAAGATTCCCTTACCAATGGCTTTCCTGGTCCAGACCGCCTTCTTTTCCGTTGAATGGGATTGTTCATGCATAGGGTCATCCTCTTTAAAAATTTCCAGCAACTGCCTGTGGACGAGCCTTACCGGTCCTGTTCAGGGTTCCAGCATTTCGGGCCAGTGATCCAAAGGCAGGGCAGATCCACTGCATCCAGCAGGTGCAGCATTTCCTATTGGAACATCGGCGGCTCTTTTCATGAACCTGGCGTTGGGTGAAAATTTTTTTTCAGTAACCGGCCGGGACCTGCTGACCGCAGTGCACGGCCGTGGCTCCCTCAGGTTATCCCGATCCGTTCCTTCACGTCAGCTTCCGGGTTGCAAGACCGGGTGCCCGTCAGGAAACCCGGGAATTTTCCCCGGAATCAGTGAAGGTCACAAAAAAAAGAGGAGTGTCCCCGGGCACAGTCCGGTCCTGATCGCCGACATCAGGACTTCTCTAGGACGGCCAGTTTCACACTATCATCCGACTCATCATAGTAACTGATGTAGGGAGTACTCTTTTTATCCAGTACCATCGAGAGGTATCCCCCTGCGTTGTCGGTAATGTTTTCCGTCTTCCAGTTCCCCCACCTCGCGGTGGCATATTTCAGGCCTTTCTCTGAAGACGATTTCTCGTAATAGTACGCAATGGCCGCATGTCCCGGCAGGCCATGCCGGAGAGAGAGGGACTTAATCCACACATTTTGTGTTGTCTCGTCCCAGTTATCGACCGTCTGCTTCCAGGAGAACTGGGAGGAGGGATCGATCTCGATATAGCCCAGGGACTGCTTGCCGGAATTCCCGTCAGCGGAACCGGTGTATGCGATCTCTGCCCGTTCTCCCTGGATTGTATTTGCATTCAGGTCAAGCGAGGTCGGCCCCGCAGTTGCCTGGAGATCGTAATTGTTCGTGACCCACAACCCCGAGGTCTTGTCGACATATTTCAGTTTTGGGGTGCCGCCATCTTCACTCAGGTAACTGATGGCCGGAACATTATCCGCTGTATGCAGGGCAAGCGAGGGATGCTGCCCAATCCTGCTGGCATCGACCTTCTCGATATCCCAGGTTCCCGTCCCGGTCTGCTGGGCATAACTCATGCGCTGGCCCTCGGTATCGTAATATGCAAGGTGGGCATTTCCTACAGGATCAAGGACCAGCGTGATAGGCCCGCCGTCATCCCCGAGGGTAACGCCTTTTTCAACCGTTTCAATGTTCCAGGTGCCCGGCCCGGTCTGTTGGGCATAATTAACGGCATGGTTTGTCTCATCGTAGTAACCGATGCAGGCGTTCCCGACGGAGGTCAGTGCCAGCACGGAAAACTTTCCCTGGTGGAAATCTGCAACCGTCTGAGTCTTCCAGGTTCCCTTACTGTCCCGTTCGGCATAGTCCAGGGACTGTCCCGAGGCATTGTAATAACTGATACGGGGATTTTTCGAGGAGTCCAGCGCGATGGATGTCTGTCCTCCGCCGCCTTTCGCAACCGTCGTAATCTTCCAGGATTCGCTCACGGACCTCTCGGTGTCCGGCACCCACCGGGCAACCTTGAGCGCATTATTCGTTGCATCATGATAGCTGATCCACGGGTTGCCACGTGAGTCGAGGGACAGGGCATTGCACTTCCCGACATCGCCATGTTCATCAACAGCGGTTATGTTGTTATACTCTGCGTAATTCACCCCATAGCACATCAGGTGCCTCGTCCCGGGATCGTAATACGAGATCTGGGGACTATCAGTGGAATCAAGCACCAGGGAATTCCAGACATCCGCCGAGTAATCGCTGTCTCCAAACCCGGGGATGTATACCGACGACGATTTTGCGGTGACCTCAGAGGTATTCAGTCCAAATAACTCGAGACCCGTCCATTTTCTCGTTGGATTCGCAGAGACTCCGGTGAAATGTGCATTGCCCTCAGAGTCCAATGCCAGTGAGGAATGGAATCCGCACTTATAAGAATCGTCGCATTGTACCGGGGATCCCAGTATTACCCACGTGTTATCAACGTGCTGTCGCGCTATTCTCGTATATTCCAGCTTGTGACCCCAGGTGTTGTAACCGGTCCGGTACACCACAGTAGCTTTTCCGTTGCTGTTGAATGCAAGCGAGGGCTCATATCCGACATCATAGGTTACATCGTCGGAGGCTTCGAGAATATCGATCTTCCAGTCCCCGTTGTCATTCATTGATGCGAGCGACAGGTGGCTCCCATAGGGAACATCGGAAACATACCTCTTTCCGGTAAAGGCAATATACGGTTTGCCGTTAACCGGATTGTACTTGAGAGAAGACCATTGGTCTTTGTAATAGGGAGTGCCGTCAACATCCTTGATGGTCCAGGTTCCGTTTGTATCCCGGTGCGCAAAGTACAGGTGCCCGTCAATGCCGGCATAACTGATCGCGGGATTTCCCTGCGGGTCAAGGGCAATTGACGTGGTGAACGTGTAATATACCCGGCCGGTGGATCGGCTGTCGATAGGGCCGACCCGCTCGATCGTCCAGATATCGTCCTTGTACGTGCCGTACTCCACCTGGTTCCGGGCTTCGTTGACCCAGCTGACATGCGGAATGTTGTTCTTGTCAATAACAATCGAGGTGTACAGGCCATCGGTGTGGCCGTTGAGAAAATCTTTTTCCACGGTCATGATATCCCAGTGGCCGTTGGTAACAGCCATGGCCGGAGTGATCAGGATCACTCCGAGAAGCAGGAGGAAAACAATCGTTTTCACGTGCAAATAATCTGGTTTCATACAAAACGTGCTCCAAATGATTATGCACGGTATTTTATCCAAATAAATGATAAAAACGGCGTTGAGTGAAATTTTTTTTGCAGTTATATTGATTGAATTTTATATATTTGATAATCACCGGAGATTATCACCGGTGATTATTACAACGAACGGGGCAACATGATTTCATCTGGCATCAAGAGAAAGAGAACACCGATCGTTGTTATGTGTGTTTTTAAGGTTTTATTGCGTTGGATGCTGGATTTTCAAATCAACGTCAAACGCCGTAGCACCGGAATAACGGTCACCCGGGACATCATGGTTTCTCTGGTTCCGGCACCGGCCTGACCTGTGCAGCCACGTCCCGCAGCGTCCCGTTGATCTCAGTGCAGGTACCCGAGGCATCCCTGCGGGCCATGCAGTCTGCCTCAAACCGGATTGTCCGGCCATCCCGGACAGCGGCACGGAACCGGATCCCACGGCTGGTGCCGGACTTCCGTACTGAAAGGATTTGCGACATTGCAGCGTTCCGATCCTCCGGTACGATCATACCGTTGAACCTCCGGCCAATAAGATCGCCCGGCACAAACCCGTACTCCGTAACCTTGTGACTAATATAGGTGAGTACCCCCTCCGGATTAACCGAGAAGACAATATCCGGCAAATTATTTATAAGGTCCAATAACCGCTCCGCTTCCTTGCGGAGTGCGATCTCAAGAAGCTTCTTCTCAGAGATATCCTGACAGACCGCCATCACGCCGCAGGAACCGTCCGGGAACTGGACCGGCATATGAAAGATCTCAAAGAACATGTGTTTGCCCTTAAACCGGTTCTCCACAATTACCATACTCGTTTCACCGGTAAGCGCCTTTTCCATGGCGATCCGGCATTCATCGAGGTTGACGACCCTGCCTTTGAGAACCTCAAGGATGGGGCGGTTGATCATATCCTCGTAGACCATCCCTACGGTCTCGGGAACCCACCCATTGAGCTGGACGACCGTTAAGTTGCTGTCCATGATGCAATAGTGTCTTGTGGTATATTCGATGAACGTTGTAACCGGGATCTGCCGTGAAAGATAGTACACCTTGGCGCTCCCGAACAGCCGTACCTCGACAATCCCTTTTGCCATCAGTACCTCGAGGTACTTGGCAACCGACATCCGGTTCATGCCGGAGGATCCGGCAATCTCCCGGATACTGAGGCCCCAGGGGTTCTTCTTCAGGGTCTCTACAACCTGAGAGACGCTTTCTGCCGGGTCTTTCAATTCTGGCCTCTTACGGTTCCGGTAGGTTTCATGGCATTCCTGGTCCTGCTGCGTTTACGGTTGATCGCCATATTTTATTTGTAGAATTTTTCAAATCAGCCGCCATTGCTCCAGACCGCATGGTATTACAAAATATAGTTGGGATTGTTCATCCATCATAACCCCAGCGATGAGTGAAAAAATATCTGCGGTTATTCCGCTGCATACCATCGGTTTACGAGAAACTTCACGCTGCTTTTTCCGGTGAATGATCCAGCCTGTTCTGTCACTAACCAGAAGTACAGGCCTGTTTCGCGGTCATCGTGTCCAGAATTTAACATTGGCTATACCAGCAGGGGGATATGAAGAGCCGGATAACCCTGAAGTCATCAGCGGTACCTGGGGATCGTTTCATCAGGTTCCGGGGGCTGATCCCAACCGGACCTGAAATGGCCCCGGATTCCCGGGTCCGGGGGAATTTAAGTGTCTTATTCGCGAAAAAACATGTCCCATATTTTTGGATATCGCTGATTTGGGCTTGGATTGCTGTAAAAACGGGCAAATCACGCTCGGAAAGATGTCTCTTTAGGTCTCTTTGGATCGGGAAACTCCCCTGAATCCGGACTATCCTTTTCATGGGGTGTCCTGCCCGAAAATCACCCTGCAAAAAGACGCCCATAGACGCGTTCTGTTTGACGAAACGGGGGTGCCACAGGATTCAGGAAGTGGCTGAGGGGAGCCGGATCGGATCCGGATCACCTGTTTTATGTCGAAGAAATCTGATGATTTCTTCTCCTCCTCCTGGTCGAAGAACCATTCTGGTTCTTCTTCTGTCTCAAGTCTGATGACTTTCGAAATTCTGATGACCAGTCGGACGTCGGAGATGCGGAGGGGGGAGGGGATTACGACAATGGGATTACTGGTCCTTTCGAGGGTTTTCCCTGGGCCAGGGGAAACAGGTCAGCGCATAGACCAGCACCGAGACGATGAACACTTCAAGGAACAGCCCTGCATAGAGTATGAGATTATAGACCTGTGACCCATGGCCATAAACAACATCACCCAGATGAAATACCGCGATTATGTAATCCATGAAAACGCCGATGAAGACCGGGAGTCTGAGGGAATAATGGGGCCATGGGCCTTCAGCTGTCGTTTCAATAATGAGTGAGATGCCCGTACAGACCGCCCCGGCAAGGGCCGCAGGTGCCATTGCGATCCAGTGCCTTTGCGCCATCTTTCTCTCCAGGAAGGCAAACGCAGTGACAACTGCCATGGCACCGAACAGGATCACGAGTGCAAAATAGGCGTTTGATAAAAGGGCCACATCTCCCCTTTCCATGCGGATCAGGTCCAGCGTGAAAAGTTCCTGCGTGATAAAATCCAGCGGGATAAGTACGATGCCCGCGATGATCACCGGGAGCACGACAGGCACCGGGTTGACAATTTTTTTCAGGCCCGCGTAGAGGAGCAGCGGGACCACTGCGATGATGAAGAGAAAAGCCACTTCAATTATAATTGACATTAATTATACTGCATTGGCGATGGAATTAAACGATATGGTTTTGAGTTTTTCCGGAGGATGGGGGAAAGTCATGCGGATTTTTCATGAAGTCTGCCATTTTTTTTCAGGCAGACCCTGCTGAAAATTTTTCGAACACCCCCTCACCCCCTGCTCAATTTTTTTCAGCCAAGGTCTGATTAAAAAATTTTAAGCAGACCTTGATTGATAAAAGTTAACAACATGTACAACGTCCGTCGTGATTTTTCCGGATATTTCTTTGGAAAACTGAACGCATGGTGGGGGTCGGACCCTGTTTGAATTTTTTTGAGCAGGGTCCGGTTGAAAATATTTGGGCAGGGTTTGACTGAAATTTTTTTAGCAGACCTTGATTAATTTTTTTTAGGCAGGGTCTGGTTGGGGGAAGTTAAGGGGATCTGAATTGGGCTGGGGGGTATCAGCAGGATCTGGAGGAGCCGGGTCTCGCAGGTATCCCCGAATAATCCCTCGAATGGCTGTCTCATAAGAATGTCTTTTCAGATGTTCGAAAAAAAGGGAAAAATTGTTGTTAAAAAAATTAACAGGATCGGCACAGTAATCCAGATGAAAGGCCCGGTCTTAAAATATTTATTAATAGTTCATCACCCACTGTTACATAGGTACGGCCATGAAATCCACCCGGCAGGATATTCTCTCCTCATTAAAAAAACTCAAAGAGGAAGTCACGAATGAGTATTCCGTCAAGACGATCGGGGTGTTTGGCTCCGTTGCACGCGATGAGCAGACGGGCAAAAGCGATATTGATCTGCTGGTGGAGTTCTCAAAGCCGGTGGGTTTTGTCACATTCATGCGGCTTGAAAATTTCCTTTCTGAGAGACTCGGGAAGCAGGTGGATCTGGTAACATCCGATTCCTTAAAACCGGTGATCCGTCAGGATGTGCTCGCCGAGGTCATCTATGTCTAAGCGTGAGGTGAAACTCTACCTCACGGATATTGACGACGCAGTCTCTACGATCCAGTCCTACACAAAGGACATGACATACGAGCAACTGCTTGCCGACCGGAAAACCCGCGAGGCGATCATTCTCAATTTTGTCGTGATTGGCGAGGCGATTAAAAAGATCCCTCAGGAGATTATCGATCGCCACCCGGATGTTCCCTGGAAAGAGTTCGCGGGAATGCGGGACAAGATGGTGCACGGTTATTTTATGATAAGCCCGACGATCATCTGGGAGACGAGCCGGCACGATCTCGCACCGCTTGTGGATGTGGTGAAGGTGCTGCTCCGGGAATATGCGTGAGCGGGGTTATCCTGCCAGTTCCCCCACTGAACGCCCTCGAAGAACGCTTATGCGTTCGGTCGAAGACCTGATGGTCTTCTCCTGTCTCAAGTCTGAGGACTTTCGACATTCTCATGCTTCCAGCGTCCCGAGCTGGCCACTGAAAGCATTCTGTATCAACTTCGAAGATACGCTGATGGCATCTTCTCATATCAGTCTATGCCCTGATGATCAAAGACTGATACCCTCATACAACTCCATCGCTCGCTATTCCTACGCATACGAAAAGGGCGTTGCAAGGAGCCGACAGAGCTATGAATAACTTTTCCGTTTGTGAGGTTGGAGTTGTTTTGAAGAATGGCAAGCTGCCATAGGAAACGGATTATTATTTTCCGGCTCTCTTTTTCCATACCAGATATGCAATAATCGCTACGAAGATTACGGCAATACCATAGAGCGTTGTTACGCCGATACCTGCTACGAGATGTTCCATGATAACTGATTTGATTTTAGTTGGATAATACCAGCGATGAGTGAAAAATTGGGTGAGGTTATCCTTCGGGGATATTACGGAGGGAGCCGTTGGGGATGGAGAGCGAGGAGGATGGCCCGGGCTGCGATAAGGGAGGGCGTTGCCGGGAACCATTTATCGGTAAGCTTCCCCCAACGGATCAACCATAGGGAGTACTACCTCTCTGGATACTAAACGGAGCGCATTCCAACCCCCGATTGCCAGAAATGTAAGATCATCGACCGGCCTGTTTTTAGTCATTTTTCAGGGGGTTTTGGAAAATCACGGAATATCGCGCCGGAATGCCAGACGGACTCATTCTCACAGGAAAAAACCGGCCTGTTTAGAGCTTGTTTAAATGGGCGATACTTTGGCTCCGCGATACTCTGGACATATAAAAAAAATACCCGGGAAATCACCCTGCAAAAAGACGCACATAGACGTGTTCCTATGGCCAGTCGGGGGGTGTCATAAGGTATTGGACGTGGTTGGGGGGAGCCGGGTTGGATCCGGAACGGGCATTTTACGTCGGTTAGTGGGAGCGGGGGGTGATGGACGGACCTGTGTGGGAAGGGGGGTCTCCGACGGAGAAGTGGGGAAGAGGGGGGGGACAGTCGGCAATTACTCTTTTGCAACCAAATACATAGCGATGAGTGAAGAAATTGATTGCGGTTACACCGGCTGCTTCCCCTTTATCGCGAGACCATAAAAAGTCCCGGCGCTGATAGCCACATACCCGTCACCAAGCGGGACTTTAAGAAGGCCTTTTATGACCCCGGTACTGCCGGGGTTCGCATCTGTTCCCCACCGGACGATCGTCCCGTTTTTCGTCAGCGCCATGCTGTGGGTCATTCCCGCTGCAATGGCCACGTAATCGTTCCCAGGCGGGACATCGCACTGCCCGTTCTGGTTATCGCCCCAGGCAGCAATCGAGCCGTCCTTTTTCAAAGCAAGATTATGACGGTTTCCCGCAGATATGGCAATGAATTCTTTACCCGCTGGCACATCGCATACACCAAAATCATCACTTCCCCAGGCAACGAGAGAGCCGTCTTTTTTCAAAGCCAAATTATGATAACGGAAGCCGGCAGAGACCGCAGAATAATCATTACCGGAAGGAGCGGTTGAAAGATTATAATCGCGAATACCCCATGCAACAATCGAACCATCTTTTTTGAGAGCAAGGTTGTGTTCATTGCCCGATGAGATCGCCGAGTATTCTCCCGGGGGAGCGCGGTCCAGGTAGGATGCAGGGCCCCACTGGACGATGGAACCTTTTTTTGTGAGTGCGAGACTCTGGGACCCCCCCGCTGCAATAGCAACATAATCAGTACCGTCAGGTACACGGTACGGATAACTTTGTGTACTCACATTCTCGCCAAAGAATACGATCGAGCCATTCCTCCGGAGGGCAAGATTATCTTCACCTGCAGAAGAGATCGCAACAAAATCATTCCCTTCCGGAACGCTCCAGTGATCGTTCAGGGTCAGTCCCCAGGCAATGATAGAACCGGAGGGGAGAGTGGACAGGTTTGCTGTGGCAGTCTCCGGCTGAGAGCCGGGTATCTGTATCCAGAGAAAAGCGCCGATAAGAACTGAGGCCACGATCAGGCCGGTGATAATATATTTTCTTTTCCAATCCATTTTTACACCAGAAATATGATTACATGGTTTTTTAAAATTATTGTGGGAGGGTATCCAGAATATCATCGGTGGCCGGGATATATACATGCCCGAAACTGGATGTTTCACCATCTTTCTGGAAGTTCCCCTCGAACAGGTAGGCCGGCTGGAGATACTTTTCCTTGTCTGCAGCAGGCTGGGTATAATATACCAGGGTTATGCGATTCACGGAAACAGAATCCGGTTCGCCATGTGTATGCAACGCAGTCTTTTTGAATTCGTCGTATGCCTGCTCCGGGGATTTCAGCGGGTATTTCTTGTACGGAACATAATTACGCCAGTTTGTGTTGAGGCCGATGATATCTCCGTTCGCACCAATATCAACCGAGAACCGGGATCCCATCACTTCATGACCCTCGATCTGGCGCTGGAAATATACCTGGACATCTTCCCATGCAACGAAATGGTGCTCACTATTCGTGATATCCATTTTGTTTTGGTGCAGGGTTCTTGTTGCTGAATAGTCCTTTGGCATGATCTGTGCATTTTTCAGAAATGCAGATGCAAGTTTTATCGCTTCATCGTCCGATGGCAGGTTGCCGGGGAGATCCCTGCCATTTGGCCGGGTCCGGTTCACATCCGAATAATAAATATGTCCGGATTCCTTGTCCATAATAAACAGGAACTCTTTTGATGTGATACCAAAGAACTCCTCGTTCTCCCAAACCACGCCGGACAATCCAAGGTTCTTTGCAAGGTTTTCCACATCAGATCTGGTAACCTTTGCAGAGACCGGAGTATAGACCATAATGGACGACGGGACTTCCGGGAAAGTTGCATTCAGTAAATATCTGCCATCAATTACCGGGAACACACCGGGGGATAATCCGGGTTCTCCTTCTAATATCCCGGGAGGTGTACAGTAGAAATTATCATAGATGATGTTCTGCCTCTTGGGTGTTTGTTGAGTGCCATATCCCGGAAGATAATCCTGTAATGTCGCATAATCATAAACAACTGCCCCTACCGTCGTCTGTTCATTTATACAGTTCTGTAACGCATACACCCATGAATAATAAATCGTCCATGGTGTCTTATAATTCTCCGATGCCAGGCCTTTCATCAGATCAACATACTTGATCGTCTCAGAGTTTTTCTCCTTGGCATCCGAATCAAAGCCCATGATCGAGTGAATTCCGCTGGTCCCGGTTTTCTTGATCAGATTTTTCCAGTTATTCTTATTCGATTCTGTACTTTTCAGGGTCTGGCAGGAATGCAGTACGACCCAGCGCAGCTTTCCACCGGAACCCCAGGACGGCTGTGAAGAAACAAAGAAGTTATACTCAGTCTTTCCTGAATCTTTCTGGCAGAATGTGAACAGACCCTCATTGCCATGACCAGCATAAAAACCGAAATCGGATTGTTCAAGATAATTGGCTTTATTCTCATTCCAGTGCGTTTCCCGGGCATTGGCGCCGATATTATTCGTGTTCAGCCATCCGGATTCTCCGTTTGGACCGGGTTTATACATTTCAGAGGTAAAATCTGTCACAAGACCGTTAGGGGTCCCTACATTTCCCGAAGATTCGCAGGAAGATCCCGTGCAGGCACAATATGGATCATTGGCCAGACAGTTGACACCTTCTGCGAACACTGAATATGCTTCAACAGGAGCCGTAACCAGCAATGCACTCAACAACAACAATATTACACCAATTGATACCTTCATAGCAAATCACCCATTAAAAATTTTTGTTTATTCTCCCGTTTTTCGGAACCGTTCATGCCGGCGATCACCATAATTCATCTCCAGCACTGGCACGAAGTTTTACAATCCACATGTCAACCCTTCCGTGATAACCCGGAATTTCAGTCGAAGTGGTCGTCCCGATAATATAACCTACAGCGGGATCCGGCTGGTTCTGGATACCGAACTGGTGCCCGAAATCATCTCCGGATCCCCCGTAGGTTGATATCCATACAGGATTGCCGGCCAGATCCAGTTTCATTAAAAGAAGATCTGCCGTTCCGGTATCCCCCCCGGCATTCATACCCTTGACATCCCCGTCATTGGATCGGGTAGTTCCAAGGACAATAACGCCATTGATCATCGGGCGAAGGCTTGCTCCCCAGTCGTCTTTTGCCCCACCGAAACAGTGGCGGCTGGATGTGATAAGACCGCCCCGGGGATCGATTTTTAATATCCAAAGGTCTTTTGTCCCGGCATTCCCGTGATTCTGGAAAAGTGGATCGATAGCGTCTTTTGAGTCGGTCCAGCCGCTGAGAACATAATTCCCGTCAGCAGTAGTCTGGATATCTGATGACTCTTCATTGCCAGTACTTCCGTAACACGATGACCACAGGAGGTTTCCCAGGGTATCGACTTTAAACACCCAGAGATCCTCGGTCCCGGAGTCCCCGCCATGGTTCTTATTGGCAACATCCCCGTCATTCGATACGGTGGTTCCGATGACATAAAACCCAGATCCATCTATCGCATGAAGCAGCTGAACTGCGGCATCGTTCTTACTCCCTCCAAAACACCTGACACCGGACTGAACAATGTTTCCTTGCTGATCAAGGACCATGAAAAATGCATCAGAAGTTCCGGAATCCCCGCCATGATTCAGACCCGCGAAATCACCATCATTTGAGGAGGTTATCCCGGTAATAACGAATCCCTTCGCGAGATTCTGGATCGCTTCTTTTGGTTCGTCAGACTGAGTTCCCCCGAAACATTTGCTCCAACCGGGGGAGATATTACCGGATTTATCAATTTTAACAAGCCAGATATCATCATTATCGGTACCATGGTGACCTGCTCCTGCAACATCATCCTTGGTAGCCCTTGTCTTACCAATCAGGAGATACCCGTCATCCAGTTCCAGTATCTGCTGCAGCGAAGAACTTCCATCACTGCCGCCATAACATTTTGCCCATTGCAGGGAGTTGTCTGCCCGGTATTTTGCAACCACGATATCCTGGAGACCATGGAATCCCAATCCCGTAAGATCTCCATTGGACGCGGAAGTCTGTCCCCCGACAATTATTCCATTGTCAGAAGTACGGACAACATATTCACCCTGTGTATAACCGTTCGAACCACCAAAGGCCTTTTGCCATTCAATCACCGGAGGCTGTGGCTTCTGCCCTCCAACCGCATAGAGGAACCCGTTCTGGGGCCCGTACTCCGCAGTGAAATAGACGACACCGTGATCGATCACCGGAGATGATAAGGTACCAATATCAGACGGTAAATGATATGTCCACAACGTGTTTCCCGTACCGGGATCCAGTGCTACGAGAGCTCCCGGCTGGGAAATACAGAGATACAGTACACCGTCTGCGATAGTGGGAGTCGAGGCACCCTTGATAATCTTCCGCCACATGCGTGTTCCGCCCGCAGAGTCGATTGCATCGACAGTCCCGTTGCCGTTCATGGCATAGACCATGCCGTTTGCTACTGAAGGGGATGACCACATAACGCCACCTTCCATTCTATTGAACCAGATCTCGGTACCGGTCATCTCATTGAGTGCAAGCAGGCCGGTCTCATTGCCGACGTACACAATGCCGTTCGCAACGGCCGGTGACGAACGGATCTGATTGCCGATCTTCACTTTCCAGACCGGTTTATAGTTCGTGAAATGATAAGCCTGGGCGGCATACACATACCCGACCTCGTCGCCGAAGAAGAGGACGTTGTTATGGAGAGCGGGCGATGTGTGGATCGGCCCGTTGAGATCGGAGAACCAGTCATAGGGGACGATATCCGGGCCCCCGACCCAGATTGCATCGTCGTCGGCTCCCACCGCAATATGGTTCCGGCTGGCATTATACAGGACCGGGGACGAGTGCACATTATTCTCATGACGGGTGTTGGACATCCTTAAAGGATGGCCCCCGCAGGACCCGTCAGCCGGTTTTCCGTCACGGGCATTCCTGACCGTGATGTTCTCGTTACCTCCGGGTGTCAGGTAGTGATAATAGACCATACCATTCCACACCAGGGGTGTGGAATAGGTCCCGAGAGCAGCTTGTCCCGTCCCGCACGTGTCCCGGTCCGCGGCGTTCCAGACGAGCTTACCGGTTGATGCATTTGCGGCTAGGAGCGATCCACTAAGGTTTCCGACATACACAATACCGTCCTTCACGACCGGATCACCGGTCGGGTCGACAACCGGTATTTTCCAGAGGAGATTGTTCCCCGGCGCGATCCCGCCGGTCGAATAGACGCCGGTATGCTGCTCGTTTCCCCGGTACATTGCGACATCCGTTGCACTAACGGGGATGACCATTATGAGCAAAAAGAGAAATCCGACAATCAGCGTAACATGAAAAGAACCTGCGTTTCCACGAGCAGGGGATTTTTCTGGTTCCATCCAATCACCATATATCCGGTTTTATTAACCTGATACGATAAACCCGGCGATGAGTGAAAAAAAACCTTCAGTCATGACAATCTTCACGAAAACCTGCGGGAACGGTATCCTATGGATGATGATGAGCCCGGACAGAACAATGACGGTCCAGAGACAGAAGTCCGGAAGGATCAGATCCTGTTGGAGTCTGCAGCGCTGGAGATCTTCGGGATATCTTCCGGTTTCTTCTCCCTGGTATGCCTGTATCGGTGGGGGGCCGTCGGGGCTTGCTATCGTGAGGGGGAGTGCAGGACCGGTGTGACGAGGGCGTTGCCACACCGTTGAGGGACGTTGTTTGACCCCCCGATTATGACATGCTCCTATCCGGGCTCATTTCAGTCCCCGTTTACCCTGTTTTCCCGACCCAGTGACATAGTTTCCAGAAAAAACGACACTATTGTTTTTCGATAACGCCAAAATCCTCCCGGATTGCCTTAAATCAGGGTAAAATGCACCCGGACAATGACAATATTTAGCACTAGTACAATGAACGATCTTCCCCAAAACCGGACTGCCGGATTATGTTGGGGAATCTGCAAAAATTCACCCAGTGAAAAGAGGCCTGTATTCGCGTTCTATGGGCTGAACAGGGAGTCCAATTGGGTGCAGGACGTGCCGAGGGGGCCGGGTGCTGATCTGGAACGCCATTTTCACGTCGAGAGGTGTGCCGGAGGGGTTGTCAGACTGGGGGATGGGGGGAATGCTCCGACGGAGAAGAGGAACCACTGGGGGATAGAAGTCCAAGGGTGCTGCATAAAGTGGGGGAGTATCGGGACATCAACGGAGAATGGATCAAAACACTTCCCCGTTCACGGCACCGACAGGAACCACCCGACAATGGAGGTCACGATCCAGATGAAGATCGCGATCACCAGCGCCCGGAGCCAGCCGATCGTGTATAGTTTCTGCAACAATGTCAGCAGCCAGACGATCCCGGCAATGAATACCTGCAGCAGGCCCTGACCCAGCACGTAATAAAAGATCGTGTACACGGCTGTGCCGATCAATGCGGCGAGAACTGCCGTGGTCAGGCTGTCCTTTGCACCGAAGAATTTTACGATATAGTAATGATGACCGTTGAGATGATCAGCGCGGTGACGAAGGTCAGCACGGTCGAGACGTTCGATACCATATGAAGGGGTTGGGGTTTTTGATATTAATGCTGTGGTGAGGGGATACGCAAATGGCTCGCTACGTGTCGCAATTGAAAAAACACGTAATTAAAAATAATTTTATATTTGATAAGATGATATTCATTGATTATTATGGGTCGGGGGAAGGCAGCGTATATCCTAAAAGTAGAGAGCGAATTAAATGGGACTGAATTAAAAACTGCAATAATCGATTGCATCAATTCTCATAAAATTGTTGAATCGGGTAATAAAAAAAATCGAAAGGGATTTCGAAATATCAATATCGATACAGAAAACCTTGGGGTGCCAATTCCGGAATTTTATTTCCGAGATATAAATCATACAAGCATTCAAGCTGTTTATCAAGAATATTATGAAGATATCGACAGATTCTCAAAAGACGTTCAGTACAGGCCAATGTATTTAGATATCACATACGATTACCATAAACGTACATTAATAATTTTCAACTCGAGTATTGTTGAAGTTCATAAAATTCTTTCAATTCTTAATTCCTGTGTTGGGGATATGCATTTCCAACCGCCGAATTATGCAAATTCTGCGAACGTAGAATTTTTTATTAGGTGGTTAATTGAAAACTCAAAAAACCATCGTGATAAATTTCCTCCTTCATGTAAATTACTGAGTATCGAAGGAACGAAAGTGACAGATCTGGATCAGTCGCCCACTCATTCTACATCGGAATCTGCTAATCTCAAATCATCTGGGGATCTCGCAGATGATCACCTATATGAACAAGTAAAGGATGAAGGTCTTCGGGATTATATCAAATGTATATTTCTTCATTCCCGATTTGCGATTAAAACATATATTTACAGAAATGGTAAAATTAACTTAATTTCTCGCCCCCCAAAAATCACTGAACAGCAATACTCTAGTTTATTTCCAATCATTTTTGAAGAGATGGAAAATCTCTATAATTTTTATATCCAAGATACTGGAGGGGATGAATAATGGAAATTACTGAGAGAATGATTTCAATAAAATTGTTCAGCATTAATAAAAAAAATGATGCGCAAAAAATCATCAATAGCTTAAACTATCCTGTTAAAACTGACTTTTATGAATACGGGATTTACGAGACATCTCAAGTAGATAATCGTACCATCTATAGTTTTTTGTGTCAATACAAAACTGAGATAAAAGTACCCATCTTTAAAAATTCAAAACTAAAATTTGATTTAAAAGAAGTTGAGCGATTTTCATTTGCAAAATTCTCAATTAAGGAATTGAAAGAAAATACAATAATAGAATTAATAAATTCAGATCAATTGACAAAAACTGTGCTACTAAATGAATTTGGAAAAGGCCAGATTGAAAAATTTGGAATCGATGAAAATAAGTATTCAAAATTATACGATGATTGCATCATAAAAACTGCTGGAAGTTATGTGATCAATGCGTTATCAAAAAAATTTAATATCAATATTCGATCCGATGAATTAGGAGATAATGAAGTAAAAGTTCTATTTGATAAAGGTCAGATAAAAAATACTTCATTTAATGGAAAAATCCTATTAAATAAGGAATTATCAATTAAAGTATCA
Organism: Methanoregula sp.; assembly: GCA_028679075.1. Taxonomy (GTDB): domain Archaea; phylum Halobacteriota; class Methanomicrobia; order Methanomicrobiales; family Methanospirillaceae; genus Methanoregula. The sequence goes on along the minus strand of JAJRCF010000015.1, from coordinate 28,229 downwards.
AAAGATGGTAATCTTCTGATCTACAATAATTCCAAGAATCCTCTTGAATGGGAAGAGGTTTTTAGACTTCTAGATGAATATGTTTATTGAGAGATAGAATATGCTTTTTACTTTTTTTAAAATCCAAAATTTTTCACAAAACCTTAATATTTTCTATAAAAAATTAGTAAGCAGTGAAATAGATGCATCGATGTCGTTCATTCAAGAAAATAATTCAGTATCCATTATTTTTAATAATTCAGAATTTGGTAAATGTGTTATCTCACAAATTAATGATCAACCGTTCCTCTTGATTAACACGTTCGATAAAGTAAAAATTTTGAATGTTATTTCTTTTTTTTCGGACACGCTGCATGTCACAATAACCCCGGTCGTAATCTCAACAGAGAATTTTAAAAAAATTATCAAGGCTGAGTATCAAATCATCGAATTGGAGGCCATTATCCATGGACCGATTCTTGAAGAAATTACAATATCAGGATCGGACATTCATGATGCTGAATTCTATCAATTAATAATGGAAAAAGGTGAGATTCGAAAAGTAGTGGTTTATTTAGATACTATTCAGAATCTTCAAATTGGAGCGGTTATTAAAATTTTTTCTGATGGGAAAATTAGTATTATTCCTGAAATTCAAGTTGACAGAGTCGTGAGTATTTTCGATAAAATTCTAAAGGGGTTAGAAATTGTCTGAAGGTATTCTCGAATTTTTTAAAAAATGGTTCTATTATTTTTGTAATCCCATTTGCCAACTTGTGTCTAATGAAAATTTTCCGAAAATTTTTTCCGGAATTTCAATTATCATTATTTTTTTAAGAATCGGTGCACAATTTTTTGATTTTTTATCATTTCTAAAGGCTGATCTTGATATTATCGTTTACATCGTATTAGTTTTCTCAATTTTTGGATTAATTTACCAAACTCAACGATTGGACATTATCATATATCCACCAAAAATTGGATTAATTGATCTCGAGAATTGGTACGGTGTAAAAGATATAAGTCACGAGAAGGAACGAGAAATTGAAATACTTTTTTCTAAAGAAGGTTTTTTAAAAATTATTCTTCATTCTATAACAATTGATTATCCGGCAGTAGGTGACTTACAAATCTTAAGAACTAGTTTTTTTGTAAATGATCGAGGTCGCTCTCGGGGTTTCGTGGAGAATTTTCAGAACGGTCAAGAGAAAATTATCGATCAGGAAATCGAAGGTTTTGGAGGGATTATATGCTGTTTCAGAATTCACGACAAAGAAAAATATTTCCCAATGACTACGCACAAAATAAAAATAAAATTTTGTTACCGGGTTTTAGGTTTTATAATGTATAAAGAAAAAAGTGTGACAATTAATCCATAAATATATTTTTTACTCATTTCCGTCCCCTCAGCCCGCTTCCATCATTCTCCCTAACCCGCCCTTCCCACACACACGCAATCCCCCCATCCCCCTCACCACTCGAAGAACACTTCGTGTTCTTCTCGTAGTTCGGGACGGCACATCCGTGCCATCCCTCACTATTTATAAACTTGCTGGTCACATACAGTACACTATCAACGATCCCGTATCGTTGAATATCCGTGCATCCACGCCGTATAAGCGTGGGATGCAGAACAGCATGGGGATGCGTGCTGTGTCCCCGGAAGCGAATATGATAGCATACCATAGAAGACCATACGAGAGGATATCATATGATTTTAGTACCAGATACCAGCGTCCTTATCGACGGGCGCATAACTTCGATGATAAAAGCCGGTGAATACAAAGGTGCAACAATAATCGTCCCGGAAGCGGTGATTGCAGAACTCGAGGCCCAGGCAAATAACGGTCGCGAGATCGGGTTCTCGGGCCTGAACGAACTGCAGCAACTGTCCAGGATGGCCGAAGAGAAGATTATCGAATTGAAATTCTCCGGTGTCCGCCCCACGCTCGAGCAGGTAAAACTTGCAAGCGGCGGCGAGATCGATGCGATGATCAGACACATCGCGATTGAGAATAATGCACGGTTCATCACGAGCGACAACGTGCAATCCGAAGTGGCCCGGGCCAAGGGGCTTGACGTAATCTACCTAAAACCCCAGGTCGCCGATTTTGTCCCGCTCGCCATCGACCAGTTCTTTGACGAGCACACGATCGCCGTGTACCTCAAGGAACGGATCAGCCCGATGGCAAAGAAGGGCTCCATCAACGACATGAAACTCGTGAAGATCCGCGACGCTCCCACAAGCGAGTACGAACTGCGGATGATGGCGCAGGAGATCCTTGAGCGGGCAAAGCGTGACCCCGACGGCTTCATCGAAGTCGAGAAACGGGGCATCACGGTCGTCCAGATCGGCTCCATGCGGATCGCAATCGCGAGACGCCCGTTCTCTGACGGCATGGAGATCACCGCCGTCCGCCCAATCGTGGACGTAACCTTGAAGGACTACACGAAGTCCGACATCATAACAAAGAGGATCACGAGCGAGAAGCGGGGCATGCTCATTGTCGGCGCTCCCGGTGGCGGCAAGACCACGCTCGCCCAGAGCGTTGCGACCTTCCTTTCCGAAAGCGGCTTCGTGGTCAAGACCATGGAAGCCCCGCGGGAACTCCAGGTCCCGGACCAGATCACGCAGTACACGATGCTTGACGGCAGCATGGCAAATACCGCCGATGTCCTCCTGCTTGTCCGCCCCGACTTCGTCATCTTCGACGAGCTCCGGAAGGCCGAGGACTTCAGTGTCTTTGCCGATATGCGCCTTGCCGGCCTCGGCATGGTCGGCGTCATCCACGCAAACGGCGTGCAGGACGCGGTCCAGCGGTTTTCCGACCGGGTGGACTTCTCGGTCCTGTCGCAGGTCGTCAACACGATCATCTTCTTAAAACAGGGCGTCATCACTAAAATCTACGATGTCGGGTTCACCATCAAGGTCCCCGAGGGCATGGGCGGCGAGGTGCACCTCCGGCCCGTTACCACGGTCACCGACCACGAGACGGGCGAGCTCGTCCTCGACATCTTCCGGTACGATGGCGAGACCATCGTGATGCCGGTCCTTGGGATCACGGTCCCGGCACCGGCAGCCCGGGCTGCACCGCCCCAGGTACAGCACGTGGGCCAGCCGGTCAATTCCCGCGAGCCCATGAGGGCCCCGCAGGCCCCACCCGAACCCGTAAAGAAGGAGAGCGACGACCGGCCCGGGTGGAAGCTCAACGAGAAAGAGATCCAGCGCGAGATCGGGCGGTACACGGAAGGCTTCGTGGACGTCCAGATGCTCTCCGACACAAAAGCCGTTGTCTACATTGACGACAAGGACGTCCCCGCCGCGATCGGCAAGGGCGGCAAGAACATCTCTGCCATCGTCAACAAGCTCGGCATCGGTATCGACATCAAGCCCCGCTCCGAGTTCGACCGGCAGCAGGCCCAGCCGGCAAAGAGCGAGGAGGAGTACAACCTCGGCGGCGGGATCAAAATCCAGACCGACAAGAAGCAGCTCACGATCGTTGCCCCGGGCGAAAGCGGCAAGATCGTGGACGTCTTTGCCGGCAAGGAATACCTCTTCACCGCAACCGTGAACGAGCAGGGCGAGATCAACCTTGCCAAGAATTCGAGCATTGCGCAGGAGATGATCCGGCGCCACACGAACAACGAGGTCATCAAGTTAAGGCCGGTATAACTTTTTTGGATGGTGCATGTAAGTGAGTCAGTTCGATCTTTCAGCCTTCGAAGAAGAGGCGCACGAGAAGTGGGCCCATGCGTTTGAGTCCAACCCGTCCCGCCTGGAAAAATTCTACATCAATGTCGCGTTCCCGTACCCGAGCGGTGCCATGCACGTCGGGCACGGCAGGACCTACATCGTGCCGGACGTGGTCGCACGTTTCTGGCGGATGAAGGGAAAGCAGGTGCTCTTCCCGATGGCGTTCCACGTCACGGGCGCTCCCGTTGTCGGCATCTCGAAACGGATCGCCAAGAAGGACGAGAAGACGATCCGTCTCTACCGGGACCTCTACCGCGTACCGCAGAATGTGCTCGACGAGTTCGTCGACCCGCTGACCATTGTCAAGCACTTCGCGGCCGAGTACCAGCGGGTCATGACTGCCTGCGGCCTCTCGATTGACTGGCGCCGGCGGTTCATCACGGTCGACCCGAGCTACTCGAAGTTCATCGAGTGGCAGTGGAAGCACCTCTACGAAGCAGGGCACGTGATCAAGGGCGCCCACCCGGTGCGGTACTGCACGGTGGACGAGAACCCTGTCGGAGACCATGACCTGCTCGAAGGCGACAAGGCCGAAGTGATCAAGTTCACGCTCGTCATGTTCCGGTACGGCGACGCGTTTATCCCGACCGCAACGCTCCGTCCCGAAACGATCCACGGGGTCACGAACCTCTGGGCGAACCCGAGCGTCACCTACGTGAAGGCAATGGTGGACGGCAAGGCCTGGATCGTAAGCAAGGAAGCAGCAGAGAAGCTCGCCCTGCAGGACCACACGGTCGAGATCCGGGAAGAGATCAAGGGCAGCGAGCTCGTGGACAAGAAGGTCAGCCACCCGCTCTGCGGCGAGATCACGATCCTGCCCGCCGAGTTCGTAGACCCCGACATGGCAACCGGCATGGTGATGAGCGTCCCCGCCCACGCCCCGTTCGATTACATCGCACTCCGCGACCTCCAGCAGGCCGGCAGGTACAAGGACATCAAGCCGATCCCGCTCATCAGGGTCGAAGGCTATGGCGAAGTCCCGGCCCAGTTCGCGGTCGAGAAGGCCGGCATCAAGAACCAGATGGACAGCCGGATGGACGCACTCACGCAGGAGATCTACTCCGCGGAGTTCTCGAAGGGAAAACTCTTCGAGAAGTACGGCGGCAAGCCGGTCCGGGTTGCCCGTGACGATGTCGCCGCCCTCATGACCGAGAAGTACGACTCGGTCGTGATGTACGAATTCGATGTCCGGCCTGTGGTCTGCCGGTGCGGCAACCGCGTGAAGGTGAAGATCCTCCACGACCAGTGGTTCCTGAAGTACAGCGACCCCGCATGGAAGCAGGAAGTCTCCGACCAGCTCAAGGACATGACTCTTGTCCCCCCCGAGGTCAGGGTCGAATTCGACCGCACGGTCGACTGGCTCAAGGACTGGGCCTGCACACGGCGTGTCGGCCTTGGCACGAAGTTCCCGTGGGACACGCAGCAGCTGATCGAGCCCCTCTCGGACTCGACCGTGTACATGGCGTATTACACCATCGCCCACAGGATCAAGGATCTCGACTCGAAGCTCCTCACCCCCGCGGTCTTCGATTACATCTTCCTCGGGAAGAAGTCCGAAGACCTTCCCGAGAAGAAGAAGCTCGATGCGATGCGGGAAGAGTTCCTGTACTGGTACCCGTACGACTTCCGGTTTTCGGCAAAGGACCTTATATCGAACCACCTCACCTTCCAGATCTTCCACCACTGCACGGTCTTTGCAGGGCAGAAGGACAAGCTCCCAAAGGGCATGGTCGTCTTTGGCATGGGCCTGTTGAACGGTGCGAAGATGTCCTCGTCCAAGGGCAACGTCTTCCTGCTCGAAGATGCCGTCAAGGAATTCGGCGGCGACACCGTCCGGATGTTCCTGATGGGCAGCGCCGAACCATGGCAGGACTTTGACTGGAGGAACGAACTCGTCCTCTCGACAAAGAAGCAGATCGAGCGGTTCCACAACACGGTGATGGAGATCAAGGACGCAACCGGTGAGCCGCACGACATCGACCGCTGGCTCGCGAGCCGGCTCCAGTCGCACATAGCAAAGACCACCGAAGCGCTCGACAACTTCCAGACCCGGCAGGCCCTGCAGGAAGCCTGGTTCGGGATCGAGACCGACCTGAAGTGGTACCGCCGGCGCCTCCCGAAGGACTGCGATGGCTCAAGGGAACTCCACGAGCTCTGCTCGGTCTGGGTCCGGCTCCTTGCCCCGTTCATCCCGTTCACGGGCGAACACCTCTGGAAGGAACTCGCGGGTGAGGGCCTCATCTCGTTTGCCCCGTGGCCGAAGATGGATGCGCAGCAGGTCAACGAGAAGGCCGAGCTCTCCGAGGAACTCCTCGCCCGCACGGTCGAGGATGTCGAGTCGATCAAAAAACTGATCCAGATTAGCCCGAAGGCGATCACGATCGCCCTTGCCCCCGAGTGGAAGCACGAAGTCTTCCGCACGATCGCACAGGCAAGCGACAAAAACAGCGTGGTCAAGGAGATTATGAAAGACGAGAAGATGCGGAAACGCGGCAGGGAAGCCACCGATGCAGCAAAGCAGATCACGACGCTCATCCACCGCCTGCCGCCCTACGTGGTCGGTCCGCTCGTGCAGGACCCCATCAGCGAACGGGACGTCTTTGAGTCCGCAAAGGGCTTCCTCGAGCAGGAGTTCGGCGTGCCGGTCCACATTGTCGAGGCGGAAGCGAGCGGCCATGTCAAGGCACTGACAGCGCTGCCGTTCAAGCCGTCGATTATTATCGAATAATTTTTCTTTTTCCATGATACCCGGATGTATCTCCGTGGTGCACCCGGACACACCCGTGTTCCCCGGCAACAATACTATTATTATTTTTAAGATAAAGTAAAACTGAACAGCAATGGAACCTCTCGACCAGCAGTTCATCGATTTTTACCGGGCGATCGGGAAGAGTTATAACTTCGATGACCTCACGTCCCTGATCTTTGCCCGGCTCTTTATCGACCCGGAAGAGGTTGCAATGGAAGATCTTGCTCTGGAGACCGGCTATTCCCTGGCTTCCATCAGTAACAAGCTAAAAATTCTCGAATCGGGCCATTTCATTGTCCGACGGCCCCGGCCGGGGACCCGGAAAGTCTACGTGTACGCCCCAAAGGACATGCTGAAGATCGTAATGTCGGTCCTGGCCCAGTACCAACAGGGAGAGATCGCGAGGGTTAAGTCCGGGATCCCGCCCATGCTTGAGGCCCTTAAGGGAAAGAAGCTGGGGAAACGCGAGAAGGCCCAGGTCGAGATTCTCAAAAAATATTATGACGACTCTCTCTTTGTTGACGGGATCGTGACGAAATTCATTGCCGATCTCGAACGGGAAGAGCAGGAATAATTCGCTGTTTTTCTTCTTGCAATGGTACGCTCAGGCCCGTGAGTACCGGTTTTTTTAAAAACGTTTGATAAAGGATATATTGTTATGTTTCACAACTTTTAATAAATAATAAAAGTTGTGAGAGATGACGTGGTGATACGCATACCCCGGGAAGGCAGCCGACACTCCCCCTGCCGGAAAAACATACCGGGTACTGCCGGGAGAAGAGCCGGCCATAACAATCGTACAGGATCCTCAGGACGGTTGTTCATACTTACCTGCATCCTCACTGTCGCCCTGCTCATCACGGTCATGCCGGCCTCTGCAGCTACCGTCACGATATACAACACAACTGCCGGGGGGATCAGTCAGGCAATAAATAATGCGGGCAGTGGTGGTACCGTCATCCTGAATCCGGGGACGTATTTTATTGATGCAATGATAACGATCTCGAAACCCATCACGATCACGGCAAACACCTCACATGGGGGGAATCCCTCAAATACCATAATCGACGGTATACGATACCGGAACAAGATGTTCCATGCACCAGACCCCGGATGCGCGATGACCCTTGACAACCTGACTTTTCAGCACTTTAGCAATCCTGGCTACCACGGGGGGGTAATTTATTCCTACCGGAGCCCCGTGTTCATAACTTCTTCGAAATTCGTAAATTGTACAGCATCATATGGCGGCGCGATCTTTATCGATACGTCAGGAGTTACTCCCTCGTCTATAACCGCCTCCGGTTTCTCCGGTTGTTCGGCAACCACAGCCGGAGGTGCAATTTATGTCATGTTCGATCAGATGAGGATCACATCCTCCACGTTTATAGATGGTTCAGCACCTACCGGAAGTGCCGTTCACTCAGAGAATGCCGGTACAACCATCCACTTCTCACGTTTTATCAACAACACAGGAACGGTTGTGTACAACCAGAATTTCCGCGCACCGACCGGCACGCTCGACGCGACGAACGACTGGTGGGGCAGCAATGCCAATCCTTCCGGCTCTGTCGGGGGGGTTGGCACGGTGAACACGAATCCCTGGCTGAAACTCGGGACTACTGCCGATGCAGTATTGATCACCAGTACTCAGACAGCCCGGATCCGGGCAAACCTGACGTTCAATTCCAATGGTGCCGATACCTCCGGCTCGGGGCGTGTGCCGGACGGGATCCCGGTAGCGTTTGGCATAACGGGTGGCACCGGCAGTATCCTGCCCGCTGCCGGGAACATCACTTCAGGTTCAAACACGACCGTGTTCACCCCCTCCGGAGGGGGGACATCACAGGTCAATGCAACGGTTGACAACGAATCATTGTCGGTCCTGATAACAACACTCAATGCCTCATTTACCGGGAAACCGTCATCCGGGACTGTCCCGCTCACCGTCGCCTTTACCGATGCATCGGGAGGTTCGCCTGCAATGTGGAACTGGTCATTCGGGGACGGCCGGTGGTTCAACACAACGGACACTGCTGCCCGGAGCCCCACGCACATATACACCAGCACCGGGACCTATACCGTCAACCTCACGGTCTCCCGCGCCAGCGTCACCGATACACTGTCGAAAGCCGGGTATATCTCCGTCTCGGCATTACCAACTCCCACGACAGTCCCGCCAACAATCACACCCACATCCGTCCCGGTCAACGGCGGTGACGACCCCCCGGCATCCCCACCCGCCGGCACGGCAACAACGGGCAGCACGAACGTGGGCGGGAGGTCGTCCATCATCAGCGTCACGGTGACCGGGACCGGGATTACTGATCTTATTATCACCGGAATGCCGCTGGCCGGGTCTGGGACCGGCATTCCCCCGGCGCCGGGAACCGTGTACGAATATGTTGACCTTGTCCCTTCCCGGTTCCTCACCATCTCCGGCGCAACGATCGTCTTTGCCGTCCCGTCAGCATGGCTGGAGGAACATCGCCTGGACCCGCGGGACGTTGTGCTGTACCATTATTCGGGATCAGGATGGACCGCCCTGCCGACAACACCCGGGGAAACGGTCAATGGATTCACACTATTCACCTCCACGACCACCGGGTCCTCGCTCTACGCAATCAGTGCCGTACCGCATACGGGAGAACATGTGAGTGCCACCCCGACCCTTGCCACCATCGGTGAGCTGGCCGGGGTCTCCGCACATAATAATCCAACGACCGAGCCGACTTCAGTGCAGGCACCGGCTGTGGTGTCAACAGAGACCACCGCTGTCCCGGCCCCCGGAGGATCCGGGACGGCCACTCCGCTGCCATCAGCTATGCCTGCTGCTGCCGGGCTCATGATTCTTGCCGCAGGAGGGTTTATGGCCCGGCGCTGGTGGAGGCGACGACAGAACCCGGCGCTGTTTGTAGAGTACGAGTGAGCGGCAGCATCAGATTCTTTTCGGTATAATTATATTTATTAAAAAATGATTATAAACACATCATTCAGGAGCGTTGTTCATTGTCAGCAGCCGGTATAAGCGAGGGAACGCGAGGCCAAAAAAAACGCACGGTCCCGTTCAACAGAGTGTCCTGTATCCTGGTCATCGTCATCCTTTCCGCATCAGTCGGGCTGGTATCCGCAGTCTCAGTGCCGGTGATATACAGTATCTCACCTTCCGGCGGTCCCCTTGCCGGGGGCACCCCGGTTACCATCACAGGGTCCGGTTTTACCGGCACAACGGACGTCCGGTTCGGGGAAATATCCGGGACGGGCCTGAACATATTCAATGACACCCAGCTCACCATCACCACCCCACCCCACGATGCCGCATCGGTGTTCATCTCCATCACCACTCCCGCCGGGACAGGGATGTCCCCGGACCCGGCAACGATGTACAATTACGAGGAGTTCCCGCTCCCGAGACTGTCCGGCATCTCGCCCGACTCCGGCCCCATGAACGGAGGTACCGTTGTCACCATCACGGGGTCCGGGTTCTCCGGTACAGAGTACGTTTATTTCGGGAAATACGGAGTAATCCCGACAATTACCGATGACAGCCACCTCAGGGTCACTACTCTTTACTCTCCCCCCGGGCTGGTCCCGGTCTCGATCAAGAATGCCCACGGGACCGGCAGTTCTGCCGGGCCATCGACCATGTTCCTTGTTGAATACCCGCTCCCGGACCTTTACAACATCTCGCCCACCTCGGGCTTCACCACCGGGGGGACGGTTGTCCTGGTCAGGGGGTCCGGGTTCTCCGGCGCAACGAATGTCTCGTTCGGCAGGAATAACGGGACGGGTCTTGAGGTCATCAATGACACCCTGCTCACGGTGATCTCGCCACCGGGCCCTGCCGGGATAGCTGCCCTGTCCGTCATCAATCCCGCCCATGCCGGCAGCTCTTCAGAATCACGTTCCATGTTCCGCTACGATATCCCGTTCCCGCGACTGGAGAATATCTCCCCCTCCTCCGGCTCCATGGACGGAGGCACAGTAGTCACGCTCACGGGCTCCGGGTTTACCGGCACAACGGACGTAGTGTTCGGGGAGAAACCGGGGACGGGCCTGAAGGTGATCAACGACAACCAGCTCACCATTATCACCCCGGCATCAGCTCTTGGGTCATTCCCGCTCACGATCACCAATGCCTACGGGAAGGGTGGCTCGTCAGGATCATCCACATCGTTCCAGTATGTAATTGCCCCGGATACGACAACCACTGCAACGGGGACAGTCACTCCGACCCGGAACGAATCATATGCCGGGGAGATCAGCCCGGCGGAATCCTTCCCGGTGACATCCCCGGCGCAGGCTGCACCAGCTGCCACGGCTGCATCTACAACAAAGAGAACTCCGGGATTCGGGGCGGTTGCCGGCCTTTCTGTGCTGGGTGCAATAATCCTGTTGCGAAAGACCGCACCCTGATTTTTCCGCTTACCTGCGTGGCCTTATACAGGGCATTATGTTCTTGATCGCTGCCGCAGGCCTTACCGGGATGTGCAGCATCCGGCTCCCCCGGTTTTGAGTGTAATTGACCGGCATTACCGGTAACGTGACCGCACTGCCGCAGAGGCCGTCGATTATTACTGAATAATCAATCTCCCCATTTTTCGGACATTGTTCTCCTGACGGGACGGTCCCGGTATTGCAATAACTGCTCCAATAACTGCAATAGCCGGGTAGGTATATTCTCCGAACCGTCATGGACTGTGTTCAGTAATGAGTATGCTATGAATAGTCTGAAAAAAAGTGCAGGAAACCGGTTCTCCCTAATTCTTACCGTAGCGTTGATCTGCCTGGTGACTGCTGCGATAATTCCCGGCGTCAGAGGGATTGCAACAAACGTGGATCTCGGGTCGGCCGGCAATTTCGCAGTACTGGCAAAAACCGGAATTACCGATACCCTGGAATTGTCAGCAATAACCGGGGATGTGGGACTGAGCCCGGGACTCGGGGGTGCGATTATCGGGTTTAATAATTGTACGCAGATGTCTGGCGGGACAATTTACCTTGTCGATAATGGCGGTCCTTCATGTGCGACGATAGAACCAACGGTAGCGGGCACGGCGGTAAGCGACATGGAACTGGCATACTCCAATGCGATGGCACAAACCCCCGATTACAGCAATGGAGGCGCTGGAGAAATCGGGGGGCAGACACTCCCCCCGGGGGTCTATACATGGGGAGGTGCCGTGACCATCCCCGCCGATCTCACGCTGGACGGCCAGGGCGATGCGAATGCAGTCTGGATATTCAGGACCGCAGGAGCTCTCACGATCGAAGCGGGTAAAAACGTAATCCTCAGTAACGGCGCACAGGAAAGCAACATATTCTGGGTTGTCGCCGGCGACACGGGGCTTGGAGCAAATGCCGGTTTCAAGGGAACTATCCTGGATGCCGGAGCGATAACGATGGGGTCTGGTGCAATAGTAAACGGGAGAGCACTGGCTCAGACAACGGTTACCCTTGATACAAGTTCAGTGACAGTCCCCGTGCCAAGACTGGCCCCGGTGGCAGATTTCACGTTCACCAATGTCAGCGGGACAGTGCCTCTTTACGTGGTCTTCACCGATACTTCGACCCCCGTAGGTCAGATAACCCAATGGGCATGGGATTTTGGTGACGGGACCAATGATGCCACCCAGAGCCCGGCACACACCTACGATACCGCAGGATTGTACACGGTAAACCTGACCGTTACGGATAGTTACGGGGCAATCGCCACAAAACTCGATACGGTTACCGCAAACGCAGCCCCGGTTGCAGATTTCACGTTCACTCCGGCAAGTGGCCCGGCACCTCTTACCGTTATCTTTAGCGATGGTTCAACGCCGGCTGGCCAGATTAGCTGGAACTGGAATTTCGGTGACGGCGACAGCACGAATGCAACACTCCAGAACCCGGTGCACACCTACGCCTCCGGGGGCACCTATACCGTCAGCCTGACCGTTACTGACGGAAACTCGGCAACGAATACAAAGACCGTTACCGATGCGGTCGTGACTCAGGATTCATTTGAAATTACTATGGTAAACGTACCCGTTTTATTGCCACTCGTTTCCGGTGAGACGACAACGAATACCGCGATCGAATTCTATGTGAATAGCACTAAGGGCTGGGAAGTGACGGCTTATGATACGGCTGCCACGGGTTTTATGACGGACGTTAATTCAGCTGCTCATCTCGGCGAGCCCTTTAAGGTACGACAAAATTCCGGTAATAATTATGTGAATTTGCCGACAAACAGTATTTCCGCCATACGAATCCAGACCGGTACGGCTGAAGTGTCCGGCACCCCTTATATCCTGGGTATCCAGCAGGAGGTAAAAATAACCGACCTGGTTCTTCCCGGTAGCGATGTATACCACATCGTAGTGACCCTCACCGTCGGCAGTCTATAATCTCCTCGCATTTTTTCAGGTTCTTCACAGGCACCATGAGAAGATCCGTTATCGGGGTTATCGCCCGGTCAATGGGGATTACGAGGGAATGTACCCGGGTGGCCACTTCAGGATACCACGGGAAGCCGGGAGGTCATGCTTCTTGCCCGGGAAGGAGAGAAAATCTAACGGATTCAATAAAAAAGATGGTTACGTTGCTGTTGCAGTAAACGCTGATACAATCCGGTAGTTATGGCCGATGGCCACACGAGTATCTGCAACTTCGATGGTCTGTTTGAAAAAGGGGTACTTCTCGAATGTCCCGGCATGCCCTGACCATAATTGTTGTGAACTGGCAGTGAGGGGGACCCACGTATCCGTAGTTGAACCCACATTGAATGCATGCGTCAGCACTTTTCCGCCGGCTACCCAACTGGATCCGGTAATATTCCATTCAGCCATTTTTCCATCGGAACCTGCCGGTTTTGCATCAAGAACATCGGAGACACTTATGGCCCAGGGGGCATTCGTGGTCACGGTTGCCTTTACCGTATTTGATGTTGTATTGACATTGTCCCCGGGATTCATATCCCCAAAAGAATGAGCACCTGTCACGGTAAGACTCATCGTCAGCGCGGGATTCCCGTCGACTGGTGCGGTTCCCGAAGTATCAGCGGTTACTCCAGGAATAAGTATGAGCATACTTAACAGCACGCTCACGAAAAAGAGAATTTTTTTTACCATTTTCCTCACATCGTGTTTTTACATTTTTGTTATCTTCCCCCATTGAAAGACAGGATTTGGTTGATTCCGGTTATCATAAACTGTCCTGCGAAAAATAAAAAATGTAAATACACCGACAAGGATAGAGAGAGACCTGCCAGACCACGATGAACCGGCGGACAGGATTTTTGTTTCTTTTATTGCCCTGGAGAAATCATTTCTGGATGCTGACGCACCCGGGTTTGCGTTGCACTCCTTGCGGGGGTCGGGCGGTGTACTTCCCGTGCGAACATACTGATGTGATTCAGGTAAGTACTATCGTAAATTTTCCCCCAGATCTGTTGGTCACGGGCGATAAAGTATCAAAGTACACCGCCCGACCCCCGCAGGGCCTCTCCCATTTTCGTGCCGGATTTGTGCATTTTTACGGGATGAATGAGGGGATTGTCCAGGCCCCATGGGAGAACGGGGGTCGGGCGGTGTACAAAAAGTGGTAGTGAGAAATGTTATTTCAAAAATGGTTTTCTACAGAGCATATCTTATCGTATCTTTCCGGACATCATCGCATCAGGGTGGAGCCGGCATGGCGGGGATAAACTCATGGAAGGTAAAAGGTAAGGAGTAACATAGAGATCAAAGAAAAAAGGATGTAATCTTGTCTTTTCTTCCACCGCGATTGGGCTGCGAACTTCAGCCCCAGTGAAGGAAGGACAGGATATACTCCATAATTCCTCCTTGTTGTCCTGCGGTTGGTGAAAACTGCGAAGACGCGGTCATGACAGCCCAGGTGCTGAACCGGTTCGTGGTTGCAGACAGGGTCGTTGTGTCCTTGTTCACGGTCGTAGTGAGCTGGGTCCACCTGCTGTCAGACTGGTCGTACCGTGCAAGGACAAGGTTCGATGCATCCCCGCCGGCAACGGCCAGGTCTGCATCAGAATACTTTACCGAAATCGTTGCATCCTTCGAAAGGATTCCGGACAACCCCTCGACCTGGAAACATGTGCCGCCCGCTTTTGCTTCCGTCAGGATGGTGGGCAGCTGGTCCCGTGAGAACGGTTTTAACGTAACCGTAATGTCATTGATTACCGCCCCGGCCGGGAAACTTATGGATATCCTCCCGTCTGACGATGCCAGGACCGAGGATTCCTGGGGGGTCAGGGTGACACTCGTGTCCGGAGAGGGGGCAATGTAGCTGCTCTTCACCTCAAACGCGGAGGTCTTTGAATCAAGAAGTGTCCCGTCCTCAAGGCTCACCTCTGATTTCACACTATAAGTGCCGGGAGACAACGACGTATCGAGAGTGACATCATAATCCACCGTATAGTTCGGGATAATTGCATAGACCGAAGGAGCCGTGCTGGCTGTCCCGATTACGGTTCCCATGTTATCCGATACGGTCACGGTATTTTTAGTCTGGTAATAATGGATGTTCCCGGTATTTTTTAACAAGGTGGTAATCATGAGGGGTTGCCCGGTGACAATGTCCCCGACTTTAATATCGGTTATTGAACCTGCCTCAATGAGACTGGATTTGGCGATCGTGATCATGACCGGGACGGAGATGGCCGTTATGTATGCCGTGGTCCCATCCCCGGACGGTGCATTGTGAAGCGAGATAATGGCATAACGCCCGCCATCCCCTACATCACTTGGTATAACGATCGTTGCCTTGATCTTTTTGGATTCACCGGGGTTCAGGTGGAAAGACGCGGTATCGAGGGTAATAAATTTCCGGGCCGAGTACGGACTGGTATCATCTGCCGCGGAGAGCGAGGAATAGCTTTTCGCCGGAGTCTGTCCAAAACCCCAGGTATCAATAACGATATCCATGGAAGGATCCGTTGCTTTTGTGCTGACGGTGATCATATGGGTCACGGTGTCCCCGGGATTTACCGTTTCCATATACTTTGCTCCCACAACATTGATGGCGGATACCGGATTCGGGCATATGACCAGAAGAATGAGAATCCCCATCATTAACAACGGATAAAAGCGGTTTATAGAATACATACACGGTCAACCTGATGGATACTATAGAAAAATGTGTTATATAAGACATCGGGGTTC
This sequence comes from Methanoregula sp., assembly GCA_028679075.1. Lineage (GTDB taxonomy): Archaea > Halobacteriota > Methanomicrobia > Methanomicrobiales > Methanospirillaceae > Methanoregula. Next base: position 12,586 of record JAJRCF010000015.1, on the reverse strand, counting down.
TGGCAATATTTGCAAAGATGATTTACACTCTGACTCATGCGTCAGTCATGGTGAAGGGCATAACATTCTGCCAGGTTCAATTAAAAAAAGAGAAGATTAGGTTGGTGTTGCAGTGAACGTAGTTACCACCTTGTAAGTATGACCGTTCGCTACACGTGTATCCGCTACATCAATGGTCTGTTTGAACCAGGGGTAGTTGTCAACTGTCCCGGCAACTCCTGACCATAACGGCAGCGATGCATCGGTCAGCGTGACGTAGGTGCCGCCATCAGTTTTCTTGCCAATCTGGAGCGCATTCGTCAGCGTTTTTCCGGTTGTACCCACATACGCTGTGCCATCCCATTCGGCCATATGACCTGCTGTTGTAGTTCTTACTTCTGCATCATGGACACCAACAGCCCAGGGCGCATTGCTGACAACGCCTACCTTTACGGTATCTGCGGTCAGGTTGACATTGTCCCCGATAAGCATTGCACTCCCGAATGCATACGCTGCACCGGTCACGGTAAGACTCAGGGATAAATCGGGATTCCCGGATACTTCTGCGGTTCCCGAAGTGAGTGCAAGTGCTCCCGGTGCAATCAGCAGCATGCAAACGAGCACGCCGCATAAAACTGGAATTTTGTTCATCATATTTATCACTTCATTGTTCATCCTTCTCCTTTCGAAAGACATGCTCCTGTCATTGCCCGGGATAATAAGATGGCTCCTGTAAAATAAAAAATATTATAAAAACAGATACATCAATCAGCAAAAACTGCAACATGCCATTGCAAACTTTGCAACCGGGTAGACACTATTTTAAGGAGATTTTATAATTAGCAATCACTTCGGTTCGAAATCAGACTCACACTATGAATAAGAAACCAGTATTCCTTTGGATAAAGACGGATACACTCCGGAAGTGCGTTCTCTTAATGGGAATTCTCGCGTTTCTTATAATTCCCATGGTTGTTTCGGGAGGGACCACGGGTACCACGGCCATTACAGGAAATGTTATGCATTTTCCTCTCGCCCGGTTCACTGTCAATAGTACATCGGGTCCTGCACCCCTTGGCATACAATTCACCGACCAGTCCGGTAATGATCCGGCATACTGGAGATGGGACTTCGGTGACGGCACGGGTTCCACGGAGCAGAACCCGACGCATATCTTTACAGCCGGGACCTATACGGTGACCCTGACCGTCTCAAATGAAGCAGGTTCCTCCACAATGGTAGCGAAGAACTACATAACCGGACTCCAGTCCATGGCAGGTCCGATAATCCCCTCTTCATCCGGGAGTAGCGGAGGGGGTGGAGGCGGAGGGGGAACAGGCAGTTCCGGTCTCTTTGCAGGCCTCCAGACATTCTTTGGCCAGCTGGCACCACCCGAGGCATCAGCGGAGACACCGGTGAACGGAATGGGGTCTTTTGCAAGTACCCCGCTAACCGCAGATCTTGGGGGTATGCCGGGAGTAACCGTATGGTGGACAACACGGATCAATGACCCCCCGGCACCGGATGCCCGGATTATCACCGTGATCCGGCAGGACCCGGACATGTCAACACTGGATACATTTACCAACGCATTTCACCGTACCGGGCTGGAGATCAGCAGCCTGGCATACGTCATGATCATCCAGGAAACGGGCACAACCTCAACCGGCCCGGCGACCATCAGCATGACCGCTCCCCAGGACTGGGTTACCAGGAATGGCGGGATCGATGCGATACAGATTGTCAGGATGGGCGATGATGGAACTACAGAATGCCTGATCACATCGTTTACCGGGTATGACCGCAACAACGGTTACCTGATATTCACGGCAGCATCCCCACATGGACTTTCGACATTCGGGCTGGTTGCCACAAAACCGTACACTCCACCGGCACCGGTCTCAGGACAGATGGCGCCAGTTCCGGGTCCTGCAGCACAGGCTACAGGGAATGAGGCTTCAGCCAGCGTACCTCTCATGATGGCAATGGGCATTGTATTCGCGGTGCTTGCGTTAATCGGCGCTGCTGTGTTGATATCCATCCGGAGGAAAACGTAAGAGTCTGCTGATCTCCATTCGTATAACCCCGGGGTTACATAAATATGATATCCCGGGGCATGATACGCTTCTTTCAGATATTCCATGAACCTTACCACCCGGATACGACTCCCTGTATTGGTCCTCGTCATCGCCGCATGCCTCACCGGAACGGTGTCGGCAGCGAGCCTGGGGATCGACTGGCGACAGGCCCCCATGCTCGCGGACAATGTTTTCTCCGGGGTCACCATCACCCCGGACGCATCGAAGGTCTTCAGCGGGGGCAGCCAGCTGCTGGTCCGCACCTGGGACGGGGACGTCCACTGGGGGGGACAGGCCGGGTTCATTGCGGACATGAGCGCTGACGGCAACTACGTGGTCACGAGCTCCGGCAAGACCGTGACCCTGCTGAACGTCAGCGGCATCCAGGTCTGGCCGCGGAACATGGATGGTGCGATCAAGGCCGTTGCGGTTGCACCCAATGCCAGCTTCGTGATCTCCGTTGACGACAAGGGCAACTACAACTCGTGGGCGTCCAACGGCGACTTCATCGGCAGGAACAAGACGGACGTGGTAAAACAGGTGGCCATTGCACCCAGCGGCGACCTTGTCGTTGCCACAACGGAAGCGGGCATCCGCTTCTTCACCTCCTCGCTCGAACCGGTCTGGACCGACAGCCGCGCCGGGAGCCTGGACACCTACATCGTCATATCGGACGACGGCTCGACCGTCATCACCGCGGGAGGGTCCCGCGTCTCATCGCACACGAGAAAAGGCGCGTTCAACTGGCAGATCGACGTCTCCGATGCAGCGATCAATGACATCGCATGCAGCCAGGACTGCTCGATCATCGTTGTCGGCAGCCAGGACAACACGGTCCGGGCCATTGACCGGTACGGCAAGGTCCACTGGACGTACAAGACCGGGCAGTGGGCGAACGCGGTAAGTGTCTCCCGGAGCGGGAGCGTTATTGCCGTTGGTGCAAACGACGGCACGGTCTTCATCCTCAACAACGGGGGGAAACTCCAGACGCAGCGGAAATTCGACAGCCGCATCCAGCCCCGGTCCATTGCCGTCAGCAGGGACGGGTCGAAAGTTGTTGCAGCAGACCAGTATTACCTGTACGGCATGAGCCTCTCCGGGATCAGCCCGGAAGAGACCGCTTCCGACACGGTGTTTGTTGCCGCCACGCTCAACCCGGTGAGGACGGCTGCAACAACGGTCGCAACCACCGTCCCGGTTGCTGAAGAGACTGTGCAGGAGACTGCCATTCCCACGCCCACCCCGACGAAACAGTCACCGGTCGGCATGTGGATCATTATTCCGGCGGTTGCCGGTGCACTCTGTCTCATAAGACCTGAACGGTAACAAAAGGCCAGGTAAGAAAAAAGTATGGCGCCGGGGAGACCTGCGTTTATTCCCCGGTCACACTCTTCGCCCGCTTGACCCGTTCCTTTGTTGAGAAGCCGGTCACGGCATCGAGGAATTTCCGGAAGCGCTTGTTGGTATCGATGATCACGACGTCGCTTGCACTCAGGTCCGACTCGGTATTAATTGTGACGGTCTTCCCGCCAGCCCCGGGGTTGACGTCCAGCCGTTTCAGTGCACCGAACACGATCCGGTAACCCTTCTCCGTCTTTGTCGGCTCAATGCCGAAACAGTTCTTCAGTTCCGCTGCCGCCCGTGTATCGAGGTCCTTGGTCAGCCCGCGCTTGATAGGGTACTCTTGCATAATACTTTTTTAGTACTTTGGTGTATGTTAATCTAATGACGGCAGATGCTCCAGAGTGTTGTAATAAGATCCTCAATAAGCTTGGCGCAGTCCACGAGGACCTTGTGGAAATAGCCCCAAAGAAGGATCTCAATATCATATGCCGGCCGCTCCCGGAGAACGGTGCAGTCCTCATGGGGTTCCCGGGGAGCGGACTTGTCGGGACCATCGCCCTCCAGTACATGGTCGACCAGCTCGGATTCGAGCAGATCGGCTCCATGAACTCCCGCTATTTTCCCCCCCTTGCGATGATGAACAAGGGGCTCATCAACGATCCCGTCCGCGTCTATGCCAAGACTACCGGTGACTACCCGATCGCCGCGATCGTTGCCGATATCCCGATCGCCCCCCCGATCTGCTACGAGATCTCGAACGCGATCATGGACTGGGTCCAGGCCTTCAAGCCAAAGGAAGTGCTCACTATTGCCGGTATTGTCACGAACGAACCGGAGAAACGGGTCTTTGGCGTGGCCACGACAACGGACGCGCTCCAGCGGATCCAGGACATCACGCTCGTCCTCCCCATCGGGAGCATCTCGGGCATCGCGTCGAGCATCCTTACCGAATGCAAGGCCCGCAACATCCCGGCCGTCGGGCTGCTGGGGGAGACGATCAACGCCCCCGATCCCCGGGCATCCGCGGCAACCATCGAAGTGCTCAACAAGATGTACAACCTTGCTCTCGACATCCAGCCGCTGATCGAGCAGGCCGTCGAAATCGAACAGACCATGGGAAAACTCGCCGAGGAAGTGCAGCAGTCTGCGGATGCCACGCCGAAGAAAGACCTGCCGATGTACGGGTGACCTGAGATGAAGTGCGCCGCATTAACCAGCATCTCGCCCGATATCATCCGGGACCTCAAGGCAGGCAGGCCTCGGACCATCGAGCTGCAGAGCACCAACAACATTATCACCATCGCCGCTGTCGAGCCGGGGCCGGAGACCCATATCTTCATGACCTCGATCGATATCGAGGACCTCTCCCCCGGGGATGCGGGGATCTGCGTGTACCTCATCGCCACAAGCCTCTCCATGAAGCGGATCGTGGAGTTCTCCCACGGGGGGATGGTGTACGAAGAGCGCGAGCGGATGTCCGCACGGGTGCAGGTGAAGTTCTGCGCCACCTCGGTCATCAAGGAAGTCTTCCACGAGGGGCTGATGAAACCGACCGAAGTCGAAGTGCTCAAGTCCTCGTGCTACCACGCCGGATAACCGGCCTGAAAAATATTTTTTTTGGAATTCAGAGTTTCCGTACCGCGACCAGGCCAAGGCCGATTGCACCGAGCACCACTGCACCTTCGAGTGGGGAGGCCTGTGTTGTCGGGGTCGCCGTTGTCGAAGTCGGCCAGGGAGTGAGTGCCTTTGCAGTGCCGGACGCTTGGACGGGTTTTATGGTTGCAGGTACGGGTGTCGGGGAGGTTGTGGGAACCGTTGTCGGGGCGGTTGTTGCAACCTTGATGAGATCTGCGTCAACAGATGTGGTATCTCCGGATGTGACTTTTACCAGTTTTGCCCAGTCGGAATACCCGGATTTCTGGAGCAGGACTTTGTGCGACCCGGTCGCAAGTTCACCAACAGATTCCGGGGTCACTCCCGCGTAATCGCCGTCCACGTAGATCGATGCCCCGGTGGGGGATGACGAGACATCGATACTGCCGAGCTCGTCGGTGGTGACCTCAAAGGACAGATCGCATTCCCGGGTGCCGAATGCGTCCATGACGCAGACCTTGTAGGTGACCTCCGCCATATCTGTCAGGTCGAAGGTCCCGGTGATCTCGTCTGAGTCGATGTCGTCAATGCTCGCGGAGAGGTTGTCGTAGCTCTTGTGATAGAGGTACAGCTCGGAAATATCCGAGAGACCGGAGCCTTCAAGAGTGAATTCAACGCTCTCGTTGTTGGTCCGGGCAGTGTCGGGAGAGATAGAGGACAGGGTAATTGCGTCACGGATGGAGAATCCCTCGGTCTCCACCACTTCCGAGTCATCCTCGTTGATGACAACCAGGTCCCAGTCACCTGTGGCTTTGGATGAGGAGATGGTGAACTTGCAGACAATCTCTGTGCTGCTGAAAGAGGAGATCGTTGACGTGATATTTGACTCGTCTTCCATCATGAGCTTGACTTTCACGGAACTCTCATTGAAGTTCGTCCCGGTGATCGTCACCGTTGTGGAGGTACCGGTGTAGCCCACGGACGGACTGATCGAGGTGATTGTTGATGTTTCTGCTGCGACAGGGACAGCCATGCCGGTCAGCAGGATCAGGCAGGTGAGGTATACCAGAAAAACAGGTTGTTTCATACGTTAGCTTCCATAGGGGTTTTATCAGGCCACTATTCTGCCGCCACCCATGGATAAATTCAGTTCATGAAAATGGGGATAATATTCACCACGGAGTGCATAATATCGCTTCGCGGGGATACCATCGTCTGATGACGAGAAGTAAAAAGGGGGTTCTCCCGGATGATCTCAGGGTTATTGAAACGATCGTGACGGAAAACCGTACGGGTTATTACCGGCCGGAACGATGAGAAAAATGATACTGCCGGGGGACCCGGGTTATTGTTTCCGGAGGACGATCAACGCGAGCCCGACGCCCCCGATGATGACGAGGGGATCGACCGGGGAGGCCGGGGTGGGGGTGGCAGAGGGCCAGGGGGTAGGCGTGGCAACCGTGGATTTTCGCGTGACCTTAATCGTGGTGGCCGCGGTCACCGGGGTGGGTGCCGTGGTTGCGGTTGTCGCGGCTTTAATGACATCGAGATCCGCATCATAGGTGGTTGTGCCGCCATTCGTGACTTTTGCGTTCCTCAGCCAGTCGGAGTACCCGTCTTTCTTGAGGATGAGCTTGTAGGTCCCTACCTCAAGGTCTTTAATGGTCATTGGTGTTGTTCCTTTTAACGTACCATCAAGATAGACAGATGCGCCGGAGGGAGATGAGGCGACATCAATGCTGCCGACTGCATCCGAGGTAATCTCAAAGTCAAGGTCGCATATTGCGATGTCATAATTGTCCATAACGCAGATTTCGTAATCATCATCCACTTCTTTGTCGTCCAGGTCGAATTCGCCGGTGACCTTGGTTGCTGAAGTGGCATCAACATCCATTGCGGAGATATTCCCGTACTCATCGTGATGCAGGTATACTTTTTCAACATCACCTAGCCCTGAACCCACAATGGTAAATTTTACACTATCGTTGTTAACCCTGCCTTTTGTCGGGGTAATGGAGGTAAGTTTCATCTGGGGCCGGACAGAAAACGCAGAAGTCGCTTTAACCTGACTGTCCGGATTGATAACAACGAAGTACCAGGATCCCTCCTCCATGCTGGTTAATTTAGAGGCTGTGAACTTACAGACAATCTCTGTACTGGTGTGGGATTCGATGCTTGATGCCGTTTCATTATCCTCACCGGACTTCATAAGGAGGACCGACACGGACGAATTAAAGTCGGTACCGGTGATCGTAACCGTAGTTGTCTTACCCTGATACCCCGCAGCCGGGCTTATAGAGGTGATCGATAACGCATCGGCAACAGGAATCGCGATGGCAAGCAGGACAAGCAGACAAAACAGGATCTTGACAGTCTTCATAATATCATTCCCTTTTTCTACGTAGATGTAAAGCATGGGCATCAGAATCAGATATATTTTATTAAATTAATGTGATAGGACCGGGAACCGCTGTCCCGTTTTCAGGGAGGATCCGTTGTGATAACACACAGTATTCTCTTCAGAATGCCGTCCAGAGCATCCCGGCAGTAAGACATAACCAACCGGCCATGCGGCATGCCTCCCTGTCATGTCCGGCCGGAAACAGATTAATTATCCACAAGCGCGAATGTTACAGGCACAGTGGGCCTGTGGCTTAGCCTGGACATAGCGCCGGGCTTCTAACCCGGATGTCGGGGGTTCAAATCCCCCCAGGCCCGTTCCTGTTTTAGGATCTGACTGTCCCGGTAATGGGATCATTGTACCAGGAATAGTTCCGTTCCAGGGCACAGGCTCCCGGCTCATCACGGTATAACACGGTCTGGTCCCGGCCATTTCATCAGGACGATAGTGCCGGACAGGGCGACGAGGCCTGCCATTGCATTCGTTACCGGATCATAGGTCGGTGCGAAGAACGCGTGGGGGATTGTGGACAGGCCGAAGACCAGCAGGCAGACGCCAACGATTCCCAACATGACGGCGACGGCGAGTCGTGCGGTACCGGTCCTGCCAGGAGCCGGGGGCGGGACCCGGTGTCCCGATATATCGAGGTACCACAGCGCGATGATGAGGAGCGATGCACACGCAAACACCCACTCCGACAAGTTGGATACTTCCAGCCAGAAGTAGTGCCCGATATAATCCGGGATGATGAATATCTGGAACGGGCCCATCAGCGGATAGAACCAGGATGAGGGTACGTTCCACATCCCATCGATGATCTGGTGGGAAACGGTTGCACAGGCAAAGGCAATGCCAAGAAGTGTGTGGCGGTAGTGCCAGAGGAGGATGCCGGCAGCAACCGTTATGGAGAAGAAGAGCAGCGAATGCCCGATGGTCCTGCCGGACCCAAAACTACCGGGGAGCAGCATTGCCAGCGATTTGTCGAGAAGGTCTGGGAGGATTGCGCCAATGATACAAAGGGGGAGTGCCCGCCGGTCCCGTGTCAGGTGCCAGAACCCAAGACCGATGAGGGCACCAAGGAAGACGTGGGCGAAGACGAACATGCACAGATCCGTTGTTTATGAGGGCATATCAGACTTCTCCACTCTTTCGTATGCACACAACAATCTTACACTCATATTCCACGCGCAAAACTTCGGCACATTTGTTCCCGTGCCGTATGTTTCCCTGCACCATCAGGTCGCGTGCCTTCAGTCAGGCAAACGGCGGACAACCATCAGGAACAATATCCCGATTATCATCGTCCCCATGCCATAGAGGATCATCATGCCCTCCCCAATTGGGTGCCTGAACATTATCTGTGCGGATAGATTCAGGGCGGATAATGCCATATCCACCAGCATGGCCACGGAGACCAGGCTGACAAGGGAGGTGACTACGGCGGTCCCGGTAATCACGTCATTCCTTTCACCTACGGAAGATAATGCGATGAACAGGAGAAGGGAGCACGGTGCGAGACTGAGGAGGGCAACGGTACCTGAATTTGTTATGAGGGGCCCCGGAAAAACGTTGGGTGTTGTCAGGTTCGGTATAACACTAACTGCCAGAAATGCACTTACCGTCCCAGCGATGAGCGCAGCTGCCAGCGGCAGGCCAAGGTACCAGTGTTTTGAAATACGCCGCAGGTAATTCAGTGCACCGATATACCCAACCGATGAGATGATCCCCACTATGAGAAAGACCGTACCCAAAGAATAACCAATGGCAGAAAAAATGCCGGTAACCATGAGAATCGTGAATACAGGGAGCCAGAAAAAGACCAGTGTTGTTACTGCCAGGGCAGTCCGGGTGGTACCCATACCTGATAGTAATTACAAAATTATATAATTCGTGCGTTTTAACCCGGTACGAATCCGGAAAGAAAAAGAAAAATTACTGGGGGTCCTGCTCATCGTCAGGCTGGCCGTCCATCGGTTTTTGCAGGATCTGGACGTCCGCAATGTTGTGCTGGCGCAGTGCCAGTTTCTTTGCCTTGAAGATGTTCTTGCCTTCCTTGCCGATTGCAATCCCACGGTCCTCGTCCCGTACTTCCACGGTCGCAGTCTTCTGGTCATCCTCTCCTTCGAAAAGGATGGAGGTGACCTGGGCCGGCAGGAAGCAGTTCTTCAGGAACTGTTCCGCGTTGTTGTTGTATTCAACAACCTCGATCTTCTTGCCCATGACTTCGGATGCCTTCTTGATCGAGGCACCCTTCTTGCCGATCGCAAGCCCCATGTCGCCGGGGTTGATGACGAAGATGAGCCTCCCGTTGCGGTCGTCCAGGACACAGTCGCGGCTGCCCGCGCCGGTCAGGCTCTCGAACTGGGAGATCAGGCGCATACAGTCTTCAGTCAGTTTAACTTCGACCATAGCATGCCCCCGGTTTCAGGCCCTCTTGAGGGAGAGGATATCTGACTCGCCCGGGGTCACGATGGCGAGGGTGCTGACCATGAACGGCTTACCACAGGCCTTGCCGAGTGCCACGCTGGACCCGTCGAAGGTATGGATAAAGAGGTTCTCGAAGCCTGCAAGTTTTGATTTGAAGGCGGCAGGACAGTTGCCGGCTACGACAACCATCTGGGCCTTGCCTTCCTTGATGCATTTTTCCGTGTTGTTCTGGCCAAGAATTACATTTCCTGTCTTGATGGCCCTTCTGAGTGAAGCATTAAAATCCATGTGCAATTCCTCGTAGTGTTCTAAAGTTAATTGTCGTGTTGTCTGACTGCGATCAGTTTTACATCGCCGGTACCGAGCTGGATTGGCTGGCCAACGATGACGTTCTCGGTCACGCCGCTCAGTTCATCAACTTCATTTGCGACGGCCGCGTCGAGCAGGTGGTTGACGGTCACTTCGAATGCGGCACGGGAGAGGACACTCTCCTTCTCGCCGGCAATACCGTGACGGCCGATCTGCTTGACCTCGCCTTCCATGCACATCATGTCCGAGACGAGCATGAGGTGGCGGACATCCACGGCGATACCCTGCTCGTTGAGGGTGGATACCGCTTCATGGATGACCGCGTTCCTCGCTGCCTCGATACCGAGGACCTGGGCGATCTCGCTGATGTTGTTGGTGCGGGTCCGTGTGGTGTCCACGCCAACGACATCAAATACGTCCTTAAGGTTGGAGCCTTCAGTATAAAGTATATACTCCCCGGTCTCTTTCCTGACAACGACCCGGAGGATGTCGTCAATGCCCTGCACGATCACGTTCCTGACGTGCTCGGCGAGCTGGAAGAGGTTCTGGTAACTCTCCTTGTTCTTGGGGGAGAAGATGATCGTCGCGGCTTCCTCATCAATATCGTGCTCAAAATCGCGGTAGTGCCGGCGGTCACGGATCTTCTTGGGCGCGACTTCCATGATCTCCATAGGGGAGATCTTGCGCTTGTCGCAGACCTTTGTGTTCAGGTGGACGACCACGTGCATGTTCTCCATGTCCGTGGTGATGTCGCCGAACTCGTGAAGCGGCGCGGCTTCGATCTGCCAGCTGACTTCCCTGGCCTTGTCACGGTCGTTGCCGAACTCGGGCTCAAGGAAGACGGTCATCGTCGGCGTGCTGGGCTCCTTCCTCGCGTCCATGATCTCGATGAGACGCGGGAGACCGAGGGTAACGTTGATCTCGGCGACACCCGCGTAGTGGAACGTACGCATCGTCATCTGCGTGCCGGGCTCACCGATCGACTGCGCCGCGATGATACCGACTGCCTCGCAGGCCTCGATACGGGTGCTCTGGTACTCGGCAATGACACGCTCGATGATCTGTTTGAACTGGGCGTCTGTGATCTCCTTTTCGGCAAGGAACTTCCGGAGCTGCTCTTTTGTCTTGGGGGGGAGGGCTGCGGCCTCGACCTTCTTGTCGTACTTGTCTGCGAGTGCCATCTTATACCTCCTCCTTGAGGATTGCTTCTACGATACCTTTCACATCAACCGGATCGCCGAACGCACTCTTGGTCGGGTCGGTCCCGTCCTCACCGTATTCGAACTGGATAATCCTGCCACCGGTGGACCGCACGGTGCCGTCGTATGCGACCTTGAGGTCCTGCAGCGCGTTGATCATCCTGCGCTGGAGGTACCCACTCTGGGATGTACGGACTGCCGTATCGACAAGCCCTTCACGGCCACCGATTGCGTGGAAGAAGAACTCGGTCGGGTTGAGCCCGCCCTTGTAACTGTGCTGGATGAACCCGTGGGCATCAGAGCCGCGGTCGCCTTTCTTGAAGTGCGGGAGCGTCCGGGCATCATAACCACGGACGATACGCTCACCACGGACGGACTGCTGGCCGATACAACCGGCCATCTGGGTCAGGTTCAGCATGGAACCACGGGCACCGGAGACTGCCATCACGACAGCGCTGTTACCGAGACCAAGGTGACGGCCGGCGATCTGACCGGTCAGGTCACGGGCTTTCCCGAGCACCTGCATGATCTGCATTTCGAGCGTCTCTTCGATAGTGCGCCCGGGCATCGGCTCGAGCTGGCCGTCCTCGTAGATCTTGATGCGGCGGTCGACGTCAAGCGCTGCATTTTTCAGGACCTCGTCAATCTGGCCGTACTCGGTCTTGGAGAGGTCTTCGTCATCGATACCGAACGAGAAACCATCGAGCATGATCCCGCGGATCGAGAGCTTGGTGAAGTCATCGATGAACTTCGTTGCGCGTTTCATACCCTGCTGGCGGATGATACGGTTGACGATCTGGCCGTCGAATGCACCGATGGCCTTCTTATCGATGGTCCCCATCTGGAGCTGGCCGTCGATGATGCGCACGTACGCATCCCGTTCGCACTTCTCCTTTTTGCAGACATCGCAGTTCAGGCAGGAAGTGGCCTTGAAGACCATGTTGAGGCTTTCCGGAAGGATGACGGAGAAGACCTGCTTGTTGCTCCAGTATTCAACACCGTCTTCGACTTTGCCGGGTGGGGGCATGTGCTCGATGCCGGTGTAGCGGAGGAGGTAGAGTGCATCTTCCTTCTTGAACCAGCGCATCTCATGCGTCAGCATGAAAATCCCCGAGACGTGGTCGTGGATGCCGCCGATGATCGGGCCGCCGAAACGGGGCGACAGGATGTTCTCCTCTACGGCAATGAGGATGGTGGCCTCGGCCCGCGCCTCCTCGGTCTGCGGGACGTGCATGTTCATTTCATCGCCATCGAAG
>JAJRCF010000014.1 GCA_028679075.1 Methanoregula sp. | reverse complement strand
AAGGAACTGGAGCTTGGTGTAGGTATCGTCGACGTTTGCGTCGTTGATGCCCTGTGCAAGTGCTTCAGCTGCATCGGAGCCCTGGAGGCTGTTTGATCCGAGGAGCTTGAAGATGGTGGTGGTTGAACCAGTGGCACCGCTGTTGATGAGCTGCTTGTTGTATACGTATCCCGGGTTCGTCGAGTCGTCAAGTGTATGGAGAGCGACATCGAATTCACCGTTCTGCATCGGGTGCTGGACAACCACGAAGTACTGGCCGCTGGAAAGAGTCTTGGTGTCTTCCTGCTTGACTTCGTACTTGAACGAGGCGTCGGAGTTGACGGATGCAGACTTCAGGACTGCGTAGTTCTTGCCCATGATCCAGACCTGGACGATACCCGGATCACCCTGTGCAGTACCTGAAATGTAGATCCTGTCACCCTTGGCTACCGTGGACTGGGATGCAGTCGCGGAGACAAACGGCTTATTGATGATGACGGAAACAGTGCCGTATGCTGCATCTGCAAGGTTCTTCTTGTTGTACGGCTGGCTTACTGCATAGATAGTGTAGGTGCCTGCATCGAGTGCGAAGCTGGCAGTTCCCCACTTCCATGACCAGGTGTTGTCACCGTTGACGTCGACTTCCTTGAAGCCGGAAATTACGTTGGTGGCGACACCCGGGTTCAGGGATCCTGCGTTCCTCGGGTCCTGGGCATACGTCCCCGTGGGATCAATCATCGCACCGTCTTCGGGGAGGTTGGGTCCGACCATGAACAGGTAGGTCTTGTACGTCTCGGTGTTGGTACCGGAGAACTTGATCTCCTCTCCGAGATAGTAGGACTGGTCGCCTGCTGCTACGATGGTGACTGCGCCCTGCTCGACATTGATGTCAACTTCGTCGCTCTTGTAGGCGTCATCGATTTTTGCCTCGACACGGATCGTGTATTTCTGTGCCTTGGTCCAGTTGCTGGTCGTCCATTCAACAAGCCTTACACCTCCGCCGGATGTCTTGATCTTTGCGTAGTACCGGGTCCGGTTGTAGGAAATACCGGTTGTCTGGTTCTTGGCAACATCTTCCCAGATCGTCTTGCCACCGCCATTCTCGAATGCGTAATTACCGATGGCGTGAGTACCCTTCGATGCAGCTACTGCATCATCGAAGGTGACTGAAGCCTGGTCGTTGACGATCTGCGGGGGCATGTCATCAAAACCGCCGGTCATTGCACTGGTGCCCTTAACCCACACATAATAATTGGTGCTGGGTCTGCCGGTAACCGTAACGGTGAACCTTTTACTGCGGACAACGGATTCCGGTTTTGCCTCGATCTTTACCGAGAACGTGGCAAGGCTGAACGTGCCCGAAGCAGAAATAGTCTTTCCTGTGTAATCTGCACCTGCATTCTTGTAGTTGTCCTTCATCTTGTTGAGCAGCGATTCTGCCCAGAACGTATAGGTACCAACCGGGTATGCGTACTGGCCATTGTTGTCAATTACATCGGTGACCCAGTAGGTCTGCGAAGATCCAAAGTACCACGGTTGTTTATCGACGAACTGGTTGGTGATACTCGTATCCACGGGAGTGCCTGAGGCCGTGGTGTTGACCTTCAGTTTGTTATAGGTCGCACCACTCTCGTCCTTTAGCTTGATGGTGATGTATCCGTCAGCGTTGGTGGGGCCGGTCAAGCCCAGGGCGGCACCGGTGTGCTGGTATGTCCCATCACCCCATGCAGTTCCTGAAGGTATGCGTACCGCACCGGTAGCATCTGCCGTGTAGTTCTGCGCTGTAAATGGCCAGTTGTCATCGATAGTAGTCGAACCATTCCAGTACACTAGGTTGTAGGTGCCAGTGAAGTTATAGCCCCAGGTCATCTTGTTGAGAAGATTTCCAGTCGTTGCATTGGTAACTTTGTAAATATTTCCTGATACCAGCTCAACAACCGAGCCGTTGGCCGGACCCGTCGTGTTCTTGTTCCAGGAGGAGATGGCACCACCCGGCAGAAGCGGCGACTCTCCAGCGCCAAGGACCGTCACAGTACCTGGCTGGCTCCAGATCGTGTTGTTCCTTTGGGTAGCCAGTGTTGCTACATGCATGTTGGTGGAAATCATAAACCCTAGTGCATCTCCCTGCAGGACAGATTTCCCGGTCACGTCATCACCATCTATCCCCGCAGTCCCGGCAGTATTATCCCCCCGGCTGAAGTCCCATACGGCAATAGATAGGGTCGGGTCCTGGACATTGAACAGGGCACCGTCACTGGTCAGCGGGGTTTTTCCGTCGGCTTGAAGCACGTACCAGTTCCCGGTGTATCCCACAAAGTCTGAGGGGGAGACCTGGAAGTCCTTGTACGTGTTGTCAAGAACAAGTTTCTTTGTCGGTGATGAAGCCGTCAGATCTGCTGCCGATGCCCACCAGCCGATGGTCTTTAACACCGGGGCATTATCAAGCCCATAATTGGTCTGTACGGTGTTCAATGCATGAGTCAGGTTGAGACCCTCCTCACCGATAAATACCGTTGCGCCGGCTGAGAGTACCGTCCCGTTCGCGTTGGTGTCAGTTACTGCCGATACCGGAATAATTGCCATCAGGACGAACAAAACGACTGTGGCCAATATAATAGGTAATTGTTTCATCAAACGTCAAACCCCATAAACCCTAAATAGTCATACCTTTTTTAATAATTGTAATACTAAATAGTAGAAAAACTCTCTCATTTTATATCAAGTATAGTAAATTATTATTATTGTAATACTTTTTTAGACCCCGAATCATATATGTTGACACTGAAGTGATTGTGTCCTCAACACGGGGGAGTATATGCGAGATCATGAGTCTCACCATTACCATCCAATCACGGTCATGCACTTGCAAGGTCCTTTCGGATATCTAGAGGGCATACTCCGGTTTCCCTGCACGAGATCTCATCGATTCCGGTCATTGCCAACTCTGCACGGCTGATAGGGATAAAATGACCGGATTCTTCTCTTTCCGTATTTCATGATTTTTTTAACAATGCTTGGTATTTTCGTTATCACAATCAGTTTTTCTATCAGATTCTGATGTGCTAAAAATACGAATTTAAAATAAGATTCTATTAAGTGTTACATATATGGCAATTAAACCGATACTTATTATTACAGTTATAAACAATTTTCATATACCGTTCTTTCAGAGTCTGACAATACAGTCCTGAAAATTCCGGAAAAATACCTGTGAAGTGTTCCCTATGGAGAAAAAAGGATTATTGTTAGTCGGGCATGGAAGCTCTCTTCCGTATAACCAGGAACTTGCTGAAAATACTGCTGCCTTGATCCAAAAGAAATACCCCGAGTATATCGTGAAGTGCGGGTTCATGAGGGTTAACAGCCCGACAATCCCGGAATCGCTTGATGCTTTCAGGAAGGAACCGATCGATGCACTCGTTGTTGTGCCACTCTTCCTTGCAAAAGGAGTACATATCAACCAGGACATCCCCCGGCGTGTCGGGCTTCCGGAAGGGGTGACCCGGGGATCGTTTGCGATAAACGGGAAGAATATCCCTCTTTATTATGCAGGTCCTATCGGTATAGATCCCCTGCTTGCCGATCTGATGATAAAGAATGCGAACTCGGCGCTCACTCTCATCTGATCTCCTTTTTTAAATCAATAAGCTGGATACGATCCCTGAAATATAGGAAATTTGTGAAACGTTTTTGGAGCGGGGCAGGGAAAAATCACCCTGCAGCATGAGTGGACGCAGTATCCTGAAAACAGGGCACCGGACAACACGCCGGGCATGGCAGGAAAAACAGAAACGGGAAATGAACCTTATACCATTTCCCGCCGCTCCTTCGGGTCCCACCAGACAACGGCTGACCGGTACGTACCTTCATGAAGGCCATCTGCACTGTCTGCAAGGAGGGCTGAATGGATCTTTTCCTCTACTTCTGGTGTGAGCTCGGTATACAGCGAGTAGAAAACATTGTACATCTTCATCAGTTTTTCTGTGGAGCGACGGCTCTTTGCTTCAACGATCCTGACCTGCGGGATCCGGCCGTTCTGGTAGAGCAGGTTGAAGACGATCGGATACCCGGGATAGGGAGGATACGGGATCTCTCCCATGATCGTATGCCAGATTTTTTTTCCCAAGGCATCTGTGCTGTCAATACCCTCCACAACGCAACAGTGCCCCCGGGTCACCTCCTCCATCCGGCTGATCTGCGCCATGATATCACGGAACATCCAGATGACGGTGGACGTGATGACAAGATCGTACTTGCCCTGTATTTCAGGGATGCTGACATCCTGCCAGATCCTGTTGATTATATCGAAATTATCAATTCCCGCTTCCCGCGCATTTTCCCGGATAACACGGATCATCCCTTCAGCAGGTTCGACCGCTGTCATATGCTCTGCATGTTTTGAAAACGGAATGACAAATGTCCCCGGCCCGGATCCGACCTCGATCACGCGGAACGTCTCCCCTACAATACCATGGCCGGCGAGGGCCGCATACACGTTCTCCCCAAACTCGTACTGGTTTGTTTTCCGTCTCTCCGAATAATCCTCGGCTCGCTCACTCCAGTCATCAATGGAATAATCCCTTTGCATTACCTTAAGACGCCCATCATAGATCTCCTCCCAGTTCCTGATCCAGTCAACCGTTGTTGCAGCCATCATCCCACCTTCCACCAGAGGACGCCCATCCTGCCGGGGATCTTATAAATCCCGTCAGTGGTGTGACATGCAATATACTCACGGATGATCGCCCTGTCCTTATCGGTGAGCGGGCGGTACTTTTCAACAAACCGTTCCTTGGATGCGATTGCCGCATCGACAGGCCACATCAGGGAATAGGGAAGGATATTCACATTGGGGTAGATCCCCTCGTCATTCAGGTAATTGAAGAGCGTGATAAACTGGTCCCTGCCTTCAATCGGTGCCCCGACACTCTTCTTCAGTTCCCGTTCGCTGACATCCACGCCATGAGCAAGGCAGCAGTATCCCCGGGACACCGTCTCCATCCGGCGTACCTGCTCCAGAAGGTCAGGGAACTGCCAGAGCGCGTGACAGCAGGTGACCATGTCGAACTGTTTTTCATAGTCAGATACCTTCACCTCCTGCCAGGTCTTCGGGATAACCCCGATATTAATCAGTCCCTGCCTGCGGGCATTTTCCATAAGACAGGAAGCCATCTGATGAGCTGGTTCGATGGCCATTACATTCCTGACCCGTTCCGCAAAAGGGAGGGTCAGCGCACCCGGGCCGGATGCAATATCGAGTACGTTCCAGTCATTGCGGATAATTCCCTCTTCCAGGAACAAGTTCAGGATCCTCCTGCCGTGATCACAATCGCTCGTGTCGACCATTTTTGCATAATCACAGGCGCGCGAGTTCCAGTAGCTGGATGTACTGACACGGCTCGATTCATCTACGCTTTCCTTCCAGGCCTCTTTCCAGTCAACAGATTCTGTCATGCTCATTCCGTCCTCATTTTTTGTCAAATCCCTGTTCCCGATAATCCGGGCAGACCTTTTTCAATTTTCATACAAAATTAACAATACATATCATTTAGTATTACCATATTAAGATTCATTATAATTTGAATCATTGTGCAGATACACAAACCGGGAGAATCGGATGACCACGATTATCGATATAAACCAGCTGTCCGTACATTTTCCTCTTGCCACCTCAACAGTGAAGGCAGTGGACGCGGTTGATCTCGCAGTTGAAGAACGCGAGACACTCGCCATCATCGGGGAGAGCGGGAGCGGGAAGTCCGTTCTAGGCACGGCAATTCTGGGATTATTCCCCCCGACCTGTACAGTATCCGGATCCATCACCTTTGAAGGAAAGGACCTGCTCTCCCTGTCAGATGAAGAGCTCCAGTCCGTCAGGGGCATTAAGATCGCATGGGTCCCCCAGAACCCGGCAAGCGCCCTGAACCCGTCGATGCGTGTCGGAGAACAGATCGGGGAGCCCCTGAGCCGGCATACCGGATGGGGAAAGGAGATGATTCACTTAAAGGTACTCGATCTCCTCCAGAAATTCCGGGTATTACCTCCGGAGGAAAGGTTCGCTGCCTATCCCAATTCATTCAGCGGGGGATTGCTGCAGAGGGCACTGGTCGCAATGGGGGTGTCCGCCCTCCCGGAAGTCATTATCGCTGATGAGCCCACGAAAGGTATCGATGTAATCAACAAGGGATCCATTTCAGCAGTATTCCGCACCGTGCGCGATCAGGGTATTACGCTTATTATTATCACGCATGATCTCTCATTTGCGCACGATCTTGCGGACCGGATTATGGTTATGTATAACGGACGGATCATCGAGATTGCAGAAAGCAGCCGGTTTTTTACCCGGCCGCTGCATCCCTACTCAGCGGGGCTCCTCCACTCGCTTCCCGAAAATGGTCTCATCCCTATCCCCGGAAAGACACAGGACCTGGATGAGTACGATACCGGATGCAAATTCCGCTTCAGGTGTACAGATGCACAGGAGCGGTGCACTAATGAACCGCCCCTTATCCGCCATGAGAGCGGGGCATGTGTGAGGTGCTGGAAATATGATTGAAGGCGTCGGGCTTTCCAAGAATTATGTTTCTGAATATAACCGGAAAATGCTCACCCATGCAGTTAAAGATGTTGACATCCGGATTGACAACGGTGAGACACTCGCCCTGATCGGTGAGAGCGGATGTGGAAAATCCACTCTAGGTCGGATGCTCCTCAACCTGATACCACCGAGCCAAGGTGAGGTCCTCTTTGAGGGAAATTGCCTTACCAAGATGAGGGGAGCTGAGCTCCGGGCAATCCGTTGGAAATTCCAGATTGTTTCTCAGCATCCTGACAGTGCTCTCAATCCCCGGTGGACGGTTGCTGATTCCATTCTTGAACCATTCCGGATACATGGAAAAATAACCGGGGGGAGAGACCAAAAACAGGAACTGGAACGGCTTATCGATCTCGTAGGTCTCGAGCCCGGACAGGCAGCACGGTATCCCCACCAGCTCAGCGGTGGGGAACTCCAGCGGGCAGTTATTGCACGGGCGATAGCACTCGATCCGGCATTCATCGTATGCGATGAACCGACTTCAATGCTGGACGTCTCGATCCAGGCCTCAATCATCCGTCTCCTCCAGGCCCGCCAGAAGGAGATAGGGTGTGGCTGTCTCTTCATCACTCACGATATCCAGCTTGCAAAGATCATGGGGGATCGGATAGCGGTCATGTTGGGGGGACAGATTATTGAAGAGGGGAAGAGGATCCTGGATCATCCTGTCCATCCTTTCACACAGAAGATTGTTTCACCTGGACTCAATGAGACAGCGCCCGATTTAATCCCGGCGTGTGAATGCAGTAACCATGCCTGTTCATTTCTCACCTCGTGCCCGTCACGTATCCCGCGATGTAATATCTACCCGGAAATGCAGGTATGCGGGGACCGAAGGATAAGGTGTCACCTGGTATCGTGAACCGGATTTTTCACACCGGGGGCCGGAGTTAAAAAGGATATCAATAAAAAAATTTCTTTTTCCAGAGACCACCACGATAGCGAATCCAAATAAAAACTACTAAATATGATATAAAATCAAAATCGTATGACTTATTATGATCAAACTGAAAAATTATATTCTTTTACTCCTGCTCATTGTTACTGCCTTTTCCCTGGGCTGCACAGGAACACAATCCGGAACTCAATCTGGAATGCAAATGGCAACCCAGCAGGTTGCGGAGCCGACGACCCTCACGCTTGCGGCACAATGGGAACCAAAGACAATCGATCCCCATGAATATGGCTACACCGGCCACAGAATAGGGTACACGGAATCGTTGACCGGAGTTGATTATGAAGGAAAAGTCATCCCCTCCCTGGCAACAGACTGGAGTGTTTCCCCGGATGGCAAAACATGGACTTTCAACCTGAGGAAGGGTGTTGTTTTCCACGATGGCACTCCTTTTACTGCGGAGGCTATGAAGAAATCCCTTGAGAGATCACTGATAAAGTCGAAGTCCTTTGCGGCAGTGCCAATTGTCGGTATTGATGCGGCAGACTCCCAGACTCTCGTAGTAAGGATGAATAACTCGTTCCTCCTGCTACCTGCATACTTCTCAAAAGGAGAGGCCGCTGCCCTCAGTTCCTCATCATGGAATGCCAACGGAACTATCATAAAACCTGTCGGAACCGGACCATTCATATTCGACTCATGGAAACCGAAAGAAGTAGTTGTTGCAGTTAAAAATACCAAATACTGGGGGACGGCTGCACATGTCGATAAAGTCGTGTACAGGATATTGCCTGAAGCAATGACCCGGTCCATGCTGCTGAAGAGCGGAGAGGCCCAGCTCTCGGTTATCCTGCCCCCGGAAATCGCAACCGGATATATGAACCAGCCCGGATTCACAGTTCATCAACAGTCAATCCCCCGTGTGCGGATGATTACATTCAACAACATCAAGGCCCCCTTCAATGATGTCCGTGTGCGACAGGCCGTCAATTATGCCATTGATCGCAACGCCATCATTACAAGCGTCCTTGAGGGGATCGGTTCCACGGGGACAGGGCTCTTCCCGCCGGATACGTACTGGGCGAACAAGTCAATTACCACGTGGCCCTATAATCCCGAAAAAGCACGCCAGCTCCTTGAAGAGGCAGGGTGGAAAGACACAAATGGCGACGGTATCGTAGAAAAAGACGGTAAACCCTTCAAAGTAAAGCTTCTCACCTATTCCGAACGGGCGGAGCTTCCGCCGATCGCTGAAGTGATGCAGCAGCAGCTGAAGAACGCAGGGATGGATATAGAAATAACCGTCGGCACCAGTTCTGCAACAGAAGGGATCTTCAAAACAGGTGAATATGACATGTACCTTGTGGGAAGGGGTTTACTCTTCACGCCGGATCCCGATGAAATTATGATGACCGATTACCACTCAAGCGGGACATCGAAAAATGTTTATGGAGCGTTCCGGTGGAATAACAGCCGGGTTGATTCTCTTATCGAACAGGCCAGGACTACCCAGGACCTTTCCGCCCGCAAGGCGATGTATGACGAAGTCCAGGCGATTGTCGTCGAGGAGGCCCCGGTGGCATACCTGAACTACTATGTCAACCTGGATGTCAGCACTGACAAGATCGAAGGGTATCGCAGCCACACCAACGAATACAGTTACCATCTGGAAAATGTGAAATTTGTCTAATCTGACAAAAAACTGCCCATTTTTTTAAGGAAAGAGATCCCGGAAAAGCGCTATGCAGGCTATTGTCATTCACCGAATACTCCAGATCATACCCGTACTAATCGGGATATCCATCATCACCTTCCTTCTAGTATCGCTTGCTCCAGGCGATCCGGCGGAGATCTCGCTCCGGGCAATTCTTGACACGGATAGTCCTTCACCGGAATCAATATCCCTTATGAGAGCAGAGATGGGTCTTGACCAGCCATTGCATATCAGGTACTTCATCTGGCTTTCACGTGTTGTACAGGGAGATTTAGGATACTCATACCTTACGCATAAAAGTACGGTCTATGAGATCCTGTATGCCCTGCCAACAACATTTATCCTGGCTGTATCTGCAATGGCAATATCCATTATCATCGGTATTCCACTGGGGATTGCTGCTGCGATAAAACAGAATGGGATACTCGATCATTTCTGCAGGTTTTTCTCCATTATCGGGAATTCTACACCGGAATTCTTTATGGCGATCGTCCTGCTCCTGATATTTTCTATTGAATTAAAAATTCTCCCGGTAGCGGGGAGCGGGGGGTTCCAGTACTTCATCCTTCCTTCCGTTGTTCTTGCAATCGGCCTTATTGCCATAACATCACGGATCATGAGAACGAGTATGCTGGATGTCCTTGAGGAGAACTATATCCTGACTGCCCGCTCCAAAGGACTCGACCGGAAGACGATTATTTCAAAGCATGCCATTAAAAATGCCATGCTCCCTGTCCTGACATACATGGGGACACAATTCGGCTGGCTCTTTGGAGGGGCGGTCATCGTTGAGAGTATTTTTGCCCTGCCAGGTCTTGGAAGGCTCACCGTGGACGCGGTCAATACACGGGATATCATGATTTTGCAGGGATGCATGATCACGTTCGCCATAATATTTGTCGTGATCAATCTTCTGGTCGACCTGTCCTATATCTATCTCAACCCGGCGATCAAGTATGAAGAGGTCTGAAATGGATACCAGCAGCGTAAAAGTGACGAATTCCTTTCCACAATTGAGCGGGATATGCGATCTGCTCCGCAAGAACCTGACACTTACGGCCGGGCTCATCATATTTTTCGCATTATTACTCATTACCGTTCTGGCGCCGGTCATTGCACCGCATGATCCGGCCGAGCAGGATCTTGAGTTGCGGTTTTCCCCGCCATCATCCACGTATCCCCTTGGAACCGACCAGTTCGGCCGGTGTATCTTCAGCAGGATTGTCTACGGCGGACAGATATCCCTTGCAATCGCGGTCATATCAACGATAGCATGTGTCCTGATCGGAGTCATCGTAGGCATGTATGCCGGGTACTATGGAAAACTCGACGCGGTCCTGATGCGCACTACCGATATCTTCCTTGCCTTTCCCTCCATTGTCCTTGCCCTCCCGATTATTGCGATAGTGGGGCCGACTCCGCTTGGGATTATCATTGCTATAACGCTTCCCGGCTGGGCAAAATTTGCGCGAGTCATCAGGAGCAGTACCCTGTCGGTCAAATCCAATGGATTTGTCGAGGCATCAAAGGCGGCCGGGGCATCCGATACCCATATCCTCTTCCGGCATATCCTGCCAAACTGTTACGGGCCGATCATCGAGATAGCGACACTCGGACTTGGCTCCAAGATCATTACAATAACATCGCTTGGATTCCTTGGTCTTGGAGTGCAGCCGCCTACCCCGGAGTGGGGGACGATGATCAACCAGGGACTGACGATGCTTGAGAAAGCACCCATGATCGCCATCTCAGCCGGTTCAATGATCGTCCTTTTCGTGCTGGCAACAAATCTCATCGGTTCCGAACTCCGGACAATCCTGGATCCCCGATCTGATACCATTGTCATCTGAAATAGAATTGAGTGGCCGGCAGATATGGAGAACGGGTCCTGAACCGTATTCCCTTTTTTCACCGGCAATGTTAAAAATGTCTGAAGAAAATGGTTGGTAATTTTAATCGGGTTCTATAAAAAGAACTGCCAAAGGAGGATTAATACCTCTGTTCATGCGTAGTATATTCACGGTCGGGTTCCCCTTCATCCCTGTTTTTGGCAGGAAACTGCTCCATCGGTTACGCCTTTTTCAGGACCAGTTCCTGCATGAGGGTGTCGACGACCTCGATAGTCGCCCCCCCTACTTTAGAGAGTGAACCGGAAGCGTTCGTCAGGACAACCGTTCTTTCCTTGCGCCGGGCTTTAACAACATTCTCTGCAATTGTTTTCTTTTCTCCGTTTTCTTCCAGGATTACTGTAAACTCGCACATTGTATACCATCTCCTTACGATTGACAGGATTCCTGTACCATATCCATAATCCGCCGGATATCGCTGACCACAGGGGATTCCGGGGCAGTATCAAGAATAAGCTGCCCGTTCCGATCGGCCTCGGCAACCTGTTCATCGTAACGGACGGGAATCGCAGTATCCCCGATTAAGGACAATTCCTGTATCACTTTTCCGACCTCGTTCCCGTTTTTTACCTTGTTCACGATAACAACCTGCCTTTTAATACGGAGGTCAACGGCGAGTTTCATGACATGCCGTGCAACTTCCATTGATTTCGGGAATGCCTCGGTGATGACAAGATTGTAGTCGTAATCAATGGCAAGACCCCTCCCGAGGATCTCCGAACCGGCCTGGGAATCCACAATAACAATATCATACCGGTCGGTCTGGGAAGCGATGTGTTCGATCAGGAGTTTTACGAGTGATATTGAGGAACAGATACACCCGGCACCACCATAGGGTATGGTTCCCATAACAACGACCCGCACGTCATCATACCCATATACTTCGTACTGCCTCAGGATTTCTTCAATATCGACGTTTGGGGGATGATAATGAGGATGATCATCGTCTGAATCATTCCCGAAGAGCTGTTCACGTATACCAATCTTGTCCTCAGCAAGGGTCCGGATCGTCGTAAAAGGGATACCAAGGGACATTGCAAGGTTCATGCTGGGATCGGTATCGATGGCAAGGACCCGGTACCCCCTCCGGGAAAGGAGACGGGACAGGGTAGCTATCACAGTTGTCTTTCCCGCGCCCCCTTTCCCCGTTGCAATAATTTTAATCATGTTCAGGTAGTCTCCATCACCAGCGTGGACACGAACACGGTCTCATCGTATTCGTCTTTTACCGCTTTTGATGGATCATTGTGCCGTGCAATAAACATCCACGTGCCCTTGCGCGTGATGGGGAATTTGACGATGCCTTTCGCGTCAGTTACACCGGTTGCCAGGTCTTTTCCTTCTTCTTTTGAGATCGCCTTCACGGTTACCCCGCGAACGGGCTTCCCTTCATAGAGAAGAGTCATGCTGATGTCCTTACCCTTGGCAAGCTGCGGGCTTTCCGGCAGGATATCGAGGATGCCATGGACGTGCCGGGCCTTGTAAGCACCAACATCACCGATCGGGATGATCTTTTTTGCCATCTGGTGGAATGCACCCGCATAGACAATATCCTTATACATCTTCCGCGGGCCCTGTTTGTACTCATCCTTCTTTGTTTTCGATATCACCAAGGGTGACAGGTCAACAACCGGAATATAATATCCCGGTTTTTCTCCGGTAAATGTTACGATATGATGATCCGTCTTCGATTTGATCTCGGGAACAATCTTTTTCCTGCCGGGACCATACACAACCGAGGAGATTCTTTTTGCGTCAACGTGCCCGTCGGTCTTCATGTTATGGCCGTACATCAGTTTGATGTCAGCTTTTGTTCCCTTTCCATTCTGGCCCTCGAGCCATATCTCGTGGCCGAATACCATCAGTACCATTTTATCCATGTTTTAACCATCTCGGGGTTATTTGTAACCAGTAAATTGTGCGCATTAATAGTAATAATATTTTTTTAATTGATAGCAACAATTCAAGAATCTTTTTATTGATTTACATACAAATTGCATATCCCAAGGAAAAAATTTCTGATTGGAAAATTCTTGTCAAAGGATTACCGATAAGGAACGTGCCTGTCAGGGAGTATCCTGACACCGATGCAGATGTTGTTGAACGGCCCCGGTTGGCAAATACTATCCTGCGGTGCAGGGATATATCCGCAGTCAGGATAGTTTGTCCTGCTGCTTCAGATCATCAATATCACGATTGCCAGATTCCAAAAGAGCAGGAACACCAGCTCAAACAAATGATGATGCCTTCATGGATCTCCTGAATGTTCTCCAGCAGATACTGAATTTTTTCTGGCTTACGCTGCCGTATATCTTCTTAGGCTTCTTTATTGCAAACCTGATCAAGGCATCGCCGTATCTTGACCTGATCGGGTTACCGATGTCATACATCGCCCGGGTTGCCCACCTGCCAAAAAAATGCTCCGCGATTTTTTCCTTTTATCTCCTGAATTCCTATTCAGCGCTGGGCATGATGTCGGAAAACTATAAGGAAAAAAAACTTAAGGATAAGGAAATTATCATAACGGTGTTAGTCGCTTATTTCCCGAAAAGTATCAACAGCGTCACTTTCTTCCTTGCACCCGTGGCTCTTTCAGTCTTTGGTATATGGATCGGGGGAAGCATTCTCGCGGTTGAATTCCTGATCTGTTTTGGGATCGCCATTGTAGGAATTATTGCCGGGCGGATCCTCTTTGACCCCGATACAGGAACTGAAAAAAACCCTTCACTGAATCCCGATCCTGCACCTTCGCCGCCACGGGAAAACATGACATGGATAGGAACCCTGAAACACTGTTTTATCGATAGTGTAAAGGGTTTTTATGAGATCGCCATCGTCCTAATCCCGACAGGCGCGGTTATAATCCTGTTATTCAACATCGGGGTCCGGGACATGCTGGCTTCGTTCCTGAATCCGCTCCTTTCGTCCCTTAACCTGCCGGCTTCATCCATTATCGTCTATGCCGCGGCATTTATGAGCCAGGTTGCAGCCATCGCTGCAATAGGGACGATCGCTGTTGCGGAGGATCTGACAGTATTACAGTGTCTCCTGATCTATGTTATCTCCCGGGCGATTCACCTTGGCATTGGCCAGATCAAGTCGGGATTCCCGACAAATGTCGCATTATTCGGAAAGACCCTTGGTTTCAAGGTCTCCGCTATTGATTTTTGCATGTTACAGGGCGCAACGGTAATTATGGTCATACTCCTTATTTTCGTGGGAGGGGCGTAAGGTCCAGAAAAACACCTCACATACAATATTCCTCACATGCTATGCGGTATAGGGAATGACAGGAGCTAAACAACCCGATTAGATATCATTTAGTAATACTTTTATTTTATTATGTAATAACAACTAATCCATGGATGATCCAATAATAACATTCAACCCCAATCTTGAATTATTACCACCCGAAGATATCGGAAAGCTTCAGGAGCTTGCACACGCTGTTGAAACATATCGGATTGTTGCAACAGCAGTGGAACTGGGAGTTTTTGACGCGCTCGATGAGCCGAAAACGTCAGATGAACTTGCTGATCGTCTGGGTCTGCAAAAAAAGATCACGGGCAAATTCTGCAATGCACTTGTAGCCTCCGGCTTCATGCAACAGATTGACGGACATTTTGCACCAACAGACAGTTCGAGAGCTTTTTTCCGGAAAAAATCCCCCTTTTACCAGGGAAATCTCATCAACCTCTGGAACACCACACGGAATGACCGGTGGAGCCACCTGTCCGAGATCATCCGCAACGGTCCTGAGGGGTACGAAGATGGCCTTCATGGAGTCTTTGATGCAGGGTTTGTCCACGCAATGGCCGAAGGTGCGGTACGGGGAAGTCTGCAAAAGACAATCGAGTTCATGAAAAACTATCCGGGATTCCGGAACGTAAAAACCATGCTTGACCTTGGTGGAGGCCATGGTCTTTATTCGATTGCCTTTACCCAGATGAACCCGGGTCTTTTTTCAACAGTCCTGGATCTCCCCTCGGTAGTCAAACAGGTAACCTCACCAATGATATCAACGTATCATGCGGACCGGGTCACCGCCATTCCCGGAGACTTTACCAAGGACAATCTTGGTCCAGGGTATGACATGGTCTTTGCATCCGATGTACTATACCGGGAAAAAACGCAGATGGATGCCATCCTCGGCAGAGTACATTCCAGCCTCAATAATGACGGGATATTCATCTCAAAACACTGGCATATCGACGATATTGTCCGGGATGCGACAGCGGTATATTTCGATCTCATGTTCTCCCTTGCAGAAGACACCGATCGCGTCTATTCTTCTGCAGAATTTTCCAGGACCCTGGAATCCAATGGTTTTGAGATCGAAAAAGTGCACGATTTAAATACGCCGTTCCACCCGTCGCGGATTATTGTTTCAAGGAAAGTAGCAAGATGACAGAGACAACACGGTTAAAACGACTGCTGGAAAGGATGGGCTATGACGATGTCGGAGGATTTTCAGAATACAAGAAGATACTGATCCTTCTTATTATTGCGGTAATCATGTTTATCTCGGCCCTGACAGCGGTTGTTATGGGCAAATACGGGTTCACGGTCCTGGATGTCTACCAGACGGTGTTTACCCACGTCACGTTCGGTGACGTATCGGCAATCGAAAAACTCAACAACACAATCATCTGGGACATACGAGCACCACGGATATTGCTCACCCTGTTTGTTGGGGGAGCTCTTGCAATAGCCGGGGCGGTTTTTCAGGGGGTCTTCAGGAACCCGCTCGTAGAACCATATATCCTCGGCGTTTCTTCCGGGGCCGCATTCGGAGCAGCACTCGGCATCGTATTTCCTGCAATTTTCTTCTCGCTCCAGTTATCCGCGTTTGCATTCGGGTCCATTGCTGTCGCGGTCGCATACCTCCTTGCCCGGGTGCGGGGAGAGACCCCGGTTGTCACCCTGATTCTCGCCGGGGTTATTGTCGGATCAATATTTGCAGCACTGGTCTCACTCCTGAAATACCTCTCCACCGATGCGGCCTTACGAGAGATTGTTTTCTGGATGATGGGGGGATTTTACTATGCCACATGGAATGATGTCCGGGTCATTGCCCCGGTTGTAATTGTCGGCTTCATCATTCTCTGGGCGCTGGGATGGAAGCTCAATATTCTTTCCATGGGTGATGATGAGGCACGGACACTGGGTGTGAACCCGGAGCGATACAAGTTCATTGTCATCAGTATTGCAACTGCCGTCACGGCATTTGCCGTTTCCCTTGTGGGCATCATTGCCTGGGTCGGCCTGATGATGCCCCATGCCTCAAGAATTCTTCTCGGGCCGGACAACCGGTACGTGATCCCGGCATCCTTCATGATGGGCGGAATTTATCTGATAATCTGCGACACCATGGCACGGACACTCACGAATGCAGAAATTCCCGTGGGCATCATCGCTTCAATCCTTGGTGCCCCATATCTCTGTTACCTCCTGAGAAACAAGGGACGGATCATTTTCGGGTGATACTATGCTTTCCGTGAACGATATCCATTATACCTATCAGAATTTTCCGGTCCTTTCCGGGGTCTCATTCTCAGTGGAACAGGGAGAACTGTGCGGCCTTTTCGGGCCAAACGGTTGTGGGAAGACCACCCTCTTTAAGTGCTGCCTCCGTTTCCTTGCTGCCCACAAGGGAACGGTCCATATCAATGGAGAAGATGTATCGAAGAAGAAGGTGGAAGACCTCGCAAAGATCGTCTCATATGTACCGCAGGAGCATAAACCCCCGTTCCCCTACCTTGTACGGGAAGTTGTCCTGATGGGGAGAACACCGCACCTGGGGGGATTCTTTGGGGTACGGCGAAAGGACAAGGAGATTGCGCTCAACGCCCTGGACCGGCTGGAGATTTCCGATCTTGCTGACCGTCCCTACAACCAGCTCTCGGGAGGACAGCGCCAGATGGTCCTGATCGCCCGTGCGATTGCGCAGGACACGCCGATCATGTTCCTCGATGAACCCACGTCAACCCTCGATTTTCACAACCAGATGAAGATCTGGGAGATCATGCAAAGCATCACGGAAGAGGGAAAGACCATCCTTGCCTGCAGTCATGATCCCAACCATGTGGCATGGTTCTGCGACCGGGTGATCGTCATATCAAATTCGGGTGTTGTCGCAAACGGCCATCCCCGTGATGTGATCAACAATGAGATCCTGGACCTGATTTACAAAGATACCTGCTCGGTACGGTCCACCGATGGCGTGAGGATGGTGATGCCCCGGTGTATTATTGAAAAAAAGGAACAGTGCAATTCAGGCATTGTGGCCGAACACCCGGATCACTCCCGCAAATGAACAGATACCAAGATCTGATGAGATGAAAGACGATGGATTACCAATCAATTGACTGGAACGAGGTCTGGAAGGGCCTCTATGAGAAGAACGTTGAAACGCGAGGAAGAGGCGAATGTTCCACGGTATGGGAATCAAAAAAGAAGGCAGAAGAATTTCTGGCCCAGTCTGATAAAAACCCTGATCGAATCAACAGGGTGATTGAACGGTTACGGCCGGGTCCCATGAGTAAAGTCTTGGATATCGGTGCCGGCCCGGGAACCCTTGCAGTACCTATCGCAGGTCTTGCCGGACAGGTAACAGCCGTTGAACCCGCCACTGGTATGGCTGAAGTGATGAAAGAATATGCCGCCAGGCAAGGGATCTCAAACCTAACAGTGATCCAGAAGCGATGGGAGGATATCGACCCGGCAACCGATCTCGATGGACCCTATGATATCGTCTTTGCCTCCCACTCGCTGGGGATGCCCGACATTCGGAAAGCCATAGAAAAGATGACAGCCGTGGCATCCAGACAGATCTTTTTATTCTGGTTTGGAGGGGTCACATCCTGGGAGAGACCGATGGTGGACCTCTGGCCGGAACTGCATGGGAAAGTGTATACCCCCGGCCCAAAAGCCGATATCCTCTTCAATGTCCTCTGGTCCATGGGGATTACCCCGAATATGAGCTCGGGAGAACTTGATCATGCCAAGCTTTACCCTGATGTCACCTCTGCGATTGGTGATCTCAGGGAGCAGTTCGCCATATCGACACCTAAGCAGGATGCAGTACTTCGGCACTATCTTGAAGAGGTAATGATCCCGAAAAACGGGCAGCTCACCCTGCCTGGAAAAACAACCGGGGTCCAGTTCTGGTGGGAGGTTTAAATGAAGCGCATTTTTCTTTGTTTTCTCATTATTTTACTGGTAATATCAGTGTTCGGGGCAGGGTGCATGAGCACTCAGGAAAAAACCGGAACGGTGCCGTCCGTACAGGAGACTACCCGGACCATTACCGATTCACGGGGAGTCCAGGTCACGGTCCCGAAGAATATCACCCGGGTCGTGACCGTCTCGGATGCGATGATCGAAGGGACCATGGCTGCACTTGGCGTTGATGACAAAATTATCGGGATTGGTTCATCGTGCATTCCGCAGGACTTCACGTACTCCTATCCTCTGGATAATGGAGGGTTTACCAATGGGTCCGGTGGCCGGGACATTGCCAAAGTCCTCTCGCCCAATGTGGCCGGCATGCCTGCGGTAATCAAATCAGGTACTGCCATGAATTATGAGAGTCTGGCGGGACTCAAACCGGATGTTGTCATACTTAGGATCGGCGACTGTGCCCTTCAGAAAAAGGATGATGAAAAGACTCCCCAGACAATTAAGAGAATTGAGTCCCTGGGAATTCCGGTTGTTGTCCTGTACAGCCCGAACTGTTATGACCAGCCAAATCCAAAACAGATCTCCGATGAGATACGAATTCTCGGGCGGCTTTTTGA
Organism: Methanoregula sp.; assembly: GCA_028679075.1. Classification (GTDB taxonomy): domain Archaea; phylum Halobacteriota; class Methanomicrobia; order Methanomicrobiales; family Methanospirillaceae; genus Methanoregula. The sequence continues at coordinate 55,626 of JAJRCF010000014.1, read as the reverse complement.
AAAAGAAGAAAAAGCAGAACGTATTGCCCAGTATCTTGAATCACAGCTGGCATTTGTCCAGAACAGGACAAAGGACATCCCCGAATCCCAGAAACAGTCGGTCATAAGCCTCGGGTTGTCGCCGCAAATCCGTGCCCAGGGAGGCGCAGGAAATGTACATGGCCTGAAAACGACCGAATCATACATCATCGAGAATATCGTCAATGCGAAGAACGCCTACCGGACCGAGGGAAGGCTGCTTGTCAATACAGAACAGTTACTGGTGATGAACCCCGACGCAATAGTCCTGTGCACGTCGAATGGCTATCACCCCCCGGGAGAATTATACGATGCCACCTATTACAAACCGCTGCGGGACCTCAATGCCGTTAAAAACAAGAGAGTATCTGCCCTTCCCTGGTCACCATGCAACTGTGCCATGCGCCTTGAGTACCCGATTGACGTAATGGTGATTGCAAAGACAACGTACCCGGACCGGTTTTCAGATGTTAAACTGGAGGAGTGGCTCCTTGAATTCTATAAAAATGTCTATGGGGTAAATGACGAGAAGGCAAAAGAGTTGCGAACCGCCCAGTGGATGGACTGGACGGTTGAGGGTTAAGTCCACAGGGAGAGAAAGAGGATTTCATTTCAGGAAATGAACGAGGAATGTGTGGAAAGTGGTGTGTTATGCAAAAAAAGTGGCTGTTCGTGTTTACGATTATTCTCATCGGTGCAATCCTCTGTGTAGGATGCCCCCAGCAGGTAGCGCAGGGAGAAAAAACGGGTGTGGCAAAAGGGGATGCGTCAACGCCAGAGTATAAGACAGTTATCGACAGCAGGGGCGTTGCGGTGAAAGTCCCGGCCGATATCAAAAGGGTCGTTACCATCAGCGACGGGCTTGTGGAAGGCACTATGATACGCTTCGGAGTACAGGACACGCTTGTCGGGGTTGGTTCAAGTTGTATCCAGAGGAACTTCTCGTACGATTTCCCCTCGGTCAAAGGTAAGAATGTCACCTATGTGCGTGGGATGAACCCGGTGCTCTACCTGTACCCGAAGATTGGGACACTCCCCCGCATAGGCGAATCGAGCGTTGCCATCAATTATGAGACTCTCGCCGGGCTCAAACCCGATGTCGTGATCCTCCGTCTCGGCGACTGCACATTGCGGTATCCCGATGACGAGAACGTGAAGAAGACCATCTCGACCATCGAGTCCCTGAACATCCCCCTCGTTGTGACATACGGACCGAACGCGTACAAGACCGCGACCGTATCCGGGATAACTGACGAGATACGTATCCTTGGAGAGGTGTTTGGCAAGGAGACAGAGGCCAAGAAGATGAGTGACTACCTTGAAGGGCAGGTTAATATGATAAAGCAGAGGACACGGGAGATTCCCGATGCGCAGAAACCAAGCGTGCTGGTCCTCGGCCTCTCCCCCACGGCGCGGAGCCAGGGCGGGGCAGGGCAGGTATTCGGCCGGGGCACCATCGAATCCTTCTTCATAGAGGACCTGGTGAATGCAAAGAACTCCTACAATGAGGAGGCTGCGACGTTCAAGACCCTGAGCGCCGAGCAGATACTTGCCAACAACCCTGACAGGATTGTCCTTTGCACCGCAAACGGGTACCACCCGCCGATGGAACTCTACGAAGCCCCCTACTACCAGAACCTGCAGGAACTGTCTGCGGTAAAAAACAGGCAGGTCTCGGCACTCCCGTGGACTCCCTGCAACTGCGGCAAAAGGCTGGAGTACCCGATTGACGTCATGGTGATCGCAAAGACCGCATACCCGGATAAGTTCGCCGATGTCGAGCTCTCGGAATGGCTCCTCCAGTTCTATGAGAACCTGTATGGCGTGAACGAGACTACGGCAAAAGATCTCCGTTCCGTTCAGTGGATGGACTGGACGGTGAAGTCCTGAAACCCGGATGAGTGGGAGAAATATCCTTTTTTATGAGAATCGGGAAAAGACCAGCGAGAATGAGAGAGAAACGGAATGTCGATTATGAATAAACTATGGCCATTTGCATTTATTGTCATCATCGGAGCAATCCTTTGCGCTGGATGCACCCAGCAGGTAGCGCAATCAGAAAAATCAACCATAAAGCAGGAGACCCCTGCAGCAGGATACAAGACCGTGGTTGACAGCCGGGGTGTTGCCGTTCAGGTTCCTGCATCACCGCAGAGGGTGCTTGCCATCAGCGACGGGCTTGTCGAAGGGATGATGGCGATTCTCGACGAATCGGACAAACAGGTCGGAGTCGGTTCGACCTGTGTCCAGCTTTCCTATAAATTCAGCTATCCCCAGACAGACGGTCCCAATCTCACGTATTCTAACGGCATGAATACTGTCAGATACCTTAATCCGCGGCTTGCCAACCTGACGCTGGTCGGCCAGTCCGGCCAGGCAATCAATTATGAGTCAGTCGCAAGCCTCAAACCTGACGTGATCATTATGCGACTCGGGGACTGCACCCTCCGATATCCGAACGATGAGACAATCCCTAAAAGTATCGAGACACTCAGTTCCCTTGGGATTCCTCTTGTTGTCGTAAAGAGCCCTCACTTCTATGACAGCCCCAACATGAGCGGATTATCCGATGAGATAAAAATTATCGGATCGGTCTTCGGCAAAGAAAAACAGGCAGGAATAACTGCGCAGTTCCTTGAAGAACAGGTCAATCTGATTAAAAACCGGACGCAGGACATTCCAGAGGGGGATAAACCGAAGGTATTGATCCTCGGGTTATCGCCTACAGCCCGGCAGGCTGGTGGTGCCGGTGTCGTGTACGGCACCGACACCATCGAATCGTATTTCATCGAGGATATAGCGAATGCAAAAAATGCGTACCAGGAAGATGCATATTTCAAGACCATCAGTGCAGAGCAGATCCTGGCACTCAACCCGGATGTCATTATCCTCTCAACGGCATATGGGTACCATCCTGCAGAAGAACTGTACAATGCTCCCTATTACCAGAACCTGAGAGAACTCAAGGCAATCAAGGAGAGGCGTGTCTATTCCATGCCATACACACCCTGCAACTGCGACCGCCGGCTCGAGTACCCGCTCGATGTGATGGTTATTGCCAGCGCAGCATACCCGGACCGGTTCAGCGATATCGACCTCGGCCAGTGGAGCCTTGAATTCTATAAGAGCCTGTATGGTGTCGATGATACCAAAGCAAAAGTACTTCGTGGCGTCCAGTGGTTTGACTGGACGGAGAATGATTCATTGAAGGTACCGGTAAAATAATTTTTCCGGCAGGCAAACACTATGGTATCCACCTCACACAGGATCACCCGACTTGAAGATACTGAATATTCGGTACCTGATCTCATCAAATTCCACGGGCACCTGGGCCCGTATATTGTCCTCGGTTACCGCATGGGGCGGTTTGCAAGAGAATATTTCAGCAATTCCCCCGAGATGGATGCTGTTGTCCATTGCCCGGATACACCGCCCAAGTCCTGTATCGCTGACGGTATCCAGATGGGAAGCGGGTGTTCGTTCGGGCGAAGGAAGATATCCCTTATTCCCTCAAAGGATATTTTTTGCATATTTACCTGTGATGGAAAAACGCTCTGCCTCTGCCCGAACGAGATAACTTTTCCCTCGGCAGAATCGCCGCTGTACTGGAAAGCGATTGAGGAGATCGCACTTATGTGGTACAAGGCGCCGGCTGAGTGTCTTTTCCGTATATCATGAAGGGAATGCCAGGCATATCAGCCGGTATTTTTCCGATCCTGAAAGGGTAATGAGAAATCTGAAAAAACTGCAAAACCTAAATAAAGAAACGTATTCTCTGTTTCAAGGAGAAGATTCGGGAGAATCCCTTAACACTCAGCAATACCAGCTCCATATCAAGAAGATCAAAACCAAAATAATCCTATATACCCTCTCAAAAATGATCTCAGCTTACTTGTTTCTTTTTCTCATCGAGGATTTCTACAGAGTCAGTATATCATAATTTCAGTTTTTAAAATACACCGGTGAAAAATAATGTTTACGGGATTGCCCTGACTTTTTACAATTTCTGACGCAGGTCTGATGGTATCCATGATCATCTAATTCAGGAGATAATGTCCTTGGGAGACTTCCTTAAAATCCCCTTCCCCGGTAAATACCGAGGTGTCATACTCGATGATCTTTTTTACCCGTTCGTACCGTGGATCAGGCACCGGCACAGAAGAGATTAATGATTTTGTATACGGGTGCAGCGGATTTTCGAAGAGTTCCTGTGTATCGGCCATTTCCACGATCTTTCCCTTGAGCATGACTGCGATACGGTCACTGATAAATCGTATAATCGAAAGATCGTGGGCAATAAAGATAAAGGAGAACCTGTGTTTCTTCTGAAGTTCCTGGAAGAGGGTAACAATCTGTGCCTGGATAGAGATGTCAAGTGACCCGATTGGTTCATCGGCAATAATAAGATCCGGATGAATTGCAATACTCCTGGCAATCGCAACCCGCTGCCGCTGTCCCCCGGAAAGTTCACCCGGGTATTTATCGCGATAAATCTCAGAAAGACCAACCTGTTGCAGGTTTTCATAGATGATTCTGTCAAGTTCTTCTTTGGTTTTACAGAGGCGATTGATCTCCAGGGGTTCACCAATGATCTGTGCAACCGTCATCTGAGGGTTCAGCGCTGCAGCAGAATCCTGAAAAATAATCTGCATATTCTTTTGCAGGTCCGCTTTTTGCTGGCGATAAACCGCCTTATCAGAAATTTCGCTTCCTTTAAAGAATATTTTTCCTGAAGTGAGGCGATTAACACCGATAACTGATCTTGCAACCGTCGATTTTCCCGAACCGGTCTCACCGACCAGTCCAAAAACTTCTCCCTTTCCGACAGTGAACGTGATGCCGGATACAGCCTTGACGGTAAACTTTCTGTTGATATGGAAGTCCTGTACCAAATTGCGAACTTCAAGAATCGGTGTCTCTGTCATTGGTTTTTATTCTCCTGGTTCAGGCAGAACGGTGACTGGATTTTTGGTGCACGCTCATCAAGCAACCAGGTTGCTGCGTTGTGGGTTGGAGTGATTTGAAACATTGGCGGCATCAGTTCATAGTCAATCTTCATTGCATACTCGTTTCGTTCAGCAAATGCATCTCCTTTTGGCGGTTTGAGCAGGACCGGCGGCATTCCCGGGATTGATTTCAATGGCTGCCCATCTTTGGCAAGAGAGGGGAGGGCCTGCATCAACCCCCATGTGTAGGGATGACGGGGATCATAGAATATTTCTTCTACCGTTCCAATCTCAACAATTTTTCCGGCATACATGACTGCAACACGGTCAGCGATACGTGCAACAACACCGAGGTCGTGAGAAACGAAGACGATCGCAACCCCGGTCTTGTCTCGTATTTCAAGAAGCAGATTCAGCATTTTTGCCTGGACCGTGACATCAAGGGCTGTTGTCGGTTCATCGGCAAAGATTATCTTAGGGTTCGATGCAAGAGCAATGGCAAGTACGCATCGCTGGCGCATTCCTCCCGAGAAGAAGTGCGGCTGAAGGTCATAGCGATGGACCGGGTCTTCGATACCGATAAGCTCCAGAAGTTCCAGGGCACGTGATTTTGCCTCGTCATTACTGACGTTACGATGCTGATGAATTGCTTCGGTAATCTGCTTACCGATTGGCATCGTCGGGTTCAGGGTTGCCATCGGGTCCTGAAAGATCATGGAAAAGGTAGTCCCGCGAAGGCTGCGCATCTCTTTTTCGGAATAATTTGTGATATCGGTCCCGTCAACGATAATCTTCCCGGAGGCGATGCGGGCATTCCCGGGGAGGAGCTTCATTACAGATTGGCACATGACGGTTTTTCCGCAGCCGGATTCCCCGACAATTGCGAGAATTTCGCCTTTTTTCACGGTAAGATCCACACCGCGTACTGCCTGGACCTCCCCCTCCGGTGTATCAAAGCTCAATGATAGATTTTCCAGATGTAAAAGAACGTCCATTTCAGATTCATTCCTCCTAGATTCATGTATCACTGTCATAGGATTCCATCAGCGATGGATTACTGTCAGATACGTTCCAAAAAATTATTTAGACAGGGTCCATTCTTCGATATTCCACATGACGCCCACAGCGTGGTGACCAAGAGTCCTTGAGGTATCCAGACCACTCAGTCCTTTGATACTGACATAGTTTCCGTCAAGGTAGGCAACCAGGACCATCCCCGGCTGTTTTGCATACGCTACTTCAAACTCCTGGTAAATCTGCTTGCGTTTGGTTGGATCAAGCTCATGTCTGGCCTGATCGAGGAGAGCATCAACATCCGGGTTAGAGTATTTCATGGAATTGCCGCTTGCATTAGTAACATAGCTTGAATAAACCATGTCGGGATCGAACGTTACCGCGTTCCCTACAAGGAAGCCGTTGTCTTTGTTATAGTCCGTTTTTGACATGGGAATAACCTCCATCTCAACTCCGGCCTCTTTCAACATCCGGGAACAGAGATTGGCAATATCAATACGTTCTTCTTCAGATGCGGTGACCTGGATGTTGAAGTGGAACTTCTGGCCATTGCGTTCATAGATCCCGTCGCTTCCTTTCTTCCAGCCAAGGTTCTCCATCTCGGCAGCAAATTTCTTCAGATCATAGGAGTAGATATCTGCTGCAGTATTTCCGCCATATGCGTCGATCTGGATGGTACTATAGGCAGGGAAACCGCGCCCGTCGAGCACACTCCTGACAATGGCATCTTTGTCAATGGCATAGTTTAACACACCGATGGAGTCGCCATTTTTCTGCCAGAATGAAGACTTGAAGTTCATGTTTATTGCCCGGAAATCCGAGGTTTTAAAGTCAATGTTCTTGTAATTGGGATTATCACGGAACGTCTTTGCATATTTTGCATTCAGCCATGCAAGGTCTGCCTCACCGGTCCGGAGCATGGTTGCCTTGACTCCCTCCACCGCCACAGTCTTGTAAATAACCCGTTCGATGTTCGGGACATGACCATAGTAGTTCGTATTGCGCTCCACCGTGATCATTTTGCCTGCGGTATCCCAGCTGACGAACTTGTACCTGCCGGTGCCGACGGGTTTCTGGTTCCAGGGAGATGTCATGAGATCCTGGCCCTGCCAGATGTGCTTAGGGAGAATACCCATTGCGAAGTAGCCGGGCATGGCAGCATTGTCCCTGGCCATGGTAATGACAACCGTGTAATCATCAGGTGCGCTGACCGATTGGATATCTTGGTAGTTACTGCGGATTGTGGTAGTGAGGTTGGTGTCGTGTATCAACGTGTCATACGTATAGACCACATCGGCAGACGTGAAGGGTTGTCCATCATGCCAGGTCACTCCTTTACGAAGCGTGAAGGTGTAGACTTTTTTGTCTTTGTCATAAGTATAGCTCTCCGCCAGATCAACAACAGGATTCCTATTGGCATCAAGCTTCATCAGGCCCGAGAAGATTATGTCAGTAAGTTCAGATCCGGTTTTAAGGACAGGGTTAATAGTAGCCGCACTCTCTCCCGCGTACATGAGGGTATTGCTCATCCCCGTTGCACTGGCTCCGGAAGTACCGGTTACGGCAGGAGCACTGGTCCCGGTGTTGCCGGTACTTGAACATCCGGCAGCAACCAGGCAGAGGACAACAATAAGACATAATGCAAGAATTGTGGTTTGTTGTTTCATCATATCACCTTTGGATTTTACTCCCGATTCAGACTGAAAGGATTGAGTGTCGCTGCATCTCGAATAGATCCTTTCGATTCATTCGATAACCGAAATACATCAATCAGGATTAATACGTTTTTTTCTCTACGTATTACTCAGTACTCGTAATTCATTTATAAGTTTATAGATGTTATGAAAATAACCTAAAAACGTATGCATTTAGTATACATTTTCCAAAATAATTTTATAAAATTGTAATACCATCAGACATCCGAAAATTCAGAGCCTGTTCGGTTTTTTATTCGTATCTTTACGGAACGTATTTGCAATTGAGGAAATGCAGGTAAGGGTGGCAATAAGGAAAATTCCCGGGAAGATAATTACCCACCAGGTATTGGTAAGGAGGGCACGATTGGCAAGGGAGAGAATACTGCCCCACGAGAGAATATCCAGCGGAAGGCCAATGCCGAGGAAGCTCAACGTTGCTTCCATCGTGATGCAGGCACTTATACTCGATATCACAACAAACATTATTGCCGGGATAATATTGGGAATCAGGTGAACCCGGACCAGATGAGGGAATTCTGAACCCATTGTTTTCGCAGCAAGGACATACTCATTGTTGCGAATCTGCCGGACTTCGCTGCGGACAATTCTTGCAAGGGCAAACCAGCTCACGATTGCAATGACTACTGTGAGTGAGAGAACGCTTTGCTTCCCCAGGGTTCCGAGCAGGAGCAAGGCAAGGAGAAGTGTCGGAATACAGTGGAATACTTCCACAATCCGCTGCAGGAGGAGATCTCCCCGGGTGTTGACCATTCCGTTGATGCTGCCATATGTTATACCAATGAGGGTGACCAAAACCATCCCAAGCATGCCCACCATAAGAGATGTCCTTCCCCCATACCAGATGATGGAGTACAGATCCCGGCCCATTGAATCCGTTCCAAAGTAAAACTCATGACTTGGGGGTTCGTTGATATGGTCGAGATAATACATCGTAGGGTCATGATTGCTGATGTGGTCTGCAAAGACACAACCAGATACGATTATTGAAAGAACGATGATGGACAGCCACGGTAGTTTCTTAAGGGCGGGAAGAAGGCTTTTTTTAAGGACAATTTCGTCCTGTGTCTTATATCCCGTGCCCACAATCTCAAACGAAGATAGATCTATTTCTCCCATACGGTCACCCCCGTATCTTTCATCCGCGGATCTACCACTTCATTGATCGAGTATGCAACAATACTGGCGATAATAACAATCGATCCGGAAATTAGTACGAGCAGCATGAGAAGGTTATAATCATGGTATTTTGCTGCAATAACAGCCATGTTTCCGATTCCGGGATAGTTGAACACAGCTTCTGCTATAGCAGTCCCACTTAAGACATGGGGAATAGAGATTGCCATGAGGTTAATGATGGTCGGGGCGACATTTCTGAGAGAATGTTTCCAGATGATTTCCGATTTGCTTAAGCCTTTTGCCTTGGCCAAAAGGACGTAATCCTTACGATTTTCGTCAAGCAGTTTGTTCCGGATCATGTAAGCATAATACCAGATATGCGATCCAATCATGATGGTTAATGGCAGGATGAGATGCTCGATACGGTTTACCAGATTCCCACTCATGCCAAAGTCGTATGCACCGCTGCTGGGCAGCCAGTTGAGGTTGATGCTGAATATCAGCACAAGACAGAGACCCAGCCAGAACGCGGGAATGAAATAGATCATAGTACCGAGCTGGCAGGCAATCCGGTCAAAGAGTCCGTCTTCATGCAGGGCACAGCCAATTGCGACGAGGATGGCCAATGTAAAAACCAGAATGTACCCGGTAATCCCAAGAATCAGCGTGTTCACAATTAAGGGTGAAATGACATCCATTGCCGGGATTTTGTATTGCAGGGAAAGACCAAAATTTCCGGTCGCGGCATTGGCAAGCCAGTGGATATACTGAATATATATCGGACCGTCCAGACCAAGTCGCGCCCGGGCGGCATCCAATTCCGCCGGACCCATGAACTCTAATGCATCGCCATAAAATGCCAGTAACGGATCTCCCGGGGAAAGCCGTGCAAAAACAAAGACAATGATGGAGAGCACAAAAATCGATCCAACAAGAATCAGGAGATTGTTGAGGATTTTTTCCAGAAGGGGGTGTTGTCTGAATATCATTGACCATCTCTTGTTTTGGAGTATATCGGCACCATTAGACATACGATAGTGTGATGTTGAGCGTTATAAATATTACATATTTTAATTTTCGTAATACGCAGTAATTTAAACAGTTTATTCAGAAGCCCCTTATATTCATAAAACCTCAAGAACCCCGGATTTGATATAATACTGATGAAATACTGATGAAAAATGATACACCGTTATTCAGGAGTACAGCGGGGCGGAAAGAAAGATCACACCAGAGCAACAAGCAGGCGTTTTCTCCCGAAGATGATCAGCAAGGACACCTGCTGGGAAGGAAAAGAGTATCACGGCAAGAAGGGAGACTGCCGAGATAAGACCGATCATCGCACCGTCTGCTCCGAGCGCATGGGAGAGGAGAGGCGGTACCGGATTTTTCGACAAGGTTGTCGAGAAGATTGCAAAAAAACCGATGAGGCAGAGGAAATAGATCATCCTGCGGTCTGCCGGGACCGTGAGCCACTCACTTGGAGACTGTATCATTGCAGTCATTACATAATCTTCTCCCTATAGCAATAGCCGATCACCGTCCGCTGTGCAGGTTGTGCTGCTGGATGACCTTGGCACCCGTTGCAAAGATTAGAATCACGATAATAAGGACCGCTGAATCCAGGATCGGTGAATAAACTCCGTCGCCGGTGATTGCTGTATGGAACAGGTCGACGAGATAGGTGAGCGGGGAAAGCATGTTGGTCCATGCCCATTCTCCCAGCTGACTGAGAGGAATGAAGATGCCGCTCACAAATATCAACGGGAGCCGGACCAGGTTGGAGAACATCATGATATTCGAAGGAGTATTGGTAGCCGGGGAAGAGAGCAGGGTACCAAGTGAGGCAAACGCGAGCGATCCGAGAAAGAATGCTGCGATGAGCACCACTGGGTTTTCTAGGGGCAGGTGCAGGATAAACGAGCCTGCCAGCCAGACAAGGGAGGTGATGACAAAGCCGAACACGGCTCCCGAGAGGATATCACCAAGGATGATACTCTCAATAACAACCGGCAGGGAAACGAGCCGCTCATAGGTCTTCTCCCGCTTTTCCCACGGGGTGATGAGGGGACCGGTTGACGATGCGGAGAAAAAGAGCATCATACCAAGAAAACCAGGGAAAAACAGGACCAGGTCAAGGTTCCGGCCGATAAAAAAGGTGAGGAACATGATGAACGGGAAGAGGAGGCCGAAGATCACGACTGACCCCTTGTAGTAATAGATCCGCATATTCTTCTCGGTGACCATCAGGACACTCCAGATAAAACACCGGGGATCCATCAGGTCGCCTCCGTCATTTCGATGAATGCCTGCTCAAGGGAAGGTGTCGATGTTGCAACCGAGACGATCTTCAGGTGGTTCTGTTCAGCGATCTTCGCAAGGTCCTTGACGGTGCGATCCGCATCATCCGTGTAGACCCGCCACTTGTCGCCTATCGGTTCAACACGCGATATCCCCCCGGCCATAAGAGTCCTGCCCTGGATTTTCTGCTCAAAGGAGATCTCAATGAAGCCTGATGTATCATACTGTGTCCTGATTCGTTCCGGACTATCGGATGCAATAATTCTCCCTTTGTGAATGATGCTGATGGCAGAACAGAGGGCATTTGCCTCTTCGATATTATGGGTCGTAATGAGGACCGTGCTGCCTTCCCGGTTCATCCGCCGCACAGTGTCGATCACCAGTCTCCTGCTGATCACATCAAGGCCGGTCGTTGGTTCATCCAGGAAGAGGACAGGGGGGGAATGCACAATGGCGCAGGCAATGCTGATACGTTGTCGCATACCCTTGGAAAAGGTCCTGACAAGGTCGTCTTTCCGCGATTCCAGTCCCAGACGGATCAATATTTCACGGGCCTTTTCTTCCCGGGAGGCCCGGTCCATCCCGTAACATTTTGCTGTCCAGAGAATGTTTTTTTCTGCAGTGAGATCGGCATAGACCGTCCCATTCTCCGGAATGACTCCCATATGTCTCTTGGCCTCGAGGGGGTCCTGCTGGATATCGATACCACAGATACGTGCTGTTCCGGAATCCGGGATCAGGACGCCGGTGAGCATCCGGATTGTTGTGGTCTTCCCGGCTCCGTTCTGCCCCAGAAAACCGAAAATTTCCCCTTTCTTCACCGTGATACTGACATCGGCAACTGCAGGGACCGGCCCAAAAGACTTGTAGAGATTGCGTGTTTCAATGACATCCATGATTCCCGACTCTCACTCTGACCCCGTTGATAAGAAACAAACAACAGCCGGAGAAGGGTTAGTGTATTCCATCCTCTCACCCCGTTAATGAACATCCGGGAACTACAAGGAACGGCGGCTCAACCTGCCATTCCGGTTCCCAGAATATTACGCCGGCACGTCTAAGATATATCTCGTTTTGACCCGGTCAATGAATGCAGACCGGTCGTACATCACACCTTTTCCATGGTTAATCCAGAGCACATCATCACACATAACACTCATTACATCCGGATCGTGGGAGATGAAGACATAGGACACCCCGGTCTCCTTCTGGAGGTCCTGCATCAGCCGGAGAACCTGAGCCTGGACAGATACGTCCAGCATTGAGGTCGGCTCATCCGCTACCACGAGTTTAGGCTTGAGCGAGAAGATCCGGGAGAGGACCGCCCTCTGGACTTCGCCACCCGAGAGCTGGTGGGGATACCGTGCAAGGTGTTCATCCCTCAGCCCGACCCTCCTGATGAGTGGTCCGATCTCCCTGAGCGCGTCATCCATACCGATTCTCTTGTGAACCATGAGGGGCTCTGCTACACTTTCGCCGAGAGTCATACGGGGGTTCAGGGAGACTTCCGGGTGCTGGAAGATCATCTGGAATGACGGGCGGAGATCCCGCAATTTACCCCGTCTTATGCGTGCGAGATCCATGCCCTGCATCATGATTTGGCCGGAGCTGGGATTCTCTATGCGCATGATACAGCGCCCCAGCGTAGTCTTTCCTGACCCGCTCTGGCCGAAGAGTCCAACGGTCTTCCCGCTGCCGACTTCAAACGAGATCCCCGAGAAAATGTCACCATGGCCGTATGACTTGGAGAGCCCGGTCAGTTGCAGGACGGGTGGTGACACCGTACACCTCCATTCAGGGATTCCTGTATAAGATCCGGATGTTCCTTACTGCATATCTCGGAATGGCAGGAACACCGGTCCGCAAAGCAACACCCCTTGGGAATTGCCATGAGGCTGGGACTCTGGCCGTCAAGCGGGACGAGCCCGTTCTTCGGCATTGCCCTGATCAGTGCCTGCGTATAGGGATGGCGGGGTGTATTGAAGATCTGCCCGGCAGGCCCGATCTCGACGATCTCCCCTGCGTAAAGGACTGCGATCCAGTCGCAGAGATGTTCGGCAAGGTAAAGGTCATGCGTGATAAGGAGAAGGGACACGTTATCCCGGGTTTTTATATCTGACAATACCCGGGCCGTGGTTTCGCGTGCATGGTAGTCCAGCCCCTTAGTGGGTTCATCGGCAATAATCAGGCATGATTTTTCTGCGATCGCAATGCTGGTCGTTAGCCTCTGTCGCATCCCGCCGGACAGTTCGTGGGGGTACTCCTTTGCAATCCGGTCGGATGGGATAAGCCCTACAGCGACAAGCAGGTCGCAGGCTTTATCCCATGCCGTATTTTTCGTCATGCCCCGTTCGATGAAGATCTCGCCAATCTGCATACCGTTCCGGACCAGCGGGTCAAGGGAACCTGATGGATTTTGTGGGACAAGGGAGATCACTCGTCCCCGGAGCGCATGCATGGCATCATCCTTGAGCGTTGTGAGTTCCTGCCCGTTAAAAGCGATCGTCCCGGTGATGTTGGCATTGGTGGGAAGCAACCGTATGATCGCCTGTCCGATCACGGATTTTCCCGAACCGGTCTCCCCGACAAGACCTAATACCTCACCGGACTCCATGGAGAACGACACATCACGAGATGCATGAACGATACCTTCCCCGGTCGGAAAGCAGACATTAAGATCCTTGACCGAGAGGAGCGTCATTCGATATTCACCTGATCCTTATGGACATCGAGGATGTCCCGCAGACCTTCGCCAAGGTAATTGAAGATCAGGACAACGAACGTGATAGCAAGACCCGGGACAATCACATTCAGTGGCGCGGTACGCAGGAATTCCTTACCAGCACCGATCATGGACCCCCACTCCGGTATGCCCGGAGGGATGCCGAGACCGAGAAAACTCAGGCCGGCAACAGAGAGGATGACATGACCGATATCAATTGTTGAAAGGATCAACACCGGCATTACTGCATTCGGGAAAAGGTGACGGGTCATGATACGGGAGTCCGGCAAGCCGGCAGTATAGGCGCTCTGGACATACTCCAGGTTTTTTATCGAAATTACCTGTCCGCGCATCAGACGGGCGTAAATGGCCCATTGGGAGAGCGTGATCGCGATGATCAAATTCAGTATTCCGGCGCCCATAAATGCCAGCAGGGCAAGGGCAAAGATAATCCCGGGAAACGCCAGGAGAAGATCAACAAAGCGGGAGAGGACTTCATCGACTACCCCCCCGTAATATCCCGCGACACAGCCAACTGCACTTCCGAAGATAAGGGCAATTGCTACCGAGATAGAAGCAATCAGCAGGGAGGTCCGGGCACCCCACAAGGTAAGACTGAAGAGATCCCTTCCCAGGAAATCGGTGCCGAAGAGATGGGCAGATGAGATTCCCTGATTCTTATCCTTGACGGAAATCGCCTCAGGATCATAGGGTGAAATATACGGTGCAAAGATTGCAGCAACGACAAGAATCCCCAGAAGTAACAGGCAAACCTGAAAACCAGGTCGTTTCGCAATTTCCCGGTACAACCGGTTTTTGGAAATATCGGCAGTTTTTGCTGGTAACATCCACCGGGTTTTGGGACGGATAATTACATCTTCACTCATAACGGATCCTCGGATCTATGAAATGATATGAAAGGTCAACAACGAAATTCACAATCAAAAACATCGCCACGATCACGACGATACATGAAGTCACCACAGGGATATCACGCGCATCGACACTGCTTATCAGCAGGTTGCCGATTCCTGGCCATGCAAAAATATTCTCGATAATGACAGTACCTGCCAGCAGGTTACCAAAATATACACCGAGGAGAGTAAGGACCGGGATGAGGGCATTTTTTATTGCATGGTTCCAGAGGATATGACCAAACGAGAGTCCCTTTGCAATTGCAAAGGTGATATACTGCTGCCCGAGGGTCTCAAGCATACTTGTCCTGACGATACGAATGACAACCGCTGTCGGATGGAGGGCAAGGGCAACAGCCGGTAGTACGATGTTGGCTGGTGTCCCATAACCTGCAACAGGAAGCAAGTCCAGTGTCAGGGAGAAGACAAGGATCAGCATGAGTGCAAGCCAGAATGACGGGAAACTGATGCTGAGGATTGTCGCACCCCGGACAATAAGGTCGCTGGGGCGGTTCTCATGCACTGCACAATACATACCCAGAGGAATCCCCACGACAATAACAATCAGCATGCTTGCAATTGCAAGGATGATGGTGGGACCGAGTGCGAGAGAGATTAATGTCATAACGCTGGTATCCTTGTAAACATATGAGGATCCCAGGTCCCCGTGAAATATCAATCCGGATAACCAGTTTGTATATTGAACCCAGATAGGATCGTTAAGGTTATACTTGGAGGAGATCTCGGCTTTCACCAGTTCGGATACATCATCTTCAATTCCGACAATGGTATGGCGTGCAACGTTCTCAGCGGTCTCCCCGGGTACCGCGTGCAGCATGAAGTACGCGAGCGCTGATGCTGCGATGATGGTCAGTACCAGGAATCCAAACCTCTTGATAAGGTAGTAGTGCATGGTTTCTCCAAAAAA
Organism: Methanoregula sp.; assembly: GCA_028679075.1. Lineage (GTDB taxonomy): Archaea > Halobacteriota > Methanomicrobia > Methanomicrobiales > Methanospirillaceae > Methanoregula. The sequence goes on along the minus strand of JAJRCF010000014.1, from coordinate 39,949 downwards.
AGATGATTGGACTTGGGCCTCACACTCTCCTTATTCCGTGATGGTGATCTCGTAATCCAGCGCGTAATCGTGAGCGGTCGGATCAAACTTGTAGCCTTGGACCGTATCCTTTTTCACAATCAATACACCGTAATCTGCAACCGGGATGATTGGTAAAAGATCATACGCGTCAGATTCAACCTTGTTCCACTTGGCAAGTCTCTCCTTGTCATCGACCGTGTGCATAGCATCGTCGATCTGGGCATCCAGGGTGGCATTCTTGTAATGGCCCTTATTGGTATCTCCAGTCGATTTGAACCACTTGGGGAGGATATATCCCGGATCGGGGACCATGGCAATATTATTCGCGACAAGGTTCAGATCATATGTCCCTGCGGAGACTCTGTCGTTACCGGCAGCACTGGCCATAACCTCAACCTTGGACTGGATACCAATCGCTTTAAGATCGGATCCGATTGTTTCTGCCATAGGGGAAAGTGCTGGGCGGTTCGTTGCCGTTATGAGGTTAATTGTGAGCGGCTGTCCGTCTTTCTCGACAATCCCATCTCCATTCGTATCCTTGTACCCCATCTCTGCAAGAAGCGCTTTCGCCTTCACGGGGTCGTACGGGAGCTGCTCCAGATTCTTGTTCCCGAATGACATGGAGGGCAGGAAGAATCCCTTGGCAGGTTGTCCGATACCATACAGAACATGATTGACGATATCTGTCCGGTTGATGGCAAGGGATAGTGCCTGGCGTAAGCGGAGATCCTGAAGGGGTGCACGATCAAAGTTAACATATAATACGTAAACCCTGGGAGTCAGGTATTTTTCAACATTGATCCCTGGAAGTGCATCGATACGTTCGGCTTCGTTATACGGTAGATCAACGGTAAAATCAATATCCCCTTTCTCAATGGCGAGGGTACGGCTGTTATGATCGGGTACTGATGAGAAAACAACACCATCGAGTTTTACTGTTCCGGCCCAGTAATCCGGATTCTTCTTAACCGTAAACACACGGGTCTGTTGATCAAATGAATCATACATCATGGGTCCGGTACCCACCGGTATCGAGAAGTTCCCCTGCGCATTCAGGGAATCCGGGTGGATGATGCCAAAGTTGGAATAATGCAGGATGGCTGGCAGGATGGGGATATTCGTGTTGGTTGTGACCTCGATCGTATGGTCGTCAATTACCCTGCTGCTCTTGTAATCCGCCATCTCTCTTGATGCTGCGTTGAGGTTACACGTACGGTCAAGGGTAAATTTTACCTCATTGGCGGTCATCGGCTGACCATTATGGAACTTCACATCGTCACGGAGCTTGAACTCCCATGTAGTCGGGCTGGTCTGTTTCCATGAGGTGGCAAGCTTGGTGGTCAGGACGAAATCCTGGGTTGCACCTACAAGTGGTTCTGTAACCATTGCCTTCTCCGTCACAAATACACCGGATGAAGCCGGGTCGATACTGGTAATTGCCGACAAGTCCGCCATCCTCAGGATTTTGGGACTTGTTGATGCCTGAGTGGCAGACGCAGCTGAGGCCTGCGTGACTGCGGGCGTACTCGATCCCGCGGCAGGCTTTGCACTGTTGGTCGTACATCCGGCAATCAGAGTCCCTGCAACGAGCAGGAATACGAGTAAGCATACAATAAACGCCTTCGTTTTCATAATAATCACGATAACAAATTACTTCAATCGGACAGGATTTGGGAATCAGGCCTGTTTTTTTGCAGTCAGGATATAGTACGTCTTCTGGGGGACGAATCTCCGGTACCAGGGCTGCTGGGCCTTCTGCATCTCGCGGATGTACATCAGGTCCCGGAAACCGATACCAGAGAATCCTGCACGTTCCAGGAAAGAGGTCATGGTCTCCTTCGGAATTCCCCCATCATGCGGGAGCTGGTTCCGGAGTTCCTTGCTGTAATGACTGTGGCTGCTCGGGTCGAAAACACGCGCCAGACCATCGCTGAGCAGCCGTTTTGCCCGCAGGGAAACACTGCGGTCTTTCCAGACGCCGTCAATGATACTGAGGGTTCCCCCGGTCTTTAAGACCCGGTGCCATTCCTTCAGGGCAACCTCCGGGTGGGGAAGGGTCCAGAGCAGGTGACGGTTGACGATGACGTCGAAGGTGCCTGCTTCGAACGGCAGGTGCTCGGCATCACCCGTCTTCAGCGCGATCGCCATGTTCTGGGCTTTCGCTTTCTCCCGGGCCCTGGCCATCATCGCTTCCGACAGGTCAACACCGGTGACCCGGTGCCCCATCTCCGCAAAGAGCAAACCCATGGCACCGGTCCCGCATCCAACATCCAGGATATCAAGGGGTGCCGGCGGCAGGTTTCGCTTCAGTTCCTGTTTCCATGCCTCTTTTTCTGCTTCGGTGCTGATCTTATGGCCGGGTCGCGTATCATACGTCGAAGAAGAGGCGTCCCAGCTCTTACGGACAGCATCCTTAATCTCGGAGTCATTCATTATCATCACATCAAGTAGGAAGATAAACGGTAAAAAGATTCTGATCTTTTTTCATACTAAATATGATTAATTAATAAATATTTAAAAAAAAACTTATCGGATTAAAAAAAATGATCCACATAGAAACAGAGGTATGGTTATTCGGGGGTCGGAGGGAGGGACATCCCCCATTATGAGTCAAGGAAGTATCATTTTTAAAGATCTCTCAACACTTTTACGAACCGCTATAATGGACCTGGGCAGCGCCCCGAATTGATAAAAAACCCGGGGAAAATTTAGTTAATTGAGAAAAACAGGTATTTCACAGGAGGTGAAAAATTATTTTTTGGTTTTTGCCGCTGGTTTTGCTACCGTCTTACCGGCAACGGTTTTTTTCGCTTCTGTCTTCTTCGGTTCTGCCTTTATGGTCTTTGGTTTTTTAGTCTCTGTTTTTTTCTTAGTTACAACCATTCTGATGTTCAACTCCAATCTGGAAATAGGGTCATGGAATAATAAGGAGATGAGTGCCAAAGGAATGATACATCCTTCGTCAGGGTATCGGGTGGACGAACAGATGAGTTCAGTGGGCATCATCTCCCCGTAATATCTGTATGCCCCACATAGTAATAAATATTTTTTATTTCGTATGATTCCATAAGAGTTTCTTTTGAGTGCCCTTTGTATTGAAAACTTAAGAAAAGTGAGTTATGGGGAACATGCAATCGCGTATGTATCATGATGAGACTGTATGTCTCATGAAAGGTTTCCCAACATACATCACCGAAACCCACAAGATGCGAAAGTATACAAAATTTCTCTATTGTATTAAAAAATCATAAAACTGAATGGAACATAATTATTACAACCACCCTGAATCCGTGTGATCTACCTTTAGTTATATTGCATTATGGAATAATACCTATCTCCTTTTTTAATATGCAAGGATAAGGAGACGATTCGATTGAAAAAACACCATTGGCAGATGATCACCACCCACCCATTGAGAAGGATTGTCAGTTGGGAGGGCGGAATGCATATCGGGGGAATGACATAAACGAATCAAAAAGAACAATTGCAAAACAGGTTTTTGGTTCCTGTACTATCCGCAGGTATGTGATGTGACGTAGTTCGATTGTTATTCTTCGATGGCGATTGTTGTAAGTTTGACTGACTCGACACCCTTGTGGGACATCAATTTCTCGGCAAGAGCCTTGAGCTGGGAGCCGTCCCCGTGAACAAGAATTACTTCCAGGCACCGCTCATGGGTGACATGGGAGTGGAGCGAGGCCTTGATAACCTCATGATAATCGTGTTCAATCTCTGTGATGGAAGAGAGAAGGTTGCGCTGCTCATGGTCGTACACCATCGTAATGACACCTTCCCGCGCCCCCTTGACGTCAGACATCCACTTGTAATAAGTAATGTATGTCCGGATCGCATCGCGTATACCTTCCGACCGCGAGGAGTAGCCGCGGTAGTTGAGGATTTCGTCGAACCGGTCGAGCAGGTTTTTCGGCAGCGATATGCCGATCCGGGATAGGTCGTCATCCATGGTCATGGTAATATCCGTTATGAAATATCATTGTCGGGAGTCTTTAATGTTTTTGGAATATTACGGACTTAATTATACTTGGTTGTACTGGATTGGAGCACCGTTCTGCCCTCCCTCCATTTCAGAGACAGAATGAACCCATCGATATGGTCTTGTTCGTCTCCTTGTTTATGATAAGTCATGTAATTTTTGTATTATTTCTCAGGATACCGGTGCCGAATTTCATACAGTTCGGATCGTCCGGATCCACGCCATCGACGTGAAAAGTATCCCCTTCCTCAAACAGCCACAACATCTTTGTCAAAGATGACCTGCCCGCTCGGGATATGGACGATCTTTACCGTGATAATGTCACCGGCTTTGTATCCATGGTCTGAAGCTTTTTCGCCAAGATTGAGGATCGTATCCAGAGCGAGATTTTCCTAGGATGTGCCATCATAATACTGGGCCGGCATGATCGTGATTCAGGTAGATACGGGATCTATAGGATCCATATGATTTAATTATATCATATTAAGAGGTTATAACTTGGTGCTACGAAATTCAAAATATATCATAAAATTAAAAAACGATAAGAATGATGTTTATTCATGACATCAGATCCGGATAATCACACCTCCAGGTTTGGAGTCACTCTTCCTGCATCCATGATCGAACAACTCGATGAAATTCTCATACATCGGGGATATACTTCCCGGTCCAAAGGGATCCACGATGCTATTCAGTTCTTCAATATCAATAATCAGTGGTTTGACAACAGGACCAACGACAAAATGGGTGTCATTACCATTCTTTATGATTGCAAGAAGGAGAATCTCCTGACCTCCATTTATGAAATCCGGTACGAATACCAGGATATCATCAGGATTTCACTTCGGAAAAATATCAGTCAGGACCGACAACTTGATCTTTTTGTTATTCAGGGTAGTACTGTACAAATCAAGGCTCTTGTAAAAATGTTGACGTCTCTGAATGGAATTGAGACGGTGAAGATCACTACAATACCGATAGGCGATCCCCTTCTCAAGCGCGTACAGCCGTCACATCAGTAACATAACTTAACCATTTTTCTTCGTGATTTTTTTAAATAATTTACAATTTTTTATCACCATTGAAAAATATCAATTACTTTTGGTAATCAAAAAACAATCTTTTTAACTATATGAGTGTTACAAATTGTCAGAGTTGTAATAATTCCTGGGAGGAAGTTCATGCATATCCCTGACGCATTTATACCCATTGACCAGGGCCTGATCTACTGGATCATCGCCCTCATTTTTGTAGCGTTGGCCCTCCGGTGGGCCAGGAACGAACTGGGCGAAGATAAGTTTCCGCTTGTTGCGGTCCTTGCCGCGGGCATCTTTGCCCTCCAGTCCTTCAATCTCCCGGTTGCCATGGGTACCAGCGGGCACCTTGTCGGGGGAGCGCTTGCCGCGATCGTTCTCGGATCGCCGTTCGCCGCGATCTTCATCCTGACTTTGGTCCTCGTAGTTCAGGGGATCATGTTCGGGGATGGCGGCATCACGACCATGGGTGCAAACATCATCAACATGGGCGTGATCGGGGGTTTTGTCGGGTTCTATTCCTTCAAAGGACTCATGAAAGTAACAAAGAGCATGCCAATCTCTGCATTCATTGCAGCCTGGCTCGCCTGTCTTATACCGGCACTTGCCTGTGCAGTTGAGATGTATTTAGCCGGGACTTTCCCGCTCAATGTCGGTCTCATTGCAATGGGCCTGTATCACGCAGTCATTGGCGTGATTGAAGCGATCGTTACGGTCGCGGCAATCAGACTGATCATGGAGGTCCGTCCTGATCTGATGGATACAGGGGTTAAGACTTCAGTGGGGGCCGGAGCCTGATCATCATGATGGACAATAAGACATTCATTATTGCGGGGATCATCGTTGCCCTGCTCATTGGTGCTCTGGCAGTATTCCTTGCATCCGGAGATCCTGATGGCCTGGAAAGCACTGCTCTTGTTGTTCAGGGGCAGAAGACCATTACCGGCGATACACCTGCCGATGCTGAAATCCATGAGGAGACGGCCGGACGTTTCTCGTATTCGTCTCCCATGCCGGATTATTCACTTGGCGATTCCCTGGGACCCCTGGGGGGCCTCATTGCGATCATTGTCGGTACAATCCTTGCATTCCTTGTTGTACTCGGGCTTGCCTATGGCATTAAGCTGGCCGGGAAACCGGCACCGTGATACAAATTAACTTTCCTTTTTTGCCATTTTCTCTTTTCACTGTACATTATCAGGACGCGGGATTTGCCAGAAGGATCTTCCTATATCTTCCCTGATAGCCTTCATGTTATTCAGAGATAGAACGAACCCCTCGATATGGTCTTGCTCGTCTCCTTGTCCACGATAAGCCAAGTAATTTTTGTATTATTTCTCAGGATGACGCTGCCGAATTTTATTTACTGCTGGTCCTTCTCCCGGTCAACACTTTCAATAAAGAAGGTATCCCCGCCCATCAGCACCGCTGATGTATTTCCGAACCAGCTCTTATATCCTGATGCACCGTAGTCCTGGAGCGGGGAGCCTTCGATATGGTCCGGGTCATTGATAAACAGGACACCATCCTGCTCTCAGTCTTCTCTGCGGCCCTGTTCAATTTTCTGCCAGATGAACGCGATCCAAGTGTTACTCTGCTGATGACAAATGACGGACAGAACGTCATTCTCTGGCATAAGGGCGGGAACTGGGTGAAGAAAGAGGACCTGCCCCTGATCTGGAAAACAACCAAGAGTTCTATCGGAGCATACTAAGATTTTTTTATTCGTCGGGTTTCCCGCGGATTGTTGCCTAGCGATTAAGTGTAAAGAGGGAGACGGCGGACGCGGATCGTCTTTATATAGGCATTATACCCGTGGATGGATCACAATGAGTCAGACTGGACGATACTTATAATCCTGTATAGTTCGGCCCGTGAAGAGCAATATGACAATGTCAGACGTGAATAATCGCCACACTCATGGGGGACGTGAGGTGGGGGAAAGGCTTTCTCACGTCCACTTGAATTCGGGATCAGTATACATGAAAAAGAAACCGAGGAGGTAGATCAGGGCGGCCTGCAAAAACATACATTAAGCCACAATATGAGTATTTCGTAAAAAACGGGGGCGCCGGTCAATCACCGGAACTATAGGAAACGTGCAAGAACTTTATTTGGCAAGATTACCGTGCCGGCATGATCAGCGACCGTTCGCCCGCGGCTTCGAACTCCCGGATCGCGCCTTTTGCAAACTCCTTACGGGGCTGCGAGAAGTCGAACTTCAGCGAGGGATCGGCAAAGGTGATCTTCACCCGAGGATCGTAACAGAACGCATCGGCCCGTCCAAGGTGGGCACTGGCAACAATTGCCGCGTACTCTCCCTGGTGGCCCACGTTCATCGCATAGTTCGGGTAGTTCGGACCCCTCAGTTCGCCCATTGCGCCACGGTCCGGTTCCATCGACAGCGAATTCGCGGATCCACACTGGTCCTGCAGGTCATAGCCAAAGAACCCGAGGCGTGACCAGCCGTCCTTGTGGACAATCATCGAAAGGTACCACGCGTTCAGGCCGGCATTCGAGTTGCCCGTGGCAATCGAAGTGGTCAGGCCCGCTGCCGCTGCCATTACGGCGGCCCGCTGGGAGCCGCCGAAGTAGTCCTCCATTAAGGTCGGGAACTTCTCGTACTGCTCCATGCTGTAGAGTGTTACTTCGGTCGCAATATCGTTGACAATATCCTGCGTAGGTCTAATCACCTTGTCTGCTCCCGGCTCGTGATAATTGTACCAGTACTTGTCCTTGATATAATCCATACCATAGTACGTGAAATCGTCGAGAATATTGTCCGTGTACGCAGCCGTTGCGTACTGGGTGAACCCGACACCGCCCGACATATAGGAACCCAGCCAGATCTGGTCGAACAGGACTGCGCCCGCTGCCACGACTTCAAGGGCCGCATGGGCCGGGTCGTCCGGGTAATTCCGGTCGGCCTGGATCATATCGGAGAACATCCCGAACTTGATCCCTCCCGGCTCGTTGGGACCGCGTGCCCTGCGGGCTGGCAGGTGGGACCCCATCTGTATGACACCGGCATGTTTTGCAGCAAACGAGAGGTCAGCAACCGCTGCTTCTCCTGCACAGGTGCGGTACGCAGCAATGAATGACATCCCGATCTGCATCGCAGACCATCGGCTCGTAGTGCCGCCATCGCAGGTCCTGACAACGATAGTCGGGACATGGATTGCCTGGTACATCGACTTCCCAATCTCGGCCTTGAGTGCCTCTGCCTGTTTCTTTGGGAAGAGCTTCTCGATGTTCAGGAGGTACTGCGGCTCGATGTCATCGGCTACTTCATCGTTGCCGGTGAATACCTTGACAAAACAGTCGTCAACAAGACCGGGATTGGTCTCGACCATGTGCTCCTGGACGACAGCGCCGCCGGGCATCGCATGGTTGATGATGTGGAGATACTCGTTGATGGTCTGGGGGGTGACTTCCTTCCCGAGCCGTTTCTGGAGGGTGTTGTGTGCAATGTCCATACCCACGATGATCGTCCGCTTGATCTCGTCAGACATCTGCTGCATGGCAGAGTTATTAACAAAGTGAAGATCGTCGCCCTCGACAAACGTGCCGGTGCCCGAGACCTCGTAGGTCATCAGCTGCCGCTGGCCCATCGGGATACCGTTCAGGTGGCAGTGTTCGGGGTCGTACATCGAGATCCCGCGATCCGCCTCGATTTTCTTTGTTGCCTCCATGAACTCCCGCTTCCGCGGGGACTGGCGGACGCCGCCGAACTTATAGAACTCGGTCTTCTGCGATTCTACATCCTGTCCTTTGAACTTCTCTCTGAGTGCCTTTAAGAACTGTTTCTGGGAATGCTCTACGGATGCCATTTTATTCAGGCCTCCCTTGGCATGAAGCCATAGCGTGTCCGCAGCGTGTGGATCCGCTGAAGGTATTCGACATACTCGGCATCATCGCGCAGGGCCGTACCCACAAGGCAGTGGAAGATCGTGGAATGTTCCTTGAGCCATTTCTGGTCGAGCGGTTTTCCTACCTCCACCATCCGGTTGAGGGGTAGGCCGATCTGGTCCTTGACATACCGGACCATCCCGTCCTTGCCAAGCATACACCGCTGGAGGGCATCGAACTGCATACCGTCTTCTGACAGGCGGAGTGAGTGGCCATGAACGGTGGCTCCCCGCAGGCTCACAAGAGCAGGATCGAACATCTCGGTCTCGATCAGGAGCCGGCAGTACTGTTCGAGGTCCCTCTCGCGGCATTCAACGATCTGCCGTCCCGACAGGGTGCCGGGATCGATCCCTCGGAAGCGGTACATCTCTGTATAGGTCCGCTGGTAAGGTTGGCAGGGGGCGTTGAACATGGAGTCGGCGAACTGGACATACCGGACCCGGTCGCCGTGCTTTGCCCCTTCCGTGGGTTTCACCAGATGCCGCATCGGGCAGGAGGGTTCCTGCTGTTCCGTTATCGGGGGATGCATAGTCTTGAAGCTCGCCCCGGGAGCCCGGTGGCCGAGGAGGAGGACGATGTCTTCATCGGTGATATTCCGCATTGTCGTCAGTTTGTGCGTCGGGTCCATCTGTTTTCGCCGGTTGATCGCGACTACCGAAGTCCCCGGCCCGTACTGGGGTGAACGTGCCGTCATAGTTCGCACCCCCCGCAGACACGATCGCCCAGGGGATGGATGAGGGAGGGTTTCTCCTTCCGCTTCGGGTCGACAAGACCGATCACGGACGGGTCTGCCTCCGGGCCGTACTTTGCATAATCGACAAGGCTCGGCTGCGACTTCATGAACCGCCCCTCCTGGACAGAACACGGGAAATCCACAAAAAATTCATCGCAGATCGCACGGATCTGTTCAATCACGGTCTTGTCTTCGATCTCGAGCGTGATGGTACCTACCTGCACGTGGAGGTCAACAGAATTGCCGGCGATCTCGATTGTTTTCCGCAGGCGGGTCTCGTTCTTCGCACCGCGTGCCGGACCATAGGGCACGACCGCAGGGATGTTCTGGCCGTTGAGGAGCATCCGGCGGATGCCTGGCACTTTAACAATCCGGTCGAGCAGCCGCTGTGTCGTGTCCGGGCCAAGGAGGCGCATCGGCACGATACGGCACTGGGGATAGGTGGTAATCGTGTTCATGGCTCACACCACCTCCGCAATCTGGTGGATCGGTTTAGAAAAGACGTCCATCTTCCCATAGGTCTCGCCCATGATCTTGGATGTCCCTTCCGGTGCGAACATCTGGGTGCCGCCATCCATGGCCGCTGCGGCAACGACACAGGGGATCGCCATGCCATACGCGTGGCGGGTGACCACGTGGTTACCGTTGAAGATGCCCGGGCCGCCGCCACCATAGATCGAGTGGCTGAAGAACGAGAACCCGACCGCCGTACCCATCACGCGGCCAAAGTCCGCACCGGGGAGGCCGGTCTCGTGCTCGATCAGGTCATTGAAGTAGAGGAGCGTGGACGAGACCGCCTGCACGAACCTGCCGGCCCCGCAGTTTACGATACTTGCCGCAAGCGTGCCGGCCGAGACATAGGCATTCCATAGCATCGGATCTTTCGTATCATAGAACTGGAAATACCCGCCTTTCTTCCCGGGCGTGATGACCCTATCCTCGACTGCCCGGTCAACAAGGGACTGGACAACGGAGCCGACCGTTCCGGTCTGCCCGTTCTCCCTGACAATATCGTACACCATGTTGTTGGCATTGAGTCCCTGGTACGCGTAACAGAGCAGCTGGTTGCGCTCGAATGGGCCGATAGCTCCGCCCATCTCAAAGACGCCGGCCATTTCGTACGTTGACGCGAGTGCAGCGCCCTGGAGGGCGTTGCGGTTCGTCATCATCACGAAGTGGTTGACGCTGATGTTGCGCAGTGCATACCCGATCCCCTCATTGTTCTGGGGAATCGTGAGGATCGAGGTGACAAGAGCGCCTTCCATGTCCTGCGTGTGCGGGTAACTGCCCCACGCGGCCGCCTTGACGGTCGAGGCATTGAACGCGTCGATATTGAATTCATCCACAATCGCGTAAGTTACCGCGGAAGCCACCGCAGTAATGGCTGCATCGTACGTGGATGCCCCGGAGAGCCTGATCGTGGGGGCTCTGACGAGCAGGAGATTGCCGCCATTGAACTGCTGGATGTCCGTGTCATCGCCATCTTCAACCTGTACCATCGATTTGATCTTCTCAATCAGGGCATCTTTTCTTTCCATAATCGGGAGGTCGAGTTCCCGTCCGGGGATACGGCCCTTACCGAGTTTTGCGGTCTTTAAGGCCTCCTCGATACCGGCAAGGTTGACATTGATCGTCCGCTTGGTTAAGTCTACAATCGTCTTTGCAGCCGGGTTCAGAAGGGGGCTGATGCGGTGCAGCTGCACGCTGCTTTTCAGCAGTTTCCCATCATCAGAATAGAGGTCAATGGTTTCAGTGTAATGTGCCATGGGTATCAGCTCCGGCGTGGTTTTCTGGAATCGCCATAAAACCGGGATGACATACGGGTCCCGGCGGATGCGTGGTTGAGTAACGGTCAAACATAATAACACCATTTTTAAAATTAATATGATTTCATAATACAAATGTGCCTGAATTATTAATAGTATAAACTTTATAGTAATGCAGTAACTATGGAAGATGAAAGCGACCATCTCTGCCTCTGCTGTCTCCGGGGGATTATGCCCACCATCTCGAAGAAGTGGGCGATCTGCATCATCTCGGAGCTGGGCCGGCGGCCATCCATGAGGTTTTCCGAGATCATGAAAGACTGTGGCAAGATAAGTCCCAAATCACTTGCCGATGTCTTAAGGGACCTCCAGGACACCGGGCTCATCAAGCGGACCTCCTACGGGGAGATCCCACCGCGTGTCGAGTATTCACTTACCGAACATGGCAGAGATCTCCGGGAGTCAATTGTCCCCCTGTTAAGGTGGGCGAAGCGGCATAACCAGCTCTATATGAGCTACCGGAAACCGGAACTTGCGCATGCGCCGGATCCCTAGGTATCCACCGGGAAACCTGATTCCATGAAAGATCTGCCCAATCCCATTATTGCTACAAATGTTAATAATTTACACATTTTTTCATACAAAAATAAAAAAGTATAAGAGCACCCGTGACGCATAGAGGATACAGGGTATTTCTGGCCAGCCAGCAAGACCCCCACTTTCGACAAGGAATGCATGAAAATTTACATTATAATGGGATTGGCGGGGAAACCGATCCCGTATACAACAGGAGCTGTTTGAATGAAAACCCAACTGTATGATGGCGGCAGGAAGATCCAGGTTGATACCCGGACTGACGAATGCCTCTATGCAGCACAAAGGCCGAGGATATATTCACCAGGATTCCAGCGGCAGGGAAAGGATCTCTACATCCACAAGGACAAGGAAGCGAGGATCACCTACTACCTCCACCTGTGGTCAACAGCAAAGACCATTAGTGACAAGGTTATCCCGGTCTCACCGGCAACCGCAGAACGGTTTCTGCGGGGAAAAGGACTTATCTGCAACCTGTTCCCGAAAAGCGATCCCATCGCGACGCTTTACAACTGGGGATACGGCATTGCAGAAGAGTTCTGACATTTTTTGCACGTCCCCCTCTCTTCCTTTTCTTACCGGACTTCGAACCGGTGAGATTATTCCTGGTTCCCGCACTGAAATATGACAGCAGGACCTGCTGTATTATCACGAACAGGTTGTACATACCCCTCCGGAAATAATATCGGCAGGGGGGTACCCCCCACCCCCTCCCCCAACAAGCCAGCCACAACCACCCAATCCCGCACCCCCTCACGTCGGACACCGCAATCCTGAACACCAAAACCGGAGGGGGGTAGTCACCCCTCCCTCAGCAGGAGGCACCCCCCACCACCCCACGTTAAAATCCGGAGAGGGGGTCCCCCTACCCACCCCTCCATGGCCCGGAGGGGTACCCACCCCCCCTTGCCTGCATGATCATTCGTGACAGTTCGCGTAGAACTTCCGACGGAGCAGGGATTTTCCGGCCCTTCCGGGAAAACGGGCAGAGGGGGGGACCCACCCCTCCCGTACTCAGGGGGGTAGCTACCCCTCCCCTCAGTGGTGGGGGGGTCCCTGGCGCCGGGTCCGGGCAAAGGGAATGGGAGGGGTGGGTACCCCCCTTGGTCCCGGTTGGAGGGTATGATTGATTTGAAAAGCAAACTGGGGGGTCAGCTGGAGACCCCCCCACAACTCCGGTATACCGCTGCCTTCCCGAGATCATCCCGTTCTCACATAACGAGGCAGGTCGCACCTGGCAGCACCCACACGATCCCGACCCGGTATTACCAAGTACAACCCGGCACCTGTTTTCTTCAAAAACTTTAAAATCTGACAATAGCGATATTCTCATCACTGATACTACATGACCATGGACGACGATCTCTCACGGATTGGCATATCGCTTCCGAAAAACCTGCTCGACCGGTTCGATGAAATCCTGAACTATCGTGGCTACTCATCGCGCTCCGAAGGCATACGCGATGCAATCCGTACGTATATCACGTATTACAAGTGGATGTCGGACGTCAAGGGAGAGAGGGAGGGGGTCATCACGATGGTGTACGACCACGAGCAGCGCAATCTCCTCTCCTCGATCGTGGAGGTCGAGCACGAATACCACGAGATCATCAAGGCCTCGCTCCACTCGCACGTGACCAAGGAGCGGTGCCTTGAGGTAATTCTCGTCCATGGCGACGGCAGCAAACTCAAAGCCCTTGCCGAGAAACTGATGGCCCACAAGGGTGTCGAATCCGTGAAACTCACGACAATTGCAATTGAAGATTAGCTTTTTCATTGTTGTCAGATATCCCCGTTCGCAGCGGGGATAGAGATTCCATAGTTATTTTTTGGAGATTTCCGGGAATTCATAACACGGGGTAACCCCAACGGCATCCGTATCGCCCCGGTTTGAAAACAACGCCTTTATCCCCCTGACGGTACCGTCACGTCCCGCTTCTATCACAGGATATACATAATGAGGGTAAACGTGCGGGTTTTGGATCCGGATTATACGGTCACCTTCCGGAAGACATGCATACAGATCGCAAGGACTGCACCGGTCAGTATGAGCAGGACAAGGACGGGACCTGCCGGGAACCCGCCTGCCGTCACGTCCCGCACAGCATCGATCGCATAACTGAGCGGGTTGAGATGCGCAATGGTTGCAAGCCACGAGGGCATGACACTGTAGGGCATCAGGGCGCTCGAAGTAAAGAAGAGCGGCATCGAGATCATGGTGTTGAACGCGGCATACGAGTCATGATCTTCAAGGTACAGTGCAATCGTAGTGGCGAATGCCGATATCAGGACACCGAAGAGAAAGAGGATGAAATAAGTGAGGCCGTACTGCACGGGACTGAGCAGGGTGGCACCAATTAAGAGCGCAATAACAAGGATGATGGTGGTCTGGATCAGGCCGCGCCCGGTGATGAAGAGGATCTTTCCGACAAGAATGCTGCTCCTTGGAGTCGGGAGGGCAAGGAACCTGTTGAGGAAACCGAGGATCTTGTCGAACATCAGGAGCGCCCCGCCGGAGAGACCGGCCGAGAGCATGGTCATGACAAGGATGCCCGGCGTGATGAAATCGAGATAGTTACCGGTGAACTGAACCGGCAGGGCAAGCCCGACAAAAATCAGCCAGGCTGCCGGCATGATCAGGGCAGAGATTACCGCAACCCGCCCACGGAACCATTTGGTGAAATCCCTTTTCATGTAGGAGACCACGCCGTTCATTTCCGCCTCCGCAGCATGATCCTGAATTTGTTATATTCAAACCCCTGCGGCTCCTCCTGTTGGCCCACAGCCTGCAGGAATACGTCGTCGAGGGTTGGTTCACGAAGCGACATGGACCGGACCACGCATCCCGATTTCCCGAGCGCATCGGCAAGCAGCGGGAGCGCTTCCCTGCCGTTCTCGGCAGTAAACGAGACCTCGTCGCCGTTCCGACCGACAAACGCAATCCCGTCCACCTCCAGTGGGGCAAACGATCCCTCAACCTTCACCGTTATCACGTCTTTCATCAGTCGCGCCTTGAGTTCTGCCGGCGTGCCGAGCGCAGCGATTCGGCCCCTGCTGATGATCCCGACCCGGTCGCAGAACTGGTCGGCCTCGTCCATGTAATGGGTAGTCACAAAGACCGTCATGCCTTTCTTACGGAGGGCGCGGATGTGTTCCCAGATCCGTTTCCGGGCTGCGACATCGAGCCCGATCGTCGGCTCGTCAAGGAAGAGCACGGAGGGTTCATGGACCAGGGCCTGGGCGAGTTCGAGCCGTCGCCGCATCCCCCCGGAATAGGTCCGGATGAGGTCGTCGGCCCGGTCGGTCAGTTCCATCACGGCCAGTGCCTCATCGACCCGGTCCGCGGCATGGGGTACTCCGTACAGGTCTGCGAAAAACCGGACATTCTCCCGGCCGGTCAGCTTGATGTCTACGGCCATGTCCTGCGGCACATAACTCAGGGATTTCCTCACCAGCTCGCCCTCCCGCATGACATCATGCCCGCAGACGCTGGCGCTGCCTTCGGTCGGGGTGAGCAGGGTTGTCAGCATCAGTACCGTAGTTGTCTTGCCGGACCCGTTGGGGCCAAGCAGGGCAAAGATCTCATTGTTTACCGAGAGGGTGAGATGGTCCACGGCACAAAGGGCGCCATAATACCTGGTCAGGTCCGTTGTCTCGATCGCATTCATCGCATCATACCCTCCTGAAGGTCCCGGAATTCAGCGCTGGTGTTTCGCATGTACTTTTCCGAGGATATCTTTCAGCCCATCGCCCCAAAAGGGATTGTCTTCCATGGTGACGATGTCGACGTTGCCCCCCTGGTAATCGCCCTGGCCGGACTGGTCTTCCATCCAGGACTCGATCTCAAGGTAGTTCTTTTTCAGGTCATCGAGCACCCGGGGATCGGCATCCCAGAGGCTGCGTGTATGTGCTTCAAGGAGCCGCCGTGCAATCTCTTCGAGGGCATAGGGGTTGTTCTGCTCGAAGAAGTCCCGCATCTCCTCATTGTTGACAAACGTATCGGCAATGTCGTTGAAGATCCAGTCGTCCACTTCCTGCGTGGAAGCTGACCAGCCATAGACACGGGTCACCCGTTTCATAATATCGGAAGCCCCCTTGTACCCGTGGTCTTTCATGCCGTAGATCCATTTCGGATTGAGGAGCTTTGTCCGGACGACACGGCGGATCTCATCGGCGAGATCGCGCACCTCGACGTTCTCTGGCTCGCGGGTATCCCCGTAATAGGGCTTCACGTTGTTGCCGGAATAGTGCCGGGCTGCTGCGGTGAATCCTCCCTGCGTACCGAAATAGCAGCAGCAGCCAAGGAGGTCCTGCTCATCGGACTGGATCTTGTTGAACGTGACCGATACTGTCGAGAGGCTGGCTGCAAGGTGCTCGTGGGCATCCTTTCCCTGTACGTCCCTCCCGTATGCGTACCCGTTATACGCAACGAAGATATCTGCAAGGTCTGCCTGGGTCTTCCACGCGCTTGAAAGCACGGCAAGGTTGACACCGCTTGCATACGAGCCCGGCTTGGAGGAAAAGATCCGCAATGTTGCATCGCGGAAACCGGCACCGTTCTCGACAATACTCTTCTGTGTGTGCCGGCGTACGAAGTTCCGGTCCGGTGGTTCGTTAAGTGCGGCAACGGCCTGTATGGCATCGTCGAGCAGCTCGTAGCAGTTCGCAAAATTGTCCCGCAGGATGCCGGTGGTGCGGACCGTAATGTCGATCCTAGGGTGGCCGAGCTTGTGGAGCGGGATCACCTCAAAGGACTTCACCTGCCCGTTCTTCTGCCATACCGGGCGTGCCCCGATCAGCCAGAGCATCTCGGCAAACATCTCGCCGTCCGAGGCCATGATGTCGCCCGCCATCCAGTAGAACGCGATGTTCTCGGGGACCGTGCCTTCCTCGCGGGAATATTTCTCAATGAGCGCATCGGCCAGGCGCTGTCCCACCCTCCATGCGGCCCGGGTCGGGACGCGGTGCGGGTCCAGCGAGTAGAAGTTCCGGCCGGTAGGCAGCACGTCTTCGTGCCCCCGCGTGATCTGGCCGGAGGGGCCTGCGGGGACGTAGCGGCCGTCCATGCCATGCAGGAGGGCGTCGATCTCCCGGGATCCGTCGATGCGCCGGCTGATGTCGATCACCCGTTCCCTCACGAGATTGAGGTCCTGGATCTGTTCATCGGGGATCCTCCTGCCGAAGATCAGGGCTACGGGATGAGCCGGGTCTTCCAGCACGGTAGCGATGAAGCGTCCCAGCTCCAGGTCGACCTGTTCGAGGAGTGCACCATAGGACATCCCGTGCTGATCGGAATACCGGCCCTGCCCGGCAAGGAGATCGGTCAGGTCAAACCCGAGGACCCTGGCAATGAGCCGGCGGGGCGAGGTCTCGCCGGAATCGAACCGGATGATGGAACTGATGAACTCCACCCGTTGATCTCCCGCGGGGACGGTGCCAAAGACGTGCATGCCGGACTGGATCCGGGTGTTGCGGATCTTCGAGAGCGCTTCGTGGGCCTTTGCCGCCATGACGTCGAGGGGCATCCCATGAACCAGGTGCATGTCCTTGTCCAGGTTCGCCCGGATCAGGGCCTCGGTGAGCTGGTGCTGGAGGGCATGGGCGCGGGCCGGGTCGTGCCGGGTGGTCTCGTACTCGGTGAGGATACTGTCGATCTCCTCAAGGCCTTCGTACAGTCCGCTCCCGGTCATGACAGTCTGCATGTGATCGACCAGTACCGCATAGCCGCGCCGCTTGGCAATCGTGCCTTCTGCCGGGTTATCGGAGTTGTAGATGTACAGGAACGGCAGCGTCCCGGCAGCAATGTCCGGGAAACATTCCTGCGAGAGGCCGGTCCCCTTGCCCGGCAGGAACTCAAGGCTGCCATGCGTGCCGACGTGGATGAGGACATCGGCCTCCTGGACCCGATCAAGCCAGTAGTACGTGGCCAGGTACTGGTGAGGCGGCGGGCACTTGGGATCGTGGAGGATCTTGCAGACCGTGCCGTCACACCGCGAGCCGTAACACCCGCGCTTGGGCTGGACGTGGATGGTGGCATTGCCACACCGGATGCCGGTGATCAGCATCCTGTTGTCGAGCACCATTCCCTGTCCGGGGGGCTCTCCCCAGGTGGCGTTCACCTGCTGCTGTACTCTCTCGGGAAGCGACCGGAAATACGGCAGGTACGTGTCCAGGTCCATCTGCGCAAGGGCACCCCCGCATGCCACGATGTCCCGGGCCGTTGTCCACCGGAACTCCGATATGGCCTTTTTCTTCTGGATGGTTTCCACGAGTTCCTTTCCGGATGCCGGCGGGGTAACGGCATACCCCGCATCCGCCATCCGGTACAGGATCCGTGCAACGCTCTCCAGCGTGTCGAGGTTGGAACCGCCCCCGATATTTGCCTCGGTCCCGGCGCACGGGTTGTTGTTTAAGATGAACCCGACCTTCCGCTCACCGGCGGATTTTTTGCAAAGGGCAATCCATCGCCGGACCCTGCCCGCAATTTTCGCGCACCGGTCCGGGATGGCTTCCCGGGTCTTGCCGCCGTCAGGTTCGCTCCTGCTGGTCCCGACAAAGACCGGTTCTACCACCCCCTCGAACTCCGGCAGGGCCACCGACCACCCGACGTCCATGGAGAGCCCTTCCGATGCCTTCCACTGCTCGAGGGTCATGTACATGGACACGACGGGGGAGAATACAGGGACATCAAAAGACCTGAGCAGGTCGATCCCGTCCGAGGTGCTGGTCCGTGACTGGGCAGTACCCTTCACCGAGCCGAAAAGGAACGGGATGAGCTTGACCAGTGCATCGACCCGGGGTACACCGTCACGGAGGAGATAATCGGACACCACTTCCGCCATGCCCCGGGCTCCGAGAGATTCATCCCGGATCGCATAGGTAAATATGGGTATGACGGCGAGGCCTTCGGCTTCGAGGCTTGCGATCAGCTGATCTTCGAGGGCAACGTTGCCTGCCGCCCACGACGTACGGGAGAAGATCAGGGCAGCCCGGTATTTCCCGTCTGCCCGATCCCCGTACCAGGCAAGGTATTCATCAACGCTGGCGAATACCTGCGGTGCAGCAGGATGGTACAGCCCCTCCCAGGGAACATCCACAGGCGGTGCTGCCAGGCAGTCGGCACCAAAGAGTTCCCGGTCGATATACCGGAGAAGGTTCTTAAAATTTTCATCCCCGTTGTTGGTGATGTACCGGTGACAGGTAGTGACAATCTCTGCTCCCACGGTCGACTGTGTCCAGAAGGAGGGATCGGGCCCGAGCGAGATAACGGGGACTGTTTTTTTGATCACTTCGATTTCCCGGTCTATCTCTTCCCAGAACAGGTCCGAGGTATGGTAGAGGAGGATTACATCGGAGTGTTTCATTGAGGCAATTGCTTCTTCCCTTTTTTCCGGTGATTCTTCAAGAATGCGGGTGGGATATACGGAACACCGGATACCACAGGTTTCCGCTGCACGTTTCATGACAGGGGCATAGGACCCCCACATAACAGAAGTGATCTTCATTGGCCGTCCATGGCGGGCACCCGGGGCGGGGATAACGGTTGTCCCGGATAACGCGTATCGTGAATTCTGACACTTCTATTGTTAATAATTTTGTTAATTGTATTATCATAAGTGTACGAAAATGAAACAGGTAATACTAAATGTTAAGATATCTCTCATTGTAGATATTACCAACACGAACACGGGCGGGCGTCCGGACAGGAAGGATCACGAGCCGGAATTGTTCCGGACCATTACCCGCCGGGAAGTCCCCGTATGAACTATTTCCATGACATCTACCCGTTCACCGCCATCGTGGGCCAGGAGCAGATGAAGAGGGCCCTGGTCCTGAACGCAATCAACCCCCGGATCGGCGGGGTCCTGATCAAGGGGGAAAAAGGCACGGCGAAGTCAACGGCAGCCCGTGCCCTTGCCCACCTCCTCCCGGACCGGCAGGTTGTGGAAGGATGCATATTTGGCTGCGATCCTGCAGATAAAAACGGCCTCTGTCCTGACTGCCAGAAGAAATACCCGGATCTTGTTACGATAACCGCACGGATGCGGGTCATCGAACTCCCGATCAGCGCTACCGAAGACAAAGTGGTCGGCAGCCTGGATATCGAACATGCCCTCAAGAAGGGAGAGAAGAAATTCGAACCCGGCATCCTTGCGCAGGCCCACCGGAATATCCTGTACGTGGATGAAGTCAACCTGCTCAACGATCATATCGTCGATGTCCTCCTGGATGCCGCCGCGATGGGCATGAACTTTATCGAGCGGGAAGGCGTCTCCTATGTCCACCCGTCTGTATTCATCCTGATCGGGACGATGAACCCGGAGGAGGGCGAACTACGCCCCCAGCTCCTCGACCGGTTCGGCCTCTGCGTGGATATCGAGGGGATCCATGATGTGGATACGAGAGTCGAAGTGATCCGGAGGAGGCAGAAGTACGATAACGCGCCCGGTGAGTTCATCATAGGTTGGGCCTCCTCGGAACAGGAGATGCGGGAGCGTATTGTCCGGGCACAGGCGCTCCTGCCGGAAGTGAAGGTCCCCGACGATATGCTGAAGATGATCGCACAGATCTGCATTGACATGGCAGTTGACGGCCACCGTGCCGATATCACGATGATGAAGACTGCTTCGACCATCGCGGCATACAACAACCGTGATGAGGTAAACGAGGATGACATCCGCGAGGCTGCCACCCTTGTGCTTTCCCATAGGATGCGCCGCCGGCCATTTTCCGAACAGCAGATGGACAAACAGAAGATGGAGCAGTCCATCCAGAATTCACGGAACGAGCGGCAGCAGCCAGAACATGAGCAGGGGCACAACCACCACGAGCAGCCAAAAGAGAACACGGGGCCGGACGGGTCTACGACAACGCAGTTTGCCGAAGGTTCGCCGTTCAGGCTTGACCAGAAGCCGCTCTCGCCCCCGCAACGCCCCGATGCATTCCGCCGCGACGGCAACGGGCGGAGGAGCGTGACCGAATCCTGCGACGGCAGGTATGTCCGCAACCGGATTCCGGAAGTAATCAGCCCTGATATTGCGCTCGATGCCACGATCCGGGCTGCCGCACCGCACCAGCTCGGAAGGGTTGGAGATCTTGCCGTGAAGGTTGAACCCGCGGATATCCGCGAGAAAGTGAGGGAACGGAAGACGGGCAACACGGTCCTGTTCGTAGTAGACGCAAGCGGGAGCATGGGGGCCCAGCAGCGGATGACGGCAGTCAAAGGGGCGATCCTCTCGCTCCTCATCGATGCGTACCAGAAACGCGACCGGGTGGGACTCGTGGTCTTCCGCGGGAAAGGGGCCGAAGTCCTCCTTCCCCCGACATCAAGCGTAGAACTGGCACGCAAGTACATGCAGGCCCTGCCGGTGGGCGGGAAAACTCCCCTTGCCCACGGGCTCTCAAAGGGTTTCGATGTCCTCAAGCGGGAGATGATGATCAATCACCACACTATCCCGAGGATGATTCTTATTTCCGACGGGAAGGGAAATGTGAGCAGGGGTTCCGGCTCCCCTCTTGACGATGCAAAGGAGGTTGCAGCCCACATCCGCGATGCGGGGATCTCCTCGCTCGTGATCGATTCAGAAAAGGGATATATCTCCTTTGGGCTTGCACAGACGCTCTCGGATGAACTGGGCGCAACCTATTGTAAACTTGAGGACCTCCGGGCCGAACAGCTCGCGGGCGTGGTGAAAGGTATCGGGATGTGAATGCAGTTTCATCAGCGATCCTGCAGGTTCCACTAGGGTATAGCACAAATCCGGAAACACATGCCTGACAGCGCATCACCCGTATCGGCAGCGGACGTATCGGTTCACACGCTCTACAGAGCGGGCAGCACCCGGCGCATCGCCCTGATCACCGGCCTCTCGCTCCTTGTCATCGTGACCGCAGTGCTGTCAGCAGGCATCGGTACCGTCTCCATCACCCCTCAGGACACGGTCCTTGCCATCGGGCATTCCTGTGCCGTTTCGATCCAGAACTTCCTGCACGCGTTCCTCCCTTCCGTTGCCGCGTGGTACGATGCCATCCCGTTCACCATTCCGGCACCGGAGAATCCCCAGGCCGAACTGATCGTGGTCGGGTTCCGGCTGCCCCGGATCTTTCTCGCAATCCTCACCGGTATCAGTCTTGCGGTTGCCGGGGCGGTCATGCAGGGCCTCTTACGGAATCCGCTTGTGAGCCCGTTCACCCTCGGGCTCTCATCCGCCGCGTCCTTTGGCGCTGCACTTGCGATTGTCCTTGGGCCCGGCGTCCTTGTCTCGTACTTCCTGCTGAGCTACGACATGTGGATCGTTGTCTTCGCCTTCCTCTTCGGCTGGCTCTCCATGATCCTCGTGTACTGGATCTCACGGTCGCGGGGCACAACGCAGTCCACCCTGATCCTTGCCGGGGTCGTGATCGGCTACCTCTTCACGGCCGGTGTGATGGCGCTCAAGTACACCACCAACAACGAGAAACTCCGGGAACTGATGGTCTGGCTGATGGGAGGCATGTGGGGGGCGAGCTGGAGTGCCGTCCTGCTCCTCGTCCCACTGGTCATCGTATGCTTTATCCTTCTTGAGCGGAGTGCATGGGACTTAAACGCCCTCTCCGCCGGGGATGACGTGGCAAAGAATCTCGGGATCGATGTCGAGCGCCTGCGCCTCTCCGGCCTGATGATCTCAACCTTTGCCGCCTCCTGCTGCCTTGCCTTCACCGGTATCATCGGGTTTATCGGCCTCATGGGCCCGCACATCTGCCGGATGATCATCGGCAGCGACCACCGGTACCTCATCCCGTGCGCCGGCCTGACGGGCGCTCTGATCCTGCTGGTATCCGATACGGCAGCCCGGACCATCATGAGCCCGGTGGAGATCCCGGTCGGCATCATCATGTACGCGATCGGGGGCGTCTTCTTCCTGTTCCTGATCATGCGGGGGAAAGGCAGGGGCCTGTACTAGGAGGTGGACCGGATGGAGATTGTCATCGAGGATGTCTGCAAGGAATATGGGGAGAAACGGGTGCTTGATACTATCTCGTTCTCCGTAGGAAAATCCGAGATTGTCGCCCTTGTCGGCCCCAATGGTTCCGGTAAGTCCACGCTCATCAAGACCCTTGCAGGAATCCACAGACAGACCTCAGGAAGCATCAGCATTGACGGGACTGATATCCGGAAGATCGATCCCATCGAGCTTGCCAAGTGTGTCGGTTACGTTCCCCAGCACTTCACCTACACCCTCTACTCCACGGTATTCGAGACTGTCCTCCTCGGCAGGCGACAGCACATCAGGTGGTCGGTGTCGGACGAGGAACTCTCAAGAGTCCAGCACTCGCTCGATGCGCTGGAGATGGGGAACATGGCGGGGAGTTACATGGACCAGCTCTCCGGCGGGGAGCGGCAGAAGGTCTTCATTGCCCGGGCCCTTGCGCAGGACCCGAAGCTCTTCCTCTTCGACGAGCCAACCAGTGCGCTCGACATCCGGTACCAGATCGGGGTGATGGAGACCATGCGGGAGATCACGTGGGAACGCGGGGCTGGCATGATCGTCGCCGTCCATGACCTCAACCTCGCCTACCGCTACGCCGATACCGTGGTCGTTCTCCACGGGGGAAGGATGGCCGGCTACGGGAAACCTCAGGATATCCTGACTCCCGAATGCATCAGCAACGTCTATGGCGTGGATGCCTTTGTTGTCGAGAATGAGCAGGGAAAATTCCTGGTACCGTTCCGGGCGAGAGCAGCACCATAACTGCACCCGGAGGAGTGCCTGGAATTACGGTACCCGGAAATGAACGTATCGTCCCCGCGATGCCCCGGCATACACAAGAGGGTAAATAGAGAGACGGGGTACCACGGCACGGGCATTTTCCCGTTCCCCGCTGCCATGTCACTTGCTTTTCTTCAGCGTGAGGTTGACCTCGTTGACAACATTGGGTTCGACCATGAATTCTTCATAGGTTGCCTTGGTCTGGTTCTGGACCACCTTGATCGTATATTTCCCGACAGTCATGTACTGGAATACGTACGGTGTTTTCTTCCCGGTATCCTTGCCATTGATGTAGATCTTTCCTCCCGACGGGTTGCTCGCAACGGAAAGCATCCCGTTCATGTAGGGTTCAAGGACAAAGCGGCGGACCAGGTCCACACCAGCAATACGGACGGTGCTCTCAAGGGGATAATATCCCGGCTTCGAGACCCTGATGAGATGGTCCTGGTCCGACAGGTTCCTGACGAGATAAGGGGTGGTAAGGCCCGTGGAAAACCCGTCAACATAAATATCAGCGCCCGGGGGATCGGATTCTACCCACACATTATTGAGGGTATACGCCCGGGGTTCTATCACGTTTTCGCTGGAATTGTCCGCGAAGATCGTGTAGGTAATATAGGAATCGTTTGTGTGGAGCGTGACATAATTCTGTGATACCTGTACCGGGATGCTCTCTGCCATATGGTACTGGTGCGAATTCCCGTTTATCGTAAATACGGAACTGTTGAATGCGGTCGAATTGATCACCGGTCGTGCAAGAACGGAATTCTCATACGAGGTGATTGAGACCGGGGTGATGATCCCGTTAGCAACCCAGACTTCCTTCTTCTCGATGGGGAATTTGATCTTCTCCTGGTTTGCGGACCCCGTTGTAGTTGCCAGTTTTACCTGTACGGTATGTTTGCCTTCCTTGAGGCCGTAAATAATTCCCGGGGTAGTAAAGCCGGTCTTTTTCCCGTCAACATAAATAACGGCCTGGTCGGGACTCGACGTTATGTATACGCCCCCGTAGTTTTCCTGGTTCAGGAGTTCTTTTTCGGTATCTGCAACCTTTTCCAACGATAACACGGAAGTTCCCCGTGTTGCCAGATCAAATGTTATCGTCTGGTTTGTGGTAAGAAAGATCCGTTCCTCTACGGGGTCAAAACCCGGCATATCAACGGACAGGGTATGGTTCCCGGCCGTAAGACCCGTGACGGTATCCGGTGTTGCCTTGCCGCGGTACTGGTAATCCACCGAGACGAGCGCCCCGGGAGGGTTGGAGAGGACACGGACCGCATACGTTTTTTCCGAAGGATCGAGGACTTCCTCGATTGGTCCGGTCGCAGACAGGGACGGGTTCGTCTGGTTGACCGTGCTGGTGGGATCGTCACTGTTGTCTTCGGAATCGTCCCCCTCCCCACTCGCTGACAACGGGACAGTGGCAACGGGAAAACCTCCTTCGAGTGCCTTTGTCACGACAAGGACAAGGTTCCGGTTCTCCATGTAGTCGCCCTTGATCTCCTCTCCCACACTCCCGATGCCCGCGGTGTTTCCGGAACGCAGGACATCGGTGCTGACATTCATCCGCGCGAGGCTGATCCCGGAAGATCCACCACTCAGTACGTTCGCCCAGGTCTGGCCATTGAACAGGATGCGGTTGCCGCTGCCGGATGCCGCCGTGCTGATAACATAGAGCTCGCCCTCCGCGATTGTGGTCATGTTGAGGGTGCCGGGGAACTGGATGCTTGTTTCCGCAGTCGCGGTATCGACATTGAATTCGGGGTTAGCGTACACCGCATCGGATCCCTCGCCGAGCCAGTACTCGATTTCCCTTCCGTCAGGATCCTCGGTGACAAGGAGGAGCACGACACCGTACGCAGCGAACTTGTCCGCAGGTCCGCCGGTATTGGTAACCGTGAACGTAATCGTCCTGTTCCCGGGCGGGATACCTGTCGGGGCATAGCAGTGGGTCTCGACCGGGTAGTCGTACGTGCCGTTCCCTTTCCGGTCGGAATATACTGTGGCCCTCTCCAGGGATTCCCCATCCATCTCCACTCCGGGCGAGGATGCCCTTCCCTGGAGGACACCGGCATCGTGACTCCAGGTGGTGTACACGTACAGGCGGGCGTCCGTAACCGTGGCAGACTCCGGGACACTCACCTCGACCGGGTAGGTTACGCTCATCCCCTTCCCGAGCAGGCCGGAATATCCTTCGGATTTCAGGACCGCCACGTTTCCCTTCACTGAGCCGTGGCGGTACAGGGAGAGGGGCCGGCCGGTATACCCAACCCCTGCGAACGGGTCCATCCCTCCTGACGATACATTGGCTGCCAGTTCCACAAGTTCCAGTTCAATGGACTCTGTCTGGTCTTCCTCTAGGAAGACGGCAGCAGTGGCATTTCCGTACCCGGGTTTGAAGAGGTCAACCGTATGTTCCCCGACGATCACGCCCTCAAGGAGCGTGTCGGACAGGACGGACATATTCTTCCCGTCGAGATATACCCATGCCCCGTCCGGTTCGGAGGTGATGTCGATGGACCCGTTGATCTGGGGTATAGTGATGTTGACCGTGGTCGTCTCCTTGTTCCTGACCGTGACGGTTACCGGATCGGGTTCACGGTATTTATCATTGTCCACGAGGATTGCCTGCACCGTGTGCTGCCCGACACTGATGCCAGTGAAGGTCTGGTTGGTTGTCTTACCGGTCTCTTCGTCATCGAGCAGGATCTGCGCACCCGCGGGGTTGGAAGTTATCTCAAGCGTACCTTCCGGCCGTTCCCTGAATGCAACGGTGAGGAGGGCAAGGGGGATCTTGAAGTAAGCGCCCGAGCGTTCGTACTGGAGTGTTGTGTCATCCCCAAGCTCGATCGAGTCGGTCACGTCCCAGTCCTCCGTGCCGAAATACTCTCCCTGCGGGGCCCCGTTCCCCATGAGTTCGTCGCCATTCAGGGTGTAGATCCCGTCAACACTGGCCATGTACAGCGAGGAGAGGGTTGCCGAGTATTCCCGGTCTTCGCTCTCGACAATCTTTGAAGTGGAGAACGAGGTCTCGCCGGTATAGCCATTATCGTTCAATGCGCTCATGGGGTCGTGGCCTTCGTTGACCCAGTAATAGACCTTGTCCCCGTCCCCATCATTGTAGGCAACGACCAGTGCCATGAACTTGATCCTGTCGTCGAACGAGGACGAGGGAGTGGCTTTCTCGGTCTTGACGCCGACGCCTATAGGTTTCCCTGTCAGATGGCTCTTCACATCGTACGAGAAGACGTAATCGCTTGTGACCCGGTTGCCGTTACCCACGTAAACCGGGCCGGTACCGCCGTTCCCGGGATACGTGTACTCAACATTCATCTCCTCCCGGCCAAGAACCTGGTCACCTTTCCCGTCGTTGTCCGTATCGAGGCTTATCTCTGCCCTTCCCGCATAATTGTTCTGCATGTGGCCGCAGTAGACACCGACATAGAGCCGGGCCCACTGGATGTCGGTAGCGGCAGGGGGGTTGAAGGACTTGTATGCTGAACTGTGGTCGAATCCGTTGTAGGTATCGTACCAGATCCCTCCCGAGACAACTCCCGAGTCTACCGTCCGTAACGGGATGCCGCCCATGAAGTCATTGGCCCTCGCTGCCGGGGCGAGGATGAACAGGGCTGCAAGCAGGACCAGGATCATTAGGGCGATACACCGTAAAGGAAGCCTCTTTACCGGGAGGGGCCTGTCCGCTGCCCTGCCCGGGGTCCGCCCGGCGCGAGCGGGGGCCGGGGCAATGACAGGAGGCGGGCACCGGGACTGGCCGGACAGGGACGGGATCATACTGGATGATTATTTACCGGCCAATATTAAAAATTTATTTAATTTTCGTCATAATTAGTGTGAAGAGTGTGAAAAATAGTAGTATAGTCAGTATCCCGGATCAATATCTTCCCGGAAATACCCGGGGCGAGGGGCGGACCCCGGGCTGC
Source organism: Methanoregula sp. (assembly GCA_028679075.1). Taxonomy (GTDB): domain Archaea; phylum Halobacteriota; class Methanomicrobia; order Methanomicrobiales; family Methanospirillaceae; genus Methanoregula. The sequence continues at coordinate 12,207 of JAJRCF010000014.1, read as the reverse complement.
CTTACCCGGGCTGCGGGTAGATTGCGGCAGTCGTGTTTGTCGCGGCTACAAAACGGCCGGCATACTCGTCCTGGATCTCCCGGGGTCGGATAGCGGCTGATGTGTCGGGATTGAGGATTCCTGCAACCCAGGCGAGCCCGATCACCGAACGGGGGCCATAGGTGACGCTCCCCGAAATTACGTATACCCTGCCGGTCCTGACCGCGCTGGTGTTCGCGATGCCGGTCCTGCCGACAAGCTTTGCATGGATCTCGCGAAGCTCGGTCTCGTTCTTTCCCGATGCAGCGGTCTTGATGATCACGTCCGGGTCCTGGGCCGTTACCCATTCGGCGTTGACCTTCGGCGAGGAGACCGGGAGCAGCCCTGCGATATTCTCGCCACCGGCCATCGTCACCAGCAGGTCGCCACCGCTTCCCCCGGTCAGGGCGGAATAATCGGAGTACGACTCGATATAGACCCGGGGGGGTCGGGCGGGCGGGTGAGCGGCGGTCCGGGACTGGACCTGGGCCTCGTACTGTTCGAGGAACGCGACGTACTCTTCTGCTTCTGCATCCCTGCCGGTCAGGTTCCCGAGCCGCCTCGCATCGGAGGCAAGGGTGTCGATCTTGTAGCAGTCGATGAGGAGGAGGGGGATGCCTGCCGAGGTTATCCGGTCGGCATTCTTCGGCGTGTAGCTCGAATAGCTGATCACTGCATCGGGATGGAGGGAGAGGATCGTCTCGATATCGGGTGCCTGCCAGGAGCCGATGCTTGCTTTCCCGGCAAACCGCGAGCCGAGCACGGGATGGTTTTTCACGGTATCCGATATGCCGACGACCCGGTCCCCCGCGCCGATAGCGAGAAGGAGTTCTGCTGCATCGGCATTGGTGACGATGATGCGCCGGAGGGTAGTGCCGGAAACTTGTCCGGTACCGGTGGGAATGGCCGACGATGCCGTTGCGATATCCGGAGAGATGGCCGGGGGTGCTGCCGTTGCCGGCGCTGACGTTGTGTCCTGATGCGACACGCACCCCGACCCTGCGCACGCGGCAAGTACCAGGAGCGCAAGGATCAGCGTGGCTGCGATACCGGAATACCGGGGGAATTTTTTCCTCTTGGTTTTTTCTGTCATGGCTGTTTTTTCTCCTTTTCCTGTATATGCGAAAATCACGTATGCCGTATCGCCTCGACCGGGTTCATGCGGGCTGCCTGGAGGGCCGGGTAGATGCCGGAGACCAGCGAGAGGATAACCGCGACCAGGAACCCCGCTATAAGAATCCCGGGGGTGACCAGTGCCAGGTCGTAGCGGGCGAACGCGGAAAAGAGGTCCCCGGTCTGCGAGATCAGGTACGCCTTTCCCGCTGTGTTGATCACCCAGGAGAAGAATATCCCGAGGAGGTCCCCCACGATCCCACCGATCATGCCGATATACAGGCACTCGGTAAGGATCAGGGTCACTACGTCCCCCTGCGAGGCCCCGAGCGCCATGGAGACGCCGATCTCGCGGGTCCGTTCGTATACCGACATGACCATGGTGTTGACGATCATGAGGGCGCCGACAACGAGCGAGATGGCCGCAAAGATCGAGAGGAAGAGGATGACGAGGTCCATGAACCGGTTGACCGACTCGATCTGCCGGAATGCCCCGTTTGCCGTCAGGCCGAGCGACTGGACGTCCCGTGCCACGGCCATAACGTTCTCCGGGTCGTCCACCCGCACGTATACCGCATTGTACGGCATGGACTCGTTGGAAAGGGCGCTGACGGCGTCCCGGTCCATGATGAGCAGGGTGTCGAGCGCGTCCTCCCGTGCGCGAAGCGTGCCCCCCGTTTTTATTGCAAGCTTGCGGTCCGACGGGGCGCCGTACTCGTTGTAGTCGCGGATGACGACCGTGAAGAGGTCGCCTTCGCGTATCCCCTCGTACTTCTTCAGCTTCTCAGCCAGCTCGTGACCGAGAAGCACCTGGCTGGACGATGCAGGGTAGAGTTCTCCCGAGGCAAGGGCAGGCCGGAACAGTGCCCGTAGGTCTTCCGCACGGATCCCCAGCACGTCGATATAGGTCTGGCGCAGGGTCGAGAAGGATACCCTGTACACCGGCCCGGCCGCTTCGACATGCGGGATCTTCCGCACAAGTTCGGCCTTGGACTCCGTGATCGGGATGACCGTCCCGTCCTTCACGGACCCGGTCACTTCGATAAGCGTGAGGTCCGACTGCTGCCGGATCGTCTCGATCGCCTGGTACCGGATCCCCTCGCCGAACGATACCATCGCGACAACGGCGGCGATGCCGATCGCGATCCCGAATGCGGTCAGGAGCACCCGCATCCGTTTCTTCCGGACCTGGCGTGCGGAGAGACGGGCAAAGTCGAGCAGTTTCGTCATATCGCGGTCACCGTCCCGTCAACGAGCCGGAACGACCGGTCGGCATATTCCCCGAACTCCCGCTCGTGGGTAACGACGAAGAACGTGGTTTTGCGTTCCCTGCCGATCTCCTGCATCAGGGAGAAGATCTCCCCGCTCGTCTTCTGGTCCAGGTTGCCGGTCGGTTCGTCGGCCAGGATGATCGGCGGGTCGGAGACGAGCGCCCGGGCGATCGCTACCCGCTGCTGTTCGCCTCCCGAGAGCTCGGCCGGGAGGTGATCTTTGCGGCCATCGAGCCCCACGCGCTCCAGCAGCCCGCCTGCCGTCCGGGCCCGCTCTTCCGGTTCACGGTAATTGAAGAGCATCGGGTATTCGACATTCTCCTGCGCCGTCAGGTGCGGCAGGAGGTTGAACTGCTGGAAGACAAAACCGATCTTCTGCCGCCGTATCGATACGAGCCGGGCCGAGTCGCGGAAGTCCACGGGCACCCCGTCGAGGGAGAGGGTGCCGGAGCTCGGGCTGTCAAGGCAGCCGAGAATATTCAGGAGCGTGCTCTTACCGGACCCGCTCCTGCCGATCAGGGTGACAAACTCCCCCTTCCCGACGGTAAAGCTTGCTTCCCCGAGGGCAGGGATACTGCCCCGGTACACTTTTCTTAAGTTGTCTGCTTCAATGGTTGCGTGCATGGATCTCCCTCACCGGTACCTGACGTGCAGGATGGCATTGGTCAGCAGCAGGTAGTCCCCCCGGTCCTGCACGGCCGCGGTGTTCGCCCGGGGGGAAAGAAACGCGGTAACGTCCCGGACCTCAGTCCCGATCTGCTGCTGAGAATCGGAGTCGAAGACGTCGACCCATTCCTTCCCGTTCGCATTGGGGAAGACAAGGCCGATTATCACCGAGAAGAGTTCCGGCAGCGCCGATCCCTGCCGGTAGTTGAACTGCAGGGCGTTCTTCCGGATAACGTCCGAGCGCGTGTACCCCCCGGAGGGGGCGACGAGGTGGAGCGTGGCCGATTCCAGCCGCCCCATATCGATATCCCGGTTGAAGTCCATGCTGCTCGTGGCCATCTCCGGAGTGATGCCGTAGCTGTTGTACAGCATGTCACACCCTTCCTTCACAATGACGAGACCTTCCGGGGACGAGGCACTCTCGTACACCGTGAGGAGCCCGATGCCCTGGATCACGAAAGTGCTGTTTTCTTCCCCGCTGTTCTCCACCGCAAAGGTAACCGTACCGGTACCGGGCACAGGCAACCCGCCGGAGAACGTGTCCACGCCCGAATAGAAGTCGCTTGGGCTGCTGAACCCCTTGTTGTCGGTATACCGTGCCTCGCGGACTGGAGCGGTTCCCGCACCGGGGCCCGGCACAACGGCGATCTCCGGGTAGACCGACTGCTGGTCCTTCCGGCTCCAGGCCCAGTAGACATAGTACCGCTGATACTTCACAGCCGCGTCCCCCGGCAGGCCGGGAGTAAACGAGACGGCATACCGGTCGCCGGGATAGATCGTCCCGCTGTACGTGCTGTTGCCGGCCGAGAAGCTGTACCCGCACTTCCCTTCGCAGGTGAAGGCATCAACAAGCGGCTTGTCGCCGGCATAGGTCGCGAGGACCGGCACGGCAAGGAGGGCAGCGCAGGCCAGGGCCATCGCCACCCTAACCCGGGAAGTCATACCGGCCCTGCGCAAGGTTATTGCCCCGGCTGCTGTCCACTATGGCCCCTTCTTCATCAACAACGACCTTCACCTCGTGGGACCCCGGGGCGACATAGACCGGGACCGGGATATCCGTTGTTGCCCCGGCAGCAAGCCCGGCATCGATCCGCTTATCAGCGATCTTCTCGCCATCGAGATATACGGTCACCGTGAACGTGGGGGCATCGCTTCCCCCGCTGTTCGTCACCTGCAGGGGAAGGGTATATTCCTGTGCGCCTGTCTCCGCCGAAACCGGGACGGCAATGGCGGGGATGACCAGCATGAGGGTGAGGAGGAGCGATCCGGCCTGCACGGGTGACGGGCGTCTCCGCCTGCCATACCATACCAGAAGGAGCCCTACGGCAGCGCATGCCCCGCAGGCCGGGAGCGGGGACTTCGTTACGGCGGCAGGAGCGCTCCCCTTCACAAAGGGCGATCCGATGCGGACAGAGAGATCGGGGGGGGTGCCGGCGGCCAGGGCCAGCGATGCCTCGTTGTTGCCGGGCCGGGTATCGGAGGGCGCTGCAATGCCCGCGGTAATGGTATGGCTCCCCGCCACTGCCACCCAGGGGACCTGCACCACGGTAATCCCGCTGCGGGGGACCGTGACCTGCGTGGTGTTGATGGTCTTCCCGTCAACGGCAAACGTGACGGGGACAGGCCCGGCCGGGGGAAGGCCGTAACTCCTGATAGTCGCTTCCAGGACCGCGTTCTCCCCTGCAAAGGCGTTCCCGGCCCGGAGGCCTTCCACTGCAAAGTCGGTCCCCGTGCCGGTGCCAGGCTTGGTTACGGTGAGGATTGCGAGGACCGGGTGGATGTAGTCCTCGCCCTCCGGTGCATCGCCGGTCGTGGCAATGGTCCCGTCCCCGTCCAGGTCGAGGCCCCGGATAAACCGTACTGTGTTCGTCTCCGTTACGAGCGCTGTGACATTGAACACCTCCATGTCTGTATACCGCGAAGGGGTACCTGCACCCCCCTCCGCATCGAACGAGACCTCGTTGCCGGTGTCCGTGACATTCTGGCCGGAGGCGTTCCGTACCGGTATCCCGAGGTACTGCCCGTTGAACTGCACGTAATCCGGCTGGCCCTTTCCTCCGGCAAGGAGGAGGACCGAAAGGTTGGCCCGGGTCATGCCGGCCAGTCCTGCACTGGCGAAGGTGACGTTTGCGTCCTCGTGCTTCGTGGGATTGGTCCCGGCCCATCCCTCGCCATGGAGGTTCTCGTTGCCCTCCGCGATCCAGTACTGGGTCTCCCCGGCCGCAGGGTCGTCGACAGCTGCAACAACAACAATCGCATAGACCCGACCGTCCAGCTTGTTGCCGGACTCACCTTTGCTTGTTGTCACGGTTATGAGATTGTCCCCTTTCGTGAGGAGATCGGTAGGGTCGTACGCGATCCAGTAGATACCGTGGCCGGACTCGTAGAGCTCCCGGCTCACGTCCCGGTCGCCGTTGAGGAGGTACCGTATTTTCTTCTTGTTGTTGATGGTGATGTCAGCCCAGCCGGTGTACTTCTCAGTTCCGCCCCAGACCCCGGTATAGACCCGGGCGAAGCGGGGAGCCGAGGGGAGCGCAAATTTGAGTTCGTACGGGGGGTTCTTCAGGCCGTACTGCCCGAAGGCGATGACGTTGCCTTCGACGGTTCCCTGTGAGGAAACGGAGAGGGGGAGCCCCTCGAAATCGTAGAGCGCCCCTGCGGGATATGCGAGAAGCGCCGATGCAAGAACGATGAGGATAATGATTGCATGGCAGGTGTTTCTCATGATAATTACCGGTATTGTTACGTATCAGTCATTCCATGTTACAATTTCAGATAAATCTGATGATTTTATTGCAGGGAAAACCCGGTGCGATCCGGTCCGTCGGGACCGGGCAACCGGACAGGGGGGGGATCATGCGGGCTGTTCATAGCCTGACAGATGTTCCAGGATTGCATGGAACATGTCCTTGTGCCGGTGATTGTACCGGAACGCGAGTTCCTGGATATAGGCCGGGACAGCGTCCCGCTTCAGGTACCGGTGCCGCGACCAGCTGGTCTGGGCATACTTCCAGAAGACCGTGAGCGGGGGCCAGTGAGTCCGGTTCTTCGGCTGGAAAAGGACGACTTCCTGGTTCTCCCGGTCCGGGTAATACGCGATCAGGCCGTGGAAGCTCTTCTCGCAGGTATCGATGAAGAGGATGTTTCCCCGGAGGGACCACGGGATATCCAAGTCAACGATAAGATCGCTGGTCCCCGGGGCGAGCGGTTCGATCCGGATGGTCTCGGGACTGTAGTGGATACCGAAGATTACCGGGCCGGGACGGGCCTTTGGATTAACCGGGTCTTTCAGGGTACCAGGCACTGCCACGCCATCGGCAAAGAAGAGGCGGATCCGGTGGTACAGGTGTTCCACGGGGGAGATGCCGATATGGAGCCGCTCCGCGGCCTCATCCGGCGGGATCTCGTCGGCAAAGAGGCGGGCGATACGGATAAACTGGAGATAGGTGAGGCGCGTGTTCTCGATGATGCTCCCCCTCCTCAGGCCCCAGGTGAAACCGCAGTCGCTGCACCGTGTCCGTCCCCTCCCGACCGGGGTCACGCGCGTGCTGCCGCAGAGCATGCAGGGCTGGAGCCCGTGGAGTATGCCGGTCTTCAGGAGAAAATCTTTTGCCCCGGCCTCGTTCCGGGTCATTTTTCCAAGTGATGTCTTCATGTCCTGATCTCCTGTATCAATGTGGTTTTAATTCATTTATGATAAATATTTTCTTATTTTTACTACTTTGTAATACTTTTCTTAAAAAAGTGTTACGAAATGGATGGGAAAGTATTACTAAACGGACTGGCATGACCCAGGCCGGATAGCTTCCGGGCATGTGCCGGCCTGTCTTGCGGGAGCCGTGTCGTCGGGCATTGGTTTCCCGCGACGGGACAATGTTGCCCGCACGACCGTGCCGGGAGATTTTCCCGGGCACACGGGCGGGTGTTTTCCCTCCCTGTTTTTCTTACGTTCCCGGTATGGAAGTCATAACAATAGTATGATCTTAGATAATGTGGTACTAATGTCCCGTACCTGTAACAATACCTGATAATAGAATTACCGGTTACCACTACCAGGTAATGTGTAACGTACATAACAGTATTGTACATACTACTACCTGAAGGAAAAAAATCCGGCCCGGACAGGAATCAATCAGGTAGTGTCGTCAGCAACGGGCCGGGAATATCCATAGTACGGATCGCGGCGCAGGACATCGTCCTTTATGGCCCCCGTTGGGTGGGCAAGACCGCCCCGATCCTGCGAGGATCAACCGGTCTGCTGATGATTACACCATCCCACCCAGGGCCGGCCCCGCGGACATGAGGTAAAACAAATGGAAACGAAACGAACAGAGAACAGGCTCGGCAGGTTCTCGTACCTGCTGAAGGGCAGGGCCCGGCCGCGCAGGTCACTTGCGCTCATGATGGCGCAGGTGATCGTTGCGGTGATGTCGTTCGCCGGCGTGGTGTCGGCGGATAATTGTTGATGTTTTCTTATTTGTATTGTTGTACGGTGTCCTTACAAATTCACCTGCCGTATAACAACAGGGTTTACGTGGGGATCCTATCCATCAGAACCGGCTCTCAACCCATGCAACAACCTGCTTCGCCATAGATAGCGCCTGAAGGAATTCCGGTTCTTCAATTGGTTCATAATGACCGGGATACCGGGTTGTCACGGCATAGTAAGAAAGTCCGACTGCTCCCTTTACATCTCCAGGGATATCTATGCCATTTTTCTCAAGGGTTTCCGTAAGCAGGGAGAGGGAATGCGTGGCCGAAGGAACAAGATTGTTAAGAACCATGAACGCCTTGAGAGATTTTTCTGCAGCCTGCTGGCAATCAAAACAAAGGTCTTCGTAGACAACATCAGGACTGGTTTTTCCCATTGCGGCCCGACTCAGGTTACTCCTTGCCCGGCCCAGCCACTGCTCAGCAAGCAACCGGTTTCTCATAGATCACTTTTCCATGGAGGGCAATATCATGGTAGATGAGGAATGGATTGTCTTTGAGCTCATCAAACGTATCCGGCGTCTCTACGATGACATCCACCGCAACTCCGACTCCATAGAGATTGCGATAGATCTGCATTGCAAGATCCCGCCTCCGTGTAATCCCCCGTTTGATTACGCATATGTCATAATCGCTCTGTTTTTTATTGTTCCGCCGGGCCCGGGAGCCAAAAAGGATGATTCGATCAGGATCGACAGTCCGTGTAACGATCTCCACAATCTTCTGGATTGGGGTCTGAATTTTCTGTCGCGCAGTTATCGGAATGGTAATGTCCCCCCTTTGGTACGTGCCGGAATTGCTGAATGATAATTATCATTCACGGGTCTTATGTCTGTCTGTCAGCTCATGCAGGCAGGACCGGCTCCCTGCGATAATCCGGTTGTTCACCATTCCCGGTCCTTCGCTTCACCGGGCCGTAACCGGGATACAGGCCCCCACCGGATGCGCCCCGCTTCCCGCACCCCCAGGAAAAATCCCATCCGGAAGATACCATAGTTTGTATACAAATTTACGTATTGCATAGTCCAATCTTCATATTGTACATTATATCGTACCCTCACCGGCTCAGTATTACTAAAAAAAAAATCGTAAAATTAAGTGCTACAAATATGTAAAAACGTATTAATAGCTGGTGCGCAGAGGGTTACCTGTTCGCATCCGGTTCAGCTGGTGATTACGCAATCCAACCCATGACCGGTCCCGCGGACATGAGGTAAAACAAATGGAAACGAAAAGAACAGAAAGCAGACTCGGCAGGTTCGCATACCTGCTCAAGGGCGGGGCAAAGCCGCGCAGGTCATTCGCGCTCATGATGGCGCTGGTGCTTGTGGGGATGTTGTCGCTTGCCGGCGTGGTTTCGGCGGATAACTACTGGCTGGGCACACCGCCGGTAACAGGACCGCACGGTACGGTGAATGGCGGTGTTGATGTCAAGTTTGCCGATACATGGAAGACCGACAACCCGGCTAATAACGACAACACAACCGCGACATTTACCGGTCTCACAACTTCGAACATCAAGTTCGCACGGCTGTACGTTATGGTATATACCGGGAACATGACGGAGAACTGGACCGGAACGGAGACCATCACCCTGGTCCCGAGCGGGGGCACACCCGTAGTCCTTGCAAACGCGCAGCCGCTGGCGCTCGAGTACGCCAGGGAAACTGGGACTAATCGTACAACTCCTGGCGGCAATTTCCTTGAGCTGAACCGTGTAACAAGTGATTACATCTCGGTCTTCGATGTAAAAGACAACATCACCGCATCGGAAATGACGGTGTATATCAATACGACCTACGGATCATCCTCAAGGTTCGACGGCCGTGTCAAGGAAGCAAAACTCGTCTACGGCTGGGATGTGGATTCCGGTTCAACCGGCTGCACCGAGTACTGGATCAATGAAGGCCACGATCCGGTGACCAAGAACCTTGCCAACCCGTATACTGCGAACTCAACAACGTTCGGCGGTGTGTCCCATGCAACCAACTACACCGCAACGCTGTATGTTGATTACTCGGCAACAAAGCTGGGGAACGGCACCTACACGTGGAACGGCGTTAACATCGCAAAGGGATCATCATATCCGCCCACGATCACATCCGGATATTACGCAGGAATCAACACCTGGACCTGGAACGATCTCAGCAGCGGTCCCGGGCTCGCCAGCGGCAACAATGTCCTCACGTACTACAAGACCAATGACTGGTACAAGATCCCGTTAGCGGTCCTGACGGTCAAGAACACCGGGAACATCTACGACTTCTCGGGGAACTATGCCGGGACGCCGGGGACGAATGAGTGGGCGTACGGGAACCAGATCAGCACAAATACACCAACGAGTGGTACGACACTTCCATCAACATCCATCACTAATGAGAATGGTATCAAGTACCTTAATGATGGAAGCGTAACGACAATTACATCAAGCACTGATGAATATTATGCAGCGAAGTATCTTGACTACATAATATCTGAATCCGTGAGCAGCATCGGGAGTGCAACCCTGACCTTAAGAGTGAAGGGTACTCACGATGATCCGAGTTCAACACAGGGCTTTGATGTATGGGTCTGGAACCAGAGAACTAATGCATGGAATTCAAAATACAGCACAACAAGTGATGACTACGTTACCCCCTCTATTGCCTTGGACCCAGTCAGCGATTATGTTGACAGCACGGGCCACGTAAAAGTGCTCATAATCCAGAAGAGTGCGCAGTACCGTGTTACGGATCCGGAGGAAATAACCTATCGTTCCTACATTTACAACGATTACGACAAGTTGGTCATCGTTGATCCATAAATCCAACAAATTTTACTCTTTTTTATCAAGGTCGTCAGGTTCTTATCAATCACCAATGCCATGTCTAGTACCCATCCATAAAACGAATCCTGTTCCAGAACCCACAATTATTCTCTACTGACATATATTGTTGAATAGGTTTTCAACATTCCCTCTATAGAAAAAATTAAACGGCCTGCCGGCAATTCACAAAATAGTTCATACTTTTAATTTAGTTAATAACACTAATTAGCAATAAAATTAAATATGTATTAATAATTCGGTTATTTCACTTATACAAGATAGGCAGAGTGAGATGATCGTAAACAATCACAAGCCTCGTTTTAAGAGGGAACACCTGCCCTGTCCCAGCGCCAATCATTACATCCGTCGTGCTGTCTTGCACGAACATGTTCATGACTTGTTCGCAGGTGTACTCAGTTGTTAAGTGCAGATATGCCTGAGATCCCAGTCCCGGGAGTTGCCCAAAGAATGATCCGAAAATCTCCTCATCGAACACAGGTCTCGTCTTGCACTCTGTCTCACACACTCATAGGTCTCCTATGCACGATCCTGATCGTGCTGCCCACGGCGGCTGCGGACAATACCACCACGGTCTCGGCGCAATTGATGGATATCCAAGTTCCGTTTATCGAAAACCATGGCCAGCAGCTGGACGCTGTGAAGTACTATGCCGATACATTCTACGGTACGGCATACATCACTGACAGCGACATTACCCATACGGTCGCAGTCATGAAGGACAACGAAACCTATGGTGTTGCGTTGAAAGAGCAGTTTGTCACCGCTGACGGCACCGTAATCCCCCTCATTCCGCAAGGGAAAGATCTGGCGGAGACAAAGGTATCATACTTCATCGGGAACGATTCCACCAAATGGCAGACGGGCATCCCGACATACAACAGCGTCTCGCTCGGAGAACTCTGGCCCGGCATTATGGTATGTGCGAAGGCACATGGCAACAATGTTGAAAAGATCTTCACGGTGGCTCCTGGTACCGCTCCTGAAAAAATTCTTGTGGATGTGCAGGGCGCTAAAAGTATAAACGTTGAGGATGATGGCCGTCTTTCCATCGCCACTGTCGAAGGAAACGTGTCCATGGCCGCTCCGAAGGCGTTCCAGAATTCCCAAAGTATTACGGTTGCGTACCGGGTGTTGGATAAGGACACGTATGGATTTTCAGTGGGAGAATATGATAAGAGCAAAGCGCTGGTTATCGACCCGAGCTTGGAGTATTCGACGTATCTTGGAGGGAGTGGCACTGATTATGGCCGAGGCATCGCCGTAGATAGCTCCAACAATGCCTATGTTACGGGATATACTACCTCTACCAATTTCCCGACAACGACCGGGGCCTATCAAACGAGTTTGAGCAGCGGGTATGATGTATTTGTCTCCAAACTAAATACAGATGGTTCCGGTCTTGTGTATTCAACGTATCTTGGAGGGAGTGGCGCTGACTATGGATATGACATCGTTCTAGATAGTTCCGACAATGTATATATCACAGGTTATACCGCATCTACCAATTTCCCGACAACAACCGGGGCCTACCAAACTACCTATGGAACTGGAACATACGATGGATTCGTTACCAAACTGAATTCAGATGGGACTGGCATCATCTATTCAACATATCTCGGGGGAAGTAGCGCCGACCAAAATATTGCCATTGCAATAGACAGTTCCAGTAATGTATACATCACAGGGTATACCGCATCTACCAATTTCCCGACAACAACCGGGGCCTTCCAGACCACCCGAAAAAGTACAGGAACAAACTCTGATGCATTTGTTACGAAAATAAACCCTGATGGATCAAGTCTGGTGTATTCTACGTATGTT
>JAJRCF010000013.1 GCA_028679075.1 Methanoregula sp. | reverse complement strand
CCGTGAGAGCCCCAACTCGTTGCGGATGACATCTTCTACATCTTCCGGGATCTCAGACCAACCCATAGTTATCACTTATATGTGATAACTATTTAAAGTTATCACTGATATATATCACAAGGGCGTGATACGACCGGGAGAGTATCAGTGATATACAGCATGCCGGGACTAACCCGACCTCCCCCCACCTCATAGACTTCATCCCACCCCCGTTTTGCCTGTCCAAAGAGACATAAAGAGACACGTATCCGGGCCCGGAATGACCGGAGATATGCCAATCCGGGCATGAATCCGCCGATTCCGGAAAAAAGAGACACGCGATTTCGCGAATGAGACACGTAAAACCTCCCGGATCAGGTAAACGGAGCCCGTACAGGGGAGATTTGGGAGGATCTCCCCAAGAGTGAGATATTACCCCGGAGAGGAGGGTGTTTCTGACGGTGCTGATGTGAGATCCCCGTAAGGTGATTTTGGGTGTACTGTCTCCCCGGCCCCTCTTCCCGTGCAGTTCTGTGATACTGTTTTCCTGCCAAACCTCAGGATATCTTCCCCGTGCCGGTCCAGCTCGACAAGTCCCTGATCCTCCAGCCGGAAGAACCGCATCGAGCCGAACGGGCACCAGAGCCAGAGTTCCCTGAGAATCTCCGGGACAAGGTCCGCCGAGTGGAGCAGGGCGAGTGCCTCCTGCTGCTGGAATTCAACTGCCTTAAGCGTTACACGGAGATGACGGGTGCGCCGGACCCGGACAACGATAATTCCTTCCGGGCCGATGATCATGAAATCACCGGGGGCTTCTGCGTCCTGCCGAAACATGATCACCTGCCCCCGCAACCGTGCAAGCAGGAGAGCGGCCTCAAGCGCTTTTTTCGGCGGCAGACCCCGGCTCATACTCCACTCCCCCGGCCCTTTGACGGCGCCGCCGGATATTTTGCGTGCGGGATTGTCGGCCGCAGCTCACGTTTCACGCTCCGCGTCCGGATGGTCACGGCATATACATGCATGAAGATTTTCTTGATCGTCACCCGCTCCAGCTCGTCGCCATGCACACGGATCCCGTTCTGGATCACGTGCGGGATGAGAAAGAGAGGGACATCGGGCATCACGACCGCAGCCCTGCGGGGCATGTTACTTCCTTTTCTCACCTTCGAGCCGGCATATCCTCTGTTCGAGCCGGTTGAGCTTCCTGGTGATATAGGCCGCGTCCCGCTCCAGGTTATCGCTGAACCAGGCAACCAGCTCACCAATGTTTTTCTCGGCGAGAGCGGATGTGGACAGGATGTCTGCGGCCTTATCCCGGGTCCCGGGCTTTTCCCTTACAGCGGGTATCGTTCGACCCGGGAAGATGTGTTCTTCAGAATGGTCGTCTCTTTTCCTGCCGGAAATACCGGCTTCGTTCCTTCTGTGTGTGGATTCGATGCTAACACATCCTTTATTATCTGCCCGGGCATGGGAAAATTCTCATAAAAAATTATGGTAATTATCGCGTGCCTCCGGGCGGACCGGGTCCGGCGTAGTTCGTCACAGGGGTGAACCCGGTCCTTTCTCTTCGGGACAACCCCCGGCTGTCCACGAATTGGGATTTCGTTACGCGATATATAACGATTCTAGCGCAACTCTCTACTGGACGGGAGATGGATACTGTTTCCAGCGCAATCATCTGCCGGAAAATTAATTCGATAAACGAATGCGGGAGATCCCTGCCGGAATAATATTGAGGTCTCAGACCGATCCTTTTTTCGCCCCGGGTAAAATAAAACGGGTGATGGTAAGGATGACGATTATTACGCCAATCGTCCCAATTGCCCAATGCCAGTTTTTCGTTTTATTCATTCCACCTGATGTTCTGGTTTAAGATTGGACATCATGTAAGTGCTCCCGTCGGAGTGTCATGCTGGACGAATATCACATTCCGGCTTTCCTCATCAACGAGAAAATCCCAGTTGGTGCCGTTATGGAATACCCGGAGCGCCGGTGCGCATGCAGGGCCTGAGAAATTCTTCGGTGTCGGGTGACATTGATACAGGACTCCTTCGATCATGCCCCCGTCAATAAGAAGAGAACGGGCACGATCATCAGCGAGGGCGACTTCCGCGATAGCATTTTTCCGGGCGTCATCCATCGGATGTGAGATATCGGCCTGGCCGATGAACCGGATTGCTGTGTAATTCACGACAAGATTTGGTACACAGGTCGTGCCCGGTATTGCCGGGCTTACCAAACCGACATGTGAAGGCGTTGCAGGAATTGACAGAACCGGAGAAGGTCCCGGGTTTTTTTCATAAGTGTTCTGGTAAACACAACCTGAAAAACTGATAATAATCATCAGCAGAAGTAAAAAAAGAGAAAATTTTTGGTTTTTCATCACGGATTCTCCAGTTGTTTAGTTCGCTGTATGTAATTTCACTGATGAGGGATTTGAAAATGTCCTTCATTTCCGGAATACTCTGCTGTATACTCCCAAAATGCACAGTGCAGTAACCGTAACAATAACCGGGAATGGTGCAGGCACAGCAGGTTGGGGGGATGATGGTGTGGGCGGGTGGCCGGTTTCATCCGCAGTCTGGCATATACCGGGCGTAGTCCCGTTTCGGGATTGTAACGTGAAATCAGCTGACGATTCAATGATTGGCGGTTCAAAGGAAGTGACACGGATCGTGTAATCGTCCGGTATCAATGAAGCGGAGGCCACAACAAACGACCACCGGGTAATTCCATCGGGGTATTTTTCCGTTGTTGTCTGCCCGGTAAGAGCTGTCGTGTTCTGCGGGGGTTCATGGGAAGGGGCCGGGTGCAGGCGGACCGCTTCAATATCGATAACAAGAGTTTTTCCCGTGGGCAGGGTGGTTGTTCCATTGATAGCGAAAATCTCTCCGGCAGTGTGGTTGTTTACGGGACTAATGGAGATTGTGTCATTTCCGGCAGAAACCAGCGGGGGATATACACCTGAAGTTGCACGGTCTGGTGCCGGAAAACCGGATCTCACATCAAGGCCGACCCGGATACTTGGTTCAGACCAGGGCCACTGATGATATTGCGCGACACTCCGGGCATCATCATCGATTGAATGATACGGCCGGGGTATCCAGAGTACCATGAGTTCATGAACGCCCTCGTCTTTCGGGACAACAACGTTTGCCGGGATCGCCGATTTCTCTCCGGAATTGAGATTTAAGAAGGCCACCCGGTCGTTCGTATTTTTCGCTAAGGGAACCTGGTAATAATCGAGCAGGGGAACGATTGCGATGGAGATCGGGTAGTGGTTATCCGCTGCAACATTGATGGAATAATCAAACAGCCCGTCCGGCGTTACGTTGGCCGACAGCAATGCTCTGGTGTCACAGGGTTTTGCTGTGACAAGTAATCCGTCGTTGAGAACATAATCGGAACCGCAGGATATTGCAGGGCCGTCATATTCGTTCAGGGACGGTGCAGAAAACACTGAAGCATTTCCCACAATAATATTCACCCGGCGGCTCCCGAGAAGTGCCTGATCCGTACTGAGCCTGAATGATTCGTTGAGGGAATGCATATCCGGCTTCATGACAAGGAAGATTTCAAAATCATGGCTTCCTTCCGTCATGGGAGGGAGCCTGAAGGGGAAGAATGATTCCCTGAACGGGGCCATATGAATGGTGTGGTGAATTCCTGAGCCTGAATTATTGAATACAAAGGGGATCTGCTGGTAATCAAGGAGACCAAAAACGAGAAAATCGCTGTCCTTCGTCATCTGGTTATTCACCCATAGGTATCCTTCAAATGGCTCATCCGGATCAATTCTCCTTAACGCGGTCTGATTCGATTCATGTTGCCTTTCCGGCCCCGGGTAAATACTGACACCGAAACTTTCCGTTACCTTATTCTTATCATAAGTTGTCGAATAGGTCGTACCATTATCTGAGTGATTCAGGGACATTGACCAGAGGGGCGATTGTTCTGCGTGGGGAATACCCGTAATACCTATGGCAATAAGGATGAAAGAAAAACCAAAAAGAGCGATATAGAAAAATACTTTCATATTATACATAGGATTATTCATGTTTTTCACCGGGAATAAAAAAAAGGTTAGGTTAAGGTATCGACTGTAGTCGGATACCAGGATGAATATCCTGAAAGCTCGAAGATGTGATCGGATTGAGCGGTCCAGGTACCACCCGTATACACAGCCGAATACTGGTAATTCACTTGTGCATCTGCAGAATTATATCGCGTATCGGGCTGGTCATTGTAGAGTGTACCATCCCTCCAGACACGTTCCCGCAGGGCAATTTTATTGATATCATATGCTGAGCCGGAACTGGTTCTTGACCGGGAATATGCATCGCAATATACAGGACTTGCCGACCACCAGTTTCTCCAAAGGTCCGTATATGCACTCCATTGCGGGGCATCAGCAGTAGCTGCAAATGCCGATTTCACAGACTGGACTGCGGTCCTTGTCTTCAGCATCCCACCAACCCCGATATCCTTTTCAGGATTGGCGCCTGTAAACTTCGCACCCTCTTGCGGGGACAGGTATTGCGTAGTCACGCCGGATTCGCTGCTTTCAGCGCTCGTTACCGGCGCCATCGCCATCGCTGCCAGCAGCAGTGCCAGCAGGATGACACCAAGTTTCATAGGTTTCATGGTTTTTTCCTCCTTTTCATACGTTATGCCCGTGAAGGCATGGTCCAAAAATCAAAGGTGTGTGTGCATCAGGAACTGGGATCATGCCTGCGGGCAAAACCGGGCCCGGCTTAGTTCGTCACGAGGGTGAACCCGGCCTTTCTTTTGGACAACCCCCGACTGTCCACGCGAGGATTTCATTACGGGAGATATAACGATTCTAACGCATTCATCTACCGGATCCCTGACCGGTAGACAAATGCGTTAGAAACATTAAGTGCCGGATACCGAAACCCGCTCACCGGTATACTATGAAAGTATCCGGAACCAGTATGGCAATCCTGGTCTGCGCCATCATGCTCATATCAGGAGTATCTGCACAGGATGTCGACACGAATAACGGGTATACCGTGACCCCGGCCGGGGACCTGTTCCTGCCTGCGGTCATGTCACCCATGACCGCCGGTACTATCACGCAGGGAGAAACGGACTGGTATACAGTCCAGGTCTCTCCGGGAACAGCATCCCTGACCACGGACCTGAACTGGGGAGATGCCACCGATTCGCTTTCGCTTTCGGCCATCGCCCCGGACGGGACCGTAGGCCCGTATTATGATGCAGCTGACGGGGCAACGGACGGGAGGATTTTCCTTACGATCAGCAGGACCGGCGGGATTGCTCCCGGGATATGGAAGTTCAAGGTGTATGGAGTGAGTGTTCAGGGGGTACAGAGTTACAATTTTGTTACGTATTAAAACAAAATCATAAATATGATATCTTATCATGAGAAATATTCATTGATGAGACCCTCTCCGGAGAGGGCTGTCGCCCTCTTCATTTCCATTTTTCTGGTTGCCGTGCCGTTTGCCTCAGCAGATACCGGAGGATATGGCGTGGTCCCGGGCATTACCGGCGCAGTGCCGGGCCAGCACCAGGACCCCGAGCCGATATCGTTCTGGGACCTCACGGTGCGGGAGATGGTCATCGCAGTATTCCTGTCTTTTTGTCCGGTGCTCGTGTCCCTGGTTGAATTCTTCTTCTTCCTGAAGCTGATGGCGGCCCTCGGGTACCGGAGAGTTGAGCGGAATGCCATCCTGTGGAACCGGAACCGCCGGAAGATCTACGAGTGCATAGCGGCAAACCCGGGCGTGAAGTTCAATGAACTGGAACGGCTGACAAGAGTGAAAGAGGGAACCCTGAAGTACCACATGCTGGTCCTCGAAATGAGGAGGAGGATTAGTTCCTACGACAGCGGAAAGTCCGTGAGATATTTCGAGAACAACGGCCGGTACAGCGAGATGGAGAAGAAGGTGTTTTTGCATCTGCAGAACCCGACGACCCGCAGGATCCTCGAGGTCCTTGCCTCTTCCCCGGAAGTCTCCCGGAAGGATATTGCCGGGGTCGTGGGCATTGCCGGCCCTTCGATCACATGGCACACGAAGCAGTTGGCTGGTGACGGGATCATCACGACCATGAGAAAAGGGAGAGGTATCCGATATACACTCTGCCCTGCCGGGGTGAATATTTTCAAACGGTTACGCGAGCAGGGTACCGGGATGGTGCGAGGGAGGGCTGCGGCCGGGGAGGAGGCGGGGGAGTGAAGAGGAGGATAATTCCCTGAACACACGGGGAGGGGCGGGGGGTGGATTTTACAGACAGTGTCTGCATAATTGGTGTTTCCGTCGGGGTTTTGGCCGGCAATTGCGCAGACAGTGTTTGCGCAATTTGTGGAGTCACGTTGCGGTATTCGAGATAAAACCGACGTATATTCTCAAGATTTCTCTTTGAAAACCCGCGTTCCTGTATCCTGATAGTCGGGATGCGTAAGGATAAGGGGCCCGGGCATTCCCGGTACAACTTCAGAAAAAATTACGCACGGGTCTTTTTCTTCCCGTGTGCAATAACAGCCGCAAGATATTTTTCAGGATCTTTTTCCAGCCACTGTTTTCTCATCTTTGTGTAGTCGCCGCTTCCCTGGTCATATATCTGGAGGAACCGGACTGCATCGACCGGTCCAAGTACTTTCACCAGTGCCTCGATACCCTGTTTGTGAATTTCATTCAGTGTCTTTGCTTCCATGTTCGTTCACCTCCATGAGCCAATCAACGGGATTTATAACTTCAATAGTTATCTGATGAGCGTGCCTCTTAATAATTTTGATGATCGCATCATCTGTCGTCAGCAAAACCGCGCCGGCTGATTCTGCGCATGCAAGGTGCAATGCATCTGCCGGATCAATACCCAGCGCCACAATTTCATGATATCGCCGGGAAACGGGTCTGGTAATCACAACATGTTCTTTTGCCAGATCCGTGAAGTTCTGCGCTTTTTTCATCCGGGTCCTGTCAGGAATGCGCGAAATTTCAAAACTGATTGCGTCGCTTGTAACAAGTATCCAGTCCCGGGTGCACCGCATCAGGATCTCCTTGATGGCTTCCGATTCCAGATGGATGCGGTTTACACTCTGGTCGTCAAATGGCCGGCACAGGCAGCATACATCGAGATAGACTTTCACATAATCCTCCTGATTTCGTGTCCTCTTCTTTGTATCCGGAGAGTTGGTAAGAGTGCGGATAAGGAGCCCGGTTGGCGGGGTGAAAGTATCATCAGAAGGATTATGAGTTACTAAATGGTAACTAGTTAAGTGGTAGTAACTATGGATGAACAGGTTGTCCGGCAGTACCTGGACAAAGTCCCGGTTGAGATCCGCGAAGCGATCATGGAACTTGATACCCCGTACAAATGGGCGGTCTATATCGCTCTCACGGTTGACGGTGACAGATATTTCAACCAGCTGAAAAAGGAGTTTGCGGCGAACCCGAAAACCCTGACCGATGTTCTCAAATCACTTGTTGCAAGCGGCCTTGTTGACCGGAAGGTTAAGCAGCTTGTCGATGCCGGTGATACCAACAGGAATTACTATACATCCACGAAACTTGGTGAGAAATTACTGGTGAACCTGTATGAGGTTGTGCTGCCATCACGGGCCGGTATCTCCGATAAAGGCTGCTCTCCATTCCGGAGAAAATTTGGGTAATCATTATCCGAGCAGGGTCACATGGGCAGCGTGGAGCACGATGATGATGCAACCCGACATGAAAAGCGCAACAAAGGCAGCCCGGTCAACCGTCACTTCGTGAAACAGGCGAATTTCATAGAAGGTAATAATCATGAATGCACCGATGAGTGCCAGTACGGAAAAGGGAATCTGAAAAACCGAGGGAATCCAGAGGAACAACACTGGCAGGGCCGATGCGTAGATTACCGATTTCATGGTTTTTTCAAAATCCGGTTTTCGTTTGATAAATAAAACGAAGAAATGCTCGATAAGACTGAGGATGAAAAGGAAAATGATACCATTGCATAGGAACAGGAAACCGGTCATTAGTGCCAGAACGATCATACTCCCCGGATTCAGGAAATCCACCGGGGCATGATGTACCACCTGGCTAAGATACGAGAAGTGATACAAAATTGAACCGATGAGGACGATGGCAACAAACAGATAACAATCTGTCTTTAGTGGCTGGTCCTTTATTTTTTCCAGGCATCCGGTAAAACGTGATGCGAACGTGGTTGTTATTTTCATGAGGCACACACCAAAAAAAATCAGGGGGTTCCAAAGCATCCAAAGCCGGATGAAACCCATTCAGATATTGCCCGGCCGCCCCCGGGAACTCCCGTTACACTGCAGCTTATCCACGCATCTACTGAATGTTTTGGCGGATTGAACAGCAGAAGCGCCCAGATGACATGCGAATCAATGTACCCCCTGAGGGAGGTTGTCCGGGTTGAGTGGGTGAACTCACAACGGTCAATCCCAAAATCCTGGATTGCATTGGTGTTGTCTCCAATATCGAGGATCTGGCTCCCGTCGTACAAGAACGTTCCCTCGGTAATAAGATCCGCACGTTTGTTCGGGTCAAACGCAGATACCCAGCTGTCTGTCCTCAGGATATGCGTTTCATAGATCGTTTTCATGCCAAATTCGGATGATCCGGTTTCAGATAGTGAGATCTTGCGAAGATCGTAACGGGTCGTCGGAGTGATGGTATCAATCGCATTGAATGCATCACCGGATGAGGCAACTTTTATGTCCTTTTTCTCTGTCGAGCCGAGTTCAGTTGCTTTCACCGGCTTCGTTACGATCTTCCCGTCTTTTTCCAGCAGGACATAATGGTTTCCGTCAAGGCCTTTGAATAAAACGGCTTGTTCCGATTTTCCTTTCAGGTAACCGATGACTCTCCCGACATCGTTTTGTTCTCCCGATTTGCTGATAATGTTGTCAACAGCATTTTTCGAGGAATCATATGTCTGCCAGGCCGGCCCGGCCGCTGGCATGGGTTTTTCAACACCCAGCTCGGCGAACAGGTCCACATCCGGAGTCTGGTACGTTTGTGATGATGTATTGGATTCGCATCCATCAGATCCATCACACGCGCTTGCCATCGGCACCATCGCCATCGCTGCCAGCATCAGCGCCAGCAGGACAAACCATGTTTTCGGTAGGTTCATTTTTCTTTGCTCCCCGCAGGTTTCCCTGCGCTTTGCCCGACGGTATGGGAATACCTTCGCAGGATCGGAAGGTAGTATTCTCATGCCCTTGGGCGGGACCGGGCCCGGTATAGTTCGTCACGAGGGTGGGCCCGGTCTCTCTTTTTTTAGACAACCCCCGACTGTCCAAGCGGGGATTTCATTACGGGAGATATAACGATTCTAACGCAACCGTCTACCGGTCCCCCGGCTGGTTGACAACAATGAGATTGCTGGCAACTTCTTACGGGGCCAGGAAAAGTGAAATCCCGGTTTCAGGAATGATCATGCTTGCCCGGGATATTTTTTTTTTAATTTCCTGTTCCAGTTCTTCAATGGCAGGCAGACTTCCCCGCAACTCCTCCGGAAGCGATGCTGCACTACGAGTACGCCATTCTGATACCCCGATAGGTTTCCCATGGAATATGCAGGATTGCTTCAGGCAGCAGGCAGCTGGTTTGTCCCACAGCCTGTGGGACAATTGGAACCGGGGGGTACGCTCAAAGGGGGGCGCACATCTTCGTAAAATCCGGGACTGGTAACGTATGGAAATTTATTAATATTGAGTGATATATGTATACATCAGTGAGTAAGTCCTTCCCGAAACGGATGATGCCACCCTGAGGTGGATGGGACAAAGTAGGGAAGGGTTCACTATTCATTTCTGCGGACCTTTGAAATAATCGAATGCCAAGGTTACCTTTTCTTCAATGATACCGGAGAATGTACTATCATCGGTCCGGTAAAAATAATGCAATGCACCTGCAATGAAATCGGCAGCCTGGATACAGGGTTCATTTTTTGAATCGGCATGTTCTGTATTCCTGATGTGTATATGTGAAAAATGCGGAGATCCTGCCGGGGTTGTTGAATGTGCGGAAAAATCAACACACTACGCGACACGGAATGATCCGGATTAGTTTGTGAATATCAGATTCAGATAAATGTGGATTTGGTCTTGTTATGTAATCGCATAACCGTTCTGGCGATAATATCGAGATATAGGGATCCGCTCTCTGGCCCCGGGAATAACCATGCATGGATACTACAACCTTGCGGATGGAAGGCATCTCGTTTTTCCAATAATTATCCTTCAGGTAATACCAGAGTGCATAATTTGCCCGGTTAACCTGATGGACCAGATCATATGACTTGTCTTTGAAAGATGATCGCGTCCAGTTCTTTGTTTCGAGTAACCAGAGGCCGGTTGGGCCAATAACAATGTGATCGATCTGGCAGGTCCGGATATATTCCCGGTACTTTTTCCAGTAGATGTAATCCTGGAAGCGGAGATTCACATCGTTGAGGATATGATAACTATCCGGGAGCGCCGATAAGACATTGATTACTTCTTCCTCACCTTTTGCACCAATCAGAAATGATTCATTGGCATTGAGGAATTTTTTATTCTCATAGATTATCCTGCATCCAGCTTTTACGACTGCCGGTTTATTATCAACAGCCCTCTTTTTCTGCTGGCGTAGCGAGTGAAGGGTCACCCTGTCATTATGTGAGGGGCCGTTTATCCTGTACGATCTCAGAAATTTTTCCCACCAGAATTGAACCATATAACCAGATCTCCACAAAAAGGATTCACTTGTCTCTATTTTTGCATTAATCTCTAAAATGCGGGTGTTTACTTCCTGCGTTCTTCTGGCAATATCACCCTGAATCTTCAGATCGAGCCGGACTTCATTCTCAATCAGTTTGAGGATCATCTCATTTTGTTTGCGGTGCAGGATTTTTTCGGTCTCATCGAGGATTTCATCATAATGGCTGAGGAAGTGTTCTATCTCTTCCAGATTTGCCGGTTTTTTCCCGTTTACCGGCCGGGTCCCGTTCAGCAGATATCGCGTGCTGCCGGAGATCCCGTAGATGTGGGCCATTGGTTGAGGATTATCCGGTGGGGAAATAGGTTTTGTGAAATGAATGTGTGTGGGAAAACCTTCCCTTATCAGGACCGGATTTGCTGGGGATACGGAGATCTGACGCTCATTGGGGCTTGTGCATTCGAAGAAACCTGAAGGTCTCTTCTCTTCCTCGACCTTTTGAAAAAGGTCTCGGACCCAGCCGCGTGGGCTGGCCCCAACGTTGAAAATAAAAATGTGAGAAAGTTCACTTCCATTTTCAAAAAGTAAACTTCCAAAAATATAAATATAAACTTCCACATATTAAAATTTATGAAGGCTGCGGCGTTAGAAGAGATCGACGAACTGAATACCGCTGTTTATTCCTTTCCTGCAATTCGTGGTATTCAGGCGGGCAGAGAATATTATTCGGCCATGGTTCAGCTCAAACTGATCCCGGCAATTTTCCGTTTTAACGAATCTGAAGTTCCGGCCCAGGTCAGAGCACAACGAGTACTAAACATGGCACGGATTCCTGAAATTGCAAATTATATTATTAACAATCCCCGGGATTATGTTTTTTCATCAATAGCCGCCTCGATTAGTGACGCGCCGGTAAAATTCATTACAGCGGATCCCAACAATTCGAAAAGTAAAGTTGGAAAAATTGTTATTCCCATGGATGCCCGTGTGCTCATCAATGATGGACAACACCGCAGAGCTGCAATTGAAGCAGCTCTCAAAGAACGACCTGAGCTGGGCAATGAAACACTATCCGTTGTTTTCTTTATTGATGCCGGTTTAAAACGCAGCCAGCAGATGTTCTCCGATTTGAATCGCCATGCAGTGCGGCCGACAAAATCTATCACTATTCTTTACGATTCTCGGGAGACATTTGCCCAATCAGTACGTGACATGGCAAATTCACTTCCCATTTTCAAAGATCTCACGGAGATGGAAAAAACATCTATCTCAAATCGATCGAGAAAGATGTTTACACTCTCTACGATATATCAGGGAACGGCAGCACTCCTTGGCAAGAAAACTAAAGTCAAGAAAATTACCAAAGATGAAGAAAAACTTGCATGCGAATATTGGAACGCCGTCGCAAAAAATATTCCAGACTGGCAACTTTTAATCCGAGGTAACGTTGCAAGCAGTTCACTTCGATACGATTTTATTCATGCACATGGAATCGCTCTCCACGCACTCGGTATCGTGGGTCACGCACTCATCGAAGAATACCCGGATACGTGGGAAGATCAATTAAAAATTCTACATGAGATTGATTGGGCGCGTTCGAATGAGAAAATCTGGGAAGGCAGAGCGATGATCAATGGCAGGATATCAAAAAATCAGATGAACCTTGCTCTGACTGTAAATTATCTGAAACAAAAGATGAAGATTCCCCTCTCATCTGAAGAAGAAAAGATTGAGAAACGATTCCTAAAACAATTCCATGGAACGGTACGATGAGTCCTCAACAGACCCTCAATGGGAAAAAAATCAACGAGAAAAAGCATTCCATCTTTGATAAGAAAGGACTTGCCAGTCTGCATCGAGAGATTCAGGGAGTATATCTGAGTGATAATCGGCCATGGGTTATTGGGTACAGCGGCGGGAAAGATTCAACAACTGCACTTCAACTTGTCTGGTATGCGCTCGAAGAATTACCGGAAGAAAAAAGGACAAAACCTATTTTTGTCATTTCTTCAGATACCCTTGTGGAAACTCCGGTGATTGTCGATTTTATCACAACCACTCATGACCGGATCAACAAGGCAGCGGCCGAGAAAAAGATGCCAATCAAGGCATTCAAACTTACTCCTCGCATTCCTGATTCGTTCTGGGTCAATCTCATTGGTAAGGGGTATCCGGCACCAAGCACACAATTCCGATGGTGCACTGAACGGCTGAAGATTCGTACTGCGGACCGGTTTATTTTGGAGAGTGTCACAAAGTACGGAGAAGTCGTGATGATCCTCGGTGTGCGGAAAGGTGAGAGTGCCACGCGAGATCAAGTCATGAATCTATACAAGATTGAGGGATCAAAACTCTCTCATCATTCACGGTTTGCACAATCCTATGTCTACACACCCATCGAGGAATTCTCCGTTGACGATGTCTGGACCTACTTATTGCAGAAACCATCCCCGTGGGGAAACAACAACCGGGATCTTCTCGCACTATACAAAAACGCTCAGGATGGGGAATGTCCTCTCGTAGTCGATACCCAGACTGCGTCCTGCGGGAACAGCCGGTTCGGTTGCTGGGTCTGTACTGTCGTTCAGAAAGACAGAAGTATGGAGGCACTCATCGAGAATGGAGAGGACTGGCTTGAACCCCTACTTGATTTCCGAAATGAGTTGGCCGAGACACAGATCCCAGAAAAAAAGCACATCTATCGCGATCACCGGCGGATGAATGGTAAGATAAAAGGTATGAAGAAGGGTGAGAACTGGGAGATCATCCGAGGCCCATACAAATTTGAATACTCAAAAGAATTCCTTGAGAAACTTCTTGAAGCACAGCAAAGTGTCCGAAAAAACGGTCCGAATCCGAATTACACCCTCATCCTACCAGAAGAACTCTTTGAGATCCGAAGAATCTGGATGACCCAAAGGAGTGACTGGGATGATTCCGTTGCTAAAATCTACAAGAAGGTTACTGGAGAAACACTCGATTGGACCAAGGATGATCTGGGCACATTCTCCAAAAATGAACAGGAACTCCTCAAGAAGATCTGTGACAAACAAAAACTCCCGCTCCGTCTCGTTACGAAATTGATGGATGTCGAGCAGCAGATGCAGGGTATGACCCGCCGTTCCTCGATCTATAATAAGATTGGCGATGTTCTTTCCGAGGACTGGCTGAGTGAAGAGGAAACAAAGAAGCAGATGGCAACACCCGATGCTGTTGATACGAAACGCCGGAGTCTCCGGCATCTGTGAGGTCTGTCGATGTTACTCCATTCATTAATTCTGGAAAATGTCCGGATCTTTAAAGGCAAAAATGTCCTGGACTTTACTCCGGTTAACACATCAGATGCCCATAAACCGATCATCCTGATTGGGGGTAAGAACGGGGCCGGCAAGACCACGCTCTTCGAATCGATCCTCCTCTGCCTCTATGGACAGAATGCACCCGGCAACCGGATGTCCAATACAAAATATGAGCAGTACATCCGGCAGATGGTTCCCCGCAGTAAGAAGGCCGAGCCCGATCTGATCCCTGCCATTGAGGTAGTCTTTGATTTTACTCATTCCAGCGTGCGTCACACGTACGGTGTACGGCGTGAGTGGACGATATCCCCGAAATTTTCCGAGAAACTGATAATCCGGCGCAATGGGGAGATCCTCTCGGATCTCGAAATGGATCAGTGGCAGGATCTCCTGAATGAATTGATCCCCCCACGGTTCGCACGACTCTTCCTCTTCGATGGCGAGAAGATCCAAAACCTGGTGGAAGATAATACGGAGAATATCTATCTCCGTGATTCATTCAAATCTCTTTTAGGTCTGGATCTCGTGGACCGGCTCAAAGCGGATCTGGGGATTTACCTGAGTCGCTATCTGAAAGGTTCGGAACTAAATGCGATTGGTAAAAAAATAGAAGAGATAGAATCCGAAATCGTAAAAATCGAGGGAGAGAAAGAGCATATCGAGCAGGAGCGTGCTCAGGTTCAGAGCCGTAATGATCGGGTGCAGGGCGAGATGGAACAACAAGAGCAGATCGTTGCAAGTGAAGGAGGCAGTTTTGCTCGTAAGCGTGAAGATCTGAAAGCCGAGAAGTTACGGCTGGATCATGAGGTACTCAAAACTGAGAATGAGATTCGCGAGTTGTGTGCAGGATTATTCCCGTTCTCAATTTCACCACACTATTGTTCACTCCTCAAACATCATCTCATCCAAGAAGATACTGTACAGGCACGAGTACGTTCTCAGGAGATTATTCATGCCAATATTGGGGAACTAAATAAGATCATCCAGTCTCCGGCATTCTGGACGGACGTCACCATCCCGATTGCGCAGAAAGAAAAGGTGCGGGAAAAACTGATCAACATCATGCACAAACATCTGGCAACGGATATTGATGTGAAGAAGAAGCCCCTGGTTCACCACCTCTCAAATTATGAATATCACCAACTGCTTCAGTGGATCGATGAGGCCACAAACACAACGCCAGAGAAGATGCAAGCTCTTTCAGAACAACTGGAAAAATTAACGAGTCAGCGCCAGAAAGTTGCCAAGAAAATCGAACAGGCACCATCGGATGAAGTCATTGCACCGCACATCACGAAACTTAATGAATTGAACCAGAATCTTGGCCAGTATGCCGAACAGCTCCGGGCCTTTGATGAATCAATCCGGCAGTTGGATAATCGGCTGAATGAACTGAAACGTCAGCTAGATAAACAGGAAGAGGAGATTCAGGGTGTAAAAGGTGGATCACGGAAGACGGAGCTTGCCCAGCAGGTCTCCACAGTCCTGAAAGAGTATGCCAAAGAACTTCAGCAGCAGAAAATTTCCGAGCTCGGTGACAACATCCTCTCCTGTTTCAATCGCTTGATCCGGAAAGACGATTATGTCCGGAATATTCTGATCGATGAAAATTACAACATTACACTGTATGAACCGGATGGACATGCGATTCCCAAGGAACTGCTTTCTGCTGGAGAGAAAGAGATCTTCGCAGTCTCATTACTTTGGGGGCTCACACTCACATCCGGCCGTCAGCTCCCCTTTATTATTGATACTCCATTGGGTCGGCTGGATAGTGAACACCGGGGAAATCTCGTTATGGATTTCTTCCAGAATGCCGGCGACCAGATGATCATCTTCTCGACCGACACCGAGATCGATAAGGAATATTTCCGAACCCTTCAACCCCAGATAGCCCGAGCATATCATCTCGATTTTGACAAGAAGGAACGGCATACTTCGATATCTCCGGGATATTTCTGGCAGGAGGCGGAATCATGAGCAGTGGTTTCTATCGTCTTCGGATCAGCGAGAAGGCCACATTCCGGTTGAGTCAACTGAAAGGAAAGACCGGTTTGACTCCGAATATTCTTTGCCGGATAGCAATCTGCTACTCACTTAACGATCCCTCGATTCCCAATCCTGCTGAGTACGATGAGAAGGGCCAGGAGCTGAACCGCTACACGCTGACCGGTGAATGGGATACTTTCTTCATTGCGCTCGTGAAAGAACGTTGTATTCAAGATGGACTTGATCCGGAAAAAGAACTCTATGATCAGCTTCGTGCTCATCTGAACCGGGGCGTCTTTGGGATCTTCCCGCAAATCAAAGGGTTAGGAGATTTCCATATTCTCCTCACTCATCAGGCTGCAGGGATCAAGTCCGGCATGTTATCCGAGGAGCGTTCGCATGGAAATTAAGCGTCCGATGTACATGGATTCGCATGCGACAACACCGGTGGATCCCCGTGTGCTTGAAGCAATGCTTCCCTATTTTTCCGAGACTTTTGGGAACGCCGGGAGTATCGATCATGCGTATGGGGCAGTCGCAGCTGAAGCCGTGAAGAAAGCCCGGGAACAATGTGCTCATACCCTAAATGCCAATTCAGAAGAGATCTATTTCACGAGCGGGGCAACCGAGTCCGATAACATCGCGATCCTTGGTGTTGCGGACCAGTACGCTTCCAAGGGGGATCACATCATCACCTGTGTCACTGAACACAAGGCCGTTCTCGATACATGTAAACATCTCCAAAAGATCGGCAAGTCTGTGACATTCCTTCCCGTTGATCAATATGGGCTTGTGGATCCCGGTGCTGTTGAAGATGCCATTACTGACAAGACTGTGTTGATCTCAATTATGACCGCCAACAACGAGATCGGGACAATTGCTCCAATCAAAGAGATCGGAAAGATTGCTCACAAACACGGCGTAATCTTCCACACCGACGCTGCTCAGGCTGTCGGTCACATCCCCATGGATGTGAAGAATATGAATATCGATCTGCTCTCATTCTCGGGCCACAAAATCTACGGGCCGAAAGGCATCGGCGGACTCTACGTCCGAAGTAGCAATCCCCGCGTGAAATTATCACCGATTATGTTTGGCGGAGGGCAGGAGAAGGGGATTCGCTCGGGTACTCTGAATGTACCGGGGATTGTCGGGCTTGGAAAGGCACTTGAGATTGCCGGGAAGGAGATGGGGAAGGCCGAGAAACAGTACCGGCAGTGGACAACACAGATGTTTGATGCGTTCAAAGATGAGTATCCTTCGGTTATGTTGAACGGGCATCCAACCAAACGGCTTGCTCATAATCTGAATGTCTGTTTCCCTGGCATCGAGAGTAAAGCGCTGCTTCATTTATTAAGAGATGATCTATCGATCTCTGCTGGGTCTGCGTGTACTACAACGAGCGTTGAGCCGTCGCATGTTTTGTTAGCGATTGGGCGGACGGTTGAGGAGTCACACTCGGCGGTGCGGTTTGGGTTGGGAAAGAATAATACAGAAAAAGATTTCGTAATTGCTATTGAATTTATCAAAAAGGCGATAAACTGTATTTTAAAATTTAAATAATCCTTAAATCCAAACGACTCATTTTAGTTTTTATGATAACTGAACCCAAACCCAATTTTATTTCCGATTTATTTAGTATTGATAGTAGATTCGATTATTTCATTCCAAAATACCAAAGATCTTATTCTTGGGATGAAGAGCATTGGAGTCGTCTTTATGAAGATATTAACGGAGATGAATCCCATTTTTTAGGAGCGATTATTTGTATAAATCGGAAGCCAGGGGCAATATCTGCATATGAAATTGTTGATGGTCAACAAAGAATTACAACTATTACACTTTTTTTTGCTGCAATTTATCGAAGAATGTTAGAACTTGAAGCAGATAGATCAAAGTTTGAAGATAATCCGGATTTTGAAAGATTTATTTTAGCACGGAAAAACTTAGGTCAAAGAATTCTTCGTGAACATCAGGTAAAGTTAACATTAGCAATTATTAATGACGATAAGAAAAATTTTGAAGCATTATTACGGGAGGTAAAAATAATCGATGCACCAAATCGTGAGTTGTCATATCAAAATAGTATGATTTATCGTTCGTATTCTTTTTTATATGATAAAATATCAGAGATGGATCCCGTACCTCTATTAAAAATTTTCAAAAATTTAAGGGATGCTCATGTAATACAAATAATGGCAGATACAACATCATCTGCATATAATATTTTTGAGAGCCTGAATAATACTGGTGAAGAACTTGGTCCAATAGATTTAATTAAAAACAAATTTTTCCGGGACTTTGATCGCATTGAGCATCCTAATTTTTCTGATGAAAATGCATTAACGTATTGGGATAATATTATCAAAAATTTGTCGACTAAAGATAATAAAATTGCTAAAAATAATCAAATTGATTTCTTAAAACATTACTCGACGACATTTTTATTAAAAGAACGATTAGCATCAAGAGGGGCACAAATCGAAGGAAGAAATTCTAATGAACAATTGATTGATATTTATGAAAAATTTGTTGTTAAGAATCCCGAACAATTTCTAAAAGTATTCTCAAAAAAATCTGATTACTATTCTATGTTTCTTAATCCCGAAAAACTTGGTGCAAATAATGTATTGAAAAATGAATTAATTTTATTAAAATATATCTCGGCTATCCCTTCGAGAATCTTTTTACTGTATATTTTTACAAAATATGAAACGGATGAACTCTTTAAAAAAGAAATTTTAAAGGTGTTAATAAAATATTTTATTAGACAACATATTACAAAATTTCCGGATAACCGAAATTTAAACAAAATATTTCAAAATTTAATTGTCCTATGTAAAAACACCGACGATTTAACTGTAAATATGATTGAAGATTATTTAAAATCTCCAACGAATAGTGAATCATTAGATAATTTTGAAAATGGTTTACGCGAATTAAAATATTCTTCATCAAACTCTAATTTTATTAGATCGATTTTTTCAATAATTGAAGAACGTTATAGACATATTCAAAATCCAAAACCTTTTTTTGAACGTGACGACGACGATGCTTTTACCTGGACCTTAGAGCATATTTTACCTCAAAAATTAACTGAAAGTTGGATTAATACCCTCCATGTACTTCCTGGTGAGAATGCATCTGAAATTCATAAAATGTGGGTTCATTCCCTTGGAAACCTAACAATAACAGCGTATAATGGTAGTTATTCAAATAATCCATTCTTATATAAATTAAATTATGGTGATATTGAAGGAAATGAAAAGGGATTAAAAAACCAGAGAATATTTCTGAATAAAGATTTTGACAATTGGCCAGAAGATGAAGATCATTGGACTGTGAATGATATTATTTCAAGGAGGGAAAGATTAATAATTGCAATCAAACGTGAATTGAAATACCGTACCGAATGAATATTTTTTTCCCTTTTTGGATACTCCGATATTCTGAGTTTCAATGGTTGGAATAAAAATCAACACATTTTTATCCCTACCCTTTCGATAGAGAATTACGATATCAAAAAACAATTATCCCGAAGAAATCGACGAAGTTTCAGAATGCGATCCTGAAATCGATGAACTCATTGATCTGATACTCTCAAATCCCTTTTTGAAAAATACCGGTGATGAAGTCGGTGCTCGGGCCCTCATGAAATGGACTAACCAGCACTGGCATTGTAACCCATTGGAAAAGAAAGATGAGAGTCAGATTCTGGATGCCATCAAAAAACTGCATCATGAGAAGGCATTCTCACATAAAACGATTGATAACCGGGTTCTATTAATTGTCACCGATCAGTTTTTTAAATTAAAAGTGGATAAAAAGCGCTCGAAATCGGGCAGAGTCAGAACGCATCCCATAGCAAATCATCAAATAATCACTATCGAAGAGGACACTCTTGTCGAAGAAAAGACCTCATTTATACACGAATATCAAAACAAACACAATTTCGAATATTACGATGTTCTGATTCAGAACCTGAAAAACTACGAAGGGCCGAATAAAAAATTGCAGATGAACTGCCCTATTTTCTTCAAACTTCTCTGTGATATTCTCAACGACAAATTTACCGACTGGTATACAAAAATGATGATCAGCTCGGCGATTGCCTACTTCGTTCTGGAAGAAGATGTAATACCGGATCACAAAGAAAACGGGTATATCGATGACTTGTTTATTACAAGTTTTGTCCTGAAGGAGATCAAAGATAATTCTCCAGAATTGATCGATGAAAACTGGCTTTACGAAGAAGATATTTTTGTAACGATTGAAGATGTCTATCTTCAGACGTCGGAAATTCTCGGAGACCTTACGTATGAGATATTAAGAAAGGTAGGTTTGCACAAATTCCGATCCCTCGACCTTGAAGAATACTCCGGCAGCTATCCTCAAAAACTCTCAAAAATCGCATCCGAGAAAAGAGAGTTACTGGGAATCGTTGTTTTCCTCCTCAATAAACTACAAAATAAAAAACTTAAACCCACCACAGTCGAGCAGATCAAAAACATGCTCCAAGAATCCGGGGAGTCTGATGAGATCAACAGGTTAATCGAACTGGCAAAAATTGATCATAAGTATTCTATCGGAACAAAAAACGATGACGAAGAAAATTTTGTAGACCTCCTTGATCGCCGGTTGAAAGAAGCGAGACTGAATGCACTCATGAGGAAATAGTGTGTTGTCATGTCTTTCCAGAACCTTCAACTGAAACATTCCTATTCGTCAGAAAAAGACAATCTGGTCGATGATTTTTACATACCGGTGCTAAAGGAAGCACAAACCTACCAGAGAATTACAGGTTATTTTTCCTCAAGTTCACTCTTCATTGCAGCCCGGGGTTTTTCTGAGTTTATCAAAAAGGGAGGCCATTTCCAGTTTATCCTCAATGTTCAGTTGTCTGATGAAGATTATGAAGAGATTGAGAAAGGGATAAAAACACCTGAAGAAATTATCCAGAGCCGGTTCCTGTCAGATCTGTCAGATCTCGAAGACGAATGTGTAAAAAATCATGCAAAAGTGATCGGATGGCTGATTTCCAATAACCTGATGGAGATCAAGGTAGGATTTATCGAGAGAAAAGTTATCGGGCATGAAATACTGCATCAGAAATTAGGGATTCTCGAAGATTCTGAACACAACATCCTCACTTTCGTCGGATCGAATAATGAAAGTAAATCCGGCTGGCTTCATAATTCTGAAAAATTCAAAGTATTTTTCAGCTGGGAAGAAAATTTTAAGGATTCGATCAGGGACGATATCGAAGAATTTGAAGATCTCTGGTATAACCGTGCAAAAAAAACCCGGGTTGTCCCATTCCCGGAAGCCGTAAAACAAAATCTCATCAATGTATACAAAAAAGAATTCTATCCTCTTGAAGATCTCCTTAATACGATCGATGGAATACGCGAGACAGATCGTACAAATGGATACGGGAAAAAACGTTCTCCGATTGTTCTTCGTCAGTACCAGAACGATGCTATTGATGCCTGGTTTGCTAATAATTGTCGGGGAATTTTCGAAATGGCAACAGGTACAGGGAAGACCTATACCGCAATCGGTGCTTTACAGAAATTACTAAAACAAGAGAAAAAACTGGTCACAATTATTTGTGCACCGTTCCTGCATCTTACGACACAATGGGAGCAAAATATCCGCGAGATGGGGGTTGAGTTACCAATCGTTCATGCGAGCAGTATGGACCCCAAGTGGAAGGAAAAATGCACCGGAAAAATACTCGATAACCGGCTGGGAAAATTACCACACCTCATCATTCTCGCAACCCACGATACCATATCCTCAGGAAAATTTATTGAAATTATGGAGGATCTCAAGTCACCAGCTCTCCTTATCGCCGACGAAGTTCATGGAATGGGATCGGTAGAACGGGTCAATGGTCTGATCGATAAATACCAGTACCGGCTGGGATTAAGTGCAACACCCCACAGGTATTTTGACGAACTTGGAACAAAAAAACTCCTGAAGTATTTTGATAAAACGGTGTATGAATTCAACCTGTACAGGGCAATAAATGAGATCAATCCTGCGACAAACGAATCCTACCTTGTCCCGTATGAATACCATCCGCTCTTTGCAGAGTTGAATGCAGAAGAGATGGACAAATATGCGATTATCAGCCGGCAGATCGCGATTTTATTTTCAAAAAAGCACAGAACTCATGAAGAAGAACTCCTGCTTGAAAAAAGATTACGGGACCGACAGGACATTTTGAAGAATGCAACTGGAAAATACCCATTGTTTGAGATGCTAGTCAATCAATTGAAAACCGAAGATACAATATCGCACACTCTCGTCTATTGTTCCCCCCAACAGATCGAACCTGTTCAGGATATCATCCGACAGTCAGGTACAATTATCCAGCATAAATTCACGAGCGGAGAAGATGCAACGCGCCATCAGGTCAAGTATGCTGATATGACTGAACGGGAATATCTCCTCGACAATTTCGATAAAGGCAATTACCATGTCCTTGTTGCAATAAAATGCCTAGACGAAGGAGTGGATGTACCCTCAACAAGAAATGCAATCCTGATGTGCAGTTCGGGAAATCCCAAGGAATACATTCAGAGACGGGGCCGTGTTCTCAGGAGATTTCCAGGAAAAGTGAAAGCGAATATCTATGATTTTACCGCTGTTCCGAATATTACGGATTCAAGATTAAATCCTGAAATTGAACAAAAAATTTTTGATTCCCAGATGAAGCGGCTTGGAGAATTTGCAAAGGATGCCATGAATGAATCAGAAGTTCTTCGGCAGATTTTTGAGGAAAAGAAAAAATATGGAGTTTTATGAGGTAGATTATGATCGAAGGTTCAGAATTTAATAAGCTGATTTTGGAGACGATTGACGAACATTGTGATGATCCGAATGTGAAAAACCTGATCCAGAAATCATTGCGATATGAGCTGGATATCTGGAACAGGCATATCCGACCTTCAGATATTGAGGATGAATACGAACAAATGGTTGAGGATGTTCTGAAAGGGAGAAAACAATGAAATATGCAATTTCCTCCATCAGCATAACAAATTACCGGCAATATCTGGGTACACAGGTTCTTGATTTTACCTTTGATAAAACAAAAAACGTCTCACTGATCCTTGGAAAAAATGGTGCCGGGAAATCCAATTTGCTGAATGCGATCACGTGGTGTCTGTATGGAATTGAGATCCATAAAAGCAAAGATCATCATGATATCAGCGGAATGCCGGTTATCAATACCTCTGCATTAAAAAAACTCAAAGTAAACGAAAGCATTACTGCTGAAGTAACAATCCATCTCAAGACTGATAGCGGCCCCTGGATAATCAAGAGGACACTTGAAGGTGGAAAAAGCGGACTCGGTGATTTGTATTTTGATGACGCCAGTAAATTGAGCGTGGTTCACCCAGTCTATGGGCAGGACAAAATTGATCATGGCGATGATACTCAGATATTAATCAACAATCTTTTACCGGAAGCGTTGAAGAATTTCTTTTTCATTGATGGTGAACAACTCAGGGAATTTTTCAAAGTCAGCACACCAGAGAATATTTCAAAAGCTATTGACATTGTCTCTCAGTTGGAACTCGTATACAAAGCATCGGATCATCTGTCGAAAGTTGAAACAAATCTGAGAAAAAGTGTCAAAAATTCAACTCCGCAATTGGAGCGGGTTCAAAGAAATATTGAATTAACAGAGAAAAAGATCGAAGAATTAAAAACGACGATAAAAACCATAGAAAAACAAAAAGAAAAGGATCATGAAGAGATAGCAAAGGTCAGGGAATTTTTAAAAACCCATAACAGTACCCAAATTGCCTCCCTTGAAAAAGAACGACAGTCGCTAGAAACAGACATTCGCAAACTCAATGAACAACTTCGAAAAAAAGAGTATCAGAGGAATTCCTATCTCATTGAGATCGCCCCTTTCATTTATTTAAAGAAGGAGATCGAGCAGACCTATGGAATAATTGAAGAAAAGGTAGAGAAAGGAGAATTACCCCCACGGATTAGAGAGATCTTTATCAAGGAACTCCTTGAAAAAGGCCGTTGTATTTGTGGTAATGATCTTGTAGGAGAATCACGAAAAGCCCTTGAAGAATACAGTAAAAAAGTATCTCTGTCCGAATTAAGTGAAATCTCTATCGTCGGAAAAACTACTATTGAAGATATTTTTTCCAGCATTAAAGAATTTCCTGCGAAGATTGATGCAATTAATGAGGAGATCGAAGATTTTAAAGATCAACTGGAGAAAAAAGAACGAAGGCTGGAGCATATTTCGGAAGAAGTCAAGGAATACGATGTAGCGGATGTCCGGCGCTATGAAGAACGAAGGGAAGAACTCAACCGGCTGATAGCGAAAAATGAACAGGTCCTGATATTACAAAACAGTGATCTGACCATTCTCAATACTACATTAAAAGATTTAAAAGATGAATATGAGAGAGAATTATCGAAGAACAAGAAAAATGATTCATTAAAAGAGAGACTGACCCTGGTCCAATCGTCATTGAAGGTTCTTGCCAATACTGAAAAAATAATTAAAACAAAAATACGGTATCAGGTTGAAAAAAGCCTTAATGAAAATTTCAAGACACTAATTCGGAAAAAAACAGCATTCAGTTCAATAACCATCGATGAAAATTACGATGTAAAAGTCCACCATATTGACGGGTATAATGTTATTAATGATTTATCGGCTGGCGAATATCTGATTCTGGGGCTGTCATTTATGAGTGCTCTTATGACAATCTCCGGCTTCCAGGCACCGGTCATTATCGATACACCTTTAGGAAAAATCGATGACGAACATCGGGAATATATCACGACGGAACTTCCCAGATTCCTAGCAGGAACACAGCTTATTCTTCTCGTGACTCCGACGGAATATGATCATAATGTGCAGGCAAATCTCAGTAAGTATTTGATTAATGAAAATTTCTATCGGATATCTGAAAACAAAGAGCAGACAGAATCAACGGTAGGTCGATACGATGGCAACTAATCATAATAACGAACCTCGGGATGCGGCATATACCAAAGAACATCTGGAAATTTATACCGATAAAAAAGGAGGCTGGCTGAACAAGGAGTCTAAGTCGATCTTTGCCGGTAAATTCCAGAAAGACCTTTTCATTTTTGCAATGGCAATCGGAAAACATCGCGGGAAAAACACTCCATTGAATCCCCCTAAATTAGGAAATGTCCGGGTCGATGCAATGACCGAGAAACAGAAGTGGGCTCTGTTGTCAATCGGAATATCTGAAACTAAAACCCTGTTATGTCTGCAGGATGAATCGCCATTATATTCAAAAGCCGAAGAGTATGCACATGAAGGTCTCAAGATTCTCATTTCCCGCGTTGAGAAATATGGGATCAATTATCCAAAATCTCTTGAAGCAGAATTAAAGGAATTACTTGAAGAGCAGAAATAACTCTTTAATATTCTTTCAGACATTCTACAATATTAGAAAATCCAGAGAGACTGGGATTTGTTGATATCAACAGTGTCAGGAACTAATCTGCGAATTGCTGCCCCATATCATCGAGTGCGAGTTTCACCATTATCCACTCATTTTCTTTCTGTTTGTTTATAGCAGAAAAATAATCCATCATCGATTTTTTCAAAGAATAATATTTCTGTGGACGTCCTTTAACAGCATTTTGAATACTGTCACAGTTAAGCATCTCCATCAAAGACAGATGCTTGATTGCCAAACTCACTTCCGACTGTCTCAAATCAGCCCGTCTTTCAATATCTCGCTGGCTGATTTCCCCGGCTTTGTGGATGCAATAGAGAACCTTGATCTCATTGACATTCAAATTTAGAATTTTTGCATTATGAATTATTGATTTTAACTTTTCATCATCTTCATACATTATTTGTATTTCCCCATAACTTTTGATTGAGCCAGCCTCATTTCGAGAGATAATTCGTCATTTGCTTCTTCAATGATTCGTGAGAGCCTGTCCACTTTTTGATTATTAAATAAAAGTTGATACTTTTCAAGATCTTCGCAATCTCGAAGGAATAGATTTTTTCTCTTTATTTTTTTTCCGAGATCATCAACAGGATTTATTGCGAGTGCCGGGACGCCAGAAGGGTTATTTTGATCTGGCATTTTTGTGTACGAGACACCAAGAATAGGTGTTGTAATTTGATCCCAATCATTCAACAATTCAATGCTTTTTTTCAGCTGTTTGTCGTTAGACATATTATCGATAAAAAAAGCCAATTCTTTTAGATTTAGCAAATTTTGAAACATTACGATTTCTTTTCTGGATTTTACGAATATTCCTTTTTTTGAATAGGGATTCCGTTTAAATTTTATTCCGATATAGGCCTGATTTATGCCTGACGAAGGATACTTTACGATAAATATGCCCTCTTCACTTGTGGGACTTTCATCCCAATCTTGAGATTTTGCCCAAATCTCTTTTAATTTAACTTTTAATTGCTCATCGGTATCCATTAATCTAAATTAATGTTATGCCCCGATATTTGTGTCGTTTTAAATAACAAAAACTGTTCAAAAGATTGACAAATTAAAATACTCAAATAATTGGAAATTCCCGTCTCTTGGGGCAAGCCCACGCGGCTGGGGCGAAGCCCCATTGAGCGTCAAACCTCCGTTTGTATCGACAACCTCTCAAATTTTCTTGACGACACTTGTCTGCGATAACCACATCCCTCTTTCCTCTCAACAATTCTTCCAGTGACATCAGAGAAAGAAGAGATCTTTGGCAAAATCCTCCAGGAAGAAAGAAAAGCCAAAAACGTATCTCAGGAAAAACTCGCCAAGCTCACCGGTCTCGACCGGACCTTCATCAGTCTCATCGAGAACGGCAAACGCAATCTCTCATTCACGACTATTTTGAAAATTTGTTCAGCGCTTGCAATGGAGCCCTTCCTGATAATATTTGTGAAGAATGACTCGGTTTAAGCAACAAGGACGGAGGGAAACGGGCATTAAGAATATTAGGATTCCGAAACGAATTGGCAGGTTCCGCTCGGGCACATTCACACTCCCTATGGATAAGTAATATATTAAATGTTGTAAATGGAATACTTTGACATGGTAAATAGCCCGGAATTAAATTACATCGACATATTTGCGGGATGTGGCGGGCTCTCCCTTGGGTTGTATAATGCAGGATGGAAAGGTCTCTTTGCAATCGAAAAAAATGAGATGGCCTTTGCCACTCTTAAACACAACTTAATTGATAATAAGCATCATTTTGACTGGCCAGAATGGTTACCCCAAAGTGCTCATGACATCAATAAAATTCTCATAAACAACCGTAGTGATCTTAAAGCCCTTAAAGGAAAAGTGGATCTCGTTGCTGGGGGACCACCCTGCCAGGGATTTTCATATGCGGGCAAACGTGATGAACGGGATCACAGGAACCAGCTCGTTAGTTCCTATATAGAATTCGTTAGATTAGTTAAACCACGGATGGTATTTTTTGAAAATGTCCGGGGATTTACATCTAAATTTATTCAGAAACCAACAGAAGGTAAAAAATATTCTGACATTGTGATAGGACGGCTTGCCGAATTGGGTTATGACGTTAAACCTAATATTATAGATTTTTCCAATTACGGGATACCACAACGAAGAAAACGATTTATTCTTGTTGGAATGCAAGAGAGTGATGCAAAAATCTTTTTTGAGAGACTCGATCACAATAAGAGATCGTTCCTAAAAAAGAAAAAATTGCCGTATAATGTTACCGCAAGTGATGCAATATCGGATCTTGAGCGGCGTCATGGAGACATTAATTCCCCGGATTCCAAGAATTTCATGGCGGGTGTTTATGGTTTACCTGAAGGGAGTTACCAGACATACATGAGGAAATCATATCAAGAACAATACCCGGATAGTCACCGGTTCGTCAATCATAAAACTAAAACCATCGAGAGATTCAAATATTTCATTGAGACATCCCCAAAAAATAAAAACTTACCTGCAGTCACAAGAAAACAATTCAATGTAAGGAAAAATTGCATTACCCTTCTCGATCCTGATCAACCAAGTCCAACACTTACAACATTAACTGATGATTACATCCATTATTGTGAACCTAGGGTTCTTACTGTTAGGGAATTTGCCCGCCTCCAATCATTTAATGATTGGTTTGAGTTCCGGGAAAAATATACAACGGGGGGGAAATTCAGGGTATCGGAAGTTCCCCGGTATACGCAAGTTGGGAATGCAATTCCACCGTTATTTGTTGAACAAGTTGGTACTATACTGAAGGCGATGGGATAGATGGGTCAAGAATTAGATTTCAAGATCAGTTCTGGTTTAAAAAATATCATTGGTCGTGAATTGATTACCAACGACTTAATGGCTATTTTTGAACTCGTGAAGAATTCCTATGATGCCGATGCTAATAAAGTCCGGATTGTTTTTGAAAATGTTAAGGATGAAAATAAACAAAAAGGATCAAGAATCCTTGTTATCGATGATGGCAAGGGAATGTCATATGAAGACCTCATTAATAAATGGCTCTTCGTTGGATACTCCGATAAAAAAGATTTTGAGAAATCCTTATCCAATGAAACTCCGAACTATCGACAGAAAATCCAAGGCCATAGGGTTTTTGCTGGTCAGAAAGGTATCGGTAGGTTCTCTTGTGATCGTTTAGGGAGCGAACTAATCCTACTGACAAAAAAAGAGAATGAGACTGAATATCACAAACTTCAATTAAATTGGAAAAAATTCGAAGAAGATGCTAAAAAAGAATTCCACAAGATAAAAGTCAATTATGAAAAAATAAAACCAACTGACCTTAGTGAGTATAAAATACCTCATTTGATTGATTATGGTACGATTCTGATAATCTCCTCCTTAAATGATAAGTGGGATGATAAAAAACTGGTAAATTTAAAACGATATCTCCAAAGATTGATCAATCCCTCTGAAATAGGAGAGACTCCTGAAATTGAAATAGATCTCGAAGCAAAGGAGTTCATCGAAGATGATAAAAAAAGTATTGAGGAAGCGAAGAAAAAAGACAGGGATTTGGATGTAAAAGTCATCAATGGGATAATTAAAAACATCGTTTTTGAAAAATTGGGAATAAAAACTACCCAAATCAGCTGCATTATTGATGAATCTGGGGAAAAAATTTTTACAGAACTCCGTGATAAAAATGAATTCATTTTCAGCCTTGAGGAAAAAAATGACTATCGCTTATTGAAAAACACTAAAATCAAGATCTTTTTCTTAAATAAGGAAGCAAAACAATCATTTTCTAGAATAATGGGATTGCAGCCATTTAATTACGGGTCGATTTTCCTATATAAGAACAGGTTCCGTGTCCATCCTTACGGTGATGAAGGTGATGATTGGTTAGGATTAGAAACCAGAAAGGGCCAGGGTTACGCAAGATATCTTTCAAATCGGGAATTAATGGGACGAATTGAAGTCAATGGCTATCAACCTGATTTTAAGGAAGTATCAAGTAGGGACGGAGGGGTCATCAAGACGGATGCTTTTTACCAACTCAATGATTTTTTCCATAAAAAGGTCCTCAGGAGATTAGAAAGATACGTCGCTGAAGGCATTGATTGGGATTCTGAAGCGAAAACACCTGACGAGATAAAAGCAGACAGTTTGAAATTGATCAACAAACTTGTTGGCCAGATAAGTGATCCTGAAAAGGATCTAATAATCAATCCCCATCTTTTTGAAATAGCTAAGAGCAAACAAGTGGAAAAGCTCCCCGAAGTATTAAAAAATATTGAATCATTAAAGAGTCAGATAAAATCAACACCTGCTAGAAAATATATTGAGACGCAATTAAAAGCAGCACGTAGCGGCATAAAAATCCTTGAAACGGAGAAAAAAGAAGTTGCAGAAGATCTTGAAGCAACCAAAAAAACAGCCCTTTTCCTCGATCAAGCTGTATCCGCCGACAAAGATATCCTCATGAGTTTAAACCATTCAATAAAAATAACCACATTCACTATTGAGAGGATCCTAAAAAGACTCAATCACCTCATCAAAGAAGGAAAGGACACTAGTGAAATGATACCTTTATTGGATGATATCAAGATTGAAAATGACAAAATACGGGTATTATCAAGCTATGTCAGTTTGGCATCATTTGATACAAAGGTTGAATCTATCAAACGAGATTTAGTCCAATTCACAAAAGAATACCTTGATAGGATTTTGCTCGGCAATAAACAGGATTTAAAAATAAAATATGATAACGATAGTTTGATCTTTCCCTGTAAGTTTAAACCATTAGAAATTTCGATAATTTTCGAAAATTTGGTAGACAATTCAAGAAAAGCTGGGGCTTCATGGATACGAATCAAATACGAAACACAAGAAGACGGATTACACATATTCATCTCGGATAATGGTAATGGTATCCCTGAAACGAAGGTGAAGCATATTTTTGATCGTGGCTATACGACAACAAACGGATCGGGCCTTGGATTATTTTATGTGAATAAGCTTATGGGCCAGAATAACGGGGAAATAAAATTTGTCGGAAATAATCTCCCGGAAATGGAAAAAGGAGCATGTTTTGAGGTAACTTTTAGATGAGTGACGATTTTACAATTGTTTGGGTGGAAGACAAGAAATCGGTAGTTGATGAGCAAATTGATGAAATTGGACAATATCTCAAAGAATTAGGCTTTAAACTAGTCCTTCTTTATGATGAAGAAGGGAGTGAGGTTGAAAATTTCATTCGTCAAAACCCAAATATCGAAATTATTGTTACCGATTATAATATTTCAGAGGATTACACAGGAATTGATATCATAAAACTTGTCCGTAAAGAGGAGAAATTGATCGATATCCTTCTCTATTCGGTTGTTCCTGACGTTTATGACGATATTGAACTCTTAAAAAAAATGGGTCGGTATGGCTTCATTGAATTCATGCAAGGAAAAGATGTTGCTGAACGATTAAAATTAATTATTGAAAAAAATATCCGACGCAGCCAAAATATTATTTTCTTACGAGGCTTTGTCATTTCCAAGGTCATTGACCTTGAATTGAAATTGAATGAATTTTTTGCAGAATATTTCAAAATTGAAGTTTTTTTGAGGGAAGATTTTCATGATTTTGTTTTGGAGGGTTCATACCTTCCATTAGAAGGAAAAAAGAAAGTCCTTTCAAAAATTTTAGATAAATACAAAATTCGGAAAAATGAAAAATTCATCGGGATGACAACAAAATTAGAAGAGATAGCTAAATATCGGAATAAATTAGCCCACTGTAAAATTGATCCCAAAGACCCAACCACCCTCATATCCTCTGGTGAACCTTGTAACCTAAAGAGGACAGATTTGCGGGATTTGCTAAATAAAATTGATATTGTATCTTCCCAGATAGATGAATTGACTTCCTTAATTCAAAAACAAAAAACATTTTGAAAAACTAGTTTTTTTTCATCACTTTCTAAGTTCTTTTGTAATTTTTAGTACACATGAATTTACATTTTTAAGAATTTCACTTTCCCAGAAATGAAGGACAAGCCACTTCTCATTTAATAATCGAGCATCGTTTTTTTTATCTCTCTCGATATTCTTCTG
The DNA here is from genome assembly GCA_028679075.1 of Methanoregula sp. Classification (GTDB taxonomy): domain Archaea; phylum Halobacteriota; class Methanomicrobia; order Methanomicrobiales; family Methanospirillaceae; genus Methanoregula. The sequence goes on along the minus strand of JAJRCF010000013.1, from coordinate 46,631 downwards.
GATTTTCTCTTTCCAATATGGAGTCAACCGTTCCTTCCATTGATCAAAATCCTTCCCATGCCAAAAATCCCCATCACAAAAAATTGCAATTTTATATTTTGAAAAAACAATATCCGGTTTGCCCGGTAGTTTTGCGTTGAGACGATACCCCCGGATACCTTCACTCCAGAGGGCCTTTCGTAGTAAAATTTCAATTTTTGTATCCTTGCCTTTAATGGATGACATTATCTTACTGCGTTTTTCCGGTGTGAAGATATCAACCATATTTCTGATTATCCTAGTAGATTTTGTAATAAGATTATGCAATATTATTATTACACAACCTTAAGAAATCCCATTAAGGATTTGGAAATTTTCCTCCGGGGCTAGCCCACGCGGCTGGGGCGAAGCCCCATTGAGCGTCAGAACCCCGATACCCCTGCCGGATATCCACTCCCAAAAAAAGAAAAACCGGGGAGGCCCCAGATCATGCGGCTTCTCCCCGAGTCAACCCCCCGAATACGTACCGGGCAGTAAAAAAAAGCCCGGCCACGACTGTTTACATCCGATGATTCTTTCAGTGGATTTCACTCATTGGTGCTGTCCTTTGATCGTTGTATATTACTGTGAACAACGGCCCTGCCAATGATTCCGGTTTGTTCCCCGTGGCAGGATCTCAATTGTCCACACCATGCGTTGAAATTTCTCCATTAAACGATTTCTCGCGCAAATCTCTACCGATCGGGAAAAATCTGTAAGATCAATGGGGGTTACAGGATATTTTTAGAAAACTCCGGGGCTAGCCCACGCGGCTGGGGCGCTAGCCCCATTGAGCGTCAAACCCTCTCACACTTTCGTCTTATAGACGCGCTCGTATTGCAAAACCAGGTTGCCTTCTTCTTCTTTGGTAACTAATCGGAAAACATCGCCGGGATTAATTCCCTTAGACTTAACGACATCAGAAGGAATTGTGAGATCGAGTGTGGTTGAGCCATGGTGGAGTCGTGACTTAACAATAAATTCCTTCTGAACCATCATTCCAATTTTAGATTATGCACATTTAGGTATTAGTGCACAAACAGGTAACAGTTGTAATAATGCGCATAACTATATCCCCCTCCCCCTCCAACATTCCTCCGGTGCACTGGTGACCAAATGTTCGTCACGTCCCGGACAAAATCACTCCCGCTCGGACACCCCCGGCACCAACAGCCAGGTCTGAATAAGGAAGTTCCGGGAAAATCACCAGGCACCGGCACATTTCTCCGGGAACGGTAGATGAACGCGTGAGAAATTACATAACAGGAAAAATAAAAAAATCATGGCAGGTGACGGTAATTGCCAGACCTTTTAAACATCCCGGGATTTACCAAAAAACGCCTGATCAGCGCCTGCATTGCCGGGCCGGTCATCGGCCTCCTGCTCGATGGCGTGCTCCGTGAATTTGACGGGTGGCGTTATACACCGGTGGTATTCGCAGCGGTATTTTTCCTTTGCATGGGATCGTTCGGCACGTGGGCATGGTATTACGGCGACGAATAAAATCATGGCATTCCACTCCCACCCGGATCCGGTCCCTCAGGTGGGCAACCGAACGACTCACAAAATACCGCATCAGGGGTTTTAGGAACTTACCGTATATCCGCCGGGATTACCCGCTTCCGGTCTGCCCGGTCAAAATCTCCATCAAAACTCACGAGTACCAGGTTGAACTTTTCCGCGGTAACATACTGGTACGCATCATCGAAATCAAAACCGAACTCATCGGCAACCTGCCGGACACGCTCCATATCCCCGCTGTCAAGGCGGACAACCGATATCCCGTCATCGCCAAAGAGATCGCGGACAAACTCGGAGAACACGCTGGCAGCGTTCTTCCGGTAGAGAATTATTCCTATAGAATGGAACGCCAGATCGCTGATGTACAGGTCCGCAGGGGATTTTTCCAAAAGGAGTGTCTGCACCGACCCAGCTTCAGCCTGGTCAAGAAGCAGTTCAAGAAAAATATTGGTATCAAGAAGATACATGCTAGTCCCGCCACTCGCGGGCTGCATGCTGAAGTTCAACAGAAGTTGTACTATCTTTCAGGTGAGAAAGTCCACGGGCCCAGGTAAGGTTGAACTTCCGCTTGACCGGCTTTTTACTTCTCCGGGCAAGCTCTTCGATATAATGAATCGCCTCCTGCCGGAGGTCCGGGGGAAGATCGTCAATCATCCGGTGAACAGTTTTTGCAGAGGTCATAGAAGAATACACCTGCACTGTATAACCATTGTATTCCTGTGGCAATATATTTTATTCTCCGGAAGAGCCGGCAATCCAAACACTTTCAGAACAACTATCTCCACTATCACAATCAACAGGGGAATTTTTTAAAAAGAAGAGGAACTCGATGCAGGTTCAGTTATTAAGGAATACTTGACAACTGCCGCTGATGGCAAATCAACCCGGCAAGGCAGCCGGCTTCTCCCTTCCCTGCCGGTACAGAAAAATAATTACCTTCATGCGTTATCTGAAGAGACCCTTCAGATCTATCGAGGGCAGTCCAATCCCGTACCGGCTCATCATACGAGATCTTCGGACGAACCAGGGGAAATATCCAGACAAAAAAAGTTTACTGGGAGATTGCTACATTGCAGGACGTTTCATCATCCTTCAATGTGCGGAGGTATGCAGCTGTTTTCTTTGCATCCTTTTTTTGATCGGTCGTGGGGGGTTTTTCTCCCGCATATTGACCCCCGACCGCGGTGAACCGGCTTTTGTCTTTCTGCATAACTACACCTCCATTTCGTTATCTATTGATAGGCAATCCATGATGAAATATCTTCTGTCTTTTACATCGATAATATCAACACACTGAAGGGTAATTCCCCGGGGTAAAATTACCTCACACTCATTATGACTGACCGCCCCTTTCTGTCCCCTTTTCGTCGTGATGACAAAGATCGGCCTGCGCCTGATATCTCCCTCGCAAAAATAATAGGAACCGCAAACTGGCAGGCAACGTTCTCCGAATAAGAGGTGGACATGAAACCAGCGTCACGGTACATTACTCCTACGAAAAGAGGATGCCCCAAATCAGCAATTAATTTTTCATAATCCACTCCGCGGTATAAAATCAGGTGCGCCGGAAGTTCCACCTTGCTGATGGCATCGTCCATCTGTTTTATAAAAGATTTAATCGATGAAACCCCGATTTTCTTCCTAAAATTATCGAGATAATTTCCTCTCTCGTCTTCCGGCAATTGAGCGATATAACGAAGAATTGGATTTACAATCTCCGATGCGCGATCACCACTCTGCCCGGTATATTTGTAAATCGCCCGGATATTTCCGCGGGTAAGTCCACCATTTCCCCCTTTGCCAATATTTTTAGAATCAGAGCAATCGAAATAGTGGGTTATTGCTTTTTTTGCCTCTCCCTTTGGAGATGTCATAGTGAATTTATGGCAGATGGAATATTAAGCGCTGTTGTATTTAATCAACCTCCGGGGCTGGCCCACGCGGCTGGGGCATAAGCTCCAATGAGCGTCAAACCCAAATTACCTAAAAAAAATCATGGCAGGTGACGGTAATTGCCAGACCTTTTAAACATCCCGGGATTTAATAAAAAACGCCTGATCAGCGCCTGCATTGCCGGGCCGGTCATCGGCCTCATGCTCGATGGCGTGCTCCGTGAATTTGACGGGTGGCGTTATACACCGTTGGTATTCGCATCGGTATTTTTCCTCTGCATGGGATCGTTCGGCACGTGGGCATGGTATTACGGCGACGAATAACCTCGTGGGGAGAATTCTCATCAAAGAATCCCGGATGACAAAAGCATCGCTGAACGTAATTCCGGCTCCGTACAGAATGAAGTCCTGTTGGTAAAACGACAACCAAATCGACAACCGGAAAGAAGAATTTTCCGGCCTCGACCTCGTGAATCAAAAAAAACGGTCAGGCCATTACATACCGGGTTGCCCGGCCTTTCTCCTCAACCCTGATGAGCCCGAGTTCCATCATCCGGGCAAGTTCCTTGCCGGCAGCCTGGCGGGAGATGCCATACAACTGCATCAGGTCCCCGCTCTTCACCGACCCGTTCGCATGGTGCGATCCTGATAATGTATAACAATCACGGTAAATCCGTTGTTCTTATCTGTGAATAATCCCCGCGGGTTTATCCACCGGAACCCGAAGTATATCCACATCAGTGAATCCCATCTTCTCCAGATGACGCTTGGTTTTAGCGTTACGTACAAAAGCATGTTGTGCCAGATGAAGGGGCAGTTCCGGAGCTACCAGCTGCACTGAATGAGTACCTTTGAGAGCTGCCAGCATCCAGCGTCTGCGTGTCCACGAAGGCTTGAAGATCATGCGACACTCATAAGCCGTTACCTTTCGGCCATTCAGGCAGGCATTGATGGCAATATGCCAGCTCATGTAATCCATAAAGATCCCGTCAATATGATCGAATGAAAAGATAGCAAGATTAGGAAATTCCCCCGCCCCCCGGAATTTTTTCCGGTACACCCCCTCATCAAAATCGCCACCGATCCATACAGACCAGTTATTTTCATACCCCGTCATGCAAAGTGCTTTGTCACAGGGTCCGACCGCATAAAATATCGGAAAGAAACCGGTATGCTCCTCCACCCATTCATATGCTGACAAGAATTCAGGATCAGAAAATTTCCGGTCCGGCCGAATCGTGCCATACATTATCTTTCCGACATCAATACAATGATGAAAAAAGAGATTACCTGACAAATTTTTACGAGCGGGATCTATGGGATCACTTCAAGACAATCTCATCTGAATTGTATGACTCTTTTTCGGTCGGATGTGATTACATTCATTTTCACCAAGCAGGCACAGCCCCGGAGTCATACCAGCATGGCCAGTGCATCAGGTGTCTCCTTGTTATTTTCACCCCACACCCTCACCCTTTATGAGAGCCCACAGCCGGAACTACAATACGAACACGATGAATAATCCCACTCCCCCGGAACCGGTCACCCGGTCGCAGATCCTTTTCTACCAGTCCGAAGACGGGAGTAGCCGCATCGAAGTCCGGCTCGATGAGGGGACCGTCTGGCTTACGCAGGCCCTCATCGCGGAACTGTACCAGATAACAAAACAAAATGTGAGCCTCCATATCAGGAATATCCTGAAAGACGGAGAACTTGATCAGACCGCAACCGTCAAGCAATACTTGACAGTTCAAACCGAAGGATCACGGGAGGTAAAGCGTTCCATCGAGTACTACAACCTCGACATGATCCTCGCCATCGGCTACCGGGTCCGCTCCCATCGTGGTACCCAGTTCCGGAAGTGGGCAACCGAACGGCTGCGCGAGTACCTCATCAAAGGATTCGTGCTCGATGATGAGCGGCTGAAAGATGGCAAAAGTATCGGTGCGGACTATTTCGACGAATTACTCGAACGCATCCGCGATATCCGGGCATCCGAGAAACGGTTCTACCAGAAGGTCCGGGACATCTATACGCTCGCCATTGATTATGATCCGCATGCGGAAGCCACCCTTGAGTTTTTCCGGATCGTGCAGAACAAGCTGCACTGGGCGATTACCGGCCGCACGGCCGCGGAGATTATTGCAGAACGTGCGGATGCCTCGCAACCGAACATGGGGCTTTCCAGCTGGAAGGGCACAAAGGTACGGAAAGGCGATGTCACAGTAGCCAAAAATTATCTCAATGAAACCGAGATCAAACAACTCAATCGCATCATTACGATGTATCTCGATTATGCCGAGATGCAGGCCGAACGGAAGCAGCCGGTCTACATGAGGGAATGGCGAGAGAAAATCGATGCGTTTCTCAAGTTCAACGAGCAGGAGATCCTCAGTGACAAAGGAACCGTATCGATGGAAGTGGTACATCAGCTCGCCCTTGATGAGTATGAAAAATTTTCAGACCGAAGGCTTGCAGAGGAAAATGCCGAACCCGATACGGAATTTGAGCAGGCCGTAAAACAGATCGAACAGAAAAACCGGGCCGGGAAAAAGGCTTCCTGATCTACCAGCAACCTCTGGCCCGGGCCCGCGAGTGAAAAACTCCCCGGGTTACACCGACCCAACAATTTTATACATTAGTAATGTAAACAAATTGCATAAAGCATACATTGGTAATGTATATGATCCCCGCATCGCAGCTCGAAGAACTGGTGCTCAGCCAGAAAGAATCATTCCTCTCCCGGAACCCCGGCACACCAAGGGAGATCGCGGCAGAACGGTTCTTAAAAACCGGCCAGATCGTGGTGATCACCGGGATACGGAGATGCGGCAAGTCCACGCTCATGCGCCAGCTGTCCGAGCAGTACAGCGATTTCCTGTACATCAACTTCGATGACGACCGGCTCATGGACTTCACGGTAAAAGACTTCCCGGACCTCATGCTCGTCTTCGAAAAGACAACGCCTGGCACAAAGGTCCTCTTCATCGATGAGATCCAGAATGTCGCCGGCTGGGAGCGGTTCATCCGCCGGATCCATGACGAAGGATACAAGGTCTTCCTCACCGGTTCCAATGCCAATCTCCTGTCGGCAGAACTCGGGACACACCTCACCGGGCGCTATACAAAAATCACCCTGTACCCATTCTCGTTCCGGGAAGTACTGCGCCTGCGTTCGATCGGGACCGACCGTATCACCGGAAAGAAGAAAGCCGCAATCTTCGCGGAATTCGACCGCTATCTCACCGGTGGCGGGTTTCCGGAGTACCTGAAATACGGGGACTTCGAGTACCTCACGCGGATCTATGACGACATCCTGTTCCGGGACATCATCAGCCGCTTCGGGATCCGGGAAGTCAAAGGATTCCGGCAACTCGCCCACTACCTCTTCACGAATATCGCAAACGCCGCGACATACAACGCCCTGAGAAACACGCTCGGGTTCAAAAGCGTTGTATCGGTGCGGGATTATGTCGGGTTCCTTGAGGCGGCGTACCTCATCTTCGAGATCTTCCGGTATGATTTTTCCTTGAAAAAACAGTACGTCCACGAAAAAAAACTCTATTGCATCGACACGGGCATGCGCAATGCAGTCGCATTCCGGTTTTCGGACGACAAGGGCCGGATGCTGGAGAACCTCGTACTCATCGAGCTCCTGCGCCGGGGCAAATCCGTGTATTTTTTTAAGACCCGGAAAGAGTGCGATTTTATCACGGAAGACCGGGGAACGGTGACCGGCGCGATCCAGGTCTGTTACGAACTCTCACGGGAGAACCGGGAACGGGAGCTCGACGGGTTGGCCGGTGCAATGGCCATGTATAACCTGGCCGGGGGTATCATCCTCACGTACCACCAGGAAGAGACGATAATCCATGGTAACACTTCCATCAGGGTGCTGCCGGTCTGGAAATGGCTTATCGAGTACGAAAATGATCAACCGGAGGATTGAAAGGAGCACCCCTGCTCCTGCCTCTCATGCCCGGCCCGTGACCGCGGGCGAACCGTTCACCTGTTCCGGGACCGGTACGATGCGGCCGCATTCATCATAGGAAAAGCAGGCCGGGATCTTGCGGGAGCCATGGACGCGGAACGCCAGAAGATCCGGTACTATTTCCCGGATATTTTTAGGCACGGAGACGGTTGATACGCGGGGGTGCGGTGACGGATACGAAACGGCCGGAAAAAACTGCCGGGCTGCGAAGGTTATACAGGAATAAAAAAGCCGGAGTCCGGGTTCCGACAGGTCAACAGACCTGAAGGTGGAGACTCCGAAGGATTCTATGAGTTCCGGAATAATCAATAAAATCCGACAGGCCACGGCACGAACGATGCGGAGAGTTCACCGGCGAAGGAGTGAAAAGGTCTGACTCCTCGGGTATTATTCAGGTGTGCCGGCAGGGGCATCCGCTGGATTTCTCGCAGCCTTCAGTGCCTGCCGCTGTTCTTCAAGGTGTTTCCGATCAGAAATCTCCGGGACCACCGGGGATTTCCCCTTCGGTTCCGATATCGCTTTCGTATACAGGAAAAATGTCAGGAAAAGGGCCAGTAAAAAAAACCCGTACGCAACAAGAAGAGACAGCAGACAGGGCAAAAAAACCGAGAGATTATCCTGCATTACCGGTGCAGTTTCGAAAAAGCCGAATCCTAAGAAGGGGAGAATCAGGAACAGTTCTGAAAAAAAATAACATTTGATAATACGTCCTTCCCATACGTGTAATTTATTTGTCCCTTTAAACCGTAGGGCGATGATCGCCTTTTCCAGCAATTCATTATCACGGATTTTATCAAGAACGGGGGAGGTGATGGTTATTTCTTTTGTTTCAGCAAGCGAATATAACCAGTTGAAAAAATTACTTGAGAAGGTAAATCCGGCAATGCCTCCGACGATTAATGGAGGAATTAGCGTGACGAAACTACTCATAATAAAATCAGGAATAGGTTTTTATTTTATCAATCTGCTCTTCATCATCCAGGGGATGAGTAGTGGGATCATTGAGTAACTGGTTGAAATCCCGGATAAACCGGGAAACCAGTGCCTCAGATCCCCCCTCTATCACCGTTGCTTCGTCGTATGAGACCCCTTCGGGATGAAAATCCTCATAAATTAAGTTGTCATTCACGACCAACGCATGGGACTGCGGCCTCCGTTCTGCCTGGAAGAGGAACAATTTACCCCGGTTATTCAGGAAAAGAGATTTCAGATCCTTTTTATTGTTATTGTCATTTTTGATCTTTGGGCCGAAGATTAACTGGATATTTACCTGGCAGTCAGCATACTTTTCATCCAATGCAGAACTGATAACATCAATACTTGACAGTTCCCCGTAGATTCCATAGATCTGGATCTTTTTTGTTTTCGCTGCTTCCTCTATGAATGCCTGACGTAAAATCAAGGTGAGATGGTTTCCATCTGACCCGACCCGCGGGACCCGGTAGATATAGCCAATTCCGTCAAAATAGTCGATCGGCTCGGAAGAACCGGATTTACTGGCACTGGTCATAGGGTTTCACATTCGGATTGGAGAAATACTTATGACAAATATAAAATATCTGATCCTATAAAGGTTTTCTTTAACAGATTACCATTTGCACGAGAGAACATTTACCCGTACCGTCCCGGTTTTGAGACAAGGCCGACTGCATGTGTTTTATCAATCCATTGCTTTGGCGTCAGGGTGAAACTATGAAGTTCTGCAACTTTTTCTAAACCCGTCGAATCATGAAGAGTCATCAGACTTCGAATGCTGAGAAGAGTCCACAGGCTCTTTGAATTCCGACAGGTCCTCAGACTTGGAGGACGAGAAGAGTCGACAGACTCTTCGAGTTCCACGGGTTTAAAATCCGGGTTGTTGGGCTGCTCCCGGATCCCAGGGTACTCAATGGTATTCCGGCTCCTCATCCTGAGCGGTTGAACCAGCACCATCTGTATAATACAAATACCCGGGCAGCGCCACCTCAGGGTTACTATGGCAATCTCAGCGAGCCCGTTCACGCTGGTCCTCATCCTTATCGCACTCGCCATCGTATCGGCAGGGTGCACGGGCGCCCCGGTCGCTGAGCCGCAGGCAAGCGGCACCGTCCGCGCCTCCTCGGTCCCCACGGGATCGGAAGTGTATCTCGATGGCGAATACCGGGGCACCTCGCCTGTCATCATCGCGGACATCCCGGCCGGCCACCACACGCTGGAGTTCCGCAAGGGTGGGTACGAGTCCGTCACGTATCCCGTCACGGTCACGGGCGGCATGGAAGATATCAGGGTGACGCTCGCCAGCACCAATTACACCCTGCCGGTCACCGTCGCGACAACGACCACGCCCTCATACGATCTCCCGCAGGTCCACGTGGACGGGTACTGGACCTGGCCGGCGGCGGGCCGCAGCACGGAAAACCCGGTGCCGCTGCTCGTGCACACCGAGGCCTTCAATGTCGGGCCGGGGGATGCCCGGGAAGTGACGGTATCGGCAAATTTCTATTATGACGGGCGGATGATCTGCTGGAACACCGTGTACCTCGGGACGCTTGCAGCCGGCGGCCACGTGAGCCGGGACAACCAGTTCTCCTGCACGCTGCCATCATCCATGTCGGACCAGAACCTGGAAGTCCGGTTCGATAACGTGGTCGTGACGCAGTAAGACCGGCCGCGAAAATTGCAATTCAGCAATAACCCTATAACGCCAGACTGCCACCTGAAACTGCGCCCCGGACCGGGCGTTCAGGAGATAACACACGTGAAAGATACGCATAAAAAAGATCATAACGCTATTGCAAAGGTCGTTGAATTAATCGGCAGCTCACCCGACAGCTGGGAAGAGGCAACCGCAAACGCCGTGGAAGCAGCATCCCATTCCATCAGGGATATCCGGGGTGTTGATGTACAGCGGCAGACGGCAAAAGTAAGGGACAACAAAATTGTCGAATACCGTGTCGATGTGAAGATTGCCTTCATCGTGGAACAGGAATAATCGTTTTTCTTTTTTGGTTTTAACATCCCGGGCATGCAGGATTGCATCAAAGATTGCAACTGCAGGTCGTATGTATATACTCACCCGCGACATGAGGACTGGCTCTGGTAGAATATGAATATCATCGTATCAGGGAACCGAGTTGAAACCTCCATGACAGAAAATCTCAAAGAAAATACCGGCAAAACCGTCGATAGCGGTCACACGGCAACAACGGCCGGAAAGGTCAATCCCTGGAACAAGAACAAGGATTCAGGTAAGACCGTCCCGACTGCATCCGTCCATGAAAAACCCCTCCTCCACAAGGGTGTATCAGCGGATCCGAAGTTTAAGGACCACAACATGCACAAGGATGCAGAAATGACAAACGTCCCGGAAAAGACCGGCATCCACAAGGACGTATCTGCCGATCTGAAGTCTAAAGACCACACCTCATATAAGAATGAAGAAATGACAACCGTCCCGGAAAAGACCGGCATCCACAAGGACGTGTCAGCGGACCCTAAGTCCAAGGACCATCACATGCACAAGAATGAAGAAATGAAGACCGGCCATGAAATGACCGGGGTCCACAAGGATGTACCTCATGATGCACAGGTAACTGCCGATGTCAGGAACCGGGTCTATACCCAGATCTCCGCGGCACTTGCAGGAGCAACGTTCCCGGTCAAAAATCACGCGGACCTCCTTTCAGCGTTTCCCGACGGAAAAGTCAACACATACCATATCGGAGACCTCTGGATGACTGCCGGCGAAGCAGGAAAACTCCTCAAAGATACAGATTTCCCGTTCGCCAGTGCGAAGGCTGTTGCTGACGTGATCGTTGAGCGTGCAAGCCTGTAATATTCCTTTTTTTATAGCCTCGTATTTTATTTGCAAAAATTAGAAAGTAAGACAACGTTATTTGCCAGCGTAGTTTCACAGGAATTCAGCGGTTTTGCACAGACCGCCAGCAATCAGGAAGTGGAAACAAATCCACTATCACCTTCACAAATTTTTCAGGGGGATTTAAAAAAAAATCCCCTGTTCAATTCCTCTTCCGGCACGGGCCATCCTGAGGGATTGTGATTCAATGCAGGCGACAGGTATTGTACCCGGCACCGCGGGCAGGCGTCACTCCATCCGGAAAAAACGTACGGCAGGAGCACCGTTTTTCGTGGGCTGCCGGTATCATTTTTTTATCCAGAAGACATAGGGAAAACCAGTACCGGTACTGCCGATCCCCAGGTCGAATAACGCCAGCCGGATTTTTCGCATAAACGAGTTGGGCCGGGTCGCGGCAAGGATCGATTCCCGCGTTACCGGCCCCTGTGGCGGAACGAGAGCTGGAGACATGGTACAAAATTGTGATTTTTATATTTAAATTACCATGCACAACCACCCCCACGCACCCACCGGGACCGGGACGCCGGGAAAACAGTACAAACAAGAGCAGGCAGTCCCATCCAAAACAAAAATATAAAGACATTTATACGGACATTTCCAGAGAAATACATACATGACATCCCGCACGCTCATAGTGACCCTCATTATCGCAGCACTCGCCATCGTATCCGCAGGATGCACCGGCACCCCCGCCGCCCAGCCGCAGGCGTCGTCGGGGAACGGCACCATCCATGTCTCCTCAGTACCGGCAGGAGCGGCGGTATATCTCGACGGTGAATACCGGGGCCTCACGCCCGCTTCCCTCGGCCCGGTCCCGGCCGGCCGCCATACGCTGAAGTTCAATAAGAGCGGCTACGAGTCCGTGGAGTCCCCCGTCACGGTCGTGGCAGGCGGGATGGACGGGGTCTCGCCCCAGCTCAGGAGCATACAGACGATCATCCCGGCCAATATGACAGCAACCGATCTTCCGTATATTGACGCGCAAGGGTCCTGGGAGTACCAGTACGGGTTTAACAGCACCGCGGACCCGGCGAGATGGAACAGCACGACATTCCGGGTACCGCTGTTCCTGCACACCGAGTTTTCGAATGGCGGGACTGCCGTTGCCCGGCAGGTGACGGCATCGGCAAATGTTTACAATGAGGGGCTGCTCACCTGCGAAAACCCCATTGACCTCGGGGCGATCGCGGTGAGCGGTCACGTGACCCGGGACATCGAGGTCACCTGCACACTGCCATCAGCGTACAGCGAACAGAACCTTGCGGTCCTGGTCGAGAACGTGACGGTGAGGGCGTAAGGCCGGTACGCGGTAAGCCGTTTCTCCTTTTTATAGAGAGCAGGGGGACCCGGCCCGGGGGCGGGCCGGGGGGTATCCCGCTAAATCACAAGCGTAAGGAAGAGCAGGAAATACAGGGCAATGGAGACCGGGGGGATCAGCCGGAGCGACCAGTAGTTGACCTTCTGGACCCGGGCGGTATCCGTATCCTCCGTGAATTTCAGGATGAGGATACCTGAGAGGAGCACCAGGACGAGTGTCGCATACGTGATCATCATGAACAGGTCAAGGAACGTGGCATAGGCAACGACCGGGAGTGCATCGGCAACCCGCCAGTGGATGAGTACCACGGCAAGGAACATCGAGGCGTTCAGCCCCAGCCGGGACGAGACTTTCATCAGGAGCGACGACAGGGAGACAATGACGATGAGCATGATCGGCAGGAAGAATTTCAGGAGCGTTGAGGTGATATCCCGCTCGATGCCAAAACCAAAGACTGCCCGGGAATAGGGGACATCGTCTGCAAGATATGACTCGTTGGTGACCGCATAGCGGGAGCCGGAAAATTCCCATCCCGGGAGGTGTGCATCATCATAGAGACCGCTCTCTGCCGGGTCGATAACAAGGAGCATCTCCCGTTCGTTCTTCTGCTTGGGCTCCAGCCTGATATTGAGCGTGTGCCGGTCAAACGGGTAGCGGCTGAGGTCGGGTTCGGCAGTCAGGACTGCAACGATCCGGTACTCCTTTTCATTCGGCGTATCCCTGACCGTACTGATCGACGTGACAGCCCCGTTCATGAGCTCGATATCGCTGATCGATACCGGGGTATCGGACTTCAGGTTCAGGTAAAAATCAACGCCCACGGTCCCGGCTTCCACATCGACACGGTTGAAGTCCACGACATAGGCGCCGATGTTAACGATCGCCGGGGTTGTTCCGGCAGGCTGCACTGACAGGTTGGAGAAGGGCCCGGCAGAGACGGGGACTGCGACCAGGAGGAGGGCGAGCGTGATGGCGAGCATGTACCGGAGGATACCGTATGTCTGTCCAGGTAACCGGCCTTCTCTGCGCCCGGGTCCTCTCCGCGGGTCAGCGTTACGGGCAACACTAACATCGTCCATGAGTAAAATGAGGTTTGGAGGATATTAATCCCCCCGGGCCCGGCAGCGGGGGTGCGGCCCAAAAAAGCCGGCGGGAACCAACCTTTTTGCCTTCCGGGTCAGATTCACTGCTGAGAGAATCTTATGAAAAACATCATCCTTATCGGCATGCCCGGCGCCGGCAAGAGCACCATGGGGGTGATCCTTGCAAAGGCCCTTGGGCGAACGTTCATCGATACGGATCTCGCGATACAGGAAAAGACCGGGAGGCTCCTCCAAGAGATCATTGATACGGAGGGGGCCGAAGCGTTCAAGAAGATCGAGGAGGAGACGGTCCTCTCTCTCAGGTTCAGGAACGCGGTCATTGCCACGGGGGGCAGCGTGGTCTTCAGCGAAAAGGCGATGGAGTACCTCAGGAAAGACGGCATTGTCATCTACCTCACGATCTCCTTTGAGGTGATGGAGAAACGGCTCAGGAACATCACAACCCGGGGCATTGTCCTTGTCGCGGGCGAAAGCCTCCGGGATATGTACAACGAGAGGGTCCCGCTGTACGGGAAGTATGCCGATATCACCATCGATTGCCCGGCTGAGGATTTTGAGACGGTTGTCGGACAGGTGGTGGATGCGATAGGCCGGGCCCGCCCACCAGGCACCCGTTAATTATCCCGGAATTCATCCACCATGTCTGAAATCCGGTGTATGATTTCATTGTGCCGGTCAAGGCTGATGAACACCCGGTTGTCGGAAATGCGGATGGTATCGAGAAGTGCCGCATCGTTCAGGGAATCAAAACGTGAAATACTGGTCCCGGAAAGAAATTCCCGGATTTTTTTTGCTTTCTGTTTTTCATAGTTCGACAAATTCCTGGGTCGTCCACGGGCCATAATAATAAAAAAAGGATGAAATTGTATAAAAATTAGTTGCAGGACGCTTCAATGATGATGAATACACCGGACCCGTGCAGTATTTGGTAAGTCAAAGAACGCTTTTGGCATCCGGTCGAAGAACTGAACGATGGTGGAGCCGACCTACAGTATCAGAGAGGTTTCTCAAAACCTCGATGAGCTGAAGGGAGGCGTTAGCCGTCCTTCAGGATTGGATAGCTCTGATACCTTAACAAACTGAAGGGAGGCGGGGCCGACCTTCAGCACGATTAGTACGAGGCACTACCTCTTATACTCGGGACGCTAATACTTTAGCACACTGTTCTATAATCTAGGCAGTACGAGAAATCATTATGTTCGGATCAAGTAATTTTGGTGGCAACCGCGGTCCCCGTGACTTCGGCCCCCGTGAAATGACAAAAGTAGTCTGTTCAGACTGCGGAAAAGAGTGCGAAGTACCGTTCAAGCCAACCGAGGGAAGGCCCGTCTATTGCCGGGACTGCCTGCCGAAACACCGGAAGCCCCGCTTCTAAGTGTCTTAACGGTTAATTATTTTTTTATTTTTCCGAGCAGTCATCAGACTGCGAGGACGAGAAGAACTCGCCAGAGTTCTTCGAATTCCGAGATCTTTATCAGAATCCGAAATGGTAAACCTCACCAGGCCCGCACAGGTATTTTTTACATTTCGCTATTGACAGTCACGGGTCCTCCGGCAGGGGCAGGCCCTGGCAGCGGAGAAATGAGAGCTTGTCCCAGTAGCCACGCTGGAACACGATTTTACCATCAACGATATGGAAGAAGCCACAGCCACGGAGCCCGAGAGGGTCGCGCCATTCCATGATCGCCCATTCACCGTCTTCAAACAGGTTCTCGACAATGCAGGTCATGGGGGCCAGCGCAAACGACGCTGCAAACATCCGGCGGATGGCCTCCCGCCCCTCGACCGGCGACTCGGCCACCTGGTGGTTAACTGCATCTTCCGCGTACAGGCCGGCAAGGGCACCGGCATCGGCACGGTTGAATGCCTCAACAAAGGCAAGGACTACCTGGCGTGGTTGCATGGAACACTCCGGAAAATAGGTTGTAGCGGTTTCCTTAATACTGCCTGCATCCGGATCCGCTGCGGGCCGGCCGTATAAAAAATTATTTCCTCGCCCTCGCCAGAACAAAAGTCCCGACCGCGACCACAACTACCGCGACCGAAGGCGAAGCCTTCGGGGTCGTCGCCGTTGCTGCCGGCACCTGCTGCCCATCCAGCCACTCCCGTGCGTACGTCAACTGGACGTCCTCGCCGGCCATGGCCCGGGTCACCGTCTCCTCAGTAAGCGGCACCCGGACCTGCGGTGCAACCCCGCCGGTGAGCGACGCATTGCTGTCCACCTGGACCACGCCGTCCTGGCCGAGCGATGCACCGTCCGGGAAGAAGACGTACATGCCGAGCGGCAGGACCGCCTGCGGGCCATTCATGCCAAACGCCCCGTTGCTCCCGTACCAGGAGATGACCTTTCCCGTGCCGGTCTTCGCAAACACCATCGGGAGTCCCTCGCCGGAACTGATCGTATCCGGGGAGACGAGCACCGCGACCGGGCCGGTATACCGGGCAGGCTGCGGCTGCGTCCACGCCTCCGAGACGGCGGTGAACTGCCGGGAGCCGGGGTCAAACGTCGTCGCGTACTCATAGAAGACCGGCTCATCAACGAACCAGCCGGCAAAGCAGGACGCGAGGTTGTCGTCCCCGCCGCTGTTGTACCGGAGGTCGACTACGACACCGGGGGCGTTCTTTGTATCCGCGTCCAGCATCGCGGCTCTGAACGGCCCGTACACGTCGTACGCCTCATTGTAGATCGCGATGTACGCGTACCCGCCCGGCAGTGTCCGGTACGTGAGCGTATCGTTGCTGACCTGCGGCTGGATATCGGTCAGGCGGTTTACCGCACCGATATCGTTCACCTCTTTCCCGAGGAAAAAACTGCTCTTCTTCAGGCTGTCGTACCCGTCATCATATGCCGTGAGGTTCATAATCCGCGGGTGCTGGATGGCACCGTACGTGATCTTGACCGACGCCGGCGTCCCCACCGGGGCCCGGGTCAGGAGCCGGGACTTCTGGAGCAGGAGCCCTTCTGCCGTGGAGGGCTTCTTCACTGCCCAGAGGGAGGACGTGGCGTTGATTGCCTCGTGGACCTCCATCCCGTTCCACCCGGTCACTTCATCGCCGGGCCGGACCCCCGCCGCCTCCGCAGCGCTGCCGTTTGCCACGTAACTCACGATCACCTTTCCGGAATCGAGGCGGACAACGGCAATCCCGTAGCCCCCGCCGATGTCGGCATACTTTGCCCCGAAGTCACCGTTTGTATCCAGCACTTCCACGTGCCCGTCAGGAACCGCGACCAGGTACCCCCGGAGGGCACGGTAATACGCGGCCTCGTCCTGCTCCTTCTCCGCTGCGGCGATCGCGGGCGCCCAGGTCGTGTAGAGGGCATCAAAGTCCACGGCCCTCCACTGCGTAAAGGCATACCGTTCCTTAATGAGGATATGGAGAGAGCGGAACGCCTCACTCCATGACAGGTTGCTGTAATCCGCAGGCGGGGTCTTGTTCGCAGCAACCGGCGCAAAGGCGGCGGTCAGTTCCTCGTTGTACGCGGTCTCGTTGTTCCGCTCGAACGGGACGCACGTGTCTTTCCAGATCATCCCGCAGCCCGGGCAACTGGCAGCACCGGCAGCGGCCACCGGAACAACCGTGCAGGCGAGGAGAATGAGAAGGGCGGGGAGGATACGGGGACCGCCGTTCCAGGTCAGTACCGTCCTTTTCTTGTGCGGAGCGGGGTTCATGATACATTCGTATCATCCCGCGGGGGGATAAGGAATTGCGTGAAGGCCTCGCTCCATTTTTATTCCAGTATTTTTATTACGCCGGGATGCGTAACTATTCTGCATGGATAACACTCTGATCATCACCGACGCGGTTGGGTACGCAAAGGAAGCGCTCGTGGGGAAATGGACCCGCTGGCTCATCTTTATCATCTGCGGCCTGCCCATGGCCCTCCTCCCGTTCGTGTTTGACACAAAGAAGCTGGTAGATGGCACGACCTTTCGCTGGGACCTCATCCCCTGGACCGAGATCGCCATCGTCTGCATCGTTGCCTTCCTCCTCTCGTTCCTCCTCTCGGGGTACCTGGCCCGGATCTACCGGGGGGTAACGCCACCACCGGAGTTTGACAACCTGGGGTCCCTGTATATTGACGGGATAAAACTGGCCGTCACCGGGTTCATCTGGTTCATCCCGATGATTGTCGTGATCGCAGCCCTGTTCGCCGTCATCTTCGGCATGGGCTCGGGCGACGACGGATCCCAGATCGCGATGATGGGAATCGTATTCCTCATCCTCCTCATCGAGATCGTGGTGGTCATCATCACCGTCCTCTACAGCATGCTGGGCATTGTCCGGTGTGCCCGCACCGGCAGTATCCGGGAAGGCCTCCGGTTTGGTGCAATCACGGAGACGATCCGGGCGATCGGCTGGCTGAATTACCTCATCGCCCTGCTGCTCCTCATGGTCATCGGGTTTGCCTTCTTTATCATCCTTTCAATCGTCGCCCTCATCCCCTACGTGGGATGGGTGATCCAGCTCGTCTTCATCCCGTTCTACTCGGTCTTTTCAGCACGGTACCTCTGCCAGGTGTATGACCACGGCGTACCGCAGGCCACCACCTGATCTCTCCGTCCCCTCTTTTTTTCCGCCGGTTACGACAGGTCCTGTGCCATTTTCATAAGCGATGCCGCCACCCGGCGCCGGAACACATCGCGGTCGATCGCGGAGGCCGCATGCCGGTCGAGCACCATGATCCGGTCGGCCTGTGCGATCAGGGCGTCCATCGCACACGCGGCAAAGACGAGCGACGTCTCTTCGAGTTTCCCGCGGTCATGGGCAAGGATCTCCGAGAGGGGCGTCACCTCCCCGGTCTGGAGGCAGCTCTTCACGAGCAGGTTGGGCGCTGCCCGGTCCTCGTCGATCAGGAGGAGCGGGGCCCTGCGGGCAATCGCACCCTGTACCTGGAACGCCATCGTCATCGACCCGCTGCCCATGCCGCAGGCAGCCCGTGCGGTGCCGGCCATCCCGGGCGGGAGAGCGGAGAAGAACATACTCACGTCCGCCCCGGCCAGCTCGCAGTTCACTGCTTCCGCGGTGCAGAGGCCGTCCACGGTCACGACCAGTTCCCGCCCGTCGCCAACCGCGTGGTCGTCCATGCCGGCGATGATCCCTTCGAGGAACGTGGTCTTGCCCTGTGCATTCGAACCGGCAACCGCGAACACCTCGCGTTTCTTTATGCCAAGGCCCGTCACCGTCCGGTTGCTCGCCCCGAGCTCCAGCTCCACCGGCGCAAGCTCCTGCGGGCAGGCGAACGGCACGTTCACGCCTTCCTTGGGGCCGGCAGTCCGGAAGAAGCAGCGGTACCGGGTGCAGTGCCGGGCGAGCCGGGCTCCGTCACCGACAAAAGAGACGAGGCCGAGCGAGGGGAGCCGCTCCCGGAGCAGCTGCTGGTCGAGCGCATTGATCCACGCGGTTTCAAGCACCCGCACCGGCAGGGAAAGGACGCAGTCCGCAACCGCATCGCAGAGCAACGCAACGGTCTCCGTGACGCGGAAGATATCCACGGGAGAGAACCGGGACGAGCAGGGGACCGCCCCGTTGAGGAGGAGATGGACGCCCGACCCGTCGGCAAAGTTCCGGGAGTCCGCGTGCCAGAGATCGGATGCGAGCGCAGCCGGTGACCGGACAAGGGTGTAGGGCTCAATCGTGGACGCGTAGTGCTGCGGGAACCCGGTGCCCTTCCCGCTGAGCGGGCCGAGCACCGGCACGTTCGGCGCCTGCTGCTTCACCCGCTCGATGATGAGGGCAACGGCACCTGCTGCACCCCGCACATCCAGCGGGACCTCGGAGAGGAGCGGGCGGCGTATGATCACCGGTACCGAAAACCGGAGGGCGTCGCCGTCAAACGACCGGACCGCGTAAGCCGTGACACCCGGCACCACCGCCGCCGTATCTATCGCCCACCGGTCATCGCCGGGAAGGGCGAGCACCCCGGCAAGACAGGCATCCGGTCCATCATCCATGGTACGGGATTGCACCGTGAACCGTAAAAAAGCCGGTCATGAAAAGAGCTGTGCGGGGTTCCGCATCACTTCGAGCTGTCGTACCCGCACCGCTTGCAGCGGTAGGAGCCGTCGGGTTTCAGGACGATATTGGGGTCATGGCACTGGTCGCAGATCGGTCGGTCCTTCTTCACCTTCGACTTGGCCTGGGGGAGTTTTTCCATGGGGAGTGATTGCCGGGATTTCTATAAAGATATACCCCGTATTCCACCCTCATCCTTATGCACACACCCGCCCAATCCATGAACAGCAATGTCCCCCGACTCTGAAAAGCCCGCTGCCCGCGACCTTGAGACCATCGACCACTTCTTCGATAACTGGTGCAACCTCCCCTGGACCGGATGGGTCCCCTTCAACGCTACGAAACAGGTGTTCAACAGGATCCCTCAGGAGCCCGGCCTCTACCGCATCCGCCCGGTGGGAAAAGAGTGTCTCGTGTATATCGGCGAGACAAAGCGGTCACTCCGCGAGCGCCTGCACAACCTGCGCATAGAGCTCGCCAAGGCAGAGGGGATGCCCTGGAGCGATCCCCACACGGAAGCCCCGGGGCTCTGGGCCTGGAGAACCGAGTGGTTATCAAACCACGAGGCCGGGGATACACCGGAGGATTCGGCGAGTGGCGAGTGGTTAGCAAACCATGAGGCCGGGGATACACCGGAGGATTCGGCGGATTCCGAGATGTCATCGGGTATCGTGGACGAGAAGAATCCAAATGGTTCGGCGGATTCCGGGTTGCTGGCAGACACCGGAGCCAAAGAGATTTCATCAGATGTGATAAGTTCGTCACTCACCGAAGAGGCCCTGCTGCCGGTAGATCCCTGTGGCTTTGAATGCTCGGCCGCACCGCTCGACGCCTCCGACAGCGGGCGCCGGGCCATGGAGAGTTTCCTCCTGTACCGGTACCGGCAGGAGAACGGGGAGTCGCCGCTCTGTAATTTCAGCCGGTTCCACCCGCGGTACCGCAGGTCCACCACGAGAAAAGAAGGTGTGCGGGGCACCCGGCTCGCGGAGGGGCAGAAGGACAACCCGGCCGGGGGGCCAAGTCACCCGCCGCCCCGGCCTTTGGGAACACCCGGGGAACGGGACTGGATGGGGCTTACTTGGAGTGCCCATGAGCCGCTCTCGGAAGAGAACCTCCGAAACGTCCCCCACCGCCCGTGCCTGTACATCCTGCTCGATGACGGACAGGTCATCCTCATCAGCGGGGCCGGTGACGGTGCCGCCCGGCTGGGCGGGCAGGCCGGAAGGTCGTGGGAGGGGATGGTGCCGCAGTTTTCGTATCACATCCTGGACACCCCGGTCCTTCCCCACCAGCTCCGGGAACTGGAGACGGACCTGATCGGGAACTTCTATGAGCAGTTCCGGAAAGCGCCGGAACTCCAGTTCAGGAGCAGCAGTCACCGGCTGTGAGTGGTATGGACCGGTTCTGGTGTGACCCATGACCCGCTACCTGATCGATATCCGCATGATGGGCTCCGTGAAGCAGCAGATCAGCGCATTAAGCCATCATCTGGACGAGACATTCCATCTCGGTAACAAGCTGGTGGTCCCCCATATCACCCTCGCCGGGCCGTTTTCCACCGATAATGAAGAAAAACTTGTTGAAGATTTTTCCCGGGTCTGTATGGACCAGACAGGGGTCCCGAAATACGAGGTCGGGGGGTACGGGTTCTTTGACGATACGCGGGTGGTCTTTGTTACGATCACCCCGGACGAGACCCTGAAGCAATTCCGGTACGAGCTCGCCCGGGCCATCCTGCCGTACTGCACATTACGGGATTATGACCGGGATTCTGTTAACGGGTTCAGGTTCCATGCAACGCTCGCCATGAAACTTGACTGGCTCACCTTCCGGAGGATCAAATGGTATTTCCGGGCGCAGGAACCGGTCGTGTACCGGCACCACCCGATCCGGGCGACCCTGCTCCGGAACTCAAAAATCGTCTGCGAATATGATTTTGTCCAGCAGAGGATGCTGACACGGGCACAGGCACTGAGCAGGGCGACAAGGAAGAGGGATTTTGATATCCTCAGGGTATGGGATGACGGGTGCCGGGAGGAAGAATAGGGCAATCATTTCACCGGAAGGGCCGGCACCAGCTGGGATATGTCCCGGCTAAATAAAGGGGAAAATATATCATCCCATAACCGGATCATCGAATATTAAAATTTTATAGGAGCGGGATTATATGACAGATGTCACAAGCCAGAAAGGCTCGATCAATATTATATCAACTCCGGGCGGGGCAAAGATCCAACTCAGCCACAACAACAGTACAGAGCAGATCACTCCGGAAACGCCGTACACGATTGGGGATAAAGAACCAGGTACCTATACCGTGACCGTCACCAAGGGCGGTGACTCGAATTCAAAGCAGGTGAAGGTTGAAGCGGATAAGACGGTCACCGTGTACCTGACCATCTTTAACGCCGAAGTAAATGCCGTCATCAGCAGGATCGGGTATTACACGGTCGCGTTCATCATGCTCCTTGTAGCAATCGCCGTTGCAACGTATTTCAATTTCCTGATTCCTCACAGTAATTTATTCAGGGAACTCATTTTTGTCGCATGTGCCGGGGGGCTCGGCGGCCTGGCCTTCAACATGTACGTCTATGTGTACCATATCGGCCGCGAGGAGGATTTCAGGGTGGAATACAAATATTCGTATTACTTCCGCCCGTTCCTCGGCATCCTCTATGGCACCTTTGTCTTCTTCCTGGTCGCCGGCGGTCTCATGATGCTGTCCGGGACTACGGCACCCACCATTGAGAATATGTACGTCATGAAGTCCGTCATGTTCTATATCGCGCTCGCGTTCCTTGCCGGGTATGCGGAGGAGCCATTCTCCCTCCAGCTGAAGACCCTGGCAGAGGCCCTGTTCAAGGAACCGCCAGACACCGATACTGCAACAACACCCGCAAAATAACACCATCGCCCCACAGGAGATCACGAGAGGGGACGGGCAGGGTACCGGATGAGAAAATAAGAAAATTACATCTTCGACTGGTCGCGGGGGAGCGCCGTGCCGCGGACTCCCGTGCCTTTTGCGCCGAGGCCGAGCATCGGGTCACGCTTCTTCTTCTTGTGCTCCCCGTCATCGGGAGATGTGGCCGGGACCTTGCTTAAGAAACACTCGACCGGGTCGCGCCCGCCTGCGCAGATCTTGTCCTTGAATTCCGAGCAGTCCCCGCACACCGGTACCTGGGTTGGCAGCAGCGAGGGGAAGTGGTTCTTCCAGAGCGTGGGATCGATCTTGCCCTGTTCGAGAAAACGCTGGATATGCCGCGCCGTATATTTCATGCTCATATCCTAAGCGCTGGATCCTCATATGCCTTCTTTCACTGCAGGGCCCTCCTCAGCCCTGACGGTTGATCTCTTCGAGGAATACCTGCCCGTACTTCTCCTTCTTGAACCCGCCCACGCCAAACACGGCGCCGAAGCCGGCCATGTCGGGGGGCCGGGTGGCAGCGAGTTCCCGCAGGGTCCGGTCGGGGAAGATCATGTACGGCGGTACGCCGTTCGTATCCGCGATCTCCTTCCGCAGCGCCTTTAAGCGCCGGAACAGGTCCTCAGCACCCGGGTCCGGCAAGGTTGCGGGCTGTCCCTTCTCCTTCACCGCGCCGGCCTCCGGCACCGGGAGCATCACCCGGCACCGGCCCCGGAGCAGTTCGTCAGTCCGGGGGGTGCACCGGATGACGGGGTACTTGTCCCCTGCCCTGGCAAGGAAACCCTGCCGGGCCAGCTCGCTGATCCAGGTGCGGTACTGGGCCTTGCTGTACTTCTTCCCGGTCCCGTATGCGGGGAGCGAGGCGAGGCCGTACTCCTGGATTTTCGCACCCTTCGAGCCCCGGAGCACGTCGGCGATCAGTTCGATCCCGAAACTCTGGGGCAGCTGCTTCACGCAGGCCGCGATTGTTTTAGCCGCATCCGTGCAGTCCACCATGTCGGGAGGGTGGTCGCAGGTGTCGCACCCGCCGCAGTTCTCTTCCGGGTAATCCTCGCCGAAGTACGTGAGCAGGAACTTCCGGCGGCAGCCGGTCGTCTCGCAGTACTCCGCCATATCCTGCAGTTTCTTTAAGGCGATCCGGAGGTGCTGGCCCCCGGTATCGTCATGCTCGAGCATCGAGCGCACCCGTGCAAAGTCGCCCCGGCTGAAGAGGAGGATGCACTCGCTGTACTGGCCGTCGCGGCCGGCGCGGCCGGTCTCCTGGTAATATCCCTCGAGGGTCTTTGGCAGGACGTAGTGGATCACGTACCGGACGTCGGGCTTGTCGATGCCCATCCCGAACGCGACCGTGGCGCAGACGACCTGCACGCGGTCATGGATGAACGCTTCCTGCACTTCCTCCCGCACCTGCTTGGAGAGCCCCGCGTGGTAGGCGAGCGCCGAGAAACCGCGTTTCTTCAGTTCTCCTGCCACCTCCTCGGTCTCCTTCTTGGAAAGGCAGTACACGATCCCCGAGTCCTCGCGGTGCTGGCTGATGTAGTCCGCGAGGAAGACGAGCGGGTTCTTCTTCGGGATCACCCGGTACCGGAGGTTCGTCCGGTTGAAACTGCCCACAAACTCGCGGGCGTTATCAAGGCCGAGCTGCTGCCGTATATCGCGGCGCACCTCGGGGACCGCGGTCGCGGTCAGGGCGATGATGGGGATCCCCGGGAAGTACTTCCGGAGCTGGGCGAGCTGGCGGTATTCGGGCCGGAAGTTATGCCCCCATTCCGAGATGCAGTGCGCCTCGTCGATTGCGATCAGCCGTACCGGGGCGCGGGAAAGGGAGGCAAGGAAGTTTGGCTGCATGCACTTCTCGGGCGAGATGAAGAGGAGCCGGAGGCTGCCGTCCGCAAGGTCCTCCTCGAGCCGGACCCGCTCGCGGTAATCGAGGGTGCTGTTCCAGGCCGCAGCCGCGATGCCCCGGGCCTGCAGATCATCGACCTGGTCTTTCATCAGCGAGATGAGAGGGGAGATGACGAGCGTGAGGCCGCCGAGGTACAGCGCCGGCAGCTGGTAACAGAGCGACTTGCCGCCACCGGTCGCCATGATCGCGAGGGTGTCGCACCCGTCAAGGACCGAGCCGATGATCTCTTCCTGGTGCGGCAGGAAGGCGGAGGAGCCCCAGTACATGTGGAGGAGTTCAGCGGTCGTGGCCATAGGTACCTGTAATGCCCGGCAGTACCGGGAAATGCTGCCGGAGAATACGACGGCCGGCGGGAAGAATTTATGGAATGCCTGCTGTTCCCGAAGGGAAGAGCAGGCAGGAGAGGAACCTGTCTGGTTTCTTCGACCCGGGGGGAGATTTACCTCATGGCCCGCCGGGACCACAGGTTTTATGCCAATGCCAAAGGAATCCTCTAAGGAAGTATATGGCCAGAAAATGCGGCACGTGCGGTTTCCCAGCTCCCGACGGGGAATCGAAATTCTGCAACCGGTGCGGACAGGCGATCGTGGAGGAGCCGGAACCCGGGTTCCCGGTCTGCGGCACGTGTGGTGCCAGGGTTGCCGACCCCGGGGCGCAGTTCTGTGACAAGTGCGGCGGGCCGGTAAAGAAGGCGATGGCATGCCCGTCCTGCGGGAACCCGGCGATCAATGAGGACTCGAAGTTCTGCACCCGGTGCGGCATGACCTTTGCAAAGCCGGGCACGTGCCATGCCTGCGGTTTTGTCAACCCGGACAGCGAGGCGGTCTTCTGCAACCGGTGCGGGGCATCGCTCAAAGGAGCGGGGACTGCGACCGCACCGTCAATCGCACCGTCCATTATCGTGACAAAGAAACAGCGGGTCCCCCTGCCGGTTCGTGAAGAACCGCCGGTCGCTGACTGGGACCCGTGGAGCGATGAGTCCGATGCCCGGCCGGTCGCTCCGCCGGTGAACCCGTACGGGTACCAGGACGAGCCGGCACCGAGGCCCCCGCAGATCCGCATGCCACCGAAGAAATATGCGCACCTCCCCCTGATCGCCGACGAGCTCAAGGACGGGAAGAAATCCTACGCGGACCCCGACGAGTACGCCGAGCCCCCGAAAAAAGAGCGCCCGTCAAAGAAAGGTGTCCTCGGATTCATGAAGCGGTAGACGATGGGAAGCGGCTGCCATACAACGAACCCGAAAACGTATAACATCAGGCGGCAAACGGATCACTATCCAACGGGGTGGAGATCCATGAAGTCCGCGTTAACGGTCATTGCCGTCACGATTCTCATTGCCGCATGCCTTGTGCTGCCGGCATCGGCAGCGGTCTATTACAGCACCAGCACCCCGCAGATCATCACCCGTGGCGACGAGCTGGCCGTCAGCGGTACCGGCGCCACGAATGGCACGGTCGTCCTCTGGATCATCGGCAGGGACTATTTCGGGACCAAAGCCGTTGCCCCTGACCGGCACGGCAACTTCTCCTTCTTCTACAAGCCCACCGAGACGGCACAGTTCTCAACCGGCCAGTATGCCGTCGTGCTCCAGGACCCGGGCCCGAACGGCATCATGGAGATTGAGCCCGGCAAAGACGCGGGCGGCAACCTCACCATCATGAACCGGGGCAAGATCATCGTACGACTCGGGACAACGGAGGCACTCCGTGCCAATGTCCAGAAAGAGACCGCATCCCTCACCGCTGCTGCCAGGCTGCAGGGCGTGGACGACACCTTCGTCACGGAATATTTCTTCATCGAGGACCCGGCCGTGGTCTTCAACGGGATCATCCCCGCATCGGACTCGCGTCTCCCCGACCAGGTCTCGGGCAACCGGATCTTCTTCAACGGCACGACCAACCTGCGGACAAGCGACATCTTCAGGGCGGAGATCCGCAAGGACGGCGCGGAGACGCCGATCATGACAAAGGACCTTACGATCATCCCCGGTACCGGCCTGAACTCCTGGAACTACCAGCTGGACGAGCCGGGCCTTCAACCGGGGAAGTATCGCATCTCCGTGCGCTGGGCCTCGTACAATACCACCGGATCCAGCACGGCATATTTTGCCGTCGGGGAAGACGCGGTCCCGGTAACACCGGGCGGCCTCCCGGTCCCCGCCATGAACACCGAGGCCCCGCTCCCGAAGGGGCTTGACACGCTGCTCATCCTCGGGATCGTGTTTGTCTCCGCCGTTGTCCTGTATACGGTCGGCAAAAAATAAGAAAAACGCGTTACGAGAAGTACGCAACGATATTTCTGAAGATCTGCATGTTGAGCGACTCGGTTGGCAGCGCCCGACCCTCGCGCCGTGCCTGTTCCTTAAGAAGCGGCCAGTCATACAGGTTCACAAACTCCATGGCCCGTTCGGGGTGCGGCATCATGCCAAGCACCCGGCCGTTTGCGGAGGTGATGCCGGCGATATCCTCAACCGAACCGTTCGGGTTGAACGGGTACTCGCCGTCCGCAGGGCTCATGTCCTCGCGGCAGTAGGTGAAGGCGACCATCTTCTTCTGCCTGATCTTCTGGAGCGTCTCCTTTGAGCAGGAGAGGTTGCCCTCGCCGTGGGAGACCGGGCAATAGATCCGCTCGATCCCCTTTGTCCAGAGGTTCTCGTTTGCCGGTTTCAGGGTCACGAAACGGCACTCCAGCCGGCCGCCGCGGTTCGGCATCAGGGCGATCTCCCGGGCGTACGTCTTGTCAAAGGCGGGGACAAGACCGAGGTTCGCGAGGATCTGGAACCCGTTACAGATGCCGAGGACGAGATTATCGCCGTCCATGAACTCCTGCAGCTCGTCCCAGAGGTTGTTCCGGACCCGGTTCGCGTAGGCATTGCCGGCGCCGGTGTCATCGCCATACGAGAAGCCGCCGGGGAAGACAAGGAGCCGGTAGTCCGCCATTGACCGGTCTCCCGCGATCAGGTCATTGATGTGGACGATATCTGCGCCCATGCCGGCGCGGGCCAGGACTTCTTTTGTCTCCATCTCGGAGTTGATCCCGTACCCGCTCATGATCAGGGCCTTCTCGGGGATCGGCTCCCGGGCTGCCGGTGCCTTCGGCACTGCCACCGGCCTTCTGATGTTCCTGCGTACCGTTGCCATCTCAGTACCTCCCGAACGGCGCCTTGTAGGCCGTCTCAAGGTCCGCGACCGCCACATCCAGGATGAGGGTCCGGGCCGTGAGCCGGAACCGGCTGCCCCCCGTCCTGCCGAGCAGCACCGCGTCCGGCCCGAGCGCCTGCTCGAACGCCCGCTTGTGGTCCGGGGCAACCGTGACCACGAACCGGGAGAGCGTCTCCGAGAAGAGGAAGTAGTCCGGCCGCATCGAATCCGGCACGGGGACCGTGAGGTCCATACCGAGCCGCCCGGCCACCGCGACTTTCGCGAGCGCAACCGCAAGACCGCCGTGGCTGACCGGGAGGGCCGAGGCCACGAGTTCGTGGGCAATCGCGTTCGCGAGCCGGGCATAGCGTTCCTTTGCCGCAACCGCGTCCAGCACCGGCACGGTATTACCGGCGCTTCCGAGCCGGGCGAAGTACTCCGATCCGCCCAGCTCCTCCTTTGTCCCGCCAATCACGTACACGAGGTCGCCCGCAATCTTCGCGTCCATCGAGACCGCCTTCCCCGCATCCGGGTGGACGCCGATGGAGGAGATGAGGAGGGTCGGGGGCACGGAGACCTTCACCTTCCGCCCCTCCGCGTCGAATCCGGAAAAGTCATTGAACATGGAGTCCTTGCCGGAGATGAACGGGGTGCCGAATATCTTCGAGAAATCGTAACACCCCTGTGCCGCAAGCTTCAGCTGCCCGAGGCGTTCGGGCTCATCGGACGAGCACCAGCAGAAGTTGTCGAGGATCGCAATGGTATCCGGGGGCACGCCCATGGCAACGAGACCCCGCACGGCCGTGTCGATGCCGGCGCCGGCCATGTTGTACGGGTCGATCTCGGAGTACGAGGGGAAGAGGGCCTGCGAGAGGCCGACGGCCTTCTTTGACCCGGGGACGATCTTTGTGAGGGTCGCCACCGACTGCACCCGGCCCTTCCCCTGCACCGGCCCGAGCACGTGGCCGCCTTGAACGGTATGGTCGTACTGGATGGTGATGTACTCCCTGGAGCAGATGTTCTTCCGCTTCATCATCGCGAGGAGAGCCTCGTCGAGCCGCTCAGGACAGGGCGTTTCCGGCTCGGGATTCGTCTTCTTCTTAAAACTCGTCTTCAGCTGCTTCTTTGGCAGTCCATCGTGCAGGAACGAGAGTTCGATGTCCATCACGACCGCTCCGCCGCACTCCACCACGCACCGGCCGGTATCCGTAAACGTCCCGATCACGGTCGCTTCCACCTCGCGGCGTTCCATCAGCGCCATGAAGGCCTCCAGGTTCTCCGGAGGCACGGCAAGCGTCATCCGCTCCTGCGACTCGGAGATCCAGACCTCCCAGGGGGCCATGCCGTGGTACTTCAACGGCACTGCGTCGAGCTGCACGTGGCAGCCATTGCACTCCTTTGCCATTTCGGCAACCGAGCAGGAGAGCCCCCCAGCCCCGTTGTCGGTGATGCTCCGGTAGAGCCCGGCGTCGCGGGCTTCCTTCACGATCACGTCCGAGAATTTCTTCTGGGTGATCGGGTCGCCGATCTGCACCGCGGTGACCGGGCTCTTCGGGTCGAGCGCCTCAGAAGAGAAGGTGGCGCCGTGGATCCCGTCCTTGCCCACCCGTCCGCCTACCATCACGACCAGGTCGCCGGCCTGTGCGGCCTTCTCGGAGAGCTGCCTCCCGCCCGATTCGCGGGGGATCACGCCAACCGTGCCGGCAAAGACGAGCGGTTTTCCCGCATAGCGGGGATCGAAGTAACAGAAGCCCTGCGGGGTCGGGATGCCCGAGCAGTTCCCGCCCACGCCCACGCCCCGGACCACGCCTTCGAGGATCTGCCGGGGCGGGAGGACCGGGTTCGACATGTCCTTCCCGCGGAAGAGGGGGACGGCTGCATCGGGGTCGCCGACACAGAAGCCATAGATGTTGATGCAGGGCTTTGCCCCGAGGCCGAACCCGATCGTGTCCCGGTTCACGCCCACGATGCCCGTGAGGGCCCCGCCGAACGGGTCGAGGGCCGAGGGGGAGTTGTGGGTCTCGACCTTGTGGGTCACGAGGAACTGGTCGTCGAAGACGATCGCGCCGGAGTTGTCGGAGAAGACCGAGACGCAGATGTCCCGGTCGCCCGCCGCTTCGCGGATCTCGTTTGTTGCCGCCTGGATGTAGGTCTTGTACAGCCCTTTTGGCACGTCATCGTCCATAGCGGACGCGAAGATCGTATGCTTGCAGTGCTCGCTCCAGGTCTGGGCGAGCGACTCGAGCTCCACATCGGTCGGCTTCCTCCCGAGTTTCCGGAAATAGTCCCGGATCGCGTGGAGCTGGGCAAGGTCAAGCGCGAGGGGGCCCCGGCGTTCCCCGGTCTGCGGATCCAGGATCCCTTCCTTCCCAATCTTCGCCAGCTCTGCATCATCGAGCTCAAGGTCCACCGGTCCCGCGGTCGGCAGCTCGTGAAGTTCCACGTGCGGTAAAACGCGGTCCATGCCCGTATGCCCGTACTCCTCCCGGGTCTTCGTGCGCACCCGGTTCACGAGGGGGTTGGCAAGTGTCCCGGCAAGTGCCCGGAGCGCCTCGGGTGCAAGCCGGCCGCGGACAAAGTAGAGCTGCGAGGAGTAGACTGCCTCCCCCTCGGCAAATTTCATTCCAAGGAAGTCCTCGATCGTCTGACGGGCCGTTGTACCGACATTATCGGTCACGCCCGGGAGGAACCCGACCTCGATCGCGTAATCGAAGAGGGGCAGGGTTGCTTCGTCCACCGTGAACTCCTGCACCACCGGGTTGACCAGCTGCTGTGCTACCTGCACCAGCTCGTCCCGGGTAAAGTCCCGGGCACTGGTCGCGACCGTGTACACATCGGTCAGGTGCAGCTCGTCAACCGGAAAACCCAGCGATTTGATCCGGTCCGTCCGGGTCTTCAGGCGGGGGTCTTTGGTATAGTGAACTTCTATGCGGTGGACAAAAGAAGCCATGTACACAGATTTTGACGCACAGGAGAAAATAGGTATCGTAAGGGCAGGTCGCGGGTAGGAAAAAAGAGGGATCAGGCCACGTTACTTCTTCGTCACAACCACCGGGTCGAGCGTTGCATCGATCATCAGGTCGAAGTCCACCGTGTCCAGCCAGCCGGCCTTCTCGAACATGCTCATGAAGCAGATACCGGCAACTTTTGCCCCGGCATGTTTCCGGATAATATCCCGCACCTGCTCCTTTGTCACCGGCATCATCGGCATCGCAAGCCCGCCCATAAAGACGAGCAGTTTCGGGCGGAGTGTTGCCGGGCCGCCGGAGACCTGCATCCCCACGTCCTCCACGTTCTGGATCTTTTTTGCCTTTGTCTCGTCAAGCAGGGGAACAAAGACCTGCTCTAGGTGAAGGCCGCGGATCGCGACCGCATTGAGCTCGACAAACGGTGTGCAGGTGCCCACGCAGCCGTAATAGGCGATCTGGTCCCCGTCATTCAAGCCCAGGCCCTGTACGAACTCCTTGTAGGGGCGCAGGATACCGGGGATGCTCTTTGTTATCTCCCGTGTTACCATGACTGATCACCTGATCTCGGGCGGTATGCGGGATAAGTGTTGTTAAAAGCGGGGCACGGGTCACCGTTTCATGGCAAGGCGGTAACACCAGCCGGCAATGAGGGGGCTGATGATGACCCCGGCAATGACAACGATGCTGTGCCAGGAGTAGTTCTGCCGGATCACGAACTCCCGGATCACGATCATCGCGGCATAGATCACGCCGAGGAGGACCGAGAGGAATTTTGCGAGCGCCATCGGGTCCGCTGGCCGTGCAATGGGGAAGTACGCGAGCAGGAGGAGGAGGAGGAACAGGACGTACGTGAACGGGATGAGCGAGGGGGCGATGAAATACGGCTGGAGGTACGAGAAGATGCCGCTCATCACAAAGACGAGCAGGAGGAACACGGCCTCTTTTACCGTAAGCGGGTACCAGCGCATCGTAATCAGGACTCCGTTGGACTGCCGGCATGATGAGGGTTGCGGCAGGTGAAACGGGGGTTACCGGAACCGGTCATCCGACCGGGTCGTCTCCGCATTTTTTGCAACCGACTCGAGCCACCCGCAACAGGAACCGGGGTACGCATCGAACGCCGGCACATAGGGCTTGAGGTCGAGAAGGGGCGTGCCGTCCAGCACATCCACGTCTTCGATGGTCAGCGTCCCGCCCGCCAGGTCCACCGCAAGGAGCCGGACCACCGAGAGGCCGATCGCGTTCGGGCGCTTCGGGGACCGGGTGGCAAAGACCCCGCGGGGCGTGGTATCGAGGAACGGCGTTACCGTCAGGCAGTGATCAACGCACTTGTGGAGGGCATAGATGAGGATGACCCGCTCGAATCCGTCGAGGTCGCGGAGCCCTTCGCGGTAAGGGGCATGGATCCCGATCGTCCCCCGGGTGCCCCGGGCCCCGTTCGGCTGGATGGGCATGCCGGCAATGTCCTTAAACGGCGAGTGGATTGTGCCAACCGGGGTATAGGTGAAGGTGGCAGGGGCGTCCTGCGTAGTGTGCATGAAGAGTTCTTGTCACCCCGGCACCAAAAAACCGATTGATAAAAAAGATTATTTCATCGCCATCATTGCGTCGCGTTTCATCTCGATCGCAAGCGTGATGCGGGACTTGGCGACATGCTCGCGGAACTCACGGGTGAGGTCCTTGATCGCGGCGTTGGTGGTTTTCAGCGATTCCACCGATTTATTTGCCAGGGCCCCACGGAGGTTGGTGTGCTGGGCATTGATCTGGTCGGAGATATTCTGGAGGAGCGTGGTGTTCACGCCCTGTTTCTCAAGGTTATAGATGGTCCTGAACCGTTCCGTCGAGGACCTGTTGAAGAGGGTGAGCCGGGCGGATGCATTTGTTAGCCAGTGGACGGTCGCGTTGTCCTCACCGATGCCCCGGGTCGCATTCAGGTAGGCCTGTGTGCTCGCCCTCATGTCAGCCCTGCTCCCGTTGAAGATCACCAGCTGGGCCTTGGTCTCATCGGAGAACAGCTTCGTCTGGGCACGGAGCTCCTCCCGGGCCTTTGCGATCTCGGCAGAGGTACTCATGAGCGGGACCGAGGCCGCGATCACCAGGTAATCGTCACGGATCTGCTGGAGGGTTGTGGTCCCGGTACCGTTGCTGATCGTATCGATGTACTTGATCGTGCACCGCATGCTGACGTCCGTATCCTCCCCGACATACGCGATATGCATCTTCTGCGATGCAATTGCTTTCGGCTGGTCTTTCTGGTCGGGGTCCGTGCTCTTCGGGACCGTGGTGCCCGCGATCACGGCGGAAACGCACGGGACAACGAGCGCCAGGATCACGAGACATACGACTGCCCTGAATACTACCCTGCGGTCTCTTAAAATCACTGCATATACCCCCTGTAAACATGAGAAAGAGAATTCACTTCCCAAAAGTGGGAGAGTGAGTTAATAATATTGTTACGATGGTACAGGTTATTCGTATAACCGCGGGGTTAGATCAATACGGTCCGCCCAGCCGGCATGTAAGAGCGAAATGCTTTACCACGGGCTGACCAAATTTTATCTGAGGAATGTGCGTGGCAAAGGACTATTTTTTCCGTAACGAACGATCCGCCATCATCAACGAGGATCTCTTTGCCACAAAGAAGATCGCAAAAGGCACTATCGATCTCGTGGTCACGTCACCGCCCTACAACGTGGACATCCAGTACAATTCCCACGATGACCGGGGCACATATGCAGAGTACCTGGACTTCTCGTCCCGCTGGATGAAGCGGTGCCACGGGTGGCTCAAAAGCGATGGCAGGTTCTGCCTGAACATCCCGCTTGACAAGAACAAGGGGGGCCAGCAGAGCGTAGGGGCCGATCTCACGACGATCGCAAAGGAAGCCGGGTTCTCCTACCACTCGACAATCATCTGGAACGAGGGGAACATCTCACGCAGGACCGCGTGGGGGTCGTGGGCGAGCGCCTCGGCGCCGTACGTGATCGCGCCCGTGGAGCTGATCGTGGTGCTGTATAAGGACTCGTGGAAGAAGACGAGCGGTTCCCGCGAGTCGGACATCTCAAAGGAGGAGTTCATGGCCTGGACCAACGGCCTCTGGACCTTCAACGGCGAGAGCAAGAAGAAGGTCGGGCACCCGGCACCGTTCCCCGTGGAGCTGCCCTTCCGGTGCATGAAACTCTTCTCGTTCGTTGACGACACCGTGCTCGACCCGTTCATGGGGAGCGGGAGCACCCTCCTTGCGGCATCGCGGTGCCAGAGGAAGGGGGTCGGGATCGAAATCGATACCCGCTACTGCGAGCTCGCCCAAAAGCGGATCGAGAGCGGGTGCTGACCAGTACTGCGGTGTCCCGCAAACCGGGTTTCGTGTGCATGCATGGCCCGGTTTTGCCGTTTCCTGCCCACAAAAGGCTGATTTGACCAGAAACTTTGTAAATAACCCCGTCCTTTTTGTACAATCATGCACTACACCATCATCACGGAATCCCACGAGATGGGCGGTTTTACTGCCCGTTGCGTGGAGATCCCGTCAGCCCGCGGGTATGGCAACACCCAAGGTGAGGCGATTGCCAGCATCCGCGAGGCGATTGAAGTGGTGCGGGAAGCACAGAATGCGGAACTGCACAAAACCATTGCATCCGTCCATTCTGAGATCATCAAGATCGAAGTCGCTGACTCCGCATAAGTTTCCCGGGTGAACCGGGGAATACTAAACTCTCTATTTTTTCCAAGCGACCGCCAGACCGCGAGGTCGAGAAAAATCCGCTAGGATTCTTCGAAGGTCGGCTGCGCCTCCCTTTTCGTTGTCGAGGTTCTCATAAACCTCTCCAACTTCGAATTCCGAGTGGTCATCGGACCACGAGGACGAGAAGAACTCATCAGAGTTCTTCGAAGGTCGGCTGATGCCTCCTTTCTCTTTCTCGAAGTCCTGATGGATTTCTTCGAACTTCGAATTGGGACCTGCGGAAGTACTCAAAAAAAGGTAACTAGAACCCCGCCGGGTCGACCGCGTCCCACCGCACCTTTGCCTTCTGCACGAACCACCATGCCGGCGCCAGGAGGAGTACCGACGCAAGGGCATAATACGGGTCCGCGAACGCGACCGCAGTGAAAACCGTCAGCACGATCCCGACAAGGACCAGGTAGACGGCGAGCACTTTTACATCGTACACCAGCACGTTCGGGGAGAGCCCGGCAAGCCAGGCCATGACCGCGACAGCATAGAACGAGACTGAGAGGCCGAGCACCATCGCGGGGAGAAGGTATGCCGCTTCCCCGGCAAGGATTGCTACAACCGCGATGAAGAGCGCCGGCAGTACCTGGAGGACCGCAAAGGTCGTGAGTTTCCCGGTGATCAGCCGGCTGACGGATACCGGCAGGCAGGCGTACGGCCCGAAGTTGTCGAACATCGTGACCCATGTGTACATTGTGGACGCGATCACGCCGGTGGTAATGGCAAAGATGAAGAGCAGGCCGTGGGGCGGGAAGTACGGGCCCAGAAGGGAGAGGAAGAACCAGATCACGGCAAGGGGGAGGAGGAACGAGAAGATCGTCTGGCCGACCAGGCTCCCGCTCCGGTACAGGTCGATGGTGTCCTTCGCCGCAAGCGGGGGGTCCGGCAGGAACGAGAGCCTCTGCACCAGCGGGGCGAATGCGTCCCGGTAGGACTTCTCCGATCCCACGGACTCGGGACTGAAGAGCGCGATCGCTACCCCGAAGAGGACCGCAAGGATGACGCAGGACGCGAGCAGGTTTGCCCACGTGAACGAGGCATTGAGGAGCAGCGGCGGGAAGAAGAGCGCCGGGTTCATGCCGGTCAGCAGGGCAAGGCTGCCCCATCCCGCGACAAGGACGAGCAGGAAAAGCCAGAGTGCCGGTTTTGACCGGGCATAGATGGTCGAGAGGAAGAAGACCGCACAGAGGCCGAAGAGGAACGCGAGCGCCAGGGTGAGCAGGAGGAGGAGGGCGCTCGCGAGCGGGACGCCGGTGAAGGGAGAGGCGACGATGTACCCGAGACCGAACGGGAAGACCCAGAGGATGAAATAATAGACCGTGTCCTTGACAACGAAGTTTGCGAAGATGAACTGCTCCGAGAGCGGGAGGCTCCGGGCAGAGTAGGCGAGCAGGCTTGCCTGGCCGAACCGCCGGTTCATCACCTCGTTGCCCAGGAGCCCGAACCCGCCGACCATGATCCCGAGCATCAGGTAACTCGCGTGGATGATGATAGTCAGGTTGCCGGCGGGGAGCGTGGTCCGCATCAGCGGGACAAGGAACGAACCCATGAACGCGATCCCGAAGATCATGACCGGGAAGAGGGCAAACGAGAGGCTGCCGAACATCGTGGAGTGGACCCGCCACTCCTCCTTCATCATGGCGTGGAAGAGCTCAAGCATGGCGATCCATCCGGACGAGCGAGAGGAAGAACGAGGGCAGGTGCTCGCCCCTGCCCGTCAGGTCCGCAACGGGACCGGTGTGGAGCAGATTTCCCTTGTGGAGGATCGCAAATTCCGAGCAGATCTCCTCGGCCACCTCAAGGATATGGGTCGAAATGAAGATCGTCTTTCCCTTCTTCACGTACCCCGCGAGGTAGTCCTTGACCACGTCCTGCATGATCGGGTCGAAGTTGATGAGCGGCTCGTCAATCAGGGCGAGCGCCGGCTCGTGGATGAACGCCTGCGTGAACATCAGCTTCTGCCGGGTGCCCCGCGAGAGGTCCTTGCAGAGCACGTTTTTCTTGTCCGCAAAGTCGAGGAAATTGAACCACCAGTCCGCCTTTGTCTCGATGTCCGGGATCTTCCGGACCGCGGCAACAAACCGGAGGTACTCCATGGCGGTGAGGAAACTGGGCGGGGTCTCCTGCTCGGGGATGATCCCCACACGCCCGCGGACCCCGACCGGGTCTGATGTCACATCGACCCCGAGCACGGTCGCCGTGCCGCCGGTCGGCCGGGTCTGCCCGGTCAGCATCCTGATCATCGTGGTCTTGCCGGAGCCGTTTGGGCCCAGGAGACCGAAGAGCGCCCCTCCCTCTACCGCAAGGGTCACGCGCTCCACTGCCTGTACATCGCCATAATTTTTTGATAAGTCCCGAGCTTCAAGAACAATCGTCATGCCATCACTCCTTCATGCCTTCATTCCAAACCAGATAAAATCAAGGCCGTTCCCGATGATCTTCTCACGTTCAGCCGGGTCATCTGTCAACAGTGCATGGGCGATCAATCCCGAGAGGGCAGAAGCCATTATACAGAAGAGACCTGACGGGTCGACATCCCGGATCTCGCCGTTCCGTATCCCGTCCCGGACAAGGTCCTCAAGGAAGAGGAAGTGGGACATGCCCTCCTCGTGGGCACTCGTTGAGACAAATGGCGAGTAGGCGAACTGCTCCATGAACTTCAGTTTCGCAGGGTTCTGTATGCCCCACCCTGCTGCATTCTTCCCGAGCCTGCGGAGCTTGTCCTTTGCGGTCTTCTCCTTATCGAGTCCCTGGCACATTGCCTGGGCCGCCTCGCTCTTTACCCGGCGGTAAAGCGTGTCGATCAGGTCCTCCTTGGTCCTGAAGTAGAAGAAGAGCGTCCCGGTTGCAACGCCGGCCTCTTTCGAGATCAGCGATGTGGGTGTTCCGGCAAATCCCCGCTCGGTAAAGAGGGTAAGGGCCGTTGCAAGGATCGCCTCCTGCTTGTCCGGAGAGGGTTCACGCATGGGGAGTTTCCCCCATGATCGCCCGCTTCACCCGTTTGACCCGGTTGATGCACCAGAGCCCGCCTTTCATGATGGGGACGACGATGCCCATCATCCCTTCCATCTCCTTTGATACATCTTTCATGAGATCGGGGATCGGCAGGTGCTGCGGGCAGGCCTTCGCACACTTCCCGCACTGCCGGCAGAGCCCGGCATAGGACTTCTCGCCCATCAGGCCGCCATGCCGGCCCACGTACTGGAACTTGACCTCCCGGTCGTGGGGGAAGAGGGCATGAGCATTGTAATTTGCAAAGCAACCGGGGATGTCGACGCCGGCCGGGCAGGGCATGCAGTACCCGCAGCCCGTGCACCCGACCTTCATCAGCCGGCGGTACTCGTCCCGCACCCGGCCGATGAGCACCCGCTCGTCCTCCGTGAGTGACCCGGGCAGTGCCTCACCCGCAACCCGGAGGTTCTCATCGATATGGGCCTCATCGTTCATGCCCGAGAGGACAACCGTCACCTCGGGATGGTCCCAGACCCAGCGCAGGCCCCATTTGGCCGGCGACCGTTTGACTGGTGCCTCGTCCCACATCTTTTTGATCGTATCCGGCATCCGGCCGGCAAGGTTGCCGCCACGGAGCGGCTCCATGATCATGACCGCCATCCCCTTTGAAGCCGCGTACTGCAGCCCTTCCGTTCCCGCCTGGTTCTTTTCGTCAAGGTAGTTGTACTGGATCTGGCAGAACTCCCAGTCGTACGCGTCCACGATCTCCCTGAACTCCTCCAGCCGACCGTGGAACGAGAACCCAGCATTCTTTATCCGCCCGTCTTTCTTCGCAGTGTTAAGGAACTCAAGGACCCCGAGGTCCCGCAGGATCCGGAAACTTTTCCCGGCAAGGCTGTGGAGGAGATAGTAATCGATGTGATCGGTCTGCAGGGTTTTCAGCTGCCCGTCCAGGATCCGGTCCATGTCCGCCCGTTCGAAGACCTCCCAGTGGGGGAGTTTCGTTGCGATGCGGACCTTCTCACGGTACCCGCCGGCCAGCGCCTTACCGAGCACCTGCTCGCTCCTGCCGAAATGATAGATGGGGGCGGTATCAAGGTAATTTACCCCGCTGTCGATAGCGTGGCGGATCTGGCGGATCGCACGCTCTTCGTCAACGCCGCCGGCCCGGGCGGGCGGGAGGCGCATGCAGCCGAAGCCGAGGATCGAGAGTTTATCTCCGGTTTTTGGAACGGTACGGTATAACATCGGGAACACCAGCGTAAATTGACTAGTCAGTCAATATGGTGGCGGAGGTATTTAAATTTGCGGGGGCTTTGTGTTTCACGACGTAGATTCCTCTTCCGGTTCACCGGATCCGACCTCCCGCCCAACTCGAAGATATCTGCGGAAATCTTCTCGACCTCCCGGACTGAGGTCCAGTCGGTTTCCCCGGCCAGCCTTTTCCCCAGAAACCGGGTTCCCGGATCAACAGAAAGGCAACAATTAGACGTTTTTTGGAGCCTGAAATGACATTCAGATGCACAAAATAACGTCAATTAAGCCCTCGTTCAAAAACCGTACTCTGTAATTCACCAAAAAATGCGAGTATCCGGAAACCGATTTTTCAAAATGGGCCCTGATAGTCAAAATAAGCCCAGATTGAGGAGATAAATTCATGAGGACTTTCAGGTCAAAAATATCCCAGAAAACAGGAGTGTCCCCCGGGCCCCCACTCAGAGCAGCGTCTCCAGGATATCCCCGGCATCGCGGACCAGCCTGGGGCATACCGTCTTGAAGACCCCCGCCTCCCGGGCAGCCTTGAGCTTCCCGGGATCCGATAGATCATACTTGAGCAGTTCCGAGCAGTTCACCGAATTGTTCCGGGCCCGGAACTCCTTTACGAACTTCTGCGCCAGCTCGTACGTCTTCTCCTTGGACGCGAGGTCCTCGATCGATGTGCGCCCGTACTTCATGCCGATCACCATCAGGGCACCGGAGATCGCCCCGCACGTATTCCCCGTGTGTCCCATACCGCCGCCAAGGCCGCAGGAGAGCCGGAGGGCCGTCTTCTCATCGATGCCGAAGTCTTTTGCGAACGCACAGCAGACAGATTGCGAGCAGGACCAGCCGCTCCGGAACAGTGCTTCTGCATCCTCACCTTTGGTCGTTGCCATGAGTACCGGTTGTCCCGTACAGAATAAAGGATTGGCGGCCCGCAGGTTCCATATCTTTTTTTCCCGCGTCGACCTATGCACTTACGGATAATAATCCAGCATCCACAAGCCAGGGTCATACCATGCAGTACCGTTTTGCCGACCGGGTCGCACGGGCGCCGAAGTCCTTTCTCGAAGAACTGTTCCGGGTCTCTTCCGATCCCACGATCATCTCCTTTGCCGGGGGGCTCCCGTCATCTGCTCTCCTCGACACGGAGGGGATTGCACGCGCAGCCCGCGAGGTGATGGAAGAAGAGCCGCAGGTCGCGCTCCAGTATACAACTACGGACGGGTACCTCCCGCTCCGGGAATTTATCGCGGACCGGTACCGCCGGCGCCTCGGCGTCCCGGCAACCGCGGAGGAGATCCAGATCGTCAACGGTTCGCAGCAGTGCCTCGACCTCTTCGCCAAACTCTTCCTCAACACGGGCGACCACGTGGGCATGGAGCGGCCCGGCTACCTTGGTGCGATCGAGGCATTCTCACTCTACGAGCCGGTTATCGATACCGTTCCGCTTGAAGAGGACGGCCCGGACCTCGCGGCCTTTGAACGGCTTGTCAGGGATACGCAGGTAAAATTCTTTTACGGCATCCCCAACTCCCAGAACCCTTCAGGACGGACCTATTCACAGGAGAAGCGTAAGGCGATCGCTGAGATCCTTGAAGGCAGTGGTACCGTTTTTTATGAGGACGACGCATTCGGCGAGCTCTTCTTTGATGCCCGGCCGCGGCTGCCGGTGAAATGCTGGGTTCCGGACCAGGCCGTGATCTCGGGCTCGTTCTCCAAGACGGTGGCGCCGGGGATGCGGATCGGCTGGATGTATGCACCGGCAGGGATCCTCAGGCAGTTCAATGTCGTCAAGCAGGCTGCCGACCTCCACTCCAACTTCCTCTGCCAGAAGATCCTGCACCGGTACCTCTCCACCCATGACCTTGACGCAAACATCCGGAAGATCGTGGAGGTGTACAGCCGGAAATGCGGGCTGATGTGCGACCTGTTCGATGACCTTATGCCGGACCTCACGCACACCCGCCCCGAAGGCGGGATGTTCCTCATAGCAACGCTCCCTGCCGGCCTCTCGTCCCGCAGGGTCTTTGACGAGGGCGTGAAGAAGAAGGTCGCGGTGCTGCCGGGCCTGCCGTTCTATGTGGACGGGGGAGGCACGGACACGATCCGGCTGAACTTCTCATCGGCATCAGAAGACCAGATCACGGAAGGGATGCACCGGCTTGCGCGGGTGATTGCAGCTCTCCGTTAAAGGCCCGGTTAAACCGGATCGCATAAATAGCGATATCGACCGATGTATCTGTACAGGAAGAGATACCGTGAGAAAACCTTGTGCAGTTCTCATCGTCATCCTTGTGCTGTGTGCATTCTGTACATTCATTGCTGTACCGGTTGCCGCTGACGGGGAGACAACTACCGCTACGACCGAACCCACCATCACCTTGCAGCCGGTCACGGCACCGACAACTGAACCGACTACCACACTGCCAACGGTTGTTACCACTGAACCAACCACGGCCCCGACAACCGAACCAACAGTCACGGTTCCGACCGTTGTTACCCAGCCGACTACTGAACCGACAATTACCATAACGATCGAACCCACATCGGTCGGCGGAGGCAAGGGCTACATCGATACCTACTGCAACGTGGACGGCGCCTCTGTCTATTTCGACGACAGTTACCAGTGCATGATTGCGCAGGGGATCTGCACGGTGGGTGTAAGTCCCACGGGCCATATCCAGACGGTCTCGGTTAAAAAGACCGGGTATACCACCTGGTCCGGATCCCTCACCAAAATGCCTGCAGACGGGGAACACGTAGCAGTCTACGCGACCATCAACCCGGTATCGACACCCCCGACAACCGTACCCCCAGTACAGACAGGCACGATCTACGCCCAGTCCAACCCGGCCGGTGCCGCAATCTACCTGAACGGTAACTTCTACGGCTATTCGCCGGTCACCATCCCGAACCTGGCACCCGGGTCGTACTCCATGAAGGCCTCCCTGAACGGGTACACACCCGACACGCAGGTGATCTCGGTCTATGCCGGCCAGACCGCCACCTATTACCCGGTGCTCCAGCAGTCCCCGCCGGCACCGCGCAGCACCGGCACGGTCA
The DNA here is from genome assembly GCA_028679075.1 of Methanoregula sp. Classification (GTDB taxonomy): domain Archaea; phylum Halobacteriota; class Methanomicrobia; order Methanomicrobiales; family Methanospirillaceae; genus Methanoregula. The sequence goes on along the minus strand of JAJRCF010000013.1, from coordinate 4,962 downwards.
GCGTGAGCTCGAATCCCTCGGGAGCACTCCTCTACGTAGACGGGTCATACCAGGGAAAGAGCCCGATGACCGTTACCCTCTACCCGGGGAGCCACACGTTCAGGCTCTCCCTTGCAGGGTATGCTGATTATACCACGACACTGTACGTGAATGCAAACAGCAACCAGAACCTGAAGGCCGACATGACACCGGCAGTGTACGGCACCGCCCAGGTCACGTCCATGTCCGGGGCAAGTGTCTTCATCGACAGCACTTCGCAGGGGAAGATCCCGTCATCCGGGACCCTTACGATCCACAACGTGGCAAACGGCAACCGGCTCTTCAAGGTGACGGCCCCGGGATACAACGACTGGCTCAACACGATCTACATCCAGCCGAATGTCGTCACTCCGATCAATGCCGTCCTCATCCCGGTCGGGACAAACCCGACACCGGTCCCGGCCACGGGCGCAATCGAGATCGCATCCACGCCCACCGGCGCTGAAATCTATGTCGACAACCTGTTCAAGGGGTACACCCCATCCACGCTCACCGGGATTGCGGTCGGGGAGCACCAGGTCCTGCTCAAGTATACCGGGTATATCGATTACACGCAGGCCGTAACCGTGAACTCCGGCCAGACAACCCCGCTTGCAATCAGTATGCAGACCGCACCAACGCCGACACCGGCATCCGCCCCCTCCCTTGCGATCGTCATCGGAGGGATCGTGATGGCGGCCGGTATCGGTGCCGCGCTCAGGAGGCGATCCTGAAATGACATGTTCGTGTTCGAAATCAACAAAACTCTGGACCGCTGCGGTCCTCATCGTTATCATCATCGGTGCGCTCACCGCATTTGCCTACACCAGTGAACAGAATGCGCTGAAGGGCGCCACCGACATGGGAATGAAAGCCACGGTCGGTGCCATGGCAACCCAGGTCCCCGTGGGCGAGCTCGCCGGTCTCCAGCCGGGAGACGAGACCTCGGAGAAGTACCTGGCCCTCGCAAAGACCCTCCGGAACATGCGGAGCATGGATGACAACATCCTCAACGCCTACATCCTGAAGGTCTATCCCAACAAGACCGCCATCTTCCTCGTGGACGACCTCTTCCCGCTGGACCCGCAGGGCTCGGCAAAGATCGGCGAGGTATCAACTGCTCCAAACGAGATGGAGATCTTTGCTGCCCTCTCCGGCCCGACAGTCTCGAAGCAGCCGTATACCGATAAATACGGCTCGTTCATGAGCGCGTACGCTCCCATCGATGACGCGGCGACCGACTCTTCCGGCAATACGGTTGCCGTCCTCGGCATCGATGTGTCGGCAGAGGACTACAACAATTACACGTCGCAGGGTGGGTTCATCATCCTGACGGGGCTCGTATCGATGATCCTTGCGGTCGGCGCCATCTTCTTCTTCGGCACCCGCAGGGACGAAGAGAAGAAGGAATAATTTCACGGCCGCGGGGAGTCATTCCCCCGTAACTTCTTTTTTCCCGCAACACCCACGATCATGGGAATGTCACCAGTCAGATTGTTGTTGATAGCGGGACTCCTTGTTGCCGCACTTGTGTTCTGTGCGGGGTGTACCCAGTCCGCTCCCGCAGTGAAGACCGAATCTGCCACCGGGGCCGTCACACCGGTGCCGGTAGCCACGACCGCTGCGGCCGTGTCGCCAGCTTCACCTGCGTCCACGACAGTCCCGGCGCTCTCCGGGAAGAACGTGCGGCTCGAGACCTCGATGGGCAGCATCGTCATCGCACTCGATCCGGCCATGCCGATCACTGCGGGCAATTTCGAGGCGCTCGTACAGAAGGGCTTCTATGACGGCGTCACGTTCCACCGCGTCATGGACGGGTTCATGATCCAGGGCGGGGATCCCACGGGCACCGGCCGAGGCGGCCCGGGCTACACGATCCCGGACGAGTTCACCAGTAACAACAAGAACAACCGGGGTACGATCTCAATGGCAAACGCCGGGCCTGATACCGGCGGATCGCAGTTCTTCATCAACCTTGTTGACAACAATTACCTTGATGCCAAGCACCCGGTCTTCGGCACCGTGATCGAAGGGATGGACGTTGTCGATGCGATAGGAAAAGTGGAGACCTCCGGGTTACCGAAGAGCCGCCCGCTCCAGAACGTGACGATCATCCATGCCGTAATGGTCTGATCGCCCTTTTTTCCCGCGTATTTTCATATAACCGGAACCCCCATAGGTACCGTATATCATGACATCTCCAGCACCGTCCGGGAAGATCGCCCGGCTTGAGACAAATATGGGTACGATCCGGATCGACCTTGCATCCGATATGCCAATCACGGCCGGCAACTTCGAAAAGCTCGTTCGCGAGGGCTTCTACAACGGCGTGATCTTCCACCGCATCATCAGCGGTTTCATGATCCAGGGAGGAGATCCCAAGGGGACCGGCATGGGGGGTCCGGGCTATGCGATCAAGGACGAGTTCCCGCCCGGCAACCGGAACGACCGCGGCACCATCTCCATGGCAAACTCCGGGCCTAACACCGGCGGGTCGCAGTTCTTCATCAACCTCGTGGACAACAACTTCCTTGACGGCAAGCACCCCGCGTTCGGGAAGGTTGTCGGGGGAATGGACGTTGTCGACAAGATCGGGAAGACAAAGACCGGCCATGGTGACCGGCCGCTCAAGGATGTCACTATCGTCAAGGCGACGATCGAGTAACCTTCCGCAGAGTGCGTCAGGTCCTCTGGCCGCACCTCCGCATAATTTCCTTTTTTAGTGATGCCCACGTGACCGTGACGTGAGCGTTGCAGCAAATTCCAGGAGGGCATCCATGCACTGCTGCCGGTCCACCGCAGAGACCGCCCGGATTCCGGAGGATCCGAACTGCCCGGAAAATGCATCCGGATGTACCCCGGTATTTTCACACCGGTTCAGGAAGACGACGAACGGCACCTGTGCCCCGTGCAGGTAATCGGACAGGTGCCGGGTAAACTCATCAACCGGGGAAGAAACATCGATGAGAAGGACGGCCCCGTCCATACCCCGGGCAACGATCTCCCGGGCGAACCCGAACCGCTCCTGCCCGGGCGTGCCATACAGGTGGACGGTGAGCCCGTCCTTTTGGATACGTCCGAAGTCCAGCGCAACGGTGGTGGTCCCCCCGGCGCAGTTCGCCTCGATATGCGTTGCACCCGGATCAAGCGTCCGGATCATCGTGGTCTTGCCGGCCCCGAATGCGCCAAAAATGACAATCTTCAGTTTTGTCTCCCCGGTCATTGGTTGTAAATGGGGGGGATTCATGGTTCACCGTTTCGGTCTCTGAAGGGTCCGTCAGGATATCGAAGGTCGGCTGATGCCTCCCTTCTCCTTCTCGGGGTTTGATAACCCCTCGAACCCTGAAGACGAGAAGAACGCATCAGCGTCCTACGAAATGGTGAGGGGCATCAGACCCGAGCCACAAGAAGAACGCATCAGCGTTCTACGAAGAATCCTGGCGGATTCTTCTCATCCTCCAGGTCTGATGACCTGTCGGAGAAAAAAGGGACAGGGTTATTGGGATTGGGACGGTCTTATACCGCGAGATAGTCGTTCGGGGTGGGCATGACTTCTTTTAAGCCCTTGCGCTTGCGGATGGCAACAACGACTTCCTTGACCATGTTGTTGGGGACGAGTTCGAACCCGGCGAACTCGGTGTTCCACATCGCACGGCCTTCGGTTGCAGACCGGATGTCACCGGCAAACCCGAAGAGCTCGGCGACCGGGGCCTTTCCGACAACCGTGATCGTGTCGCCCTCGCTTGCCATGTCAAAGACCTGGCCGCGCCGGCCCTGGATCTGGGAGGTTGCGGCACCCATCTGGTCCATCGGGACGGTGATCTGGATCTTCTGGACCGGCTCGAGGAGCGAGTCCCCGGCAATCAGCATGCCGCCCTTGATGGCGCCACGGACTGCGGGGATGACCTGTGCGGGGCCACGGTGGATTGCATCCTCGTGGAGCTTCACATCGGTGAGGGTCATCTTGAGGTTCTGGACCGGCTCATCGGCGAGCGGGCCACCGGCGAGTGCCTCGTGGATACCCTCGATGACCAGTTCCATGGTCTCGTTGAGGTACTGGATACCTTTCGTCCGGTCGATGAGCATGCAGGTGCCCTTGATGTCCTTGATGCTCTTCGCATCGTCCTTGTCCATGCCTGCTGCGACCAGGACATCACGGCGCTCGATCTGCTGCTGGTTCATCGAGACATCGCCCTTCTTGATCAGGTCGACGATGGCATCGGGCAGGGGCTCGAGGGTAAAGTAGAAGCGGTTGTGCCGGTTGGGGGACTTTCCTTCCACATTCTCAACCTTGCCGGTAACGGTCTCGCGGTACACCACGATCGGTTCGGAGGTAACGATCTCGACACCCTTGTCGCGCTTGATACGGCCGGTGATGATCTCGAGGTGCAGTTCTCCCATACCGGAGATGAGGTGCTCGCCGGTCTCTTCGTTGATGGTGATGACCAGCGTCGGGTCTTCCTTTGCCACTTGGCGGAGCACTTCAACGAGCTTGGGCAGGTCTTTCATGCTCTTTGCTTCGACCGCAACGGTCATGACCGGTTCAGAGTAGTGCTTGAGTGACTCGAACCCTTCCATCTCCAGGAGCGAGGTGACGGTTGATCCGACAAAGGCATCCTTGAGACCGGTGACGGCGGGGATGTTTCCCGCAACGATCTCTTCGACTTCCACACGCTTGGGTCCCATGAAGATACCGACCTGCTGGAGACGGTTCTCCCTTTTTGCCGAACCCATGACATAGAGCGTGTCGCCCCGCTTGAGGGCGCCTGAGAAGAGACGCCCGGTGGCGACTTCGCCGGCATGGGGGTCAAAGGAGATATCGGTGACCATCATGCATACGGGACCATTCGGATCGCAGGTCATCATACCCTTGCCTTCCTTGGTCTCCTTGTCGCCGTGCCAGATAACCGGGATACGGCGTTTCTGTGCTACAAGCGGGTCGGG
>JAJRCF010000012.1 GCA_028679075.1 Methanoregula sp. | reverse complement strand
CCGATGATCGGGCCGCCGAAACGGGGCGACAGGATGTTCTCCTCTACGGCAATGAGGATGGTGGCCTCGGCCCGCGCCTCCTCGGTCTGCGGGACGTGCATGTTCATTTCATCGCCATCGAAGTCGGCGTTGTACGGCGGGCAGACCGCGGGGTTGAGCCGGAAGGTCCTGCCTTCCATCACCTTGACGCGGTGTGCCATGATGCTCATCCGGTGCAGCGAGGGCTGACGGTTGAAGAGCACGACATCGCTGTCGCGGAGATGGCGTTCGACCGTATAACCGGGTTCGATCATATCGGCCACGGTGTCGAGGTTGTCGGCACCGAGGCGGAGCCGCCGGTTGTCGGGACGGATTACATAGTTTGCGCCGCACGGGGCGTTGACGTCCGGGCGCTCCGGGCCGTTCCGAACGATCTGCCGGAGTTCCTCAATGTTGTAGGCAGTGACCCGGACGGGGATTGTCATCTCGTTGGCCACAGCCCGCGGGACACCGACCTGCGTTACAGAGAGGTTCGGGTCCGGGGAGATGACGGTACGGGAGGAGAAGTTCACACGCTTGCCCGAAAGGGAGCCACGGAACCGTCCGTCCTTGCCCTTGAGACGCTGCGAGAGCGTCTTCAAGGGCCGGCCGCTGCGGTGGCGGGCCGGGGGACAGCCGGCGACTTCATTGTCGAGGTAGGTGGTGACGTGGTACTGCAGGAGTTCCCAGAGGTCCTCGATGATCAGCTGGGGGGCACCTGCGTCCTGGTTCTCCTTGAACCGCTGGTTGATACGGATAATATCCACGAGCTTGTGGGTGAGGTCGTCTTCCGACCGCTGCCCGTTCTCAAGGATGATCGAGGGGCGCATCGTGACCGGCGGGACCGGTAGCACGGTGAGAATGGTCCACTCGGGACGGGCAACGTCGGGGTTGATACCGAGCGGGATGAGATCTTCATTTGGGATCTTCTCCATCCGGGCGCGGATGTCGGCGGGCGTGAGCTTGTGCTCCACCTTCTTGCCGTCCTCGACAACAACTTCCGAGAAGGTTGTCGGCTTCTCGAAATTGATCTTGAGCTGCTGTTCTCCACAGTGGGGGCAGACGCGCTCCTTCTTTACATCTTTCTCTGAAAGGATGTCGCCGGTCTGGTCATCTTCGGTACCGACCACTTTCTCGACTTCCTCGGGGCTTAAGAGCACCCGGCCGCAGGAGCGGCAGGTGACACGCAGGAGTTTCCTGATGAGCCGGGTGTACCCGACATGGATGACGGGCTTCGCAAGCTCGATGTGGCCGAAGTGGCCGGGGCACTCGCTTGCCTTCTGGTCGCAGGTCTTGCACCGGAGACCGGGGTCGATGACACCGAGGTTCAAGTCCATGAGGCCCTGGGGATAGGGGAACCCGTCGTCATCGTAAGTGTCCGCCCAGATGATCTTCCGGACACTCATCTCGCGGATCTCCTTGGGGGATAACAGGCCGAACTCGATCTGTCCGATTCGTTTTGGGGATGGCATGTTACACCACGTCCTGTAATTTCAGCCTGGGTGCTATACCCATGCTCTTCATCTCATCAAGCAGGAGCTTGAACGCGTAACTCATCTCAACCGAGTAGATATCGGTCTCGTTGCCGCAGGCAAGGCAGCGGGTCATGTTGCGCTTGCGGTCGAGCATCGCGACCATACCACAGTGCGCACAGACATATTCATTCACCTTGTCCGACTCATCGAGCAGACGTTCCTTGAGTGCCATGGCAGCGCCGTGGCCGATCATGACATCCCGCTCCATCTCACCGAACCGGAGACCGCCTTCACGGGCACGTCCTTCGGTAGGCTGGCGGGTCAGGACCTGCACCGGTCCGCGGGACCGTGCGTGCATCTTGGACGACACCATGTGGTAGAGCTTCTGGTAATAGATGACACCGATGTAGACATCGGCTTTGAAGACCTTGCCGGTGATGCCATCGTACATGACTTCCCGACCAGTGTGCGAGAAGCCGAGATTCTTTAATGAAGCACGGATGTCAGCCTCGCTCTCGCCACCAAATGCAGTGGCGTTGATGCGGCGGCCTTCAAGAGAGCCAACCTTGCCACCGATCATCTCGAGCATGTGCCCGACCGTCATACGGCTCGGGATTGCGTGGGGGTTAATGACAAGGTCGGGGGAGAGGCCGCTCTCGGTGAAGGGCATGTTCTCCTGGGGGGTGATGAGGCCTACGACACCCTTCTGCCCGTGCCGGGATGCAAACTTGTCGCCGACTTCCGGGACACGGAGGTCGCGGGTCCTGACTTTCACGAGCCGGGAACTGTTCTCGCCTTCGGTGATGATGACGGTGTCGACAATACCGTGCTCGTTGCTGCGCATCGTGACAGAGGTGTCGCGGCGCTTCTCCACCGCAATCAGCTCCCCGGACGGTTCCTCAAGGAAACGCGGCGGGGAGGTCTTGCCGATCAGCACATCTTTTTCCGCAACAACGGTCTCAGGGTTGATCACGCCATCCTCGTCAAGGTTCTTGTAGGAGTCGGCACCGTGGGCACCGGCAACGTCCTCTTCGGGAACTTCGATGCGGTCGATCTGGCCACCGGGATACCGGCGCTCTTCGCCTTCGTAGGTCCTGAAGAAATGGGACCGGCCAAGGCCGCGCTCGATCGAGGCTTTGTTGAAGATGAGCGCATCTTCAATATTGTACCCTTCGTAACTGAGGATCGCGACAACAAAGTTCTGGCCTGCAGGCCGGTCATCGGAGCCGATCAGTTCAGAGGTCTGGGTGTGGGTGAGCGGTTTCTGGCAATAATGGAGCAGGTGGCCGCGGGTGTCCGGGCGGAGCTTCATGTTCGCCGCACCGAAACCGAGCGCCTGCTTGACCATCCCTGCGCCCATCGTGACACGGGGACTTGCATTGTGCTCGGGGAACGGGACGTGGGCGGCACCGATACCGAGGATCAGGGAGGGGTCGATCTCAAGGTGGGTGTGCTCGGGCGTCAGTTTCGTAAAGTCCATGGCAATGAGCAGGTCTTCTTCCTCTTCGGCATCGATGAACTCGATTAAGCCGCGCTGGACAAACGAGTTCATGTCCACTTCTTTCTTTTCGAGCCGGGCGAGGTCCTCTTCAGTGATGAGGGGTTCGCCGTTCTTCAGGACGATCAGCGGGCGGCGTGCACGGCCGCGGTCGGTCAGGATCACGACATCGCCGTTGTACTCCTTGTGGGAGACGTTCACTTCCGGCGAGATCGCGCCCTGCCGGCGCATGCTCCGGATATTGGCGACAAGGCCCTTCGGGTCGTCAACGAGGCCGATCAATGCCCCGTCAACAAATACACGTGATTTCTTGCTCATGATTCACCCCGGATGTGCTCGACACCAAGGTTATGCAGGATGCGGTTGATCTCATCCTCGTCTTCAACACCCTTGCTGATCTCCACCATCTGGGCGAAGTTCTTGACGAGACCACAATTCGGCCCTTCGGGGGTCTCGCTTGGGCAGATCCGGCCCCACTGGGTCGGGTGCAGGTCACGGGCCTCGAAGTGAGGCTGTGACCGGGAGAGCGGGGAGATCACACGGCGGAGGTGCGAGAGCACGGCCATGTGGTCGACGCGGTCAAGGAGCTGGGAGACACCGGTCCGGCCGCCCACCCAGTTACCGGTGGCGAGCGGGTGGAGGAGGCGTTCGGTCAGCACGTCGGCGCGGACAGCGGTCGCAATCGAGAGGTCGCGGTGACGCATGCTGGCGCGTTCGAGCTGGTACTTGATATCACGGGTGAGACGGTTGAGTGAGATACGGAAGAGATCTTCCATTAAGTCTCCCGCGAGTTTCAGCCGCTTGTTCGAGTAGTGGTCCTTGTCATCGATCCTGCGCTTGTTCAGCACAAGGTCGAAACAGGCCTCTGCCATGCGCCCGAGGAAGTGGGCCTTTGCAAGCCGGACCGAGAGGACTGCTTCCTGGTAGCCCTCGTCGCCTTCCTTGAGGTTCGCCGGCATCGAGTAGTTGAGGTGCGGCAGGAGGTAGTTGTCCAGGACGAACTCGGCGCGCTTGCGCTGGTAGTCCTTGGTCTGGTTCGGCGCCAGTTTCTTACCAACATACATGACACCGCCCTCGACCGAGTCGCACTCGCTCTCTTCCAGGTTCTGCATCATGAACGTCAGGATGTCCTCGTCGCTCGAGACGGCGTTCACGACTTCCTGGTCGTTCGTCATGCCCAGTGCCCGCATCAGGTCCACGAACTTTAAGTGGCCGGCAACGGACGGGAAGGAGACCTCTAACAGGTTCTTCTTGTTCCGTTCGACAACCACCAGCGCGCGGTACCCGCGGAACTGGGAGAATACCTTGGCCACGTAGATGCGCTCATTGTAGCGCTCGGTGAACTCGGTCATGATCTTGTTGGACGCGAGGTCCTCTAAGGTCATGAGCACGCGCTCCGTGCCATTGACAATGAAATAACCGCCGGCATCGAATGCGTCCTCGCCATGGGAGACGCGCTGGGCGTCGTCCATGCCATAGAGGTTGCACGCAAGGGACCCGACCATGATCGGGAGCTGCCCGATCGTCGTGATGATAGGATCCTGCCGGTCGTCACCGTGTACGAGCGTAAGCCCGAGCTGGATGGGGGCCGCGTACGTCAGGTTGCGGAGCCTGGCCTCGCTGGGATAGAGTTCTCCCTGCGATCCGTCCGCTTCCCGCACGAGCGGCCTTTTCACTTCGATCGTCCCGAGCTCGACCCAGACCGGGTCATTGTTCTTGCCCCGGTTCTCGATATCGGTCTCGATGACCCGCTGCTCGTTGACCACTTTCTGAAGATTGTGTTTTAGGAAATAGTTGAAAGAGTCAAGCTGGTGGCGCGCAACATGCTCCCGTGAAAAATATGCCCTCGATAAAATACTTCTGTCAATCAGACTGACCAACCCCGGAATTTACTTCTTTGGTCTCTTGACCACGAGACGGTATGCCTCGGCCCTGCCCGCCGTATGGCTCGCCCGTATAATCCGTATCACATCATCAGCTTCCGCGCTGATCGTTTTGACTGCAGGATCGTCATGATAGATTTTCGGTAATTGCTCCGTAGTAATGTTATAGCGGGAGAGAAGTTCGGATACCTCCTCCTCGCTCATGATTTGATGATCCGGCACCATCACGTGTTCCAGCACATTCAGTTTGGTGCTCAATGAAAAACCCCCTCACAGATAAACAGATTTCCTCTCAGATGCATCACCGCAAAAAACCCACGATTGCTCGTGGCAACGGGCCCGGAGGGATTTGAACCCCCGACCACCTGGTTAAAAGCCAGGCGCTCTACCGAACTGAGCTACGAACCCAAGGTATACTCTACAGACTAAGATGTACAGCATTATAACAATGCTAAAAAACTATTTAAATATTCTTGAGGTACCTGTACAAGCTCTGCAATCATAACCGGGAAATTCTGCCCGCAGTTATGTCGTCCTGGCAAATTTTTCATTAATCGCTTTGAGGCGCTGTTCGTCAACCTGGATCTTCGCTTCAAGTTTCTGGATCGCGGCAAGATCCTCAGGCGGAACCTCGCGCCCGGGGTTATTCAGGTCACAGGCTTTTTTGAGGACGCAGAGAAGGTTCGTGTCCACTTCGATGCTTTTCCGGAGCGCGGAATATTCATCGATGAGTACTGCGTCATGTCCGGCATCCTTTGCCTCCAGCGCTTCCGTCCTGACATTGCTCCTCCGCGTGAAGATCCCCTTGATCGCATCGAGAAGCTGCGCGGGGTTGACCGGCTTTGAGACAAAATCCTCGATGTTGAGGGAATGCTGCTCGGCTTCCTCAGGGGTAATCTTCTTGGCTGAGAACATGAGGACCGGGATCCCGCTGGTATCAGGATTTGCCTTGAGGCGGTCGAGGGTCTCCCACCCGTCCATGGGCTCCATCATAATATCGAGGAGGATCAGATCGGGTTTTGTTGTTGCAAGAAGGGCGAGGGCCTCGTCCCCGCCATGAGTTGCGACAGGATTGAACCCACGCCGTTTCAGCAGTGCGACAAGCCCGTCTACGATATAGGGGCTGTCATCAACAATCAGGATCGTATCATCCACGGTCTCTCTCTCCCGCACATATCTCCGGTGTGCGGCTGGCCGGATCGGCGACAGGCATCTCCTGACAGCGTCCCGGGTGCCGGATAACATGCACCCGCATAGTATTTCAAAGGTAAACCGAAGTTCAGGTTGGCGCACCGGAGGACGGGGACCCGGACATCTCCCCCTTGATCTGCTGGAGGCGGGTCTCCTGGAACTTGATATTCATCTCCATGCTCTTGATTGCACGGGAGATCTCGTCACTGACCCGTACTTTTGAGTCATTGAAGTTGTACGTTGTCTCAAGGATCTTCATGAGACGGCGGTTGACATCGATGCTCTTGCTGAGGCGGGCGTATTCGGTGATGATCTCGGAATCAAATCCCGACTGTTTGGCCATATCCATATCGGACTTGATCGCCTGGCGGCGGCTGAGCACATGTTCGATTGCATCGTAGAGTTCGCGGTGGGTAATGGGTTTTAGGACATAGTCTTCGATATAGATCCCGTACTCCTGGGCCTCGATGGGGGTCAGCTGTTTTGCCGTAAGCATCAGGACAGGGATCTCGTTTGTTGCCGGGTTCTCCTTGATCCGTTCAAGGGTCTGCCACCCGTCAACGGGTTCCATCATGATATCGAGCAGGATGAGATCCGGGGTGACCGTCTTTAAGATCTCAATGCACTCTTCTCCACCGTACGCGGCAACGGTACGGTACCCGCCACGCTCCAGCATGGTCACAAAAACATCGACAATGAATGGGCTGTCGTCAACAACTAGGATCGTATACATTACATGGCCTCCCCTATCTTCCGGGCAATCGGGAGCAGCGCAGCATGAACGGTTCCCAGATCCGTCTTATCGGCTATAATGGCAGCAATGAGAAAGTTTTCCCCGGCACCCATGACAATGATAGAAGTGTCCTGGGCACGAATGGTGACAGACATCATGGACTTCATCTTGATGATGCTGCCCACCGATTCTGCAGATGCAAGTATTGTTGCAGAGAGTGCCCCGAACCAGGGTTCGTTGAGGTCGCGGTCAAAACTTTTCCCGGCAATGATCCCATCCCGGGATACAAGGGCACATGCTGCAACCCCGTCAATGGATCGAATCGTTTCAATAAATGCAGAGATCTTCTCTTTTAACATGCTGCTGCTCCTGCTGCACTACCCTGTGTAATTGATAATACCTGATAAGAACTTAAATACATATTCTTTTTTGGGTTCCTGCGATATCGCAGTATTGGTAAAAATCACAGGGATTCGGGTTGATCGCGGGATTCCGTGTCATATTCGGCGGGCCTCCGGCGGCCAGGCCCCATGGCGGATGGCAGACCACGGAAGAAACAAGTTCCCCTGCCATTTTTTACTGGGTATCTGTCCCTCCCGTCCCTGCAAGGGACCCGGATGCTATTCATCGGATGGGAAGGGCTCAAATACAGATAAATACCTTTTTGTCTGACCGGACGAAATAAGAGTTCAGATGATCCGGGCCTATACCATCACTTCGGGGAAAGGTGGCGTCGGGAAGACTACGCTTACGGTCAATCTTGGTATCTCCCTTGCCCAGCTCGAGCGTGAGACTTATATCCTCGATGCGGATATCGGCATGGCGAACATGGCCCTCATCCTCGGCATGGATGATGTGCCGGTCACCCTCCACGAAGTGCTTGCGGGAAAAGCAGATATCGAGGACGCGATCTATGAAGGCCCTGCCGGGGTAAAAGTCGTGCCAAGCGGGATCTCGCTCCAAGGATTCCAGCAGGCCGATCCGGACAAGCTGCGGGATGTCATGCACAAGCTGGTGGACCGCTGCGAGTTCCTCCTGATCGATGCACCGAGCGGGATCTCCAAGGAAGGCGTTGTGCCGCTTTCGGTTGCGGACCAGGTGATTCTCGTGGTCAACCCGGAACTCGCATCGATGGCCGATGCCCTGAAGACCAAGATCCTCTGCGAGGTCATGGGTGGGCAGGTATACGGTGCGATCCTCAACCGGGCCGGCCTCGAACACACCGAGATTCGTTCTCAGAGTGTCGAGGATGTACTGGGTGTCCGCGTGATCGACGTGGTGCCGGAAGACGCAAGCGTGCGGAGGGCGGCCGCCTACAAGAGTCCCTGTGTCCTGAAGTATCCCACTGCCCCGGCCACCAAGGCATTCAAACGGATCGCGGCACAGATGTCGGGTGTCGAGTACGAGGATAATGACAAGGACACCAAAGAGGAAGGGTTCGTGGACCGCCTCGCACGGGCGGTGTTCCGTTGACCATTGTGCAGGAGTGACTATGGCATACGAAGGCTACATGCTGGTATTGTTCGGCTGCGTCATTGTTGTCCAGCAGCTCATCATCTACCTCATGTATGTGCGTATCCGCCAGTTGCTGAGTGAAGTTGACTCGATCGCCGGCAGGATCCGGGTCAACGATACAGAGCTCGAGAACCTCATAGCAAGGGTCGAAGAGTTCAAGCGCGGGAAGATCTGACAACTGTAGTTTTGTCCGGATTTTCTGCTGGCCCGGATAAGGTAAGATACATAAGTAATATCGACTTATAGTAAGAGAGCGGGGCCATAGGGTAGCCTGGCCATCCTAGGAGACTGGGGGTCTTCTGACCTGAGTTCAAATCTCAGTGGCCCCATTTCGCGTTGTTTTTCTGGTGCTCCCCGTATGAAAATTTCTGATACCTGCGTTGACTGTCTTCTCTCCCGTGTCAGCCTCGAATGTTCACTCTGTGGGGCAGATGCCAGACTTACCGGTGTGACAGGCCGTGCATGCCGGCAGGTGATTGATGAGCTCCGCAACGAGCCGCTCAGCCACCCCCAGGTCGCAAGCCGGATCCACCGTCGGGCATATACCGTGCTCGGGAACCCCGACCCGTTCGATGCGCTCAAACGTTCGGGTAACCGGCAGGCCGAAGATGTCTGCAGGCAGGTCAGGGGCCGGCTCCATACCTTTCGCGAGTATGTCCATGCAGCCGTAATCGCCAATATCTTCGACTACGGTGTCAAGGGTCATTCCGTAACCAGCGATTTTCTCTCATTTTTCCTGGAGGAAATTGAAAAAGACCTCTATATTGACGACACGGAAAGGATCCTGCCGCTCTGCTCCCGTGTCGTGTACTTAAGCGACAACTGCGGCGAGATCGTCTTCGACAAACTGCTGATACAGTACCTCAAATCACACGGCTCTCACGTCACCCTTGCCGTCAAGGAGTCCCCGATCCTGAACGATGCCACGATGGAGGACGCACTCGGACTCGGGCTGGACAGGATTGTCGATCACCTGACATCCACCGGAGGAGGAGCGGAGGCAGAGATCGGCATAAACCTGGACCTGATCCCGGAGGACCTCCGGCAGGCCCTTGAGGAATGCACGATCATCATTGCAAAGGGCATGGCAAACTTCGAGTCGCTCTCGGAGATGAGCGACATGCCTCCCATCGCCTACCTGCTTGCAGCGAAATGCCGCCCGGTTGCCAACGAACTCGGCGTCCCTGTCGGGGTCAAGGTGGCAAAGCTCCGCATGGAATAGAATATTTTCCCGCGTATCACCGGCCTCGGAAATCCGTATTGATAGGCCAGGATACCTGCTGATATCCGGGATAAAAAAAAAGCCTGCAAAACCGCGGTGCCCGGGCCTGACCGGCCTCTTTCAACCACAATTTTTAATAAATGATTATAGATGATTTCCCATACTTTTTATCCGCCGGCAACCGATCAGTAATCATGGTACTTCTGGAAGGAATTGCCCTCGGCTGGCTGCTGATCGTCATTGGCGCTGTCCTCCTCCTCGTGGAGGTCCACAGCCCGGGGTTCTTTGCCACCGTGCCGGCAACGGTTTTGATCATCTTTGGGATCCTGCTCCTTCTTGGCATGGACATCTTCAACAATGGATGGGGGATCGTGATCGGTGTCGTCGTTGCGATCGCTGCCGCCGGGTTCACGGTCTGGATGTATAGCCGGATCACCACGAATGAGAGCCCCACGACCATCAGCCGTGATTCGCTGGTGGGAAAGGAGGGCCGCGTGATAAAAAACGTTGATCCGCATACCCTTTCAGGCAAGGTCGTGATCGGGACAACAGAATGGAGTGCCCATTCAACAGGTACGACAATACTCAAAGGAAAGAAGGTAAAAGTCGTGGACTCCGAAGGGGTCCATATCGTTGTAGAAGAGGTAGCATAACATGGCATTCATAGAAACACTCATCGTCATATTCCTGATACTCGTCATCGTAGCAATATTTGCCAAAGGTGTCGTGATCGTCCAGCCGTACGAGCAGGGCCTCCAGGTACGCCTCGGGCAGTACGTGGGAAGGATGAACCCTGGTTTCCGCTGGATCGTGCCATTCGTCTCCGACGTTATCAAGCTCGACCTGCGGACACAGGTTATCGACGTACCAAGCCAGGAAGTGATCACGAAGGACAACTCGCCGACCAACGTGGATGCAATCATCTATATCCGGGTGATCGACCCCGAGAAGGCGTACTTCGAGGTCTCCAATTACCGGCTCGCCACCGTTGCGCTCGCCCAGACGAGCCTGCGTGGCATCATCGGCGACATGGAGCTCGATGAGGTGCTGTACAACCGGGACGTTATCAACACCAAGCTCCGCGACATCCTCGACAGCGAGACCGACCAGTGGGGTGTCAAGGTCGAACGCGTGGAGATCAAGGAAGTGGACCCGGTCGAGGCAGTCAAGAGCGCAATGACCGAGCAGACCGCGGCCGAACGTGCCCGCCGTGCTGCAATCCTGCGGGCTGACGGGGAGAAGCGTTCTGCGATCCTCAAGGCGGAAGGTCTCCGGCAGAGCATGATCCTCGAAGCCGAAGGCGAACGGCAGAGCAAGGTGCTCCGTGCAGAAGGGGAGCGGCTCTCCAGGATCCTCCAGGCGCAGGGAGAAGCGCAGGGATTACGCATTCTCTCCGTTGGGGCCGCACCGCTTGACCGCAAGGCAATCACCGTGCTCTCGCTGGACGCACTCAAGTCCATGTCAAACGGGCAGGCAACCAAGATCATCTTCCCGTTCGAGATCTCCGAGCTGATCCGCCAGGGTGCGAAATTCCTTGGTGCAAAGGATGAGTCCGTTGAAGAAGTGGCAGGGCGGCCGGTCATGGATGACAGTATTCTCGGGGTCATTCCAAAGCAGGATACCATCGATGCGATCCTCAAGGATATACAGGATGCGGTCCCGAAAGTCACCGAAGACGAACTCAAGGATACCAGCAAGCGGAAAGTCGCACCGCTGGAAAAAGGCCCTGAAGAATAATTCCCGAAAACCGGGACCCGTACCCTTTTTTAATTTTTTTTAACCGGCCGGTCTGTGGCCGAGAGTATCGTAAATATAAATAAAAAAATGATTGAATTCCCGAAGAGTTTATGCGGGCCCTGCCGGCACCGCACATGTCCCGCCTTTGCAGGTCAGGCCGGACGCACAGTCTGTGCCTGTACTGCATGCTGAACCCGGCGCCCCGGTATTACCCGGCCCGCTGGTCCCCTGCGCTGATGCCGGCACTGCGGCTGCAGAAGTTGAAGACGATGAAGTTACAGCGGATTTCGGGTCAACACAGTACCCTCCGTTGCAGGAAAGACCCCCGGTACAGTCGGAGCTCTGCGTACAGTCCTTGTTCAGCTCCGTATCCTCGGTCCATTTCCCGCAGTTCATGCAGGGCCTGCACGCATGGTAGGTCCAGCGCGTGCCGGGGTCCTGACCCCTCAACGATGCCACGTACTCGGTCTCCTTGTAGTTGACTTCGCCCTGGCCGATGTTGATATACCCGTGCCCGATCTGGACCTCCCAGTGGTCATGGGATGCATCAGAATCCTTCCACATCAGCTGGTACATGTTCCCTGCTTTGACCATCTGCTTCCCGTCAATGTTCAGGAACGACTTCTTAACCACCGAATAGAAGTACTGCCGTGCCTGGTCCTCGCTCATCGTCAGGGTCGGAAGTGCTGCGGTCATCGCAGCCTGCGACGGGGCGGAGAAGTTTGCGCAGAAGATCGTCAGGTCATACTTGTCGGTGCTGAACGTTGACGGTGTCTCCAGCCCGAGCGTTGCACCCTTCCCTTTCGCGGTACTGTCCCAGTACCCGAATGTGCAGTACATCTTCCCAGCCGAGTACTGGGGAGCACCTTCTCCCTGCCACCCGGTCTCATCAACACCGGGCCCGAATGCAGTCCCGATGACATAATAGGTGCCGGCAAAGGGATTTCCGGCAGGCAGCGTCTTGGTCATCCAGTTGATCCCCCGGGCCTGTGCAGGGGGTGCCACGAGAGCGGTACCCATGATATCGCCCATCTTCTGCTTGATCACCGTATCGCTGCAGGAAGTGCCTGCGCCCATCTCACCGGCCCCGGAGGCAGAGGCCGCAGGTCCTCCCATTGCCCCGTCGCAGGCGGCAGGATTGGCGCTGCAGAACTGGTCGCATTCTGTCCCGTGTTGCTGGCAGTAGGCACTGCAGGTTGCCGCAGAATCACAGCCGCCCGGGCCCTTTGCCGGTGCCGTTGGACCGCTTCCCGCCGGCTGGGTGCACCCGGCAATCATACAGGCAAGAGCAGCCAGTGCGATCAGGAAAACCCAGTTATACGAAAAAACTCCCCGTTTCTTTTGCATAGATGAGAACGTATTCCATGGGCCTATAAAAAATATTTGAAATTATTTTAGAAAAAGTATGGTATCCATTACTAATGGGCCAGATGGGGAAGGAGGAAGATCGCAAGGATGATGATCAGTATCGCGTAACTGACCGCTGCGACCACGTGTCCCGAGTACCGGATCAGTCCTTTTTTATCGAGGAGCCGGTCCACACCTTCTTTCATGATGTACCCGCCATCAAGGGGGACCAGCGGGAGGGCGTTGAACGTCCCGACCACAAGGTTCCACCAGCCGCACCAGAAGAGGAGCTGGATGACGAACCAGAAATAGGGGAACGGCACGTTCCACATAACGGATCCGGCCGTATCGTTCATCAGGATCATGAATGCCCCGAACTGGGAGGGATCGAGGATCACCCAGATGGGGATGGCAAGGAGGACAAGGAATCCCACCGGGCTCCACATGTTATCGAAGATCTGTTTCAGCTGGCTGGCATCGTAGTACGACACTCCCATGAACCCGCTCGTCTTGCCGGCCGATCCTGCCGGCCAGGTAGCGAGTGTCAGACGGTAAGATTCCGCAACGCCGTTGTTAGCGACGACCACGGTTGCGGTATCGCCAGGCCGGGTCGCATCCAGGACCTTTGCCACATCATCCCTTGTCGTGATGCTGACACCGTTCACCTCCGTGATCAGGGAGTTCGCCGGGATACCCGCTGCAAAGGCCGGTGAGCCCTCATACACACCGCTGATCACCGGGGTAGTGAGCGGGACTGCATACCCGAGCAGGAAGATCAACAGCCCGAAACAGAGAACACCGAGAACGATATTGTTGGTGATGCCGGCTCCGAACATCCGCATCTTCGCCAGGCCTTTTGTCTTCTCCTGGTCCTCCTCATCGGGTTCGACAAATGCACCGATAGGGATAACGGGGATGAGTATCCCCATCGACCTGACACGGATGCCTTCGATACGGCAGAGGATCGCATGCCCGAATTCATGGACCACCATGGTAATGATCAGGCCGATGAGGACGGCAAGAGTAAGGGGGATGAAATCATTCACACCGGGGATGGCGAGGACATTCCTCAGCTCGTTGACCGCGGTCGGCTCGGGCGTCGTCACAATCGTGGTCTGGAAGGAAAGGACGAGCATCGCGGTAATCAGCACCGAGACGAGTATGACCATCACAACGCCGATTGTACCATAGAAACGGAAGAAACGCCGGTACCGGGCGAACCAGTCAAAAAAACCGACACGGTCCGTCTTGATCGCCAGGATCGGGCCATAAAAGACGATATGGTCCTCCCACAGGTTCCACGTCTTGATAAGGTAGGCGAGCATCGCGTAAATCGCAATGATTACACCAACGACCAAAAGCCAGTCCATCATCATATATGGCGTTTCCGGAAGGATAAAGGGCTTCTGGAGGTCGAACCTCATCAGAGGTGAGACCGGAGAAGAACGCATCAGCGTTCTTCGACTTCCGACAGGTCATCAGACCTGGAGGAGGAGAAGAGCCGAAGGCTCTTCGACCTGCTGAAGGCCGCAAGGCCTGAAGGTCGGCTTTTGCCTCCCTTCAGGTTGCCGAGGCCTGCGACCTCACCAATCCCGAAGCACGGTTTTAGAGCCGCATATCCATGAGACCATTTTATTTTTTACCTAAAATCCATCAAACTCTTCTGCGATTTCCGGGCAAGGATCGCACTAACGGTCTTCCAGCTCTTCCGGGCAATGGGGGGCGGGGTCCGGTGCTCATCGATCCAGAGGTTGAGGAACCGGATCGTGACCGGGTCCGAGGGATACCCGCTGCCGATATCCCCGTACTTTTTCGAGAGGGTGACGATCGCACGGTCGCGGGTCACCTTGGCGATGATGCTTGCAGCGGAGACTACGGGGAATTTCTCATCTGCATGGTGTTCCGAGACAATCTCGCAGTCGCGGTCGAGGTGGCCCTTCACCATCTCGGCATAACGGAAGCAGTTGACATCGCACGCATCCACATAGGCGCAGGAGGGGGAGAGTTTATTGATTGCCTGCGCATGCGCACGGGCCACGGCGGCATTCAGGGTCATATCCAGCCGTACCGCATCAACATCCAGCGCATCGAGACGGACGGTTGCAACTTTGCAGCGTTTCTTGATCAGGGTATAGAGCCGTTCCCGCTCTTTTGGCGAGAGGAGCTTCGAGTCCTTCACGCCGAGGTCGTCCAGCGCGTCCTCCGATGATACGGCAACGGCCGCTATCACCATCGGGCCCAGGACCGAACCCTTGCCCGCCTCGTCAACCCCGCAGATCACATGAACCGGTTGATGCGCAAGATATTTCAATGGCGATGATGGAACCGGTATTCATGTATATCATCATCGTGGGGCTTGGCGGGATCGGGAGAAACCTCGCCAAAATGGCAGTTGAACATGCACATACGGTCGTCGTCATCGACCAGGACGAGGCCCGGTGCAGCGAGCTGCTGGAGCACTACGATGTCATGGCCGTGACCGGCAATGCCACGGACAAGACCGTGCTCGAAGAGGCCGGCATTGACCGGGCCGATGCCCTGATCGCGACCACGAGCGACGACTCGGTCAACCTGATGACCTGCTGGCTGGCAAAGAAGTTCCGTGTCCCCAACGTCGTTGCGATCGTCAACCAGTCCTCCCACTCCGACTTTTTCAAGGAAGTGGGCGTCCGCATCAGCGAGAACCCCGACGAGCTCGTGGCCGCCCGCCTCTATTACTGGACCCAGAACCCGCAGCTCCAGCAGCTCGCATCCATCCCCGGCGGCACGATCTTCGAGATCGTGGCAGAAGCCGGTGCCCCGATCGTCAGCCACGAGATCCGCGAGCTCAAGGTGAAAGACTTCGTCTTCATCGCGATCCGCAGGGTCGGCGGCGAACTGATCATCCCGAGCGGCAACGTCAGGATCCAGCCCGGCGACATCTTCACGGTATTCACGAAAAAAGAGGCAGAGGACGACTGCCTGCGGCTCCTCAACAAGCAGCTCAAAAAATCAGCGGAGTGAGGCCGCAAGGGCCCCCAGCTCCAGCACCAGTTTCGGGTTCACCCGGATAATCTCTTTTACCAGGTTGAGGGTGGTGAACTCCGTCATATTGATCTTCGAGACCGAATGGATGATCTCATTGAGTTTGGTATCGGGCTGTTTGATTAAGTATTCCTTGATGTGGTAGTTGCGCTCGATCGCCTTACCCATCTTGGAGGCTCGCCACGTCTTGTCATAGGCCATGAGTGCCTTCTTCGAGACATCGCCCCTGCCGATACAGTCGGCCGCGGTCTCGGCTGCAAGTTTGCCGGTATACATGGCATTGTAGATACCGCCGCCTGTAAGGGGGTCGACGACACGGGCTGCATCGCCGGTGATGATAAGGCCGTCCGCAACAGTACACTCAAGCGGCCGGCAGACCGAGACACCGCCTGGGATGTACTCGATTGTCCTGCCGTGGGGGAAGGTCTTCTTCACGAACGCGTCGAGATAGTCCTTTGCCCGGTGGCCTGCGCCACTCTTCTTGCCGGAGATGCCGATCCCGACATTTGCCGTGTTCTTGCCCTTGGGGAAGACCCAGAGATAGCCTTCCGGTGCCACCTCGTTCCCGAGATAGAATACCGTGGAATGCTGATCGATCTCGATACCGGTCATCACGTACTGGACCGAGCTCATGATCTCGCGGACCGGGACCGTTGTATCGATCCCGCACCATTTCGAGAACTTCGATTCCACGCCGTCGGCTGCGATAACGACCTCGGCGCGGACGTTCGTGACCTTACCGCAGAAGTCAACCTTCGCACCTCTGACAACGCCGTTCTCGATGATAGGCGCCGCTGCACGGGACTTCACCGCAACATCCGCACCCGCCTCGGCCGCCTTCCAGACCAGCTCACGGTCGAAGAACTTCCGGTCGAGCACATACCCGACCTTGCTGCCGGCCATCTGCGATGAGAGTTGCATCACAAAGCCGTCCGGGGCAACGATGGTCGCACCGGTCATCTCCGCCGAGATCCAGCGGGTGTCGGGCTCAATAAACTCCTGGAGAGCTTCCTTGCCGATCCCTTCAGCACAGCGGACCGGGGCGCCGATTGCCGGGCGTTTCTCGACAATGCATGCCGAGAGGCCTTTCTCAACAGCAGTCTTTGCCGCGAGTGCCCCTGCAGGTCCGCCGCCGATGACAAGGACGTCATACTTGCTTTTCATGGACGACCTCCAGTGCGCCGAGCGGGCAGACCTTTGCGCAGACACCACAGCTGGTGCAGTTCTCTTCAACGGAAAGGTACGCATCGATCAGTTCAAGGGCGCCTTCCGGGCAGACCGATACGCAACATCCGCAGTATCCACAGATATCGCGATGTACTTTGAGCATTGACTGATCATGTTGGCGTCTTCTTCCATTAATATTTACGATTGAAAGAGAGGGGGTCGTTAAAAGGGGAATGACGGGGTGCATATAAAAAGGATCATCCGGGGCGCGAGAAGAGGGCCGCGCCTTTCGCAATATCTTCCGGGGACGCATAGATGATGGCGATATCCCCCGCACGTAGCTCGGTCTCCCCTGAGATGCCGGTGATCGTCTCTGTCCCCCGCCGGATGGCAAGGATGAGGAGGTTTGTCCGTTTCCGGAGGTTGAACCCGCCAAGCGTAATACCGTCGAGCGCTGACCCCGGTTCAACGGTGAGCGACATGATCGTGACGTGGGGGATGTGCCGGACGAGATCGGACAGCGTCCCGTGCCCCCCGCTCCTGCTCCGGAGCATCTGGTAACCGTCTGCACGGACGTCGGAAATGAAACTCTCGATCTGGTCGCGGGGCACGAAATACTTGTTCAGCACGACCGTGAAGATCTCGACCGAGGTCTCGAACTCCTCAGCGATCACTTCATCGGCACCGAGTGACTGCAGGTCCTTTGCCTCGCTGACATACCGCGTCCGTACGACAATGGAGAGGGCCGGGTTGAGCCGCCGGCAGAGGCCCACGATCTTCCGGGTCGCCACCGGGTCGTTGATCGCAACGACAGCAATCCGGGCAGACAGGATACCGGCATGGGCCAGCACACCTTCGGCTGTTGCGTCGCCGAAAACAACGGACTCGCCATCGTTCCGGGCGGCCTTGACGAGATCGGGGTTGAGCTCGATGATGGTATATGCAATACCGGAACGGGACGCCGTCCGTGCCAGGTTCCTGCCGGTCACCCCGTACCCGATAATGATAAGGTGATCGGTCTCTGACGGCGTTTTCTCGTCATCATCGCCGCATGTACCCCGCGCCAGATGGGATAAGGAGGGCACGTTGCAGAGTCTCCCCGAGACCGGTTGACCGATACCGATCACAAAGGGGGTCGCGGCCATGGTCATCAGGGCAACAATGAGGAAGATCTGGTAGATCCCTGCCGACAGGATGCCGGTAGAAAAGCCACTCTGGGCGATGATAAACGAGAACTCTCCTACCTGTGCCAGGGCAAGCCCCGCCATAACAGCAGTCCGCAGGGGATAGCCGAGGGCGAGGGGGGCAGCGGTGGCGATCAGGGCTTTTGCCACGATAGCAATGACAATCAGGAATACGACGATCCAGAGATTTGCCGCAAGGAACCTGATATCGACGAGCATCCCGACGGAAATAAAGAAGAAGCTCGTGAAGATGTCGCGGAATGGCAGGACAATGCTGGTTGCCTGGTGGCTGTATTCCGACCCGGAGATGATCAGCCCCGCAAGGAGGGCTCCGATTGCAAGGGACATCCCGGTGAGCGAGACCATCCACGCAACTCCGAAGCAGGTCAGGATGACGACAAGGAGAAAGAGTTCCTGGTTACGGGTGCGTGCGATCTCATGCATGACACGGGGGATGACCCATTTTGCCAGGGCAACGAGGATAAGGACAATGATGAGGTCCTCGATGATGAGCATGATGAGCGCGTCAACCGGCATCAGGGGGGTTGCATCCAGCTGGGGGAGACTTGCAAGGAACGGGATGGCCATGATCATCGGGATGGCCATGAGGTCCTGGAAGATCAGGATGCCCAGTGTAATGCTGCCATGCGGGGAGTCCATCTCCCCTCTTTCGTGAAGGAGCTTGAGGACGATGGCAGTACTGGACAGGGAGAACAAAAACCCCATCAGGATTGCCTGGTTCACCGGAAGTCCCATCATGAACGCAAGGCCGAAGAAGAATACAAACGAGAGGGCAACCTGGAGTGCTCCCCCCACGATCGCAATGGACCGGATCTTCCATAGGTCCTTGAACGAGAACTCGAGGCCGATGGTGAAGAGCAGCAGGATGATGCCGAGCTCCGCGAGGCTTGCGACCTGGTCCTGTCCCTTGATGATGGAGAAGCCGTACGGTCCCACGATTGCGCCCGTAAGAATGAATGCGACAAGGGGGGGCACTTTGATCCGGTTGAAGACCATACCGACAAAGAGCGCAACGGCAAAGACGATCAGGATATTGGCAATGAGTCCAAGCTCCACGGGTATCTCCTCCAGATACTACTAGTGCTTCACACCAAGAAAAAGGATATTCCCCGGCTGCGGAGGTCCTGGCCGCGTGGTGGTTCACTTACAGCGAGAACGTACCATACTTTCCGCCGCCACCCGGGTGCAGGGTGACGGTCCCGTTCCGGAGCGCCTCGATCGCATCTGCCACCTTCGGGTGGACAGCCCGGATCTCTGCAACAGGGACATCAATCAGGATTGCAATCTCATTCCCGAATGTGCTGATGAACGAGGCATAGATCGCCTTGCACTTCTTGGTATTTGGTGACGATGCCCCTTCCATCGTCTGGATGATCTGGGCAAGCGGGATGACGCGGAGGTAGGGCGGACGGGGCCGTACCTCGCCACCACGGGCCAGCTCCTTTGCCCGGTCGGACACCCCCTTCTTGATGATCCCGCCGTCGAGGGGACACTTCCACTGGTGCTGTATTGCATCCTCAAGCGAATACTGCGTGTAGCACCGGGTGCAGGCCGTGCGGTTGTATTTCCCTTCTTCCGGGAAGAACCCGGCATTCATCTCGATCGACCCCCTCTTTATGCTGGCGAGCACGTCCTTTGCGGTGGGATGGTCAAGCCGGATCCGGTTGAACTCACGGCCGAGCTTGTCCGGGTACGGGCTGTGGGCATCCGAATTGGTGAGGAACGGGACATCATAGAGGTCAGGGATCGCCGCACCATAGGAACTGTCAGCCGATAGACCGAGTTCGAGGAAGTCAATCTTCGCATTCCCGTAGCAGGCAGGGACGCTATCGAAGTACGCGTACATGGCAGTCCATGGGGTGAATGCATGTGCCGGGCCGACAAGGGCCCCGACATCGTGGGCGGCATTCGCGATCTCCTCCCCGCTCAGGTAGACGTGGGGCCGTCCGCTGGTCGTGAAGCTCTTGCACGTGCCAGCCAGCAGATCGCGGAGCTGGTCGAACTGGGCAGGGTCCCCGCCAAGTACCACGTGGTGAACACGTTTCTTATCTTCAATCTCACCCTGCGGGACAATGACAATGCCGGCATCGTTCTCGTAGAAGGGCTCCCATCCTTTCAGCCAGTCCGGCTGGAGGGCGTCGCCCGTGCCAAGTACCTGGATACCCTTTGTCACGCAGCCCTTGAGGAGCTGCTCAGGCTGCATGAAGCGGGAGACCGCAATCGAGTACGGGGAATGGATATGGAGGTCGGCAGTGGCGTGCATGGTTACTTCACTGGTGGGTTTTACGGGGTATAAGTAAGGTATATCCGGGGATAAGGTCCCGTTTCAGTCCACATTCAGGAGCCGCCCTTTCAGTGCCCCGGCTCCTTCTTTCTTTGCTTCCATCAACGCCGAGATAACGGCATCGGAGAAGACCAGGGCCATTGTCTCAAAGAGGGTGCCCAGCGGGGCAAAGGCTGCCGATATCGACCGGTACTGCCCGGTCACCTGGCGCTCCTCGAACGTGGATGTGTCGCCCCGGTAATAGCCGGTGAGGTCCCCGAGGTTCACGACGCAGTCTGCGACCCGGCTCATCGTCGAGTCCGGCGATGCGGTGATGAGGCAGACGCTCCCCCCGAGATCCCTGACCGTATTCGCAAACGTGACAATCGAGTGCGTCTCTCCCGATCCCGAGAAGACCACGAGGACATCGCCGGGCTGCAATGCAGGGGTTATTGTCTCCCCGACAACGTACACGTCAAAGCCCAGGTGCAGCATCCTCATGGCAAATGCCCGGGCAATGAGCCCGGACCGGCCGGCTCCAGCCACGTAGACCCGTTTTGCGGTCAGCATCCGCTGGAAGAACAAGGATGTCTCGGCCTTTTCGAGCATGGCGGCGGTCTTCTTTATGGACTCTGCCATCTGCTCCATGAAGAGCGGTATATCGGAAAATTCTTCGGTCATTTTACTATTGGGATGTTGTAAAGCGTCCGATATGAGGGTATCGGTGTGCGCCGGGATGCCTGCGGACCGCGGCAGGTAACGGCCCGGTAACACCCTGACAGGGGGTCGGGCGGGTACAAATGTCCGCACGCATCGGCCGGACCAGCCGGGTAATACCGGTATGCGGGGACTGGCTTTCGGGGAGATGGGGGGCCGGCATTTCCGGCCGGATCGGTCGCGGGTGGTAAAATTTTTACGGGCAAAACCAGATTGCCCCTGCCCGACCCCCCCTCACCGTTTCCGGAATATTCGGCTTTTTTAGGTATTTTTACGAGGAAAACAGAGATCCCGGGAACAATCTTATGGATGAGGGGGTCGGGCAGGGGCAGGTTTTGTCGCGGGCGGGATCACGCGTGCGTACGGGTACACGGACCGGCCCGGCCACGATGCAAAACCTCATCCCCTCCCGCCACCAGAACACCAGTACAGGTGACCATATGACACAGAACGCGATGGCACAAGCCGGGGATAGTGCACGGAACTTCTCGATAAAAGACCAGAATGATGTGACCTTCGATCTCTATGAACAGGCAGGGAAACGCGTGCTCCTATCCTTCCACCCGCTTGCCTGGACCGAGTTCTGCGCTGCACAGATGAGATCACTCGAACACAACCGGGAAAAGCTCATTTCACTCAACTGTGTGCCGGTCGGTATCAGTGTTGATTCCGTTCCCTGCAAGAAGGCATGGGCAGGGAGTCTTGGGATCACAAAGACCCCGCTCCTCTGCGACTTCTGGCCCCACGGGGCGGTTGCGGAGAAGTACGGGATATTCCGGGACGCGAACGGGTTCTCCGAGCGGGCAAATATCATTGTTGACGAGAAGCAGCGGGTCGTGTTCGTGAAGATCTACCCGGTGCACTCGGTGCCGGATATTGAGGAGATCATCGCATTCCTGCAGAAGGGATAGTCCGGGCGGAAAATCCGGAGCAGATAGAATGGATTTCTTCGTTCTTCTTTCCTGATTACTGGAGAAGCAGCATCATATTCGGGACAGGTACGAAACCGGTCTGTTCATACAAGGGGCGCCCGGCATCGCTGGCAAAAAGGTATAAACGTTTGATCCCCTGACTTCGGCAATAGTCTGCCGCTGCCTGCGTAATATGACTGGCATGATGCTGGTGCCGGTACTCTTTTTCCGTATAGGTACTGTGAAGAAATGCGACCCGGCACGAAAGGTCATAGGGGACCGGCACATACGGCAGGATACTGATCGCACCGCTTGCAACAATCCGGTTTCCGGTCTCTGCGACCCATGAAATACAGGTCCCGGTATTGAACTCACAGACCAGTTTCCCTGCATACTCCTTCTCCAGTACTGCCATTCCGGACGGGTCCGGGGAAGTACCGTTCCGTTCCTGGATCTCTTCGAACATCTGCCGGTGATGGATTGCCAGCCGGGGGATGTCCTCTTCGGAAGCAAGCCTTATGCAGGATTTCCCGGCATCGGTTATATCGGCCATATCCCAATCCCTGCCATAACAAATAATCTCAGGAATACCGGGTAGAGATCAAAAGAAGAATATCATTCCGGTCCTACAGGACCGGCATCACCCGATATAGTTCAGTTCCTCGTCCTTCCCCTTCTCGCTCTCGACCATGCTCTCGATCGCCTTCTCCATCTCGGCAGCACGGTCGTTCAGCTTCGTGGGATCAACCGGGACATCGATCAGCTTCGATAAGATCGCAAGTACATTTGCCGCACTCATCGGGTCCACGAGGTACCCGCTCGTCTCGCCCATCAGGCAGACCGCATCAATGCCCCGCTGTGCGGAGAGGCCGAGGATGAGACCTGCGGCACCGATGATGCCGCCGCCCGGTTCGTCCCGGTCGAAGGTGACACCGGCCGCCATGACTTCCTCGCGGAGATCGATACGGTTGACCGCCCCAAGCACCCGGGGCCCGTTGACAAGGTGCCCCACGCCAAAGCCGCCAAGCGTGTAGATCCGCTTCACCTTGAGCTCTTCGGCAATATCGCAGTAACAATCGGCGAGGAGATAGTGCCCCTCGTTGGAGGTACTCTGGTGGTCGCCGACAAGGAAGATAACGTCCTTTCCTCCGGACTGGTAGAGGAAGAGCTCGTTTCTCGCGAGCCGGACCAGCCCGTTTTCCTCAAGGATCACCTGGGGAGGGAAGTAGAGCGAGTGGATCTCGCCGATCTTCTCTGCCTCGAGAATATGGATCATATACTCGGCAACCAGTTTGCCTACCTGGCCGATGCCGGGCAGGCCCTCGATAAGGATCGGGTTGTCCAGTTTTTTATCCTTGAAACTGTCGAGGTACCGGACGGTGATGTCCTCAATCATGGTGGGCCAGCCTGCGGTAGGTGCCGTACTTGTCTTCAGGAGAGAACTTTGCCGGGTGTGCGACAGCAGTCGGCCTGCCGCATTCGGGACAGGTTAAAGAAAGGGTATAGATATGATCTGCCGGACAGTGCCGGATACGACCGCTCATCAGTTACTTCCCGGATTTCGGTTTCTTGACGAGTTTGCCCTCGCCACCAGCCTTTTCCACAACAGCGATCGCGGCATTGGCGGACTTCTCGATCGCCTTCTCTGCGGCCTTGTAATCCGGTGCCTTCACCTTGATCCGGTACGTGGGTGCACCGAGATATAACAGTTCGACCTCCGCGCCGGCACTCTTCGAGGTACTTGCCTTCTCAAGTGCCTTCCGGATCACTTCAACGCCATCGGGCCGGGTCGACTCGAGGGTCAGGACCCCGGTCACTTCGACGTGGGGCACCTTCACGCTCTCCTGCGCCACGTGGAGGAGGACCTCGGTCACCTTCTTTGAGTACCCGAGTTTCTTGAGCGTTGTCTCGGGGTCGATGACGATATCTTCGAAGACCGGGTAAAATGCCCCGTACTTTTTGTAGATGACATCCTCGATCGCGGCCAAGGGCTCGCCGGTCTGTTCCGCAACAAACCCGAGCCACTTCTGGGCCTTGGACTCGTTCTTCCACTCGCGGATCTTCTCGCGGCGCTGGTGCTCGTTGACGTCCTTTAAGGAAAGGTCGATGTGGCCACGGCTCCGGTCCACGTTGAGGACCTTGCAGACGATCTTCTGGCCCTCGCGGATGTGGTCACGGATGTACTTGATCCAGCCCGTGGCGATTTCAGAGATGGGGATGAGCCCCTGGCGGCCACTGTATTCGTCGAGCGAGACGAAGGCGACGAAATCCTTGACGTTCTCGACCGTGCAGACAACCAGTTCTGCTTCCTGTGGCCACTCCCTGTCCGCCATAGGTGGTGTCACTTGAGCTCTGAGACGATCTCAGCCTTGATGTTCGCACGCCCGCCGGCCGGGGTGGAGAGCTCGCTGCCGCAGACAACGCACTTGACAACGGTGCTGGCCTTCTCAAAGAGGACCTGCTCGTTCTCGCAGTCTGGGCACTTTACCTTGAAAAATTTTGATCGGTTTTCCCGAATCTGGCTTACCATTACGCTCACTCCGTCAGTTCGAATTTTGCGACACGGTAACCCTTGCGCAGGTGCGCCTTTCCGCAGGTGACACAGCGGTACCGGACATTGATCTTCTTTGTGGGCTTGTCGCCACCGGGCACTTTCGAGAACTTGCCCATGTTGCCTACTCTGCCTCTCCGCGCTTTCTGGCGGTCGATCCAGTGGAGGCCGGTCGTTTTGCCCTTCTTTACCTTCTCAACCTCGTGCACCTGGTGATTCCTGCAGAAGGGGCAGTAAGTTGTAAATTTTGCTGGCATTTTCATAAAATTTTCACCGATAATCCTGATGTAGAATACCTATATTATTTACAGAGATTGATATTTAAGACTATGTTGCGTTCGCTCAGGACCGCAGCATTCCGCTCGGGAAGCGTCACTATATCTCCTTTTGAGAGGGTATAAATTCTCCCATCCACACCCATGAACGCGTCCATGTCCTCGAGCACCCGTACAAGGGCGCAGGGATGGATGATCGGTGCTGCAACGTTCCCCCCCGCAAGAGGGAGAGGTTGCAGGCCCGGCGCGGCCGGCTCATCTGCATCCGGCAGCGGCCCGGACTCTTCATCCTCGTCCATGTCTGACGCGGCAGTGGACGCAGCAACGGCTGCCGGCAGGGTGCGGGTCTGGAGCTGGGTGTGCGGCAGGTTCTGGAGGAGGATGCCCTTGGACTGCTCGATACCCGCCGCAATCTGCTCGAACATCTCCCGCTCGGCCGGGATCATCCGCTTCACTTCCTCGCGGTCGTAATAGTTCCCCTCTGCATGCATCACGGCGAGGGCGAGGATCTTGCGGGTGCGGATGGAGAAGAGGTCGTGGAGGGTCTCCCGGATCGAGAGGGTCTCATCGATCAGGGAGCGGGCCTCGTCCGAGAAGGGATCTTCGAAGGCGTAGACCTTCTTCGTGATGGCCGCGAGCTCCGCGTGCCCCTTGTCAAAGATATCGGGGGCAAGAGACGTGAGCCTCCCTGTCTCCCGCTCGGACAGGAGGATGCTGCGCAGGTCGTCAAGATTCATGGTATTCACCTCAGGCAATCTCTGCTATGCCGCGGCAGCAGAGGAACACGGCTGCCGCTTCCGGTACTGTAGTGATGCCCTTTTGGATCTCATAAGTGCTTCCGAGCATCGGCATCTTAAGCGGGAACTTTGCGTCCACCTTCACGTCCCTCATCCCGAACACGACCGCATCGGTGAGCGGGTCGAAGTCGTGGAGCTCCCTGAGCTCGAGTGGCTGGACCCGCATCCCGCTCCCGCCATGGAGAGAAGTCGGCATCCGGATCAGCCGTTTCGTATCGGTCGTGACCGGTTCATCGGCAAGGGCGGCTCTGGACAGGAGCCGTTTCTTAAACTCCCCTTCCTGCTGCGCAACAACGATGCCGAGCACCCGGTTCTTCAGGATCATGCCGGACGGGCGGTGGCCGATCTCCGCGATGATCTCTTCCCGTTTCTTCAGGAACGTGGCGGCCGAGTCCTTCCCGATCCCCTCAATTGCCGTAAGGTGTGCCATTGCATCGGCTTCGGGCAGGGTCCCGATCCACCCGAGGTATTCAATGAGGGCCTCGCGGTACCGCTTTGGCCACCCGGGAGCCGCAGTCAGCTTGCCCGAGAGCATTGACGGAGGATCGATCCCGATCCCGCAGACATAATCGATCAGTTCCCGGCGCTCGGCACTTCCCCAGCCCCGGAACGCGATGTCCTTTACGTGGACATGGTACCCGCGGCCTCCGGAGAAGACGAGCTCGATTGTCTTTTGGTCCATACCGAACTCACCAGTCAGCATCGCGATGAGCTTCTCCGTCTCCTCCTTGACCCGGGCGAGCATCTGGTCGTACGGGCCCCGCACGATATGGTCGGCATCGAGGTCGAAGATCAGGTCGGCCCCGCACCAGCCCTTGTCTGCCATGGTCCCGGCATCGGGTTTCTCGTAATAGGCAGTCGAGTAGTAGGCATGCTGGGGGATGAGGTTCTGGATGTAGTCAGCCATCTCATCCCTGCTGGAAAAGCCAAGATGGCGCCGCATGCGCATCTCGGCCCCGCCCGGGTTGAACAGGACAAAACCCCACTCGCGCTGCACGATGGAGGAGGGCGATACGAGGACCGTCTTCTTGTAATACTCGGTAAAACGCTGGCGGAGGAACTCTGTCGTGGCCGGGTTCATGATAACCCCTTAATCATATAGGGACCTTTACGTTCATAGCCCTGCCTGCGATAATAGGGCCGGACACCGATGCCGCTCATGATGGCGAGGTTGTCGTACCCCGCTCCTGCCGCAATCTCTTCGGCCTTTGACAGGAGCACTCTGCCATAGTTCCGGTGCTGCCATTCTTCCATATCGGCGTCCATCCCGACCGGGACCAGGCAGCCGTACACGTGCAGTTCCCGCAGGAGCGCTGCACCCTCAAGCCCGGGCCGGTAAACCTGCGAGGGGAACCGGAGCCGGGCAAACCCGATCAGGGAGTCCCCCGATACTGCCGATATGAAGTACTCCTGCCCACCGCACGCCTCGTACTGCAGGACCTGTATCTCCACTTCCTCAAGCGAAGGGAGGCGGCCGATCTCCCGGCAGCGGATGCACCGGCAGCGCTTCCCGAGGGCCTTCAGCCGGTTCTGGGCAAGCTGGCGGAAGTTGGAATGTTTTGAGCCGGCTACAATCAGGTTTGCCGGGATGTCGCGCTGGATCCGCTGGAGCCGGGTGAACTCCGGTATGAGCAACTTCCCGTACGCGATCAGGTCCACGAGATCGGCCTCGCCATAGGGGGAGTAGCCGCCACGCTGCCAGAGGTCCTCGATCTCCGAGCCCGGGGTGACGAGGGTCTGGTAGATCTTCAGGAAGTCCGGCTTGAACCGTGGGTCGGAGAAGATCGTCTCAAACATCGCCTTGTCAGCCTCGATCGAGGAGGAGGGGAGGTTCGGCATCATGTGAAACCCGACCTTCAGGCCCGCATCGCGGAGAAGGGTGTTGGCCTCCACGGTATCCGCGACCGTGCACCCGCGCCGGTTGTAGGTGAGGACCGCATCGTCCGTGTGCTGGACACCAAGTTCCACTTTCGTGACGCCAAGGGAGAGCATCCGGTCGATATGTTCCCGCCTGCACCAGTCGGGACGGGTCTCGAACGTTATT
Organism: Methanoregula sp.; assembly: GCA_028679075.1. Classification (GTDB taxonomy): domain Archaea; phylum Halobacteriota; class Methanomicrobia; order Methanomicrobiales; family Methanospirillaceae; genus Methanoregula. Next base: position 51,081 of record JAJRCF010000012.1, on the reverse strand, counting down.
GCCACGCAGCGGACATTCGAGGTCTCGTTCGCTGCTTCGACATCGGGGAACGGTACCGGCTGCGGGGCGTGTGCACCCCCCGGGTACGTGTTCATCGCCTCGATGCACCGGGAGACGAACTCCTCTTGGTATTCAACCGGCCGGGCGGTCATCGTCCCGCCCATGACGATCAGCTCCACCTTGTCCACGCGGTGGCCGAGGATCTCGAACTGTTCGAGACGGGCATGCACCTGCCGGAACGGGTCGTAATCATGCTCCCGGGCACGTTTTGCGGCAGGCTCCTCTCCCGTGTAGCTCTGCGGGGAGTGGAACGGGTGGTCCGGCCCGCCCGGGCATGGCAGGCACTTCCCGTGGGGGCAGGGGGCGGGGGAGGTCATCACGGCAACCGGAGCTACACCGGACAGTGTCCGGCTCGGCTTGACGAGCAGGATCTTCCGCAGGCTCTCCCGTTCCTCCGGTCGTGCCACGGCAAGGATCGCCGAGTTCTTCGGTACCTCATGCAAGGCATATTTCCGGCAGATCTCGAGCTTGGCCGCAACGACGGATTCGTCACCGGGGGGCAGGGTGAGGATGCGGGAGATCATCTCCCGGAACACCTGTGCCTCATCCATAAAGGTTAATGTTCGGCTGCAACTTTCTGGGATGCAGTCTCAGAAGAATAGTTCACCACATGCACGGGGCGGTGGTGGATATGGGTTACAATCTCATCTCCAAGCGTGAGGAGGGCATCTTTGTGGGCTTTCTTGTCCTTGTGGATATGGACAGGGGAAATTGCCATGGAATTGTAGCGTTCGGTTCCGATCTCTTCACTGGTGACGCCCTCATAGTACTTCTTGATGTGGATCATCAACATGTGTAAATGCAGCAACTCTTCCTTTTGCACACTATCACCTTTTCCAAAATGATCCTTTTTTTGTGGGACAGATATATCTTATTGGTGAGGTTTATATCAGGAACAATGCGGCACGTGGGATCGCTGGTTGGGCTCGCAATTGGGGACGCGTTGGGTGCGCCACTTGAAGGATCTCGAAAACCTGAAGTCTGGCTGGCTCAAATGCGGCCCGGTGGGCGCCATTTCCGGAAGAAAGGTGAAGTCACGGACGACACGCTGCAGGCAATCGCAGTCGCGGAATCGCTCGCTTCTTGCGGGCGTTTTGACCCGGATGACCTTGTTACGCGGTTATTCCGGGGATATATTCAGCGCCCGGAATGGTACGGTCCGACATCCTCTGCGTTTTTCGATCTGGTCGGATCCGGCACCCTGCCGCACCATGCCGCTTATATAGTGCACCAGCGCAGGCATGGCAGCCGGTCCAACGGGAGCGTGATGCGGGGCTTTCCCTTGGGGATCTTCTGTCCTGCACCGCAGGTTTATGAACTCAGCTTAACCTGCTCGCAGCTCACGCACTACGACCCGGTTGGTGGCCACTGTTCCGCCTTCCTGAACGTGATGGTAAGCGATATGGTGCGGGGGTCTTCACGCAGTGCAGCGTTCCGGCATGCACGGTCACTCTGTACTCATCCTGAGGTGCATGCGGTTCTCGGAGGTTACCGGAATTATACTATAATACCAGGACTCGATACGGTGCAGTGTTCGCATGCAGCCCTCTCATGTTTCATGGAGTCGCGAACATTCGAACACGCGGTCCTCTCCGGGGTCAACCTTGGCGGAGATGCGGACACGGTCGGCGCCTGTTGCGGTGCACTCGCCGGAGCGTACTGGGGGTCCGGGGCTGTACCGGAGCGGTGGAGCCGCGAGGTCGAGGGATATGAATCGCTCGTGCAGCTGGCAGAACGGGTGTGGAAGAGGGGAAGTTCCCTTCCCTAACCATTTACCAAAAAATTCGCGGGAAATTATGCCGGCTTGATCTCCACCAGTTTCAGGGCCCGGCCCTTCTCGCAGATGTCCGGCGCATTGCCCAGCACGTCCACCACGATATACTTCTCCCCGTCAGTTACCCCTTCGGGCCGGCAGAGGTCAAAACTCCGGCAGTCGTGCTTGTTGCACGAGAATTCCGGCTTGATCTTCGAGTTGACGATCGCCATCTCCGGGCTGATCAGGAGGGTGATCGGGGCTTCTGTCACCTCGACTGCGGTTGCACCGTTGAGGTGGACAGCACATTCGTGGTGCGTTGTCCGGACAGAGACGATCCGGTACTTCCGGCCCTTCTGGAGGTTATGGCAGGCCTTCTTCACCTTGCAGGTCCCGCAGTCCGCAATTTCACCTTCGTAGATGAACTCCGTGCCCTGCTTTGCAAGCACCGTCCCCACCAGCGTCACTTTCGTCTTTGTATCTGCCATATGCGACCGCCTCACTCCGAATAGAGCATCTGCACGAGGTTCTCTGCCGATTCCCGTGTCAGCCCCATGTCGAATATGGTAAAGCGTTCGGGACGGATATCCTTTGCCATCAGGAGCGCCTCAACTGCGACCGCGTCATCGATCCCGACTTCTGCCGGGGTCACCGGTGCACCGATGCTCTTTAAGGACGCACGGATCCCCTTCCAGTCCCCCCCGTGCAGGTACATGGAGATGATGGTGCCGATCCCGCAACTCTCCCCGTGGAGTGCCTTACCGGGAGCGAGCCGGTCAAGGGCATGGGAGAACTTGTGCTCCCCGCCACTCGCCGGTCGTGATGACCCCGCAATACTCATCGCGACCCCGCTGGAGACCAGCGCTTTTGTTACAAACCACGCCGACTGCTCCTGGTGGGGTTTGATGAGGTGGGCGTTCTTCATGAGGATCTCCGCCGTCATCTTCGAGAGGGCAATTGCATACTCGCTGACGGTCTCGCCTTTCACCCGGCCTGCAAGCTCCCAGTCAAGGATCGCAGTATAATTCGAGATTACGTCCGCACATCCCGCGGCAAGGAGCCGGTGAGGTGCCGCAGCAATGATACCGGTGTCCGCAACAATTGCGATCGGGGGCTGGGCCTCGAGCGAGGAGTGCCCCCCTTCGAGGGCAACCGAGGCGCGTGCCGAGGCAATGCCATCGTGGGATGCTGCGGTGGGGATAGAGATGAACGGGCGGTCGAGGTTGTAGGAGACGATCTTCGCGGTATCGATGACCCGGCCGCCGCCAACGCCCATCAGGAAGTCGGCGTCCGCCGCTGCCTTCTCGGCTGCCTTGATCACCGGCAGGCTGATCTCCTCGGCAAAGAACGGTGTCACGTCACAGGTCGTTTTAAGGATCTCCTTCACCCGGTTACCGGCCAGGTTCATCGTGCTCTTCCCGGAGATCATGAGCGCAGTCTTCCCGAGTTTCAAGTCTTCGCAGACCGCAGGCAGCTGGCCGAACACATCATGGCCGATCACCACGTCGCGGGGCATCTGCATCCATCGGGACTTGTCAAAGACCTTCTCTTTGAGTAATTTTATTGCATCTGCGCTCATTGTGATCATGGATGATTAGTGATTTCATATACAAATATTACATCGATCCCATACGGCTCGGGCAGCCCTATAACGTAGTTGATACGCTTACCTACGCCATCATCCTTGTTGCCGGCGTCTACCTGCTCTACCGATGGCTCACGACATCGACATGGCTCTCCGATATCGGCTTCAAGATCGACGCGACCTTCATCCTCTCCACGCTACCCTACGTGGTCCTGGGCGGCGTCATGCGGGTAATCGAGGACACCGGCATGATCACCGGCGATTTCAAGTATCTCCTCATCACACCGCTCATCTACTTCGTCCTCTTCTTCTATACGATCGGGATTCTTTTCCTGTCCCGGTACCTGACGCTGAAGGGGCTGACAAAGAGCTTCCTCACCTTCTATTTCTGGGCCGGCGTCCTGACCGTCCTTGTCGCCTCCCTTGTCCTTGTTGCATGGAGCACGACCCACCACGGCATCGATCTCTTCGTCCTCTTCGCCATCCTCAGCATGGCAGTTGTCGCCACCGGCCTTGTCTGGTCATTCATGAAGTATGTCTGCCGGTGGGAATATGTCCGCGACCCGCTCTACATCACCCTCCTCTTCGGCCAGCTCCTTGATGCCAGCGCTACGAGTTTTGGCATCGAACTCCACCCGGCCCTCCAGTACCTGGAACAGCATGTCGTCGGATCGGGCCTGATCAACCTCACGGGCACGGCATTCGTGATGTATCCCTTGAAACTCGTGGTCCTCTTCCCGGCCATCTATATCATGGAATTATACAGAAAGGAAGCGAACACGGCATTCTGGCACCTTGTGCTCCTCGCCATGATCGTGGTCGGGTTCGCTCCGGGCATCCGGGACATGGTGCGGATGGTCCTCTATGTCTAATTCACCGCTGGCAAATGCGCTGATCATCATCCTCCTCCTTTTCATGACGACCATGTGCGTCGGCTGGATCGGGTCGGCGCAGAACCCGGCGGTGGGAGAGCAGCTCATGAAGCTCTTCGAGAAGGAAGTAGCAGGACAGTTCTCCACGGATAACCCCCTTGACATGTGCGGAAAACTCTTCATGAACAACCTTGAGGCCTGCATCCTCCTCTTCCTTGGCGGTGCTTCGTTTGGGATCCTGACGATCTTCATCATGAGCCTGAACGGGATCGTGATCGGGGCGATCATGGAGATCGTCCACGAGACCCACTCTGCCCTCTTCGTTGCTGCCGCACTCGTCCCGCACGGGATCTTCGAGATCCCTGCGTTCATCATCGCAGGGGCGCTCGGCGTCCTGCTCGCCCAGTCCCTGATCGCGGAATGGTATGGCGAGTCGGATACCGGGACGGAGGTAACACGGTTCGCCCGGCTTTTCATCCTGTATGTCCTCCCGCTGGTTGCCATTGCCGCGTGTGTCGAGGCTTTTATTACGCCGGTGGTCATAACTCTAGTAGCTTAAGAGGACTCTTAAATGGACGATGATACAGGCACCCTGCCGCCAAAGCAGGACTTTTCCGGTTGGTATAATGATATTCTCTGGCGGGCAGAAATCATGGATGTCCGCTACCCCGTCAAGGGACTCTATGTCTGGTACCCGTACGGGTTTGCGATCCGCAAATTCGTGTACAACCAGCTCCGGGACCTCCTCGACCGTGACCACCAGGAAACACTCTTCCCGCTCCTGATCCCCGAACAGGAGTTCATGAAGGAGGCCGAGCACATCAAGGGTTTCGAGGACGAGGTCTACTGGGTGACCCACGGGTGGACGACCCCCCTTGACGTCAAGCTCGCCCTCCGGCCCACGAGCGAGACCGCGATCTACCCGATGTACGCGCTCTGGCTCCGTTCCCATGCAGACCTGCCGATGAAGTATTACCAGATCGTGAACACGTTCCGGTACGAGACCAAGCAGACCCGCCCGCTGATCCGGCTCCGCGAGATCACTTCGTTCATGGAGTCCCACACGGTGCATGCCACATGGGACGAGGCAGAGTCACAGGTGGAGTACGAGCTGGCCCTCACACAAGAGTTCTATGACGGGCTCTGCATCCCCATCACCATATCGAAGCGCCCGGACTGGGACAAGTTCCCAGGTGCCGACTATACGATTGCCGTGGACGCGATCATGCCGGGCGGGAAGACACTCCAGATCGGGACGGTGCACCACCTCGGTACGCACTTCTCGAAGACATTCTCCATCAATTACGAGGATAAAAACGGCGAGCAGCAGCTGGCGAACCAGACCTGTTACGGGATCTCGGAACGGTGTATCGCAGCCCTCATCAGCATACACGGCGATGACAAGGGACTGATCCTCCCGCCGGCGGTAGCACCGGTCCAGGCGGTCATTGTCCCGATCACAATCGGGAAGAGGCACGAGGACGTGCTGGCAGCGGCCACGAAGCTGGAGGCAGATCTCAAGGCAGCCGGCTTCCGGGTGAAGATGGATACCCGCGACATGCGGCCCGGCGCCAAATACTACTGGTGGGAGCTCCGGGGCGTTCCGCTCCGGCTTGAACTGGGCCCCAGAGACCTCGATGGAGGGAAAGTCATGGCCGTGAAGCGGACGGGGGAGAAGAGTTCCCTCGAGCTCGCAACCGTCTGCGAGGGCGTGACCCGGGTACTCGGAGAGATCACGGCCGAGGTCCGTGAGAAAGCCAATGAGCACACAAAGACGCACCTCTGCTCCGTGGAGTCGATGGATGCCCTCAACGCCGCGCTCAACGAAGGAAAAGTTGCCGTCGTCCACTGGTGCCGGGAACGGGGATGCGGGGATGCCATCGAGGAGAAGGCGAACTCGAGCATCCTCGGCACCGAGGTCCGTTCTCCCTACGTTGCGTCAACGGACGGGAAGTGCATTGTCTGCGGGAAACCCGGCAAGGCAACGCTGGTCGGGAGAACATACTGACCTTTACTCCCCTGAACAATTCCAACGATAAAAATCCAGAAACGCAACTTCTTTTTTAGCATCCCTTTGAGGAAAATCCCAATTCACTATCGTAATGCAGGTCTGGCTTTGCTACGATACCGCGCCCTGGCATAAGAGGGTGCTAAAAAAGGGCCTGAAAGGGCCGTATTACAGCGGGGCGAGGATGTTATTCGTCTGAATGATGGTCGGAGGGGCTACCCGCCGGAATGTCAGGGGTGTACCTGTCGCCGTTCTGACAACAATGGTGACCATCCGGTTGGCGGGGAGGTACGCCCAGGGATTGATGCGGATGATATACTGCTCCTTATCGTCAAGCCGGTTATTGGGACTGCCAATCTCATTTGTTATACCCAGTATCCCCCATTCTCCCCGGGCGGGATCACCCCGGTAACCTTCAACCGGGACAAGGGTTTCAGTCTTAATCGTATCGGCATAGACGATGGAGATCTTCTCCATATCCACCGGCCCTGTTGCTCCCGGGGCAAGGCCGAGAGTAAATGTGATGGTATCAATCGTCCCCCCGGCAAGGCCATCCCCGGTCACGTCACCAATGGTGACCAGCACCTGGCCCGGCTGGATATTATCCTTTGGAGGCAGTGCCAGATCCGTCGGCTCTTCATCCGTGCATCCGGCGCTCAGGACGAGAACCACCACGATACCGATCATAAGAAGGGACTGCAACTTCACTACCAGGACCACCATTCTAAGTATTGCGGGTAATGTGAGGACTGGCTCTTATAAAAACACTTGCACCGGCGAAGATTCGGCAGTTCCGCTACACCCGTGAAGGGGCCGGAAAGTATTTCTTGCACGACAAAACCGGGAACAGCCCATAATCCCTGTGAAACGGGATCATCTTCCTTTTGGCGGCTGACCACCCATCTGCTGTTCGATCCGGTCGAGCCGGACCTGCAGCTGCTCGTTCTGCCGGTTCTGTTCCCGGAGGGCTTCCCGGATCGCCGTAAGATCGCTGCTTCCCGTCCCGGTTACCTCACCGGGTCCGGGTTCACCGTCCACATCGGGTGCAAGGAGCTTGTTTGCGATAAAACCGGCAAGGGTGCCGAAGAGGCCGACACCCATGGTCATCACGAGGATCCCCACCAGCCGTCCCGCCGTGGTTACCGGGTACCGGTCACCATACCCCACGGTCGTGATGGTGACATAGACCCACCACATGGCATCGGACGCAGACTGGATGTTGGCATCGGGCGCTGAACGCTCAGCCATGAGCACGAGAAACGCCCCGCTCTCGATGACGAGCATCACGCAGAAGATGACGATGTAGAGCACGCTCTCGGCCCGGTGCTTTTTGAGCTGGCGGAAGATATTCCGGCCGCCATACCGGTCGAGAAGCCGGTAGGCCTTGAAGATCCGGAAGAGCCGCAGGATGCGCAGGGCCGGAATGCTGGCGAGAAGATCGGCCCATCCCCAGTCCCTGAAAAAATAGTGTTTCTTTGATTCGGCCGTGAACAGCCGGAATATGAAATCCGCCAGGAAGATGATCGTGAGGAAGAAGTTGATCACTTCGATGACATGGATGGCATCCCCATCGATACCCGGGATCCACGTGACAAGGAGGTTAATGACCGACAGGACGGAGACGAGGATGATGAAGATCTCGTAGCCGGGATCCTTCATATCCTGCATCCCGGGGTTGGCACTCGTCTCTCCTTCCATCAGCACATCTCCGGTCAACGCGTACTGCTATTCCGGCGCCGGGATTTAAAAGGGGATAGGATCCGGATCGTGCGGGAGATCTTGATCAGAGTACGTGTCCGGCTATGGGCGGCTGTGGAACCCGGGCAATCACAGGGTAATTTGCCAAGGTTTAAGACGGCAGGTTTCCACAAAAATAGTGTATGGAGCGGATCACGGCCGTTGCCCGGGGGCGGGTGCAAGGTGTGGGATACCGGCACTTCGTCGAGGAATGCGCCCAGGCCACCGGGGTGCACGGGTACGTGAAGAACCTGCCGGACGGCAGCGTGGAGATGGTGGCCGAGAGTTCCCAGGCCTCGCTTGCGGACTTCATCCGTTTCGCCCACGCACGGGACAACCCGGTGATCCGCGTAGAGGAGATCGCAGTCACGCAGGGCCAGGCCACGGGCGAGTACCGGGGCTTCCGGGTCGAATGGTGACCCCCTCGACCACAAACCTGTTCACCCTCCTCCCCAAAAACTTCTGCTGGAGTTGTATGACTACAAACACCGGGTGTGCACGCCCTGCCGCCAGGGCTTTTCTTTTCTTCCTGCTGGTCTGTTCAGGTGCCGTTACGGCAGTTGCCGCTGCCGGCCCGGGTAACATATCGATGGCAATCGTCCCGGGGCCGGACATCAATGTCACCAATTACTCGTTCGCGGATACAGCGCTGACAGACGACATCGCGATGACACCCACGCCGGTTACGATTTTTAAGGCAGAACTGCCCGCGGAGACACTCCCCGGCCCACGGTACATGGCCTTCGGCCCCAGCACGGTCGGCCTTTCCATCGACCCGCGACTGCTCGCAGTATGCGTTGCTATTATCATCGCCGGCATCGTGGCAGGGTTCGTTGTCCTGAGGAGACGCGGGGGAAACACCGGAGAGACCGCGGAAGGATCTGAAGAGGACAAGAAGGAATAGCATCCCGCCATCACGGTCATAGCAGACCGTTAAACCGGCCCCAAAGGGGCAATTCACAATTTTCCTGGTTTCTCCGGGGACATGGTTACCCCGGCTTTATTACCTGATGCAGGACAACGATACTATATCAGGTGAAACGGCAATGGGCCGGGATAACGAATTCAACGAGCCATACCTGCCCGCACGGTACAGGGAGAAAGTGCGGGAGAAGCAGCAGCGTCGCAGGGCAAAGAAGATCCTCGCTGCTGTAATTATTATTACGATCATTGCAGTGCTCGTGTATTTCCTTGCCGGGTTCCTGAGCCCCGGCACATCGGAAGCTTCACTTTCCCGGACCGTGCCTGCGATACCTGCCGTCACCACCACCCCACCAGTAGCGGTTGCCACAACGTCCCTCCCTGACACCACCAGCTCTGTTCAGGGTACCGAGACAACTCATGCCCCATCGACCGGATATACGATTGATCCCGGCGTCCCGGTCACGTCCTATGGGGGAGCACTATCACTCGATGGTGCAGCTGCCGCACTCAGGGAGTATTATCCTGCAGACGACTATTCGATCAAAAGCGTGAACTATTCGGCAGGTCCAACCCGCAACCTCTTCGGGTTCACGATAAGACCGGTCAGCAGCACTGCCGGGACCCGCGACTCAGTAGTCTTCATTGACGCCACTACCGGAATACCCTATGCCACCGGGCAGGAGACTGCGGCAGTACCGATGGACACGGCAAAACGGATCGCAACCGGTGCTTTCCCGGATGTAAGCGCAAATACCGTCAGGCTCTGGTATTCCGACAGCCCCGACAAGGGTAACGTATGGAGGTTCATCCTCGCCTCCGGGAACATGACGCTCGTCACCGGGAGCGTTGACGCAACATCCGGAGAGATCGTTGCATTCACCCGCACCATCCCGCAATCCGGGAGGCCGTCGGAAACGGGTGTCCAGCAGGAGAGGGCAGAGAGCATTGCCAGCCACTATATCAGCGATAAAAACGGCGGGACGCTCCCGCTCAACCGGACCATTGCACGATACGAGGTCTGGGGGACACCATCAGCCTCTGGTGCCGGACAGTATGTCTTTGCATGGGAGCGCCGGTTCCTCGATTATCCCGTTGACACAGATGGGATCGAAGTTGCCGTGGACTCGGTAACAGGCGATGTAATCGGGTATGACAAACGGTGGACTACCCCGGACTACGCGTTCTCACAGACGCTGGAGCAGGCAATTGTACAGCGGGATGCCACCTTTACCGTCATGCAGGAAGCCAAGAAGGTATTCCCGGAATCCGTCGGAAGCGTCCGCATCCTTTCAGCAGAGATGCGCTGGAACAACGGTCACGATCCCGGTACAAGCCCGCGGCCCGGCAGTGTCCCGCTGGCATGGAAGGTAGTATTTGACGATGCCACGATCCGGGCGGACAACTCAATCCCGAGCGGGATCGGCTGGGTCGATATCCAGACCGGGAACGTGACGACGCTGGAGTACCGGCACTAAAAAAAGGGATTCAGCACCGGTCGCAGGTATATTCCACGGCAAGCGAGGTCTTCCTCATGTCGCCCCGGATCTGCTTCCTGCCGCCGCGGAAGAACCACCGGTGGCACGTTACACAGTACTTCGGCCGGACATGGTCCCAGATCTTCATCGGGATCTCGAGGACAAAACCCGTCCGGTCCCATTCCTCGGGGGGCTTCTCCACGTTCTGCTCGTAGGTGGCGACAAACTCCATGATCTGGTGGGGGGGAACACCCAGGTCAACAAACTTCTTGAAGACGAAGTAGTTGAAGATAAGCCACGAGAGGTCGGTGCGGTCGAGGATGCCCTCGTACTCCCCGAACGACTCCTCGAAGTCCTCGAGGGTGCAGCCGCATAAGGGACATTTGCCGCCCACGAGCTCATCGAGAAAAACCTCTTCCTGGCACCCCGGACAGGTCGTGTGCGGGGACTGCATGCGTGACGTCATTATTTCTCCGTATATAGTGTGTAAATATCGGGGTATTCCTGCCGGACCCTGAGGGGCCGGTGCAGATATTGTATTACTAAGTATTTGCCGGGTCTGCACATAAGGGTATCACCACTGCACATTTACTCCGATAAAAACGTAGTGGTCAGGGTAAAAGGAGATGAAAAAGTTACTCTGCAGAGGGTTCGGCCGGCTCCATGATCAGCGAGCCGAAGACCACTTTCTCGAGCACCTGCGCCACGTACTTGATGTGCATCATCTGCTCGAGGTTCTCGTTGCGGTGGATGTCCGCATAGAGCTGGAGGCGCATTAAGGAGAACCGGAACTGGTCGAGGGTCTGGTCATCGAGGGTCATTGCCTCGCGGTAGATCGGCTCCAGCAGGTCGGGGAACACGAGCGGATTCTCGAGGGCTGCGACGATTCCCTTGTAAATCGGGATGGGCTGCTCCCTGCCGGTAAGAATCCGCTGGTAGTCCATTGCTTATTCCTCGACGACCTTGATGAGCGCTTCCATGACGGCATCCACGCTCTTCCACGTGGGGCTGTCGCCGCGGCGGATGATGAACGGGCGGCCCTCGTCACCGGCCTTGCGCATCTCGATATCGATCGGGATGGCACCGAGGAGCGGGACGCTCATTTCCTCGGCAACCTTCCTGCCGCCACCCTTGCCGAAGAGGTCGATCTCCTCCCCGCAGTGGGGGCAGAGCATGCCGCTCATGTTCTCGATCACGCCGATGACCGGCAGGCCGAGTTTTTCGATGAACTTCGCAGACTTTCGTGCATCGAGGGTCGCAACATCCTGGGGGGTCGTAACGATGACGGCTCCGCGGACATTGGGGGCGAGCTGGGCGATCGTGAGGGCTTCGTCACCGGTGCCCGGCGGAAGGTCGACCACGAGATAATCGAGCGGACCCCAGTTGACCTCGGTGAGGAACTGCTGGATCGCTGCCATCTTCATCGGGCCGCGCCAGATGATCGGCGTGCTCGGGTCCTGAATGAGGAATGCCATCGAGATCACCGAGAGTTTGCCGGTGACGTGGACGGGCTCGATCTTGTTGTCCATCATCGCGAGCTTGTGCTGCTCGATCCCGAGCATCTTGGGGATGTTGGGACCATGCATGTCGAGGTCGAGGAGCCCGACCTTCCTGCCATGGTTCGCGAGGGCGTAGGCGAGGTTGACCGAGACGGTCGATTTCCCGACACCGCCCTTGCCGGAGAGGACCATGATGACGTGCTTGACATCCATGTCCGCCTTCGGGGGGAGACCGGCCTGTCCCTTCTTTGCAGAGGAGCAGGTGGAAGCAGTTGCGCAGCTGGAGCACTCCTGCTTGCACTCCTCGTCTGCGGATTTTGTCGGGGCCTTGGGGAGAGTTTTCTTTGCCATGTATTGACTCCTGTGATCAGTAAGCAATCGTACCAGTTGTTCGCGAAAGACAATAAAGGTGGGAGATCAGTGCAGGCCGGACAACCGCCGTATCATTCCCTGACGCAGTCGATGCCCGGAGAATACGGCTTGATATCGATAAGCGGTGTGCCGTCCAGCGCATCCAGTCCCCGTACCACGAGACGGGTGCCATCCCTGTGGACAAGATCGACAACAGCAAACCCGATCGGGTTGGGCCGGTCAGGAGAACGGGTGGCAAAAACCCCGTGCTCCGTGTGGGTGCCGGGAGGCGTTGCCCTTAATGTGGTCCGGTCGGAGCGGTCGAGCCAGTAGAGGACGATCAGGTGGGAATGGGACTCCACGTCCTGCAGCCCCTCCGCGTAGGCAGGCAGTACCTCGATCGTCGATTCCTTATCCGAGAGCCGGCCCTGCCGGGGTGCATCCCCGCGTTGTAAATACGGGGAGCGAATACTGCCAATCGGCCTTATACAGGCTTTATCTCCATCTTCGTGTATCGTGCCCATGCAATGATGCATCTTGTTTCCTGTATTAAAAGGGTACCGGAATGCCTGTTTGAAAACCTTCAAAACCTCCTGCACCAAGTCACTGGTATGGAGCCCCTTATCGTCTCGCTGGACTTCCTTGAGTTTCCGCCCACCCATACCTGCGATGGAGAGAATATCTCGCCCCGTATCCGGCTCAGGGGCCTCATATCAGCAGCAGTTGTGGTGATGGTCACAAACCCGTTCGAGAAGTCCTGCTGCTCGTTCACGCCATGGACCTGCTGGAACCTCCCGCCCCTCCCGGTAATCCCGGCCGGCATCCCCCGCGAAGGAACGGTGACTGAACCGGTCACTGCGGTCCAGGGAATTACGGACTACGGCACAATCGGGTACACCGGTCCCTGCCCCCAACCGGGCGAGATGATACGGTACCAGTTCAAAGTATACGGGCTGGACGCCATGCTCGACCTCCCGCCCGGTTCTGACAAGCATGCCCTCGTTACCGCAATGAAGGGGCATGTCCTCCAGTATGGAGAGACGGTAGCGATCTGCACACGCTAGGGTTACCGCAGTACAGGGAACGGGCGTCCATTCATGCAGGATACCTGTTACCTGCAGGGATAACCGAAATCTTCCCTGCCCACCTTTTTATCTGGGATGCTCCGTTCTTTTTCTCCTTTCGTCACCCTTAACACCTTGTGGTACAAAATGACCTGCCATGAAGAAGCCGGTACGGAAACGGGTGCCTGACTCGCGTCTCGCATCCGCTGTCAGCGCCCTGACCGGAAAACGCGAGGCGCTCCTCTCCCCCCTGGCAACGACCAGTGCCGATGCCGTGCGGAGGTACCAGCGGGTACCGGAAGATATCCGGACCCCCTACTCCCGTGATGCCGACCGGATCATCCACACGCGGGCGTTTACGCGGTATATTGACAAGACGCAGGTCTTTTACCTCGTGGAGAACGACCATATCACCCACCGCGTCATCCATGTCCAGCTCGTCTCGAAGATCGCACGGACGATCGGGCGCTGCCTCCGGCTCAACGAGTACCTGATCGAGGCGATCGCGCTCGGGCACGACATCGGCCACATCCCCTATGGTCATTTCGGCGAGACCTGCCTCTCGGCGCTCTGCCAGCAGTACGGGATCGGGGTGTTCTCCCACAATGTCCAGAGCGTCCGCTTCCTCGACCAGATCGAGGACTGCGACCTGACCATGCAGGTGCCGGACGGTATCCTCTGTCATAATGGCGAGGGGGACGATGTCAGGATTACGGCTGAACCGCTTAAAAGCTGGGCGGCGTTTGACAAGAAGGTGCAGGACAATGCCGACGGCCACCGCTCCACGTCACCGATGACGCTCGAAGGCTGCGTGGTCAAGTTCGCCGATACGATTGCCTATATCGGCAGGGACCTGCAGGATGCCCGGGACGTCGGCCTCATCAGCGATAGTACGCACATCCCGGAACGGTCACGGGAGGTGCTCGGGAGCACGAACCGCGAGATCATCAACACCCTGATTTACGACCTGCTGGAGAACAGCAGGACGGAAGACGAGGGGTATATTGCCTACAGCCGGGATGTTGAGAAGGCACTGATCTCGTTACGCTCGTTCTCGCGCCAGCACATTTACAACAACCCTATCCTGACCTCGGAACGCGCAAAGATCGAGCGGATGTATGCAACCCTCTTTTCCACCTGTCTCGAAGCACTCGAAAGGAAGGATACCTCTGCGAAGATCTTCACGGACTTCATCGCGACGGGATGGACGAGCCCGCGTTATCTTGAGACCGCCACCCCGGCAGAGCTGGTACGGGACTTCATTGCCGGGATGACCGACCGCTACTTTGCCAAACGCTATGAAGAGTGTGTAATCCCCCGGCGGATCGAGGGGAAGTTCCGGTGACGGGTACCGGGGCCGGCTAATCGCATTTTGATTTCGGACCCGTCCAGCCGGTGAAGCCGCAATAGATACAGCCAACGCCCTCGCAATGGTGGCAGAGGGTTTTTGGGGCCGTGACGAGCACGGTGCCGGTCTTGTTGCAGTACATGCAGCCCTCGCCGTCACAGTGCCGGCAGGTCGCGGGTTCGAAGGTCTTCTCCACAGGGGTCATCTCTTCACGGTCTCCCGGATGCGATCATTCATCGTCCTCATCAAGGTATCCATGCAGCGCGTCGAGAAGTTCGGCTGCTGACTGGTAACGGTGTGCCGGGTTTTTCTCCAGGCATTTCATGATGATCTTCTCCACCGCTTCTGCATCCGGGTTATACTCCGACGGGAGAATGGGCTGTTCCCGGAGGATCGCGTTGCCCACCTCAACGATGCTCTCGCCACCGAACGGGATAGAACCGGTGAGCAGTTCGTAAAAGACCACGCCGAGCTGATAGATGTCGGTCCGCTCGTCCGTCCTCCCGAACTCGGAGGGGGAGACCTGCTCCGGCGCAGCATAGGAGAGGGAGAACCCGGCAACGCTCGACTTTTTCACGTCAGCGGCAAGCACCTTGCTCATTCCCCAGTCGGTGATCTTCGGCACCACATCTTCGGTCAGGAGGATGTTGTGGGGCTTGATGTCCCGGTGGATGAACCCGTGTTCATGGGCATACCGGAGACCATCCGCAACGCCGGTGATCAGGTGGACCGCCTTCCAGACCGGCATGGGTTTTTTCAGCGCTTCGAGCGAGTTCGGGACAAACTCCATCTCAACGTAGGGGACCGGCAGGATGTTGACCGCTGACACTTCGACAATATTGGGATGGCGCAGGGTCTCCCACGCAGCGATCTCGTTGAGGAAGCATTTGCCGGTGATTTCATCGAAACTGATCGGGATCTTGACTGCGACCTTCACGCTGTCCGTTTTGCGGATGGCGGAGAAGACCCACGCGATACCACCCCGCCCGACAAACATGATCTCGGTATACTTGTTCTCAAGTTCACGGGGGAAGTAATTCTTCTGGTCGGTGGCGGTCGGGGGAGGATAGGCTACCGTCTCTTCTGCCGTCCCCAGTACCGTCTTGCTCGCCGGTGTCGTGACGAGCGCCCAGGTCCGCTCGACCGCGGTCCTGAGGACGGTTGCCGCATGAGCGACCGCTGGCACCGGGGATGAGAGGGCCGGCCCCTCATCTTTTCGCGAGACGAAAAAATACCCTCCGATACCTGCGAGCACCAGCCCTATGATAATAAGGACGATGGCCATGATGGGAATCCCCTGCAGGCCTCCGGACGCAGGGAGGGGGGGCGCCGTGGTCACGAGCTGCGGGGTCCGGGTCGGGACAAGGCTTGCCGTAACGGACGGTTTTACCGGAACCGTCGGGGGAGGCGTCTTCACACCTGCCGGTTCTCCGGTACCAGGGGAGGTAACCATGCTCATACCGGTGAAGTACTCCAGCGGGTCCATCAGGGGATAGGCATCGACATGGTAGGGATCAGTCTCACCACTGCCCTTCCCGTCATTGACGCTGGTGGTGTATGCTGTGTCCCCGATCCCGTCGCCATTCTGGTCCTGGCCCCGGTAATCGTTCCAGTAGTTGCCCATGCGGCTCTGTCCGGCCTTTCCAAGATAGGTATATTGGTAGGTAAACGCGGTGCTCCACGTGGAACTCGGACTCCGGGAATTCACGTTCTGCGTGTTGGAAAACATGTTGCGGGAGATGGTGTTGGAACGCGAGTTTTCATCCAGCCTGATCCCGATGGCATTTTCCCGGATGGTGTTCTCATCGATCTGGTTACCGCTTGCCGATTCAAGTGCGATACCTGCGTGGTTGTTCCCCTCGATCACGTTGTCAAGGATAGTGTTCCTGTCCGCAGACACAAGGGTGATCCCTTCCGCATTGTTCCTGATGGTGTTATGCCGCAGGGAATTGCTGCTGGAGGTGACCCGGATGCCGCTCCCCGTTGCGCTGTTCTGGATAGTGAACCCCTGGATCGTACAGCCATCCGCGAGGATCTCCACGACATTGCCGGCCTTTGAGGGGGTAATCACCGGTGCCCCGCCGCCGGTATCGACACCGATCAGGTACAGTTTCTTGTCGAGTTTGATACTCTCTGCGTAGGTCCCGCTCTCCACCCGTATCGTGTCGCCCCCGATAGACCAGTCGACCGCATCCTTGAGGGTGGTGAACTCGGCACCGGCAGGTCCGACGACGTGGTCCGCCGCGGCTACCGGCATGCAGAGGACAGCACATGCAAGCATGACCATGGCAAGCATGCATGCACTGCGGGGGGATGGGATCAGGGGATATCGTTGTAACATTTGTGTATCCGGTCTTATACTATCCGGTAATGAATCCGGATATTAATATGCATATGTTCCATATTTATTGGCGCGGGCCGGTACGTTTCAGGTGCTCCCGGGGAGGATCATCAGGAATTTCACACCGGATATGCCTTTTGCAAGTTCGATTAAGTCGCCGTCATGCAACGGGGTCCGGATATTCTTCTCAAGTTTGTGGTTGTTCAGCTGTGTGCCACCGGTACTCCCGTCATCCTCAATATACCAGGTCTCTTTCTCCCGGACAAATTTCCCATGTGGCCGCGAGACGCGGGTCACCGCAGTGTATCCATCCGAAAGCACGATATCAGCTTCCGGCCGGAACGATCCGGGGTGCTCCGGATCGTTCCGGCCAATCGAGATCGTGTCATGTTTGAGCAGGAATACCTTGCCGTCATCCGGGCCGCCCAGCACGATCGCAGCGGGAACATTCCCCAGCACCTCCCTTGAGAGGGTGCCTTTTACTTCGTCCAGACGCTTCGAGATCTCGCTCCCGACAACCTGCACCCGCGTATTGGAGAAGAGCCCGAGGTTCCGTATAATGACTTCGAGGCCGCCCGGCACAAGGGAATATTCCCATACGGGATGGATCCCCTTAGAGGTGGGGGCACCGAGGCCCGCTTCTTTCTTGATGACGCCGATGCTCAGGAGTTTGTCGAGATGTTTTTTCGTATTTTCATAACTCGTCTCGATCTCCTTTGAGATCGCCCGTGCGTCACGGGGTTTCTTCTCGAGAAATTTCAGTATCCGGAGCCGTGCGCTGCTCGATAGCACGTCCAGGTAATCCGACAGTTCCTCCAGTGAATCGGACTCATCATGAACAATAATAGTGGGAGACTTATCTGCGGGATCCATAGCGCTCAACCAGGGCTTTTTATATCTTACCCATTTGGTACCGGAAGATAAGGGCATGGCGGTTTATATTTCCTCCCCATTGGTTCATCCGACAGGTTCGTCCGTATAACCCCGGAGTTACAGCCACCAACCAAGGGAATTCTGGGTATTTATTAACCGGCCTGCAAGAGAATATGATCAGGTGATACACGGACCTGATTCGGCGTGTCACCGACCCATCAACAACAAGAGGGAACCGTTCTATGAACACTGGCATTATCATGATCGGTCTTGCGTTCGTCATGCTCTCGGTAGCGCTGATGGTATCCCCGTCAGACGCAGCACGGCCGGACACGTACTGCAGCCCCTGCTGCGGGAGCGGTGTCTTCACAGGAGACGACTGCAGCGTTCAGATCATCTCCGGAACTGAAGGGATCGTTGAGAAGTCCACAACTCCCGTAACCTTCGCAACCGATCGGTTACCAGTACAATGACAGTACACGTCAGAACATAGGCGCCATTCCCTAAAAGCCAAGCACCTGTACCATGAACATCCAGCACGTCCCCGGTCTCTCATGCACACGGAACCGGGATACTGCTCACCGCAGGAAGAAGCCCCATGCAACCGGCGTACCGTGCCGGTATATATTCAACTCTCTCTCCAGAGATCCGGAGGTTGCCACACCTCCGGGAATCATACATACTGCAAATACCTTCTTTTTCCCGTGATATTCTCCGGCCCCTTGTGCCTGGAGCACGACGTTTTCCAAAGGAAATTTCCCCTTATGTATGATCCGGGTAGTCGGTGTCACTGATCGCGGGGCTCGAAAAACAGAGTTCTTTTCACAAATATTCCCGGGTTCTCACAGGACCGGAGGATCAAAAAAAGGAAGGTATCAGTTCCTTCTCTTCAGGAACAGACCGCAACAGAGGCCGGTGATACAGAGCGCGGTGATAGCCGTTATCCCGGAGAGCGGGGATTCGGGCGTTGTCTCGGGAGATGGTGTCATCACGGCCATTGTCGGCCGGGTCGTTGTTTTCTTGGTCGTCACAACAGGTGCTGTCGTACTGGTAACCGTAGCGGCGGTTGTGGGGGTTACGGCATCTTCCGCGGGGATCGTGAGCCGGACATTATCGATATAGCCCTTTGCGTAGATATTCATCATCCCGTAATCGCCGATCGAACCGAGGTAAATACGGTTCATCCCGCGAAGCTCATCTGCTACGTTCACGTAGTAGCCCCAGACGGACTTGCCGCTTGTCTTCTCGTTGACCTTCATACTGAGGGTCCGCTGGGCCTTATTGTAGTCCACCGTCACATGGTAGGTCTTGTTGAGACCGTACAGTACCGTCGGGCCGTTGTAGGCGGCATCACCGCTTGCCTGGGTGTCGCCGGACTCGCTGTTGACCTCGATCATCTTGTTCCCCGTCGTCACCAGGTGAAGCCACATGATCTGGCCGTATTTTGCATTCGTGAACTGCGTCAGGACATTCGGGCCGGTATTGGGATCCATCTCCGTTCCTGAAAAGCCAAGACGGAAGGTTGCCCCTTCATCAACTTCGTTGAGGATGACATCGTACTCAAAAATGAACGGTTCCCCGTCATAATTGGGGACGGGGACATATGCATAGGCACCTGTGCTTGGTTCGATCGCAAAATGGTACATCTGGAGACCGGGGTCCCAGTAATCCGACGTGGGATTGTTCGTCACCCATTTGGGATTGGAGGAGAATGAGTTCTGGTACAGCACCTTAACCGAATCGCCGGTTGCCGCCTGGACCGGGAACGGGGATACCAGTACCAGCAGGCAGGTCGCAATAAGGAGAGAGAAGATCAGGGTTCGGAATCTCATGGGGTTTCTTCCTGTTTTGGTTATTGTGATTGCCGCAGGCAACGTATGTGCGGAGGTATGCCGGATAGTAAGGCGGCTTATCGTATACGTACTTTGTCCTCATGGCTTAAAAATATCGAAACGGGAGGGATAAACGGGATATATTTATGCTAAAATCGCGTACTATTAGAGAGACGCAAACATCAGCGTGCGATAATAGTCTAGCGGTAGGACAGGAGCTTCCCAAGCTTCTAACCCGGGTTCGATCCCCGGTTATCGCATCCATCCTATGGAGTCTGAACCTGAACGTCTGGCAATGAGGATCATCGCGGAGAACCGCAGGGGTGTCCTCCGGGACATTGCTACGGTACTTGCCAATCATGACGCAAATGTGGTCATGATCAACCAGGAGGTATTCGACTCCGGCCCTTACTGCGGTCTTGCCGAACTCTATTTTGAATATGACTGCGGCAATGCGGACGAATACGACCTTCTCTTAAAGGACTTAAACGATATCCCCTCCGTAAGGGACGTCAAGGCCTACCGGCCGTTCGGGCACATCTTCGGGACACGCGTGATCATCATCGGGGGCGGTGCACAGGTCGCGCAGGTCGCCCTCGGTGCCGTGAACGAGGCGGACAGGCATAACATCCGCGGCGAGCGGATCTCGGTGGATACCATTCCGCTGGTCGGGGAGCGTACCCTGGCCCTTGCCGTGGATGCGGTCTCCCGCCTGCCCCGCGCCGCGATTCTCGTCCTCGCCGGCTCGATCATGGGAGGAGAGATCTCTAAGGCCGTGGACAGGGTGCGGGACGCAGGGATCCCGGTCATCGCCCTCAAGATGGCGGGCACCGTGCCGGAACATGCCGACCTCGTGGTCACCGACCCAATCCAGGCCGGGGTCTTTGCCGTGATGCACGTCAGCAGCAAGGCCGTTTTCGATATCAACCGCGTCCGCGGACGGGAATTCTGAACATGGATATCATCGGGAAGGCCGTATCGGTCCTCATGCACGACGGCATCATCATCTATCCTACCGAGACGGTCTACGGCCTTGGGGCGGATGCGTTTTCCGACGAGGCGATCCTGAAGGTCTACGAGGCGAAGAAACGCCCGCTGGGGATGCCGATCTCGATCGCCGTCTCCGACTTCGATATGCTGGGTGCGGTTGCCCGGACCGAGCCGTGGATGCAGGGGTTCCTTGAGGCATTCCTTCCCGGCCCCGTGACCGTAATTCTCCCCGCCCGCTCCTGTATCCCGGAGATCCTGACCGGGGGTACCGGGATGATCGGGATCCGTATGCCTTCGCACCCTCTAGCGACGGAACTGATCACAAAGTTCGATGCCCCGATCACGGCCACAAGTGCCAACCTCCACGGGGCAAAGGAACCCCGGACCCCGGAAGAGTGCACCATCCCGCGCGAGCTGCTCATTGACGGGGGGATGCTGCCGGGTATCCCGAGCACGGTGGTTGACCTGCCGGCAAAGCAGGTCCTCCGGGCCGGCGCCGGGGTCGACCAGGTCGCAAAATTCCTGCTCACCCTCTGAGGTCTCCTGATGCTGCCACTCCGCCTGCGCGATTTTATTGAAGACAACGACGGCTGGCTCTATGCGGTCTCGAGCTATGACAACGACGACCGGATCGGGTGTGTACTTCGGTATGTCCCGGACGGGAACGGGACACGGGTCCACCCGTCAGGCCGCCGCTACACCAAGTATGATTTTGAGGAGGCGTATGCCCACGTTGCCCGTTACAAGCCGGCCTATGCCGGCCTCCTCCACCGGGTACCGAAAGCCGATGTGAAACAGGTACTGAAGCCGGACCTCGAGATCGGTCGTATTGCTGCCGCCCACCCCCGGGTGAAAAAACTCGTCAGCCTCTTCTCCCTGCCGGAAGGAACGGTCGGGTGTACCGGCTCGCTCCTCTGCGGGCTCGAAAACGAGGGCTCCGATATCGACATGGTGGTGTACGGGAGGCACTGGTTTGCTGCACAGGCACTGGTCCGGCAGGGCGTCCGGGATGGCAGGATTGAGGGCCTCTCAGAAGAGATGTGGAGAAAGGTGTACGAAAAACGTAAACCCGAGATCCCGTACGATGTCTTCGTGCTCCACGAGCAGCGGAAATGGAACCGGGGCCAGATCGAGGGCACGTACTTCGATATTCTGTACACGCGGTCCTATGACACGATCAGCAGCGCCCCGGCCGGCCGTGGCCAGGTACTGGGGAAACAGACCATCGAAGCGAAGGTGACCGATGCGTCGCTCGCGTTCGACAACCCCGCGATCTATGAGGTGGAGCACGAATCCTTCAGCAGGGTACTATCCTTTACCCATACCTACAGCGGACAGGCGCTCACCGGTGAGACGATCGAGGCCTGCGGGGTTGCTGAACAGCACGGTGACGAGCGGTGGCTGATCGTGGGGACGACCCGCGAGGCATGCGGGGAATACATCATCTCGAAGACACTGCTCGATGCCTGAAGGAAAAAGAAGGGGTCTTTCAGGGAACGTGCAGGGATATCTGTCCCGCCTTCACCCGGTCACGGCATACCTTCCCTGACGTTCATGCATGCTCTCCGGCCCCCACGCACCGGGCCGGTGCCAGACCTCCACTGCATCTTCGTACTGGTCCGGGAACTGCTCCCGCCCGGAAACAAACCGGAATTTCCTGAGGATATGCTGCATAACGGGCCGGGGCATCACGACCCGGACATCGTACCCTTCGGTAAGCCACTGCCGGATCAGCGCCTGCGTGTTGCCCTCGTTCTTGTGCCGGGATATGATGTAGTGGAGGATGAGCCGGTTGCCCGCTTCCATCTCAAGCCAGCCCGAGAAGAGGTCTTCGGAAAATCCCAGTGCATCCCCCTGGGGGGTGCCGGTCTCGATACGTGTTGCTGCCATCTGCTTCACTTCCATCCTGTAGGGATCAAGACGGTTGCAGATGGCAGGATAAAAGGGAGAGGAACGGGCGTGGTGAAAGTGTGCATCCCCTTCGGGAAAGAGGGGGTCGGGCGGTGTACTTTTTTCCCCCCGGACCGGCAGGATTTAACATATTTCGTCGGAAAAATCGATAGTTTACAGGAACCATATGGCCACGATCATACAAAGTACACCGCCCGACCCCCGCACACCCATTGGGATCCCGGGCCGGAATTTGTTATTTTTTACGACGAAGAACTGCACATTATACCAATAAAGGGGGATGCGGGGGTCGGGCGGTGTACTTCCGGTCTCCCCCCGTCCATAAAAGGGGACCCGACCTAGAGATAGTACCAGCAATACGGCGGTCCACCGGCCGCCAATTATTAACTGACGGGAAACCCATCCCCTTGTATGGCAGTGAAAAATCCGTTCAGGACCACACTGGTTGCCCCCTGCGGCATGGACTGCGCCATCTGTAGCGCGTTCCTGCGGGAAAAGAACCGGTGCGGAGGCTGTTACGCACCGGACAGGTTGTGCAGCATTAACTGTACCATCTCTGCCTGTGAACATATCCAAGAGAGATACCATCACAACTGCGGCGATTTTCCCTGCAAACGGATGAAACAGCTGGACACGCGGTACCGGACAAAGTACCACATGAGCATGCTTGACAACCTTGCTGCAATTAAAAAAGATGGTATCCGTGCGTTCGTTAAAAGCGAGCGGGAGCGGTGGACCTGCACGGCATGTGGGGGGACCGTCGATGTCCACCATTACCGCTGTTCAGCATGTGGCAGGGAGCCGGAATAAGGCTCTGCTCACAGCAACTCGCTGAGCCTCTTCCCGACGCTGCTCTCGCATTTTTCCTTGTATTTGCACCGGGTGCAGGGGGCATTGAGCGGGTGCTGCGGCATCGCCCCCTCCCGGATCTCCCGAAGCTTGTGGAGGGTTGCGATCACAAGCCTCCTGTCCCGGGGCTGTACCGCGTGGTGCCGGGAGACGCCGTCCGGGATATACTCCACGTTCCCCCCGGGGACTTCTTTTCCCGTCATCTCCTCAAGGCAGAATGCAATGGCGGCAATGCGCAGCCGGTCGGCTGCATAGGTGCCAAACGGCATCGCCCCGGAAGCCCGGACAATGGAGAATGACCCCCCGGCATCAATGCGGTCGATCATGCCCGCCATACCGTGCTTGTCTGAAGCGACCCGGACATCGGTCTGGACGGCGGGTTTCCATGCCGACTTGTTGCAGGCCGTGATACAGAGACCCAGGAATTCCCGGAGTGCCGGGTCAACGGCCGGGCGGACGGCCACAACCTCGTTCCAGATCAGGTCTGCATCCAGCGGTTTCCCGAGATGGTACGAGAGCTGCTTGCAGATCGCGTACCGGTCTGATTCCGTGACGGGTTCGCGCTGTTCAAAGTAAAACCGAACCGGACATGCGTGCACCCGCACCAGGTCCGAGATCGTGATGTGTCCCTTCTGTTCCGCCAGGATAACTCCTCCCTGTAACGTGGGAAACAGACCAGATTATAGTTTTTGGCGTAATTCAAACAGGAAAAGACGGATAATCTATCAGGAGAAACACTTGGAGCATGAGCAGCCAGGAAATCTCAGTTAATATCCCTCCCACGCTTGATCCCGTGTACAGCAACATGATCCAGATCGCGTACAAGGACGATGAGTTCACCTTCATGTTCCTCCACCAGCTCCCCCAGGTGAACCAGGCACGGGCAAAGGCAATCGTCTCCATCACCCCGTCACACGCAAAGAACCTCCTCGCGGTCCTGACCAAGACGGTTGCCGACTACGAGTCCAAGTTCGGGACGATTGCCCCAAAGGAGAGCGCGGGGAAAGAGAACGTCACTGCGCTCAGCGGGTACTCGTAACCCATCGAGCCATATCTTTTATTAGTGCATAAGCCGATATTGTGAGGTATTACGCCGCCGTGGCTTAGCGGTATAGCGGCTGATTCGTAATCAGCAGGTCGAGGGTTCAAGTCCCTCCGGCGGCTTTCAGACACCGAGGGTACAAATCCCTCGCACTTTTCCGGTGTTCGCTTCTCTGATGTTACATCACACTCCTTTTACAAGTGCGCTGGTGGACAATTTGTCATCCGGAGGATGCACGTTATTCAGAAGGGGCAGAAGGTTGTAAGAGGGGATCCGGATGAAAATTTATTTAAAAATCCCGATATGCCTGTTTTCTGTAATCAATTTCAAGCACATGAATGATCAGGACATCATCGTGAATTGAGAGCAGCGCACGAACATCTCTCCTGACCCGGAGAGAGTAGATCGGATGGTCCGGATTTGACGCCTTCATCTTTTTGATAAACCGGTACGGGTCTTCCCTGATAGTATGGATCGAACCGACAACCTTCCGCGCAATCTCCAGCGGTAATTTTTCCAGGTCCCGGTCGGCACGATGGGTGTACTTCACCCGGTACAGACTCATTCAACTCCGTACTTCTTTTTGATAGCTTCTTCAGAGATCAGATTCCCTTTTTTGATATCCTTAAGACCCTCTTCCAGGCCTTTAATGGCATCCGCACTGAGCGGTTCATCATCAATGGAAAGATTCACAAGGCGCTCGATAACATCGTTGTACGATTCCTTCGGGTTGCGCTTCAGGTTGTTCAACTGGGTCTTGAGATCCTCCCGGATGTAAATTGAAGTTGCTGCCTGCATAGTAACACCTATAGGTGACTATAGGTATTAAACCAGATCCCTCATGTACCGGGTCTCCGGTCCCGGGTATCTTTTCCGGCATACGGTACCGGTGGGAACTTACGGATTTCTCCGCCCGGAGATATCCCGCACCGTGCTCATCACTGCAGTCATGCCGAAATATTCCGTGATCCTGCTGCTGATCTCCACGGGCAGGGTACCGCCGTCTTTCTTCTTCAGCTCGGACACGAACAGGATGTGGCCCCGTGCCTGGAACTGTTTTACCTCATCCGAAGGGAACATGGCCTCCGGGTGCACGGCGAGGTCGTAGAGCGTCTTGTGCATCAGTTCTTTCTTCGTATACCCGAGATAGCGGCTTGCGATCACGTTCGTCTCGAAGATCTTGCCATCAATATCGTGGAGGATGATCGCATCGCTCGCCCCGTCAAAGAGCGTCCGGTAGCGGAGTTCGGACTCGATGAGTTCGTCCTTCATCCGCTTGCCTGCCGTGACGTCCATCATCGAACAGACAATGAGCCCCTCTTTTGTGAGGGCGGCAGTGATCAGCACCCAGATCACGGTGCGGTCCTTCTTTCGCAGGGCAACCTCCATCGCCGTGATCTTCTCCTCCTGCCGGATCTGTTTCATGAACCGGATCTCCTGTTCGCCGTCAAACCAGAGTTCTGTAAACGACTGGCGGGCAAGTTCCTCAGGAGGATACCCGAGAATTTCTGCCGACTGCGTGTTGATCGTCCGGATCTTCTGGGTTTCGAGCTCGAAGGTGATGATCCCGGTCTGGGAAGTCTCAAAGATGTCGCGGTACTTCCGCTCCTGGAGGGCCTGGCCGGAGAAAGCCGACAGGACGATACCGAGCGAGACGAAGATGTAGAAGAAGGCCATGCTCGCTACATACAGCTGGATGCTTCCGGCCCCGTACAGGTACACGAGCCCGAGGAATATCCACCCGAGGAGGACCGTGAAGTACACCGAATACCGCGGGCAGCACCAGGCAATGAGAAGGATAGGCAGGATGTAAAAATACGGGAAGATATCGAAGTACCCGTTTTTTAAGGAGTATATAGAGACAAGAACGATCCCAACGGTCAGTAATGCCGTAATCGATAACCAGAGCGTATGGTGTGTTGAAATGGTTCTCATGCCGCAATCAGACCTGTACTGAAGTATCCGCTTGAAGATGGTTCCGGGAATTTATTATATGTTGTTATGACTTTTGTCATTTCAGGTATTCGGCACCCTGGGCATAAATCCATCATCGTGACACTCCCCGGAGGTGCAGGGAGGCCCGGGATCAATCCCGCGCCCGGAGTATGAGCCATTCCTTCTCCCCAGCCTTCCTGAACCGTACAAGGACAAATTTGCCGGAGTACCGGGCGCCGTTGAGGATCACCTCGATCCGGCCCGGTTCCCAGAGGACCGGTGTATAGGTCCCGGTATCGGCGATCTTCACGTCTCCCGCGCCATATTCACCTTCCGGGATGGTCCCGGAAAAACCAATATAATCAAGGGCATGGTCTTCCACGGCAATCCCAAGCCTCCGTTCACCGGGTTGTTCCGGTAATCCTTTGGGCACTGCCCAGCTCACAAGCACACCCTCGTGTTCGAGCCGGAAGTCGAAATGGTGGTGCCTTGCAAAATGCTCGTGCAGTACAAACCGGGGTGCCGGACCGCTCTTCATCGCTTCCTCCGCGGGTTACGTTTTTGCCGGGCAACGATCCCTGCAAGCCTCCGGGCAGCAGCCGTGATGTCGGGTTGCGAGACGACTGCCGAGATGACCGCAATGCCATCTGCCCCTGCACCGATAACCGAGCCGGCATTGCCAGGACCAATCCCGCCGATGGCAATGACGGGGATGCTGACAACTGCCCGTATTTTCTTCAACAGCAGAAGGCCGTGACCGGGCCCTGCATCCTCCTTGGAGTTCGTGGAGAAAATGGGGCTGAGGGCAACATAGTCAGCACCGGCCCGTTCGGCATCAACTGCATCCTCAACCGAGCCCACAGAGATACCGATGATGAAGCCCGGAGGCGCGAGCTGGCGGACCGTGTCGCACCGGAGGTCGCCCTGCCCGAGATGCACGCCGTCCGCCCCGCAGGCAAACGCTATGTCAAGCCGGTCGTTCACGATGAACAGCGCCCCGGCCTTCCGGGTAATGGCGTGGATCTCCCTTCCAATAAGGACAAGGTCCCTGTATGAACGGCCCTTGTCCCGGAGCTGGATGGCCGTTGCACCCCCGTCCACTGCACGCTTTGCGATCACCGCGTGCGGGAGCCCGCCGGCAAGTGCCTCGTCCGTGATGACGTACAGGTCAAGGTTCATACGTGAGGTTATTCGGTTCTGATCCGGGCTGCCCGAGCAAGGTCATCGGGAGTGAGGGCTGCAAGTTCATCGAAGAGCAGAGTCTTGAAACTGCCGGGACCCCGGGCAGCTGCTGCCGCACGTTCCCCGGCAATGCCGAAGGCGGCAAAGGCCGCTGCCGATGCAAGGACCCGGTCCTTCGACTCGGCACTAAAGACACCGGTCACGGATGCGGCCATGCAGCCGGTCCCGGAGATGCTGCCCATCATCGGGTGGCCGTTCTCGACAAGCAGCGTGTGCTTCCCGTCAGTAATAATATCTGTTGCACCGCTGATTGCAATGGTCAGGCCGGCAGCCTGGGCGTATTCCTGTGCAATCGTAACAGGGTCACCGGAAAGCCCGTGCGAGTCAACGCCCCGGACTTTTGCTTCGGCGCCGGCAAGCACGCCGATCTCCCCGGCATTGCCCTTGAGGACCGCGATGTCAAGTTTGTCAAGCAGCCTGCGGGCGGTCTTTGTCCGGTACTGAGTTGCACCGACACCCACCGGATCGAGGATCACCGGTATCTTCCGCTCGTTCGCCATGCTGCCGGCCATTTCCATGGACTCTACCTGAACCGGGTTGAGGGTCCCGATGTTGAGGACCAGTACGCTCGCGATCGCGGCCATCTCCACTACTTCGTCAGCCGCATCGGCCATGACCGGTGCGCCGCCGGCGCAGAGGGTAATGTTGGCGCAGTCATTGACCGTCACGTAGTTCGTGATGTGGTGGACGAGCGGGCGCTTCTCCCGGACAAGGGAGAAGAGATCGGCTATCTGTTGTTTCTTCATGGAAGATCACGTTACCAGGGGCATGTGTGGCCCGATTGTCTGATGATAGTTGGCGATTCGTACATAATAAATCGTGATAAATAAATCCGGCAAAAAAGGGTCTCATTGTGTAAAAAGGAAGAGATGGGCATGCCTTACCGGGTGATCTCTTCGATTGTCGCAAGGAAGAGATCTGCTTCTTCCGCAGTATTGTATGGCCCGATACTGGCCCGTACCGTCCCATCCTTCAGGCCCAGCCGGTCCATGAGGGGGATGCAGCAGTGGTGACCGGACCTGACCATGATGTCGGCCATCTCGTCAAGGCGCTGCGCAACCTCGTGCGGGTGCAGCCCTTCAACCGTAAAGGAGATTACACCCACCCGCCGTTCGGGAGAGTCCGGAACATAGAGCCTGATGCGGGGATTCTGACGGAGGCCGTTAACGATCCGCGTAGTAAGAGACTGCTCGTGTCTCCGCACGCGGTCCATGCCAAGCCGGGAGAGGTAGTCGACTGCAACACCGAGCCCGATTCCGCCAGCGATATTGCCGGTACCGGCCTCGTACCGCTGGTACCCTTCTGACAGGGTATACTCCAGTCCATTCACACTCTCAACAACACCGCCGCCCAGCAGGAGCGGTTCAATATCCGGCTCCTTCATCCAGAGCACGCCGGTGCCCGTGGGGCCGAGCATCTTGTGGCCGGAGAAGGCGGCATAGTCGCAGCCGAGTGCTGCCACATCGACCGGCATATGGGGTACTGTCTGGGCCATGTCCACCAGCAGGAGGACTCCATGGTTGTGGCAGATCTTCGCGATCTCTGCAACCGGCGTGATGACGCCCAGCATATTCGAAGCGTGGGTGACCGCGACCAGGCGCGTCCGGTCCGTGATTGCTGCCTCAAATGCGACAAGATCGAAGGAGTAGTCATCGCGTATATTCGCGATATCCACCGATACGCCCTGCCGTGCAAGGTGATACCAGGGCAGGAGATTGGAGTGGTGCTCGAGAATGGTCGTGAGCACGCGGTCGCCGGCCTTCCACGGGAATCCATGCGCCACCATATTGACGGACTCGGTGGTGCTCTTCGTGAAGACCGTGACGCCTTCTTTTGCACCGATGAACCCGGCCACCTTCTCGTGGGCATGCCAGTAGCGCTGGGAGGCGATCTGGGTGAGGCGATGGACGCCCCGCCCGACATTGGCCCGGTAGTTGCGCTCGAACTCGACATACGACTGTATCACCGGCTCGGGGGACAGGCTGGTGGCTGCATTGTCGAAGTACACAACCTCCGCAAGGAGCGGGAAATCCTTCCTCATCCCCTTTACGTCAAGACTGTCGCTCGCCGGTTCCTTCATCTCTTCCTTCATGATTCTCCCTTTCCCGATATCAACCATCTCATGGTCCTTTTTTGCCGGATGTAGTACCTTGAGCGTGAAGTCTTCGTTGACCGCAATACCCCGATCGCGACAGAGCTCCCGCATCTTCTTCGGCAGCGCCTTCCACCGCCAGAGCCCCCACCGGCAGTAGGCCTCCGGCATGCCCTTCTTCTCCGCCCACCGTTCCACGAACTCATCCCAGCGTTTCGCATACTCCGGGTGGGTTGTACGGATCTGCTCGTACTCGCTCTCCAGCATCGCCGGGCAGAGATAACAGCCGATCCGCTCGATGCCATCCTCGTAGAGCGGGTTCATTGCTGCCTTCTGCCACCAGAGGTAGAGGAAGACCTCGAGCGCACGCCAGTTCCGGATGGGCGAGACATTGAGCTGGAGCGGGTTGTCAGGGTTCTGGCTCGTCTCGTCAAGGCTGGCCCGGTTCCAGGACTCATACCAGCGGTTGCCCTGGATCGTGACACAGGGGCCGACCTGTGCAAGGTAGAGCTTGAGCGGGCGCAGTTTCTGGAACTTGCAGCACCAGCGGTTGTCCTTGCCCGGAGGGCCGGCTTTCTCCACGGCCTGCCAGAAGTCCCCGGCACCACTGACAATTTCGACACCCTGCGACTTCACGAACGCAATGGTCTCGGGGAACTCGAGGCCGGTATCGATGAAGAAGGCCTTTGTAACGCCTGCCTTCCGGGCAAGGTGGAGCACTGCCGTGCTGTCCTTGCCACCGGAGAACGAGACGTTTGCGGTCGGCCGGTCGGACATGTGGTGTTTTATGGCACGGACCGCGTTCCGCTCCAGGTTCTTGATATGGTACCGGTTTTTCTCGATCACAACATCCCAGCCGGGGTCGGGGCGGGTGCGGGGTTCCACCGCGATGAGCTCCTTCACCTTGATTGAATTGTCCTTGACCGTGCCTGTCCCGTACCGGGCCTTGTATTTCACGATCACGGTCCCGTCAGGGACAGGCTTTGTCAGGGCGAGCCGTTTCCCGCCGATCCGCCCCTGCTCCTTCCGGGCATCAGTATGCGTATCAAGGTCCACTATGCCTTTTGTTGCATGGCGGACGATGAACTGCAGGGCTTCCGGGGTAATATCGAGGGCGAACTTCCGCTTGACCGGGTCGAATGTCAGCCAGCCGAAGCGTTCGCCGTGCATGATCACAAGATCGGCACGGTCGACGCCACCGGTCTTGTTCAGGAGAAGGACCTGTGCCAGCGGAACCTCCCCGTACTGTTCCCGTACGAGCCGCTGGATCAGCGCACGGTCCGCAGAGAGGGCAGGGCGGAGTTCGTAGGGCTGGAGGAGCTCGATCTTCCTCCCCTCCCGGCCGCATGCACAGCTCTTTGCGATCAACGGGACGTTGCACTCATCGCACCAGTACAGTACCTTCTTGACCGGCGGATCAAGCATCACACTAGACAAATGAGACCCGGCAGGAGATAAGAGAAGCGATGGCGGTCATCCTGCAATGGTAAAAATGTTATTCGAACTGCTTCACCGCATCCGGGAGGCAGGTGACAACCCCGCGGACCCCGGAGACCGTGAGCGTCATGAGGATCGCGTCCACCACTTCCTCCTTTGTCGCTCCGGCTGCTTTTGCCATCGGCACATGCGCCTTCACGGCCATCGGATCGCCCATCGATGCTTTCATCGCGATGTAGATGAGCTGTTTTGTCTTCGGGTCGAGTCCCTTTGATGCAACAAGCGACATGATCAGGCCATTGAACGCTTCTGCAACTTCGGGTGCTTCTTTCCTGAATACTTCCATCGGGTTTGCCTGCATGGTTATCAGCTCCAAAGTCTTCCCTTACCGCTTATGAACCTGCGCGATGCAGGGTGAATCTGTCTGCCGGACCAGGACACTCCCGGTCCCGCGGTTCCCCTGCATGTTTCAAAAAGTATATCGGGTCATGAATCCTTTGGGAGAATTGGTGACAGTACCATGGTGAAGCTGAACGCAGACATGAAAGAGGCATTTGCGAAGATGAAGATCTTCCCGGTGGCCACGGCATCCAAGGACGGGACCCCGAACGTGATCCCCCTCGGGATGGTCGAACTCCACAATGACGAGACCATCTGGATCACGGACAACTTCATGAACAAGACCCTCTCCAACCTCAGGACCAACCCGAAGATCGCGATCTACATCTGGGGGCCGGAGATCAAAGGGTGCTTCCAGATCAAGGGCGTGACTGCCATCAAGAACAGCGGACCGGAATACGAGGAGATGAAAGCGAGTGTCAACAGGAAGAGGCCGGAGCTCCCCGCACGGTCGCTTATTATCGTGAAGATCACGGAAGTCTTCGAGTGCAAGCCCGGGCCAACCGCGGGTTCGAAACTCCTCTAGGAGTTTCTCACCACTCGGACTCTGATGAGATCCTCGCTGGTTCAAAACTCATTTAGAGTATGAGAGGACATCAGTCCTCGAATACGAGAAGAAGATTGTCAGATCTTCTTCGAGTTTTCACCGCCCAGACTCTGATGAGATCCTCGCTGGAACATAACTTCTCTTATCTTTTTTAACCGGATTATCTCTCCCGATAACGGGGATTTTTTTAAAATAACACATTATTGACTGTTGAAAATTTAAAAAAAAGATTGTCTTCATTAGATTGAACTTGGACCAAAACCTAATCGACCATATTCCTCTTCGGATACGATTTTCTTAACTCTGTGTACCGGGTCGTGTCTACGATTGGGTGGGCCTGAACATGTGCTAATCTTTTTTCTTGTTATTCCACATTTGGGACAAATATACACGATTATTGACATAGACGTTTTTATATCGAGTCATGTATAAGAAAGTGTCGAAAGGATTTAAGTAAAAAAAATTATTTCGCACCGGGCTTCGATCCCGGGGCTGCTGCAACAACGTTCAGTGCCTCGACAAGTTCGGGGAGGATCTCCGCAGGAATTCCCATGACCATCTCGCCATCCCCTATACCGGAGAACTTCCGCGAGCCGTCGCACCCGAGCGAGAAGTTGACCTTCCCGTTGAGATAGGTCTGGGCACAGGCATCGGCGCAGACCGACTGGATGCCGGCAAACTCTGCTTCGATCCTCCCGCCGACACGGAACATGGTGCTCTGGGAGAGCTTGAGCATTGCCCATGGAGAGGCGACGATAATGACGACCTGCGGGTCGAACGGTGCCTTCTCGAGCGGGGCATACATCGTGGCATACGTGTCGCCGGTCCCGAGATGGGCAACCCGGTCGATGGTCCGCTTGCAGGCAGCGGAGCTCTCGAACTTGCCGAGCCTGAAGTAGAAATCGCCGTTCTTCAGCGTCTCGGTGATCTCCCTGAGGCCAAGTGACCAGGCACCCCCATTGCACTCGTGGTTTTCTGCCGTGGAATAGAAGATTTTGCCTTCGTTCCGTGCAAGACCGACCATCGTGCAGTGCCGGATCGTCTTGTCGAGCTTCTCCATACCCGCGGGGATCTCCTCCTTCTTTGTCGCAAACCGGAATGCAACCGGAGAGCCGGAGAGTTTTAAGAGTTTCTTCAACGTCCCGGCCGCTTCTGTATAGTTTATGGGAATCTTCACACCAGATGCCATGATCATGACCTCCGTCCACCCCCAAGGATGGCGTTAACTACTCCATATCGTGCTGATCACATAAACCCAGCGAAAGTGCAACGGAGTATTCCCGATCGTGATGATCCGGGATGTATATCAACACATCGAGGAAGAGAAGAAGTGCGCAGCACTTCTTCGAATGAATAATACATGATTTCCCCCGGCCCGTTCCCAAGAACTCAGGAAAAACCAATGGTTACCCTACCGTCCAAGATAGTCAAGAACCTGGGAGAACCGGAATGGGGCCGGTTGCCGGCGCAGATAACATTATTGTTTGCAATGTCCCACACTTCTGTGAAACGCTTAACCGGGCAGGAACCTGCCGGGTGACCTTTTTGGTGAACGCATGGATTACACAGAGATAGTACGCGACGCCTTTGGCTATACACGCCAGGGCGTATTTGGGAACGGCGGCCGGTGGGCAAGGATGATCCTCGCGCTCATTCTTCTCGCCATACCGATGAACGGGTATATGATGCGGATTTATCGCGGGGCAGAGACCGCACCGGAGGTTGACCAGTGGGGGCGGTTGTTCATTGACGGCCTGAAACTGATGGTCATTGCACTTGTATACTCGATCCCTATCATCATCCTCTGGCTGGCAACCTACGGGCCGCTGGTGGCAGAAGTCCTGTCGGGCCAGGTCGAATCTGCCATGGCATCCTCGTGGGAACCAAATATCGCGCTCATGCTGCTCATGTATCTCGTGGAGTTCATCATTGCCCTGGTACTGCCGGTCGTCTCCATCCGGTTTGCACGGACCGGCCGCTTATCCGATGCCTTCCGGTTTAAGGAGATCAGCGAACATATCGGGAAGATCGGGTGGATCAACTATGTCATCGGGATCGTTCTCGTTGCGATAATCGTTGCAGTCCCCGTTATGGTACTGTTCACGGTCATTCTCATCCTGAGTATCGTGCTGGCAGCTGCCATGGGACTCGGGTTTTTCCCGATCTTTGGCGTGGTAATCCTTGTATCCGTGCTGTTCTTCCTCATCCTCTCGCCACTCTTCATGGTCTTCCAGGCCCGGTGCTGGACCAGGATCTATGACAGCACAACCGAGACAGCAGTGACAGGATAATTTTTCCTTTTTTACGCTCGCAGACTCTCAGGGCCGGGGCAGCATGGGGTTACCTTACCCGTATGGAACTATCCGGTCAGGAAACACGAGTTTCTTTGTCTGCGGGTTTATGATATCCGCTATCACTTCTCCCCGCAGCCGCAGCTCGGTTCCTCAGACTGGCCACAGCATGAGCCAGTATCACCGCCGCAGCTGCACTCCGTATCCATGTCCTTTCCTCTCAGTGCTGCCCCGATCATCGCCCAGGCACACCCAACGCCGCTCTGGACCTCAATCGCCTGCACCGGGCAGTTCTTCGCACAGGCGCCGCACTCCATGCAGGCTGCCGGGCGGGCTAGTTCAACATGCTCTTTTCCCTCAGCGAAGACTGCATGCGGACAGACCTGCGTGCAGCGCCTGCAGTTGATGCACCGGTCGGGATGGTAGACAAGGCTCGTCTCTGTATAACTGTCAAACATTAGATCACCCCGATAAGGCGGCTCACGCCGAGGGCAATTCCCGCAAGCGACCCTGCCACGGCCATCACTACCATCGCCGTGACATACCGGAAGATCTCCTTTTTCACGCCGGTCCTTGACGTGAATGTTGTGCAGCCGGTAAAGTTCAGCGCAGCGTACGAGACCACTGCGGGTATGATAAGCAGCGGCGTTAACGCTGCGAGGGCATTCGCCCAGACCGGTAGCGAGGGATTTGTGCCGAACGCGACTGCAAAGGGAATCGCAACAACACCGCCCAGGATCAGTCCTTTCGTGGAGAAGTCCTGCGTGGGGATACATGGCAGCAGGACCGGGAAGAGTACCGTCCCGGCAAGGACTGCGGACACTGCTGCAAGTGCTGCCACCGGGCCGACGAGGAACCAGAGAGCCACTGCAACAATAACCATCGGAAGAGCACTGTGGACAAACTCCACGGGTGCCAGAACGAACCTGTCCGTTACCGGGAACTCCACCCTCCGCATAGCCGGTGTCGCCGTGTGCGTCTTCAGGTACTCCGGCAGGTCACAGGCACGTACCGGGCCGAACTCGACAAGGAACTTTGACTTCCGCAGCACCTCCGGCCACGAGATTCCCGGAGCTCCCAGCTGGGGTACGATGATCTTCCGGTGGCTGACAACCGATTCAAGGCCGGTTACCTGGATACTCCGGACAAGTTCTTCTGTCCCGAACGTCCCTTTTCCTGCGGCACACCAGACATTGATCCCTTTCGTATCCAGTACGAGGATCCAGGCATCGATCCCGGCGAGCGCCGAGCGGAGGGCATCGAAGCTGAGCGAGTAATTCGCTGAGGCAAAGACCGGTGAGTCCGCGGTCGGGTTCCCGAGCCGGTACAGGCCGTGCGTCACCTTGTGGGCAGTCTCCCGCTTCCAGCCCCAGCGGGCAAGGAAGTGATCGAACCGGTTGGCGAGTGTGATCGTGCTGGTTGCCGTGCGGATCTCTGTTGCCGAAGGAGTGGCTGCTGAACATCCGCAGGATTGTACCTGTGGACCCGTAGTACATGAACACGGCGATCCGGTGTGTTCTTTTGTATCCATTTTACGACCTCACGCGCTGTCCTGTTCCTGCATCAATGGCCCGAGGACATCCTTTACCATGCCGCTCAGGTTCTCTACTTTCATCAGTGCAAGGCAGCAGATGCTGCCGTCCTTCTCCCAGCTGATCAACGCGAGCTTGTCGCCGGTCCTGATCCCGGCTTTCTCCCGAACATCTTTCGGGAGCACCATCTGCCCGCGTTCGTCCACGCTCAACACTGCCTCGACACGACAGCCGTGAACCGGGCCGCATTCACACGATGATGCTTTCGAACGGCCCATCCCGTCATCTGACTTTTTTGGTGGCATGATTAATCCTCATCACAATAATGGGGATTCCAAATATTTATACATTTCAGAAAAATCAGAATTTTCAAAATGGTTTGATTTTAACCAACTTGAGCTCTTTTCAAGGAAGAATGCATACCTGGATCACATCTTACTCCGTCGTGTTTTTGATGCCCTGTTTCTTTCTTAAGCGCTCGATCAGCTCCAGCGCTTTCTTCTTTGCCGCCCGTTCCCCGTCATCGCCCGGCTCCCACCACGGCTGCGTGACAGTCCAGGTCAGTTTTCCGCTCAAGGGGGGTTCCGGAAACGCACCGGGATCGAAAAGAGATTGCCCAAAAAAATCCACTGGTTTTTCCTGGAAGCAGGACCAGACCGCTTTGCGGATCACGGATTCTTCCTTAAACTGGCAGTCCACAAGGGTCAGCTGCTCCCGGAACCGTTTGATGAACTCCGCCGGGACATTGTAGAGTGCCGCCGAGAGCCCGGTAGTGTCGATGATCTGTTTCTTCTCGTCCACTCCGTTTTTTAAGAGTGCCTTGATGGCATTGCCGGTTTTATGCCCTTCGGACTCCGGACCTCCCAAGATGAGATAGCGGATATTCGGGTTTGCCACGATATTGCAGATGAGTTTCTCGATGCCGATATTTGCCGTCTGCAAGGTCCCGGAGAGCGCTGCTCCCGTCTCCACGCCGGTCCGCACGAGCTTCTCAATCTCAGGAGGGATCGCTTCAGCATCGGTTGTCAGGATGATCACGACCGCTGCCGGGGAATAATCGTTGCCCCGGAGGTAACGCCCCTCTTCAGGAGGATACTCAGGGTGTGGTTTTACTTTGAGCATGACCATTACTCTGCTGCATGATCTTGTCTCTCCGTCTCAGGGAGAGCCAGACGATTGCCAGCATAACAGGTATCTCGATGAGGGGCCCGACAACCGTGGAGACTGCGACCATCGGCATGGATGCAAATGCGGTCAGTGCGATTGCTATTGCCAGCTCAAAGTTTCTTCCTGTACAATGGAATCCCATGGTTGCTGAATCCTCGTAGTTGTAACCCATGCGCCGGGTTGTATAGTAGACGACGTGGAATAACAGGAAGAAGAACAGGACCACCGGGATCGCCATCTGCCAGATGAGGTTCGGGTTGTCGATGATGACCCCGCCTTTCAGCGAGAACATGACGATCATGGTGAACAATAGCGCAAGAAGCTGGAGAGTGCCGAAGCGCGGTATCAGTTTCGTATTCAGCCATTCCACACCTTTCCGTCTGATGACTTCCCTGCGGGTGAGGACACCAAACAGCAGTGGCAGACCAAGATAGAGAAGGACACTCTGCGCGATCATACCGATATCGATGGCGATATAGGTACCGACAAGAAGGGCGATGTAGAAGGGCGTTGTGATTACCTGGATGATGGAATTCCAGGCCATGAGCACGATCCCGAGGGGCCCGTTCCCTTTGGCAAGGTCGGTCCACACGAGCACCATCGCGATGCAGGGTGCAACACCCAGGAGGATGAGCCCGGTCCACAGGTACGTGGCAGCTTCCGGGGTGATCCATCCCAGACCGAGCAGGATCTTCTCAAAGAAGATGTATCCGATGATGTAGAGCAGGAACGGATTTACCAGGTAATTGAAAAAAACGATGATGCCAACCTGTTTCTTGCTCTTGAGAGCTTCTTTGAGATCCCCCAGTTCGATCTTTGTCATCGCCGGATAGATCATCAAGAATAACCCTATCGGGATGCCAATCGCGAGATTCTGGCTGAATTCCGGGAAGTACTTCCCGAGAGCCAGCCCGATCACGATGCAGAGAAATATCCAGAGGGCCAGGAGTTTTTCAACCCAGCCCAGTCCGGCAGAACCATCCGTCATGTTAGTATAACCTCCTTTCAGATCATCGGCAGCACAGTTTCTGATCAATTATTTTTTCCGTCTCATCAGTGAACAATTTTACCTTTGCTCCTGCAGCAGGTGATACAGCACTGATTGCGCGGGCCAGTTCCCGGATATGGAGCAGCCCGGCCACTTCCTTGTCGCAGGTCTTCCCGAGCCGGGGGGCCCGGCAGAAATGGCAGATCCGCAAGCCATAGTGCCGGAGCTGTTCGGGATTCAGGTGTGTTCCGGTGAGTTCAGCACTTGCTGCCACCGTCGAACCACAGGGGGATCCCCGAAGGACCCGTACGCTGTCGATAGTGCCATCGTCCTGTACCTTCACATCGAACACGGGGCGGCCGAACACTTTCGCGAACTCGTTGATCTCCGGCACCCAGGTGTTGTCTTCAAGTGAGCACATGGTCGGGGGCGCAATGACATTTTCATTGATGTCCTTTGCCTGCCGAAGAAAACCGGGGCCGAAACTGACCCCGAGGATGACCGGCTTCTGCTTGTCGATGATCGCGAGCGCAACGTCCGGGTGGCGGACATAGGAGATGAAGAGGTCACATTCCGGCAGCGTGAGCACAAAATCATCTACCATCTGCCCCTCCGGATATCGGGTCTTGATCCATTCGGTCGGGAACTTTTCCCGGATGATCTCAAACGCCCGGTCACCGAATTTTCCGTCACTGACGATACCGATCTTCATGGAGAAACTCCGTTCACTATTGCCTCATCCTGCAAACGAACCATAGATCAATCCTGCGAGCGTGCAGAAGAACACGATCAGGAGCACGTAGACGATCGTCTGCTTCGTTCCCATGTATTTCCTGACGACAAGGATACTGGGAAGCGAGATAACCGGGTCTGCAAGGACATATGCCAGGAGCGGGCCTTTTGCCATGCCAAGGTCAAGGAACATCTTTGCCATCGGCACCTCAACAAGCGTCGGGAAGTACATGAACGTCCCGAAGAGGACCGCGATCAGGTTCGCGGTGACGGTGTTCGACCCGAGGTATAATCCAAGAATACCTTCCGGGAGGAGCGCGCCAAGTACCCCTGCGATAAAGATCCCGATGAACAGGAGGGGGAAGATGGTCTTCATGAACGACCACGTCTCTTCCAGCCA
Organism: Methanoregula sp.; assembly: GCA_028679075.1. GTDB lineage: Archaea > Halobacteriota > Methanomicrobia > Methanomicrobiales > Methanospirillaceae > Methanoregula. The sequence goes on along the minus strand of JAJRCF010000012.1, from coordinate 11,805 downwards.
GTTCTTCTGCTGATCTGTGGTGAACCAGCGCCGTGCTTCGATGATGATCAGGAGGATTAACACGGGGAGAACGATAAACCGCAGCGGAATTCCTGCCAGGTTTTTTTCCATGAAGAGGGCCCAGGTGCCAACGAAGAGAAGCGCCACCAGCGTCCCGATGAAGAGGATGACGTGCTTCTGCCCGCCACCTTCCGCTGTTGCGGGACCGCATGCACACCCTATCGGAGCAGCCACATCTTCGGGAGGTTTTTCCTTGAAGAGCGTCGAGATGATGAGCCCGATCATGATCGCAAACGTGATCGAAAGCACGATACGGGCGATCGCAAAGTCTGCCCCGATTACGCTCCAGGTGAGGGCGACCGCGAGGATATTGGTGGCCGGGGCAGTATACAGGAAGGCGATTGCCGGCCCGAGTCCCGCACCCTTCTTCTTGATCCCCGCAAAGAGTGGAAGGATCGTGCAGGAACAGACGGCAAGGAGGAGACCGCCGACAACGGCAACCGGGTATGCCTTGAAGAGCGAGACCTTTGCACCGAGATACCGGGTAATTGATTCTTTGTTAAGCAGGGCATTCATCGCACCCGCGATGAAGAATGCGGGGATGAGACACGTGAGCACATGCGCCGTGAGATAGTCAATAAGTCCGGTAATACCACCCAGCAGCCCGGTCAGGAGTATGTCTTCATACATTCTGGTTCTCCCCGTTGTCTATGACAGCACGGACGACTTTCTCGATCTCATCATACTTCACGTCGGCCATCCCGTTCTTCTCGATCCCGAGCTCGGTGGCAATGATATGGACATCCGCAGAAAGGCCGGCTTTCGTGAGCTTCTTTGTGGCACAACAGTCCGTGCACCCGTCAAGGACAATGAGGCGTTCTGCGCCTCCCACATCTAGTCTCAAGGATTCCGCGGACTGTTTGCAGTTCATGCACAGGAACATCCCGGGCTTTCTCTGCATAAGGAGCATCCCTGCCTGCGTGGTGAGTTTCCCGGTATTCGAGATGCCGGAGCAGGTGACGAGTGCGTAGGTCATAGTGGAGCCTTAGTGTATTTAGCAGGTCCCGCCGCACCCGCCGCCGCATCCGCTGTCTTTCCCACCGGTCTTTTTCCCGGACTTTGCGGAGTCCGTCTTACGGCCTTCGCCTTTCCAGCATGCTGCAACGATCTTCTCGATATCGTCGTTGGTGTAGGACTTCGATGGGCCTTTGGCAATGCCGAGTTCCGTCATGACCAGGTATTGCCCTGCTGCAATTCCCTGTGCACCGGCAATCTTTTTCGCGCAGTTCATCGGGCAACCGTCGAGTATAACGACTTCATCGGCCTTCAGGGTATTGGCGATAAGACTTTCAGTACCGATCGCAAGCAGCGAGGCACAGGCAATGCTCCCGTAGCCCTCTTCCGTCAGCTGGATTGCAGCAAGGTTGGTCAGCTGCCCGACATTTGCCTGTCCCGCACAGGGAAAGATGATCCGTTTCGGTTCGTTTACTCCACAGGAGCAGGTTGGTTTCTCTGTCATAGTCCTTTCTCCGTCAGCATGTTCTTGATCTCATTCACGTCAGGCACCCGGCCTTCCGCACGTGATTCGCCATTGATGAAGAGCGCCGGCGTCAGCATGACGCCCCGGTTCACAATCTCGTCAATATCCGTGACCTTGATCACTTCAGCAGCGATCTTCAGGTCCTTTACTGCCTGTTCGGCATTGGCAAAGAGGCGGTTGCATTTTGCGCAGCCGGTCCCGATAATTTCGATTTTTGTCATGTCATCTCCTCGTGTCAGTTTCTTCTCTGTTCCTTCTTCGCTACGGCCTTCCTGAATTCTTCCATAATCGCCGTGGCATAGGCCTCATCAACACCCGCCGGAACGTAGTTGTAGACCCGGACTTTCTTCATCAGCGCTTCACGGACCTCTCTGTCGCCGTTCAGGCCCTGGTCCATCACAGCAGCAATGCTCTCATCAAGCATCGTGATGCCCGTCATGATCCCGTTGATCGGGACCTGCCGGATGCGGCGGAGCGCATCGGCAGCACAACAGGGAATAGTGTCGTTTTTCATGGTACACCTCACACCAGCGGGGGCACAAACGTTGCCAGCAGGAGCATCCCGTCCTTTCCTGCATCAACGCGGTGCACCTGATCGGCAGGCATGACACCGACAACACCGGGGGCATACGTGAGTACTCTTCCTTCAAGCGTGCAGGTCCCGGTACCGGCCAGCACATCATGGATCTCCACCTGCCCGGTATGGGCGTGGTCGCCAATGGCGCAACCGGGATCGACCCGGACATGGTGGAGGCTCATGCGTCCCCCGGTATCCTTTCCCGTCACCAGGTGCCGGAGAGAGACCCCGGCAAACTTCGGGTGCGGGTTCCATGGCAATGATTCAGTCGCGATTGTCTGGCCGGGTACGACGACCGTGTCGGTCCTGCCGGATGAACGGTATGTTTCCATGATGCTCACTTCATTTCAAATTTTATTGAATCAATGTGAACAGGGCAAGGTTATATATCTTTTCATTTCAGATTAATTTGAAATGAAACGAAAGACGCCATGTTGCTGCGGGACACCGGCAGAGGATGGGGAACCAGCAACGGAGCTACCGGAACCGATCCAGAGAGATCTCGATGCAATGGGCGGACTCCCCGCGCTCACCAAGCGTATCCCCTCTGAAGAGATACTTGAGAAGAGGAGCAGGATCTATCAGGCACTTTCCGACCCGCTCCGCCTTACCATACTCTATGTAATCAGGGACCAGCCGCTCTGTGTCTGCGTCATCAACCGGTTCATGCGCCTCTCCGGTTCAAAACTCTCCTATCATCTCAATATCCTGAAAGAGAGTGGCCTCATCAAAGGGGAGAATGACGGCAACTGGATCATCTACTCCGTTACTGATCGCGGGCGTCATCTCCTGCAATGCACTGAACACGCGAGATTGTAATACCGGAAAACAGGACTTTTTTTTGGTTTTTGTGCAGATACTCAGGTATTTTGTATCATCAATCTCTTCACGCGCCTCTCGGCAATATTCTTTGTTTTTTAAAATTCTCACTTCCAGCGAAAGCCCTATGTGCTCATAACCTAATCTCCGTGAAACCATGACAAGCACGGAATTGCCGGTAGGTCGTTTTTTCATGGGCATGTGCAAGGCCATGCCAACAAATCACAGCCGGATATGCCGGGGGCCGGACCGTGCCAGCTCTTGACATCAGTGCAGTCACCGGTCTTTCTGCATCAGAGGCGGACGAGAAACTCCGGCGTGAAGGGTATAATGAACTTCCCGCTGACAGGCAACGGAGCATTTTCTGTATTATCGGCGAAGTCGTCCACGAACCGATGTTCCTCCTGCTTGTTGCAAGCGGGCTGATCTATTTCCTCCTTGGCGACATCTCCGAAGGCCTGATGCTGATGAGCTTTGTCGTCCTCGTCATCGGTATCACCGTGTACCAGGAGCGGAAGACCGAGCGGGCACTCGAAGCGCTCCGGAACCTCTCCAGCCCGCGTGCCCTCGTGATCCGCGACGGGATGCAGAAACGCATTGCCGGGCGCGAGGTGGTGACCGGTGACGTGGTGATCCTGTGCGAAGGAGACCGCGTGCCGGCTGACGGCCTCCTGCTGATCGCTAACAACGTGTCGGCCGATGAGTCCCTCCTGACAGGAGAGTCTGTCCCGGTCAGGAAGATCGCATGGGCTGATGGGATGCCGGCTGCAGCGGAACGACCGGGGGGTGATGACCAGCCCACGGTCTACTCCGGCACGCTCGTTGTCTCCGGACAGGGACTTATGCGTGTCCGGGCAACGGGTGCGCTGACGGAGATGGGAAAGATCGGGTCAGTCCTCCGCACCGTGGAACGCTCCGAGACGCGACTGAAACGCGAGATCGACCGGATCGTCAGGGTCATCGCCCTCATTGGTTTATCGCTCTGTGCCATCATCGTCATCGTCTACGGCCTGACCCGGTACAACTGGATCGAAGGATTTCTCGCGGGGATCACGCTTGCCATGGCGATCCTCCCGGAGGAGTTCCCGGTTGTCCTGACCATCTTCCTCGCGCTTGGTGCATGGCGGATATCGCAGAGACACGTCCTGACCCGGCAGATCCCGGCCATCGAGACGCTGGGTTCGGCCACGGTCCTCTGCGTTGACAAGACCGGCACGCTGACCGAGAACAGGATGTCGGTTGCGCAGTTCTCTGCCAACGGCGAACTCTGCGACTACGATCCGCGGGACCACAGCATGCTCACGGAGAGCTGCCATGAGGTTGCGGAGTACGCAATCCTGGCCTGCAAGAAGGACCCCTTCGACCCGATGGAGAAGGCCCTGATCTCCTTACAGGACGGGGAATTCGGGAAGACCGAGCACATCCACAAGGACTGGAACCTGGTGCAGGAATATCCCCTCTCCCCCGAGCTCCTTGCCATGTCCAATGTCTGGCGCTCGCCGGACGGCGACCGGTTTGTCATCGCGGCAAAGGGGGCACCGGAAGCGATTGCCGACCTCTGCCATCTCGATGCCGCTGCCCAGCTGGACCTTGCCGGCCGGGTCGACACAATGGCCGCCTCCGGCCTCCGCGTGCTGGGCGTTGCCCGGGCCTCGTTCTCGCTCACCGGCCTCCCGGACAAGCAGCATGATTTCCCCTTTGCCTTCATCGGGCTCATCGGGTTTGCCGACCCGGTCCGCCCGCAGGTGGCCGAAGCGGTCAAAGAATGTTCGGCCGCCGGTATCCGGGTCATCATGATCACCGGGGACTACCCGCAGACTGCCCTGAATATCGCCCGCCAGATCGGCCTTGGGGACGGAACCGTGTGCATCACCGGGCCTGAACTGGACGCGATGGATGACAGCACGCTGCAGGTCCGCATCCGGTCGGCCGGGGTCTTTGCCCGCGTTGTCCCCGAGCAGAAACTCCGTATTGTAAATGCGCTGAAAGCGACCGGCGAAGTTGTCGCCATGACCGGTGACGGCGTGAACGATGCCCCGGCCCTGAAATCCGCGGATATCGGGATCGCCATGGGGGGCAGGGGGACGGATGTTGCCCGGGAGGCGTCATCGCTCGTCCTGCTCGATGACAACTTTACCTCAATTGTTGCGGCGGTGCGGCTGGGCCGGCGGATCTTCGACAACCTGAAGAAAGCGATGGCCTATGTCATCTCCGTCCATGCCCCCATTGCCGGTATGTCCCTTATCCCCGTCCTGTTCGGCATGCCGCTCGTCCTCCTGCCGGTCCATATCGTTTTCCTCGAGCTGATCATCGACCCGACCTGCTCGGTTGTCTTTGAATCGGAGAAAGAGGAGCGTGACGTGATGACACGCCCGCCCCGGCACCGGGACGAAGGACTCTTCACCCGGCGGACGCTCCTGCTCAGCCTGCTGCAGGGATTTGTCGTCCTGGCAGTTGTGCTTGCGATATACGCAGGTGCGCTCTACCGGGGACTTGGCGAACCGGAAGTGCGGGCCCTGACCTTCACTACGATCGTTGTCGCCAACCTCTGCCTGATCCTGACCAACCGCTCATGGTCCGACACCATCCTTGCATCGCTGCGTTCCCCGAACCGGGCGCTCTCGGTGGTTGTTGCCCTGACCGTGATCTGCCTGCTGCTCGTGCTTTATATCCCTGCCCTGCAGGAGCTGTTCCGGTTCTCCCCGCTCTCCCTTTCCGATGTAGGCATATGTGTGGCGGGGGGCGTACTGAGCGTGCTGTGGTTTGAGCTCCTGAAGTATGCGGGGAGGGCATTACCGCAGGACCGACGATAACTGCACCTCGCGAACCTGATACCAGAAGCATGAAGGATACTGGTGCCGGGAAATGGCCGGAACAAAAAGGGATCAGCCGGATATGGCCGTGGTGATGTTCCGGATCACCGGAGCAACCTCGTCCCTGATCTTGTAGATCTTATGGCTCGAACGGTAGTAGGATTCGATGAGCCCGCCGTCTTTGAGTTTTTTCAGATTATACGAGATGAGGTTCCGGGGTTCCTCAAAGACATAGAAAAATTCGCAGACGCAGTGGTCGCGTTCCAGGAGCATCAGGATGATCTTCAGGCGGAGCGGGTGGCCGAGCAGTTTCATGTACTCCAGCAGTGCCGTGACGGAGTCTTTCTCAAGCATCTCCTGCACCGTCAACAGCGGCAAACCCGGAAGCAAACGAGTCCATGGCATTCACGAATATTTATTTTTGACTGATCAGGTTGTTGCTTCCGGCATTTCAAAATTTGGAGACCATAGTCCCCTGCACCATTTTTCTTGATATCCCCAGGGAAATTACCGGAATACCAGGTACTCCAGCGCAATCGCGACGATAAAGATCGCGACCCCGGCAAGTGCGATGGGCAGGGTATAATTCTTCACCACGGTCCCGACATCGTCCCCGGTCGTCCGCTGGACCAGCCAGAAGAAGGGGTCGGTCACGTAAGATACGATACACGACCCGGCACTGATGAGGAGGATGAGGGTGACCGGGTGGATGGCACCTACTACTGCCGATCCTGCGAGGACTTCCGCGGTGATAACCGCCGTCACCACCCGTGAGCCCTGAGCAGTCTCGATCACTGCCGCAAAGATGAACGGCACAAGGAGGATGGGGATAAAGAGGGTCATCCGGCCCAGGGCGTCCTGTGCAAACCCGCTGCTGACGATCACGTAACCCAGCGCTCCTGCCCCGCAGATATCGAAGATGATCAGGCCGGCATGTTTTGCGCTCTTTGACAGGCCTGAGGCACGGACTGCCGGGGCTGCAAGTGCGATAGCGGTTACTGCCCCGACGAGCATGATGAAATTGATCGTGCCTGCCTGCGAGAGGCCCAGGGCCAGAAAGGCAACGGGAAGGGCAACAATGATCGCGATAAACGGGGCCCAGGCACGCCAGTGGATCCCGTCAGGCAGGTCCGGTTGAACCGTGCAGTGTGGTTCTTCTGGTTGCGATGGGGCGTTACCCTGCAGGACTGCATCCGGGCGGGCCCACCGGTAGAACAGCAGGACTCCGCCCAGTACTGCAAGGGAGAGGGGGATGGTGACCGCATCGAACACCAGCGGGCTTATCCCCCCGGAGAAAGCAGCAAAGAGCGGGATGACTACCGGTGTAGGATAGATGAGGGCGTAGGAGATAATACTGCCAACAGCCGCAAGGTAGAGGAGGATATTGCGCCTCGGTCTGTCGTTTTCCAGGCAGTCAAGGATCGGTGTTAGCATGATAAATGCAGTAACGCAGCAGGTGATTGGCACGGCGAGAAGGTAACCCGAAATCCCGGCGAGTGCGGGAGGGTTCCTGACGAAACGCCGGATATCGGATACGATCTCCTCCGTCTGGTGCTGCTCCCGCAGGAGGATTGCGATCACGGCCCCGCAGAGGATGATGATGCCGAACGCGGAGAAGACCTTCCCGACACCGGATGCGATCCCCACGATTGTCGCGTCAAGGGTCATGCCCGCAAGGAGACCGAAGAGGACTGCTCCTCCGATCAGCGTGAAGAACGGGGAGATCCTGTACCAGAGGCTGACCGCGGTGATGAGGGCAAGGGTGATGATGAACGCGACGATGAGGTCCATGGATAGTGTTCGTACCGGGGGGATGAAAAAGGATTGGAAAGCGTGGTGCCGGGGTAACCCGGTTGTACCGGTCCACGGGACGGTGCAAGGGAAAGACCAGAGACCGTCACCTGCGGGTGTCAGTATCTTTGGGGAAATTACCTTTCTTCTGCGTAACGCTCCAGTTTTTCAGCTGGTAAAATAATACTACCGGTTAATGCACGACCACACCCATGCCGATGAGGAAGCGTGTGAAGAGCACCTGCCGAAGAAGTCGCTGAAGATCGCTATTGTGCTCACAGCGGTCATCTTCGTTGCCGAAGTTGCCGGGGGGCTGGTGTCGGGGTCCCTTTCGCTGCTCGGCGATGCAGCCCACATGCTCCAGGACGTTGTCGCACTGCTCCTCTCCCTTGGGGCGATCATCATTGCCGAGCGGCTGCCAACCACATCAAGGACATTCGGCTACCACCGCGTGGAGATCGGTGCGGCGGTCGTGAACGGTATCTTCCTCATCGGAGTCAGTGGGGTGATCATCTATGAAGCGATTGCACGCTTCTCCCATCCTGCCCCCATCAACAGTACCGTGATGTTTGGTGTTGCCGTTGTGGGGCTTGTCGCCAACCTTGCCGCGATGTATGTCCTCCACGGCAGCCACGACCTGAACGTGAAGAGTGCCTTCCTGCACGTGCTGGGCGATACCCTGTCGTCAGTAGCGGTGATTGTCGCAGCACTCTGGATCGCATTCACCGGCCAGACCATTGTCGACCCGCTCCTCAGTATTGCAATTGCCCTCCTGATCCTGGTCTCTTCGTTCTCGCTGCTGCGGGATTCCTTCGCTATCCTCCTCCAGTTCGCACCCCGCGATGTCAATACGGAGGACGTGATACACGAGATTGAATCCGTTGAGGGGGTTGACGGGATCCACAATGTCCATCTCTGGAGTCTCTGCTCGAACATCAACGTGCTCGATGCGCATGTGTACTCCTGCGAGACCGATACGCACCGGCTTGAAGAGATTAAAAAGGAGATAAAACACAGGCTGGAAAAGTACCGCATCCGGCACTCGACGCTGGAGTTCGAGTGCCGCGAGTGCGAGGACTGCCGGGTGGTGCGGGAATTGCGGGATTGATCGACGGATTGTCATGCTCCCCCGTTAGAGCATTTCCTGTCAACCAAGTGATCGTGATTGAGAAAAATGTGGCAGGGAGATCACCCCCCCTGCCTGCCTGCTTACGGGATCAGTCCCGCAAGGATCTCTGCCATCTTCTGCGCCGTTGCCGGATCAACCACCTGCGCCAGCACGAGGCCGGCGGTGGCGATGAACAGGGCCCAGAAGACCTTCTTTGTCTGCTCGTTTTTGCCGAATGCGTCCAGCACGGCATCCGTGTCCGCCTTCATGGCGTACCGGATGAGCCGGGGCACAAAGACGAAGAGCGGCAGGAACAGGACGCTCGCGCCGATGAAGGCAAGCGGCAGTTCCGTCCGCCCGGCAAACCAGACTCCCGCCGGAACCGCGATGGTCCCTGCAAGGAGGCAGGCCATGACAACCTCGCCGAAGCCGAACCAGGTCCGGTACTCGGCAGGGTCGGCTTGCATGTCTTCGTCGGTCAGCTGCCCCGCGGGGTCGAACATGCCGATCGCGTGGAGCACGCCCCAGCAGAAGGTGCGGAGCGGATTGGTGAGGATTGGTGACATTACCATTCTCCTCCGAGAAAATGGCAAGGGGAGATGACCCCCTGCCATCATCTGCGGGATCAGGCTAACGCGGTTACCCCGTCTGACCAGGTCTCGATGACGGTGCGGATGGCATCGGCCTCGTACGAGGAGATGGTCACCTGCTTCCGGGAGAGGTTCACGAAGTACAGTTCCCCGTTGGGATCGTGGCACTTCAGGGTCACCGAGAACGTGTCATTCTCTTCATCGTGGACCGGTGTGCCACCGTGCGCCGTGTTGTTGGCCGTATTGGCAACCACCGCGGCGATCCCTGCGGTGAAGCCGGCCATCGTGTTGTAACTCTCGGAACCATTGCCGATAGTCTTCGCATCTTCGTCCTGGTACACGAATTTTGCCGTGTACGTCTCCCTGGTCTTTTCTACGGGCGGGTGGTTGACGCCCGAGCTCATATACGATACACACCCGAACGGGTTGCTGGTGATGATCGTCTGGACGAGGGTGTTGAACGCACTGACGTCCGCGATCGGGTTCGCGAGCTTGCGGACCGCACTCTTGATGTTGGTTTTCTGGACATAGTCTGCCATGTTGTTTTCCTCCATTCTGTCTTTTCGGAGAGGTTCATCTGAACCTCGACGACGAGAAGAACCTGTAGGGGTTCTTCGCTGTGTCCTCGGGCGCCCTTGGACAGTTGAAGGTCGGCTGATGCCTCCCATCTTATGTCTTCGGAGTTCTCCGAACTCCTCGGACAAACAGCATTGGAGGGGGGGATATAACGGGTTCCACGCGGAACACCAATCTGCACCTTATCCGTGCCCGGTTGCGTGAACCAGAAGAGGAGCGGTACGCGATTTCTGTACCGCGTTCCCCGCACTCCCGGTTTTGCAATCCGCCATTTCTTTGCGTTTCTCCTGCCACCCGTTCTGCATGGTCTCGATGTTCCAGATACCGCCACGGAAGACCCGGTACCGGAGGAGCCCGGCCACCCGCGAGAAGAGCCAGAACTGGATGTTGTCGGAATCCGTGTTCCAGTACGGCTGGAGTGCCAGCACTTCACGCGAGTGGTATGCCCGTACCCCGGCGGCATTCATTACCGGTTCCCGGGGGCGGATCACGAGGATCGAGAGCACCTCCCGGCCCTTGTGGGCGATCAGGTTCAACGGGACCGCAGCATCATCGACCAATCCGACTATGTATCCCCATTCTTTGAGGATGCGGGCCGCTTCTCTCACGCCGTAGGTTACGTTCCTCCCGGTCGGCTTCCCGGTCTTTGCCGGTTTCGTCCGGTTCGCATAGGACTTCCCGCCCCCGTGGCTCCTCTTTGCCTTCACGGTACAGCGGCGTTCTTTCGTGACGTTCCGGGTTGTCCGGCCGGCACACCCTGCACCGGCCGGGACCTGACCCGGTTCTTCGTTCTCTTTATCGTCTGCATAATTTCGAGTCATGTTAATTCCTCTTCGTTTATTCCCCGGTATGTTTTCCCGCGAAACCGCCAGAGCCGTTGCTCGTCGGGCAGTATATTTGAGTAGTGCAGGCCGGGATATGCCCCCTACGGGCCGGTGTACCGGATATATTGATGGTTATTCAGCCGATAGTCCGGCCGGAGTACATACCAGCGTCCTGCAGAAACTGCACGGATCTCCCGTCTTCAGGACGGAAACAACCGGCACACTCGCACGCGAACAAACCCCTTCTCATACTACCGATAACTCGGCAGGGGTGACGTGCGGGTGCACAGGCAGTCCATTCCCGGACGGGGTCAACGGCGCAGGCCGGTGTCCGCCAGGAAAACAGTTCCAGCCGGGGGAGAAAACAATGGCCCCCCATGGCCGGAGATACTCTCCCACAATGCTTGAACAGGTATGCCGGAGGCGTCCGCGGGATCCGGTCCATAAGCCCTTATTCCTGCGCCGGGGGGTGCCGAAATATTTACAGGTGTCGCATCCAAACCAGGACCTTCGCAGGCCGTTCTTCCGGCATTCCATGTCTTCTGTGCAGCGTGCGCCACACACACGAGAATCACCTGCATGAGCAGTAACCTTGCTATGCATTCCGCTTCCCGCGGTCCTTGTGCAAACCGCCGGATGTTCGTCATAACGAGGTGGTGTAATTCGCGTGGCATTGTGATTAAATCAGGTTTGCAAATTTAGTATATATATTTCATGGTTGAATTGTCTACCGATTATGAATATTGATGGTCGAAGACATCGAAGCGCGGGAAACAGTCCCTCACCCATCCAAAAAAAATCGGTGGGGGGTACCCCCCTCCCCTCCACCATCCATCAACACCCACCCACCCCCATTTTCCACCCCCCTCACGTCGGACACTGCACACCACAACACCAAAACCGGAGGGGGGGTAGTCACCCCTCCCTCAGCAGGTGGCACCCCCCACCACCCCACTTTAAATCCGGAGGGGGGGTCCCCCTACCCACCCCTCCGTGGCCCGGAGGGGTACCCACCCCCCCCTTGCCTGCATGATCATTCGTGACAGTTCCACTTGAACTTCCGACGGAGCAGGGATTTTCCGGCCCTTCCGGGAAAACGGGCAGAGGGGGGTACCCACCCCTCCCGTACTCAGGGTGGTAGCTACCCCTCCCCTCAGTGGTGGGGGG
>JAJRCF010000011.1 GCA_028679075.1 Methanoregula sp. | reverse complement strand
TCTATTAACCTTGCTGATGTATCCAGCAAGATCAAGAGCTGCGAACTCAATACGAAACGGTTTCCGGGCGCTGTTTACCGCATCGAGAACCCGAAGATCGCGTCCCTGATCTTTTCATCGGGCAAGGTAGTGCTGACCGGTATCCGTGACAACAAGGCGCTCAAAGACGGGCTTGGTATCATCATCAAGTCCCTCAAGGAAGCGGGTGTGGACACGTTCAAGGAACCCAAGGTGGCAGTCACCAATATTGTCTGTTCGTACGATATCGGTAAATACATCAACCTCAACAAGGTGGTCATCACCTTAAACCTTGAGAATATCGAGTACGAGCCGGAACAGTTCCCGGGCCTGGTCTACCGCATCAAGGACCCCAAGATCGTCGCACTCCTCTTCTCATCAGGTAAGATCATCCTCACGGGAGGCAAGACCATTGAGGACATCAAGAAAGGCCTTGACTTCCTCGAGCAGAAGCTCGAGAGCATAATGTAAATTCCAATATTTGTTTTACCATTTTCTAAAATTTTTTATCGCAACCCTGACGCTCTCGGGGCTGCGCCCCACCGCTGTGGCACCCCCGTTTGGGATTGTGCCGTATTACCTGTACTCAAAAATGCAGATATATAACAGAAGAGATTGTCTGAACAGGCAATACTGAGGCATCGCACTGCGCCCCGTCCCCCTCGGGGGACTGGTGGCGCAAGAGGGGGGCATCATATCAAGAGGACCCAATTTTCAACAGCTCACACTATTCAGAAAATTTTCTAACTCACGCCCAGTAACGGTGTGTCTGGACAAACGTGCGTTCAGCCCTGAGGATCTCGCGATAGAATGCATCCCCCTCAGTCAGTGTGGCAAGGATACGTGATGCATTCTCAGGCCCGACGCCACGAGCGGACAGTGCAATCACCGCTTTCTTCCCGCTTGACAACACGATGTTTGCGTTACGCATCAGTCGCTGTTCGATCACCCGTTCTTCAGCATTCTTCCGCTGTTTTTTCATCAGCGCGTACTGCTCCTCTTCATAGGGTTTGAGCGCCGCGATCAGACGTGCGCCGCACTTCGGGCACTGGGGATGTTCATCGACCCGCGAGACGACCGTCCGGCTCTTCCAGTCGCGACAATTCATACACCCCAGCAGTACATCATCCTGGTTAAGCCGCCGTTTCAGGGTCGCAAGCACGGCCCCGTCCGCAGTCGGGGGCGGGATCTGGTCGCGCGAGGAGAGAAGCCCACCGGCCCCGATCAGCGAGTGGGGGCCAAGTTCCACACGGATCTTTCCTTCGCGTATGAGACTGACAATTGCCGCCGCAGTGTCGATATCCATATACTCCGAGAGCAGCTCGCGGTATGCCTCCTGCTGGACAACCGTACCGTCGAAATATTCGAGCAGGCGCTGGATGCTGATCTTCTCGTAATCGGCATCGGGATCGATCGCCCCGAACTTTTTTGCAATCTGGACCAGTTTCCACTTGAAGAGTGCGGTCCGTTTCAGCGCAAGGCGCAGGACACCCGGCATATGGGCGGGGTCAAGCGAGAGGAGGAAATCCCGGACATCGGCAGCACGGACGGATGAGGGGAGGCGCAGGAGCATGCGGTAGGCATCCAGTTCGAGGCCCACCGTTGTCCCGTACCGGGCAGATATGAGGATCGAGAGGACACGGCCGAGCGCCTCGTTCGCCTTGTGGCCGGCACAGACATTGCAGACAACTCCGTCCTCCGTATTTTCAAGCGTGATCAGTTCGTCGGTCGGGACAAGCGAGCGGTTCTTGTCCATCTCGCGGAGAAAGGCTTCCGCGAACGCGAGTCCGTCCTGTTCGGGACGATATGCCGCAACATCACGGGTCCTGCGTATTGCACCAGCCTCCCGGGCAACGGAGAACGGTACCGGGATCTGCTCGCCTTCCCAGGAGGGAAGTTCGCCGATTGCCTTATTTGCCGGTTCAACGGTGAGCCTGCCATCCGCGATCTCGAGGACACGCCAGAGCTGCCCCTTGGTAATGAAGACAACTCCCGTATGCACCCAGCCCACGACAAACGATTCATCGAGTGTCCCGACGGTCCGGCGCGAGACGATGTCGAAGATCGGCACCTTGCGTTCATCGTGGATCATCGAGAGGTTCCCGGCAAGGTAGCGGCGGGCCCGTGCAGTGGTGACGATCCGGCTCCCGTCGATCCGGATCAGGCGGTGGTCCTCCATCTGGCGACAGACATCCTCAAGAAGCGTGCCGCAGTCAGGAAACAATGAGGTCCGCTCGCAGATCTCCCGTATCCTCGACCGTTCGATCTCCCCGTATTCAACGGCAATCGCTGCAACCTGGTTCGCAAGCACATCCGCAGCATGCCGGTGCGGTACGACGCGCTCGATCTCGTTGGCCCGGGCCTTCTTTGCAATCACGAGAGATTCGAGGAGGTCGTCGAACCCGGTGGCAAGAACAGTACCGCGGGAGATCGTATTCAGCTGGTGACCGGCCCGGCCTACCCGCTGGACGAGGCGTGCCACCTCGCGGGGAGAGCCGAACTGGATCACATGGTCGACACGGCCGATATCGATCCCCAGTTCCATGGACGATGTACAGATGAGCGTCCGGATCTCACCCTTCTTGAACCGTTCTTCCGCATCGATCCTGACTTCCCTGGACAACGACCCGTGGTGCACCTCGACATCGCCATGTGCAAAGAGGGCATGGCCAAGCGCTTCCGCAGTCACCCGGGTATTGACAAAGACGAGGGTTGACCCTTCCCGCTTGAGGAGTTTTGACAGCACGGCAGTCTGGTGCCGGAAATCATCCCCGACATATTGCACGGCTAACTCCAGCTGTTTTGCCACCGGCACCTGGACAATGGTATAGGGACGGGACCCGCACAGGTATCCGGCAATATCCTCCGGATTTCCGACAGTAGCAGAGAGGCCGATCCTCTGGAAATCGCCGGCATAGACATGGAGCCGTTCCAGCCCTACCGCAAACTGTGCCCCGCGTTTGCTCCCGGCAAGTTCGTGGATCTCATCGATGATCACGTACTTCACATGGGCAAGGTGCTGCCGGAGCCGTTTCCCCATGAACAGCGCCTGGAAGGTTTCAGGCGTCGTGATCAGGAGGTCGGGAGGAGAAAGGGCCTGTTTCCTCCGCTCACCCATCGGCGTGTCGCCGTGCCGGACGCCGACCGTGAGGCCCAGTTCCGCACACCACCACTGCATGCGGGAGAGGATGTCGCGGTTCAGTGACCGGAGCGGCGTGATGTAGATCGCCTTGAACCCACCCCCGGCCGGAAGCGGGAGCAGGCCATTGAAGACCGGGAACATCGCGCTCTCGGTCTTGCCGGTGCCGGTCGGGGCAATGAGGACGATGTTGTTCCCGTCGAGGATAAGAGGTATCGCCTGTTTCTGCGCATCCGACAGCGCCGTAAACCCGCGTTTCCTGATACATGTGCGGACCTGGGGGTCCAGCCGTTCAATCGTCTTCATCCGGCTCAAGAGAATTCAGCGGGCCGATGTATGTCCCATCGGTAAGGATGATCTCTGCTGCATTGACATTCATACCCCGTGACAAGGGGGAGAAGGGGTGTTTTACCATCTGGAAGATATCATACCCGGCGAGCTCGTTGAATGCCGGCATGAAGAGCACCCGGGTAGATCCGACCGGTGACCCGGGGTCCTGTGCCTCCCGGGTTTCAGTATCCAGCCCGGCCCTGATGTATGCAGGGGCCTGCAGGGCACAGCCCACCTCGTCCTTCAGGGAGATGAGCGGGTGGTGATGGCCGATGACAATAAGATTGCCGTACAGGTGCGGTGCCGGGTACATGTGCCCGTGCAGGTATCCAACCCCATCGATCAGTGCCCCGTCCCGGGGTTTCAGTTCGTCGTCCCTGACAAAACGTTCGATGCCGATGTCGTGGTTCCCCGGGAAAACAATGAGCGGGACACGGGAACGGAGAGTCTCAAGGATACCGGGCATCTCATAATATTCCTGGCGGGTGAGCGAAGGGATGCTGTGCTTGATATCCCCAAGGAGAATGAGCGCATCCGGGTCGGCATGGTCAATGGTCTTCATGAGCCGTTCGAGCCGTTCAGTGCTGCGGCTTTTGAAATGGAGGCCGTGGGCGGCAAGGTCCGCCTCGATCCCGAAGTGGAGATCGGCTACAACAAGGAGACGCTGTTCGCCTTCGATCACGAGCGCCGGGCCATCACGGATAAATTCCAGGTTCATAGCGGTTTGACATATCCCTTCTGGGGCTGGTAGCACTCATCATCCGTGATGAGGGATTCCAGCGCCACAAGCACATCTTCCTTCCTGATTCCCCGGAGTGCCAGTGTTTCAATGATCTCTTCTACGGCAATTCCACGGGGTCCGGCAGCATTCTCCATCAGTGCCATCACAACGGAACGGATATCCGTTTGTTCACCGGTTGCCTGGGGTTCCTGCGGGCGCACACACTCCACGGCACCTTCAACCATGTGGACCAGTTCAAGTATCTTTGGCAAGGTTACCGCGTAGTGACTGACCGTGCGCAGGAGCCGATCATCCGTGCACGTCCCGTCAACGGCATCACGCAACTGCCCGATCCGCCGGAGCGAATGTTCGGCCGTATTAAGCAGGAGGGTATCGCGGCAGGTCCGGTCGATCACCTGGACATGTTCCGGTCGCACGGAGAGAACAATTCCCCCGTTTTTCTGGTATGCCTGGGCATAGCCGGTGATTGCAACGAATGACGGGACGGGGATGTCCCGGAATACCCGGGTAAGTGCGGCATTCCTCCCACCGGAAACAATATCAAAGGCACCGGTGGGATCCGCAACCCGGCAGCGGAGCAGGTCGCCAGCCTCAACCGTCTCGGTCAGGGCACCGGCAATGTACATCCGGCAGCACCAGGCCCCGCCGGGAGTAACGACCCATCCCGGCGTACCCGGCTCCGCTGGGGGCAGGACTAAGGTAGACTGGTAAAACTCCCCGGCAAATACCCTGGCTGATCCTTCCATGTTCCTTTACACATTGGTAGGGCGAAGATATTCAAGATATAGCCAGTGACAAAGAAGGCAGTTTTTAGCCTCAGGCAGCTGGTCCACAGGTCCCGAACAATAAACGGAAGTACCTGCCGGAGCAAAAGAGAACATCCGGTCATTCCCAAAGATAACCTGATAAACCGTTAATTTGTTCCCGGTTCATCTGAAAACAGTAAAAAAGGAATTTCATTTTAAGGATGCTGGTTCTGCCGGCAGCAGGCAAACACAATCAGGACAGCGCCGATTGCAACCGCCAGTGACAACGGGGTACGGGTGGCAGATGGTGTTGCCTGAACCGGTTCACTCACCAAAGGGATGTGTGTTGTTGACGGCTGGGGGGATACGATGGTTGATTCTGTACCTGAGGGCATATCCGGTACAACCAGGGTCGGATCAAGTTCGGATGCCTTTGCATACGCGGCCCTTGCTTCACTTGTCTTCCCAAGGGCACGGAGAGCATTGCCTTTATTGTACCATGCAATGGAATGAACAGTCGTAAGGTTTCCCTCCATGGAGAGTGCGGCATCGGCCGCAGTAATCGCCTCATCGTTGCGGTTCAGCATCACCAGGATTCCCGCCCGGTTGGACTGGATGAGCCCTTTCAGTGACGTTACGTTCATGGCAAGCGCTTCATCCGCGGCACTGAGCGCCTGCTGGTATTTTCCCTCGTTTGCCAGGTCAACGCTTTTCGAATATAACTCACCGGCAGATTCGAACGTCTCGGCGGGATCCGCAGCAAGAGCGGGCAGGACAAGGAAGAGGGCGATGATCGATACTGCAATAATTCTCTGGAATTTCATACAGGTCTCCTGACATTATTTGACTCTCTTCGTATAAAACGGTGTGAAATAAGGGCAGTAAAAAAGTATAAGAGTATTAAAAAAAGTTTCTATCTCGATCGTGAGATGTAGATCAGGGCGATCAGAAGACCGATCACGGTTACCCACGCAGGCAGGGGAGAGTAGGTTGTTTTCTTTGCAACCGGTACCGTTGTCGGGACGGTGGATTTGATCACCGTCACGGGGGGCCGGGTAGTTACCGGCACAACCGTCACGTTTTCCTGCGGCACTGCCGGTGTCGAAGTCAATGACGGTAACTGCTGGAAGGCGACACTGGCTGATGACGTGGTTTTACCCGTGGATGCATATGAATCCTGCATGTGATCCAGGTTCTGCGATACCGTGAAGGTATAGGTACCCGGCGGGTACATCAGACTGCCACTGGCATCACGGGATAGACGGTTCCAGGAATCCATTTTTTGCCCGAAGTAGGTGGGTGTAGTGATGAACGGGTTGCTGTCAAAGGTAAGGATCTGGGTATCCGCACTGCCAACACTGCCGGTATAGATATTGGTGAATGCCTGGCCGCTCGGGTTTGTTAACTTAACGGTAAAAAAGCCATCTGCCGGGGTCAGGTCAGTACGGTTATAATAGTTCAGCGCCTGGCCCAGGTTTGTGTCAATCCGGTAGGTAATATTTGTCGAAACGGGCACAGCTTGTCCGGTAATATCCTCGTCCGTGTCAACATTCCACACCTTGATTGAGATGCTGGGTTCGAGTACCGTTAAAACAACGAAATGTGGTGCCTTGTCTTCGCAATACCAGTTGCCCGTGTACCCCCCGAATACCTGAGGGCTGACATTGAAGCGGGTGACAAGGTCATTTGCCTCGTTCAGCCGCTTGACGGTCATGTTTTTTGCCGCGGGTCCGGTCATGTTCCCCTCAGGCCACCAGGCAATCACGTGGCAGTCGCCGATTGCCGATGCAATATTGAGGTTGCTCTCGCCAATAAAGACAGGCGCGCCCGCAGCAATTTTGGCCGTGGTGGCTGCTACGGGGGAGCAGACCAGAAGAATTACAACAAGAGCGGATAAAATATATTTTCCGTGCATGAAAAGTAATTTCAAAACCCTTATGATAAACGTTATGACATTCATTAGTCACAGCGGGAAATTCCCGCTGCCCATACAAGAGTTCTCATGGAAGTGTGACAAATAACAGCTCACACGAAGGTGCACTTCCTTTCCGGGAGGAAAATTCATGGATGAGACCCACACGATCTGGATCGAGAAATACCGTCCGCAGAAACTTGCCGACATTGTCGGGCAGGACGAGATAGTTGAACGGTTGTCATCCTATGTAAAAAGCGGCAATCTCCCCCACCTCCTTTTTACCGGAAGCGCCGGGGTCGGGAAGACCACGGCCGCAGTCACGCTCGCACGGGAATTTTTTAAGGACAACTGGCAGCGGAATTTCAAGGAGATGAACGCCTCGGACGAGCGGGGGATCGATGTGGTCAGGAACCAGATCAAGGAGTTCGCCCGTACGGGAAGGGACGGGGACGTGGCGTTCAAGATCCTCTTCCTTGACGAGGCGGATGCTCTCACCACGGATGCACAGTCCGCCCTGCGCCGGACCATGGAGACCTATGCGCAGACCTGCCGGTTCATCCTCTCCTGCAATTATTCATCCAAGATCATCGACCCGATCCAGAGCAGGTGCGCGATATACCGGTTCAAACCACTCGGGCCGGATGCGATCCGTGAGGAGGTCCGCCGCATCGCGAGCCGCGAAGGGCTCACGATCACCGACGGGGCCATGGACGCAATTGTCTACATCGCACAGGGCGACATGCGCAAGGCGATCAACGCGATACAGGGCGCAGCCATCATCACCCCCACGATCGATGAGAAGCAGATCTATGCCATCACCTCCACGGCACGGCCGGACGAGATCGATGAGCTCCTCTCCCTCTCCATCAGGGGAGATTTTGACGGGGCTGAATCGCTCCTTGCCCAGCTCCTCCACGAACGGGGGATCGCCCCGAACGAACTGATCAACCAGTGTTACCGGGCGCTCCTGAAACGCGACATGGACCGGGGACTGAAAGTGCAGCTCATCGATCACCTTGGGGAGACAGATTTCCGGCTCTCCGAAGGTGCGAACAGCGATATCCAGATGGAAGCGCTGATCGCACGGTTCGTGCTCACCACCCAGAAAGGCAGGTGACTGGTGCGATATGGATAAGGAACCTGACCTTCACGAAGGCGACAAGACCGGGGACTGGAGCCGCCTGCTCAAGAGCAAGTACAAGAAAGAACTGGGTGAATTATCCCGTGAATACCCGCATAAGCGTTCGCTCTACATCGATTACCGGGATGTCGAGCGGTTCGGCAAGACGGGTATCGCGCTTGCCGATGAGCTGCTGGAAAATCCCGGGAAGGTCCTCGAGGATGTCTGGGACGCAATAAAAAACAGCCAGTTGATACGGACCAAGGATAGCAAAGAACCAAAAGGCATCAACATACGGTTCACCAATCTCCCGAAAAAGACCGGTATCCGCTATATCCGGTCGGATGACATCAACCGTTTCGTTTCCGTAGAGGGCATCCTCAGAAAGACCACGGAAGTCCGGCCACGCATTGTCGATGCCGTGTTCCGCTGCCCTGCCGGCCATTTTACGTTAAAACAGCAGAAGTACGGGAAATTTATCGAGCCTGAGGGTTGTGCCACCGATGGCTGTACGTTCAAGAAGCTCGAGCTCATGCCCAAGCGGTCGAAGTTCGTGGACTCCCAGAAACTGAGGATCCAGGAGTCCCCGGAAGGCCTGCGCGGGGGCGAACAGCCGCAGACACTGGATATCGATGTGACCGATGACCTCTCCGGTAAAGTTTCCCCGGGCGACCGCGTCATTATCAATGGCATCCTGCGCTCGATGCAGCGGATCGTCAAGGGCGAGAAGAGCACGGTCTTCGATATCTTCCTTGAATGCAATTCCATCGAGGTCGCGGAGAAGGAATTCGAGGAGGTCGAGATCGACGAGAAGGCCGAAGACGAGATCCAGCGCCTGAGCAGGGACCCGATGATCTACCGGATGATCACCCACTCGATTGCCCCGACCATTTACGGGAGCGAGGACGTGAAGCAGGCAATTGCCCTCCAGTTGTTCGGCGGGATCGCAAAGGAGATGCCGGATGGCAGCCGTCTCAGGGGCGATATCCATGTCCTCCTGATCGGTGACCCGGGTATTGCAAAAAGCCAGTTGCTGCGGTACGTTGTCAAACTCTCCCCCCGTGCGATCTATACGAGCGGACAGTCCTCGACTGCCGCGGGCCTGACCGCAACCGCGGTGAAAGACGAATTCGGGGAAGGCCGCTGGACGCTCGAAGCCGGTGCGCTGGTGCTTGCCGATATGGGTGTCGCCGCAGTCGATGAGATGGACAAGATGGAGAAGGGTGACCGTTCCGCCCTCCACGAGGCAATGGAGCAGCAGTCGATCAGCGTTGCGAAGGCCGGGATCACGGCCACCCTCAAATCGCGGTGCGCCCTGCTTGGCGCAGCAAACCCGAAGTACGGCCGGTTCGATATGTTCGGGGACATCTCCGACCAGATCAACATGCCCCCGTCGCTGCTCTCCCGGTTTGACCTGATCTTCATCATGACCGACCAGCCGGAGCAGAAACGGGACCTCGCTATCGCAGAACACATCCTCAAGGCGCACAGTACCGGGGAACTGATCGCGCAGCACAGGAAGACGCCCATACCCGGCGTCACGGACGAGTACATCCAGCAGCAGCTCGCGCCGGTCATGCCGGATATCGATCCCGGGCTCTTCAGAAAATACGTGGCATATGCCAAACGCTCCTGCTTCCCGATGCTCTCGGCAGAATCCCGGGAAGCGCTTGTCGGGTATTACTTAAAACTCAGGGGTATCGCGGAACCCAACAAGCCGGTGCCGGTGACGGCCCGGCAACTCGAAGCGCTTGTCCGGCTTGCCGAGGCAAGTGCGCGTATCCGGCTTTCGGATAAGATCGAGCTGAGCGACGCAGAACGCGTTATCCATATCGTTGATGCCTGCCTGCGGCAGATCGCATATGATGCGAAGACCGGCACCTTCGATATCGACAAGGTCGTAACCGGCATCTCCAAAGAGAAACGCGACATCGTGCGGGTCATCAAGGACGCGATCCGCGATATCGGCGGCGAAGGACGCCGTGCGGGTATCGACCAGGTGATCGATGCGGTCAGCGCAAAGGGATTCCCGCGGGACAAAGTGAAAGACGGGATCGACATGCTCCTCCGGCACGGGGAAGCAATGGAACCAAAGTCCGGTATCATCCAGTTGATCTAGGAAGTTGATCCAGGAGCAGCATCCATGACAAGCAACAGGGAACAGGCAGTGTTTGAAGCCGGGATCAAGCTCGGGGCCCTTTACCACCAGTGGGTGGGGACCCCCATTTCCCGGGCATCCGCGGCGAGCGTCGAGACGGCAATCGAGCGGGCAGTCATCCTCCAGCCGTTTGTGGAAGAGATCACGGTCCGGCTTGACCGGGACCTGATGACGGAGAACCGGTTCGGGTACAGCGAACTGTCCGGCATGATGTTCAACGTGGAGATAGTGACCCGCGTCGGGTTTGCGTACTGCCGGGCGCGCCTCTCCCCGGAACAGGGCTATCCCCTGATGACGATCGTGGAGTGCCATGAAATCGAGAAGATATCCCGTAACTGACGACCATATCCATATCGATCCGGTCAATGGCCGCGGTCTCGAAGCGGTGAAGGATTTTTGCCGGGCCGGGGGAACGCACCTCTTTCTCGTGTCAAAACCCTCCTGGTCTTTATCCGTCCACCCGGCATCCGGCGCTGATTATGCAGCGGTGTTCGATGAGACGATCCGGATCGCTGCCCTGGTCAAAGAGACCGGAGTTGTCGCATTCCCCGTCCTTGGCGTCCACCCTGCCGAGATCACGCACCTTACGGAGCGCATGTCGCTTGCGGAAGCGGTCGACACGATGAAAGGCGGGATCGACTGTGCCGCACGATATGTCCGGGAAGGAACAGCGGTTGCCCTGAAGAGCGGGCGCCCGCACTATGAAGTAAGCCCGGAGCTGCTGGCTGCATCCAACGAAGTGCTCATGCATGCCCTCGCCTGTGCCGCGGACTGCGGGTGCGCCCTCCAGGTGCACGCAGAGACCGGGCCCTGCAGCGACATCATTGACATGGCACGTCTTGCCGGGGTACCGGCCGGACGGGTGGTCAAGCATTACGGGTCACCCGACACACCCTTGCACCCGTCGCTGATTGCAAAGCATGAAGCGATCCCGGACCTGGTACGCAGCGGAAGGCCGTTCACCATGGAGAGCGACTACATGGATGAAAACGCCCGACCGGGCGCCGTGATCGGCCCCAAGTCCGTGCCCCGGTATACCAACAAGCTGCTCGAATCCGGGCAGATGACAGAGGACGACTGTTTCCGGATCCATGCAGAGACCATCCAGGACGTCTATGGTGTGACAATTGTCCTTGCCTGACGAATAGTACAGACTCACCTTTTTTTATCCCCGCCAGCCAATGAGTGATCAATGTTTCTGAAGATTCACCGTTCCCCGGGGTCGGGGGATGTCGTGGCAGTATGTGATCGCGAACTGATCAATACGACAATCAGCCATGAAAAGATCACTGTCATGATCACCGAATCGTTCTATGGCAGCAAACCGGCAACCGAAGAGGACGTCCGTGCAGCGCTGAACGATGCCGGCAATATCAACCTCATGGGTGAGCGATCGGTCAGCCTCGCTGTTGCCATGGGACTGATCACGCGGTCCAATTGTATCATGATCGGGAAAATTCCTCACGTACAAATCTACCATCTATGAGTATCCGCGATAATTTTTGTCCAAAATGCGGGAAGCCTTCCGATAAGGAAGGGCTCTGCATGCAATGCCGGATCGGGAGTACCCCCTGGTTTACCTGCGACACCCGCGCAAAAAATGTCCAGTGTCCCAGCTGCGGGGCGATCAAACAGGTGAATACCTGGACCGACAGCACCCGCACCCGGCATGAACTGGCACCCGATCTCGCAAAGTCGGCCGTGCATTTCCACGCCGATGTCAAAAAACCGGAGATCGATGTTATAGTCGACGAGCTGACCGTGAACCGGTCACGCGCCACCCTTTCTCTCCGGGGGACCCTGTACAAGACACCGGTCACAGGGAGCTGTACGGTCGAGATCATCTGGGACAAGGAGCAGTGCGACCGCTGCAACCGGATCAGCGGGAGTTATTACGAGGGGATTGTCCAGGTCCGTGCCGAAGGCAGGATCCCGAGCACCTTCGAGGTCCAGATGGCGGCATCGATCGCCCAGCAGATCGAGGAAACACTCCAGTCAGGAGGAGAGCGCCTCTCGTTCATATCCGACATGAACGAGATCCGCGATGGCATTGATATCATCATCGGGACGCAGCACATCGGCCAGCTCATATCCCAGGGAATCGTTGCCCAGCTTGGCGGGAGGTACACCACGCACCCGAAACTGGTGGGGGAGAAGAACGGCCGCCAGCTGTACCGGATCACCTACTCGGTGCGCCTCCCCCGTTTCCAGAAGCACGATGTGGTCATTGTCAGGAAACGGTATTACGAAGTCGAACGTATTGAGTCGAACCACGTCCGTGTCCTGGATCTCAAAGACGGCACATCGAAGACCGTGCGGCTCGATGATATTGAACGCATCATCGGCAACTCGCGGAACGTAGAGTCCGCGCTGGCGGCATTTTCAGACAATTCTATTGTCGGCATTCTCGACCCGGTCAGCGGCAGGACCCATGAGATCGCGCGACCGGGATGGATGGAGATCCGGGCCGGCGACCATGTCAACATCCTGCGGGACGGGGAGCAGTTCATTATTGTCAGGTAACAATGCGGGCAAGGAAGATCGCACGGGAGCAGCTCGGCACCGTAAGCGGGGAGGACTGGGTCGACCCGTCACGGGGCGTGTTTGTTGACGGGGATGTTGCATGGGTCCCGGTAAAACCTGACGAGCCCTGTGATGCCGAGGTCCGGGAACGCTCGCCCTATACCGGGAAAGGCTATTACATGGTAGGCGATGTTGCGGTCATCCATGGGGATAAACCATCAGGTGCCGCGCTTGACGCGATCATCGGGTTCCGCCACCCGCGCGGCATTGTCTGGATCGAATCCCTCCGGGATATCACACGCACACCGCATACGGAGCTCCTGTGGGGAGCGGCAGGCGTTGTGCGCCATAAAGAGAGCGGGTACACCTACATCCTCGACCCGCAGAAGGTCATGTTCTCGATGGGCAACCGGAACGAGAAGATGCGCATCGCGGACCTGGTCCGTGCCGGGACCGGCAACGAACACGTGGCAGACATGTTTGCCGGCATCGGGTACTTCACCATACCCATGGCAGGCGCCGGTGCACGGGTACACGCAATGGAGATCAATCCCGTGGCATTCGGGTACCTTGAGCAGAATATCCGGGAGAACCAGTTCAGCGATCGGATCACGGCAACGCCCGGGGATTGCCGAAAATCATTGACCGGCACCTACGACCGGATCGTGATGGGACATTTTGATGCAGTATCAATGGTCGCCGATGCGCTCAGGCACGTGAGACACGGGAGTACCCTCCACGTCCACAGCATCGGTCTGGCCGAAGTGCCGATCCGGGAACAGCTTGAGGGCGCAGGTTTTTCTGGTACAATCCAGGTACATAAAGTGAAGAAATACCGGCCGCATGCCTGGCATGTGGTGCAGGACGTGACCATTGCATGACACCCGTACAGACCCTTGCCGGAAAACAGGTCGTGGTAGCGGTAACGGGAAGTATCGCCGCGGTCGAAGTGGTGAGACTGGTCCATGCATTACGGCGGCGGGGCGCTGAAGTCCAGGCAGTCATGAGCGATGCGGCTGCGGGCATCGTTACCCCCGATGCCATCACCTATGCCTGTGGCCGTCCGGCCATCACCCGGATCTCCGGCATGGTGGAACACGTGACCTACTGCGGGGATGGCGGGAGCGCAGACCTCCTCCTCATCGCACCCTGCACGGCAAATACCATCAGCAAGATTGCCTGCGGGATTGACGATACACCCGTGACGACATTTGCCACGACCGCAATCGGGAGCGGCATGCCAGTACTGGTCGTCCCGGCCATGCACCACAGCATGTTCCGGCACCCGGCCCTGACGGAAAATATCGCACGGCTCGAGGGCTGGGGGATCGGTGTCCTTGCACCCCGCATCGAAGAGGGTAAGGCAAAGATTGCGGATATCGATGAGATCGTTCTTGCGTCCGAGCGGGCGGTGTCGGGAAAACCGCTTGCCGGAAAACGCGTGCTCATCACCAGCGGGCACTGCCGCGAACCGGTTGATGATGTCAGGGTCCTGACCACCCGGTCCAGCGGGCAGATGGGGCGGGAACTGGCCCTGCAGGCATTCCGGCTTGGCGCGGACGTGACCATTGTCCATGGGGACACCATTCCCTGCGTGACGAACGTGAGTGCAGAGACCGCGGGCGAGATGCGGGATGCGGTAAGAAACGAGCTTGTAACACAGGGCGGGCCCGACATCTACATCAGCGCCGCAGCCATCTCGGACTTTGCCCCGCAGCGGAAAGAGGGGAAGATTAAGAGCGGAAAGCCTGCGGTGATCGACCTCACCCCGCTCCCGAAACTGCTGGATAAAGTGGTGAAGGAATACGCACCATTCACGGTTGCGTTCAAGATCGACCGGAAGCCGGAGGGGCCGGCAAAGGCGATGCTTAAGAAGGGCGTCTCGATGGTGTTAATGAACCGCCCGGAGACCATGGGCAGCCGCACCGGGGACTACGAGCTGCTCACGTCCAAAGGATCCTGTAAGATTACCGGAACAAAAGAGGAAGTTGCCGGGAAAATCTGGGATGAGATCCAACGCATGTCCGATGGTAAATCCTGAGGGATTATGGCTATTTTTTAAATCTCGTAATGCTGATGGTTCGTACTGGAGCCAAGAAAACCAAAATATGCTAATTTGATACGAGAGCTCCCCGCCTCAGGGCCTCTCCGAGGCACGGCGGGGCATGGCGGTTTTATCTCTTATCATTATTACGGTAATTGATCCGCCGCGGGGAGGCAATCGTCGCATCAGCGAGGATTGACTAGAGAAGAATCCATGAGGATTCTTCGACTGCGGCGGCGTTAATCATAATAGGGGTCAGGGGATCCTAACCTCCTTCATTATAATCTGATCATCCCTGCTCATTTACTCTGATCTATTTTCTTTACAATTCCTTAAAGTCCAAAAAGACCAACGGTTATTACACGATGGGACATCCATGAGACCTGGAACGGTTACCGCTTTTTGCCCCGGCCATATATCCGGCTATTTCAAACGCGTCAATGGTACGACAAGAGCGGATACCGGGAGCATTGGTGCAGGGATTGTCATTGACAAAGGTGTTGCTGCCACCGTAACAAAAGCCGGGAGGACATCCATCCGCGTGGACCGCGTGGATGCAAACGGCACGAGAAGCGAATACGCGGGCGATTCCCCCCTGCTCTCATCGGTCATGGAACGGCTTGGCGTCACCGCATCGGTGGTCACGGAATGCCACCTCCCGATAGGCGCCGGGTTCGGGCTTTCGGCAGCAGCCCTGCTTGCCACGCTGACTGCCCTTGACAGGTTATACGGCCTGGACCTGACCGCCCATGATATCGCCCTGCTTGCCCATGAAGCAGAGGTCATGCACCGGACCGGTCTTGGGGACGTTGCCGCATGCCAGAGCGGGGGCTGGGTTGTCCGGAAAGGGCCGGGTATCGACGCCACAATCCAGCGACGGTATGATCTGACCGGATCCGTATATGCAGTAAGTTTCGGGCCCATCCACACCCCGTCAGTCTTAGGCTCGCAGCAGCAGATGGAACGAGTCTCCTCCGCATTTCCCCGCAGGTCGCCAAAAAACATTGACGATCTCTTCCGGATCTCACAGGAGTTTGCTGTTGCCAGCGGGCTCGTTACCCGCCAAGTCCGGGAGGTCATCCAGCACTGCGGGGCCCATGGTATTCCCGCAAGCATGACCATGCTCGGAAATGGCGTATTCGCGTACGGCCGCGATGCCCGGGATCTCCTCGCGAAGTTCGGCGAGGTGTACGAATGTGCCGTGGCCCGGACCGGCGCACGCATCACCGGGGAGAGACCATGATACCGCCCGATCACCCACGCTACCGCTCGCTCGTCACCCGCGAGCGCCTTGCGGAATGTGCCAGATCGGGGATCGTGGCAATGGAAGGCCTTACTGCCCACGGGCGGGGCGAGGCCT
Organism: Methanoregula sp.; assembly: GCA_028679075.1. Taxonomy (GTDB): domain Archaea; phylum Halobacteriota; class Methanomicrobia; order Methanomicrobiales; family Methanospirillaceae; genus Methanoregula. The sequence goes on along the minus strand of JAJRCF010000011.1, from coordinate 65,328 downwards.
TTGACTACCTGATTGGGGAACGGACGACACCAAGTGCACTCCTTGCAGAACAGACCGCCGCGGCAATGCTGATGACTGCCCAACGCCCGGTCATCTCGGTTAACGGGAATACGGCAGCCCTCGCTGCACATGAAATTGCCGAACTGCAGAAAGCATCCGGGGCACTCGTGGAAGTGAACCTTTTCCACCGGACCGAAGACCGCGTTGCCCGGATCGAGAAACTCCTGCGGGATGCCGGGGCAGATGTATTTTCCGGTGAGGCCGAACGGTTGCTCCCCCTCTCCCACGACCGCGCGTGGTGCCGGAGGGAGGGAATGTTCTCTGCCGATGTCATCATCGTTCCCTTAGAAGACGGCGACCGGTGCGAGGCGCTGGTTGCCATGGGAAAGAAGGTGATTGCAGTCGACCTCAACCCGCTGTCCCGCACGGCACAACGGGCGACCCTCACCATTGTCGATGAACTGACCCGGGCGCTGCCGGAGATCACCCGGGCGTGCCGGGAACTGTCGGCCGCGGACCGGGAACGGCTCCTCTCCGCAACCGATAATCATTATCTTTTGTCAGAGGCAATACGTGAGATGACAGTGAGGTTGTCCCATGCTCTGGACTGAAAAATACCGGCCGTCTTCATCACAGGAGATCCTGGGACAGGACGCAGTCATGCGCCACCTCACCTCGTTTGCCGGCTCCAAGAACGTACCTCACCTGATCCTTTCGGGGCCGCACGGCACCGGGAAGAGCATTGCGATCGAATGCTTTGCAAAGGAACTGTACGGGGAGAACTGGGAACAGAACACCACCGTGTTCCAGACCGCGGACATCTTCCTCCAGGGAAAAGCCCTGCTCGAACAGGACGAGCGGTACACCCACCTGTACCAGAAGAGCCAGTCCCTGATCACGAATTTCAAGTACATCATCAGGTGGTATGCCTCGCTGCGCCCGCTTGATGCAGAGTTCAAGCTCCTGGTCTTTGAGGATGCGCATACCCTGACCCGCGATGCCCAGCAGGCACTGCGCCGGATCATGGAGCAGACCAGCAACACCTGCCGCTTCATCTTCACGACAACGAACCAGAGCGCGATCATCCCGGCGATCACATCGCGCTGCCTGCCGTTGTTCTTTGCCCCGGTCGATCAGGGGATCGTGCTTTCGCATCTCCGGATGATCAAGGACCGGGAGAACCCGGAGAACACAACCTGTTCCGATGATGACCTTGACCTGATCGTGCAGGCCTCCGCGGGCGATATGCGGCGTGCGATCCTCCTCACGCAGGTCGCGTTCGAGACCGGGAAATGCCAGGACCTGTTTGCCATTTCGCAGTCAGAGACCGGGAACATTGCCACATCGGCCATTGCCGCGCTCAAGGAAGGGGATGTCCGGGTCGCGACCCGTCGCCTCGAATCCCTGATGATCGATTCCGGCCTTTCCGGCAGCGAGGTCCTCTCCGAGATCAGGAAAGTCCTGAAACGTGAGTACAACCATCCTGCACTTGCTATCGCCCTTGCCGATGCCGAATACCGGATGCGGCATGCAAATAACGAATACATCCAGATCGGCGCACTCACCGCAGGAATACAGGAGACCTTCCCGTGACCGTCAGGCAGGAGAAGATCCGCGACCATTATGACAGCGTTGCGGATACGTACGACCACCACTACGATCATCCCCGCGGCCGGAACTACCACACCCACATCAGCAATTATCTCATCAAAGCCCTGCCGGAAAAGGGCGACCTCCTCGATATCGGGTGCGGGACAGGTCTCTTTGTCGAGAAGTATCTCCGCCACGGGGGGACCGCGGTCGGCCTCGATATCAGCCGGAAGATGACCGCACGGGCGCGCCACCGTTGCGCCGGGTGTGAGTTTGCCGAGGGGAATGGCGAGACGTTACCGTTCCGCAACAATTCGTTCGATGCCGTCTCCAGCCTGCTGGTGTTCAGTTATGTCAGGGACCCGGAGACGATGTTGTCGGAGTCGTATCGCGTGCTGCGGCCCGGGGGTGCGATTGCGATCTGCACGCTTGGGAAAAAACTCCTGACCCGGGGCATCCCGGCACTGTACCAGATCAGCGAGAAGATGAATGTCAGGCACGTGGTCATGAAGGATTTCGGCGAGCATTATTACAATGAAGACGAGATGAACGACCTGTTCAACCAGGCCGGGTTCTCGGACATTGCGGTCAAGTGGTGCTCGTTTGCCCACATCGACATGATCGACCCGCTGTACAACCTTGCCAGCAAGATCGAGCCGTTTGTCGAGAAGCGGGTGCCGCAACTGGCGTATAATATTTTTGTGAGTGCTAAGAAGCCCCGGGAATAACCGGGAATTTTAACCCTGCGGAAACGGGTATCAACAGATCAAGTTCACACCGAAACCATAAAAAATTGTGAGGCCTCCCGCCTCAGGGCCTCTCCGAGGCGCGGCGGGGCAATGAGTATTTTGCTTTTCGTCACTGATCCGCCGCGGGGCGCCCTTCGGGGCGGCGGCCGTTCATCACAATTTTCATGATCAATACAACCTAGCACGGTTCAATAAATTTTCCATTGAGAAATTTTCTCTAAATTTTTTTTAGATTTTTTTCCTAAATCTTTTTTACAAAAAATTTCCCGGCCCGGAAAATATTCCGGTCCACTCATCCCACACCCCCAACACTCCACCCACTAAAACATCCCCCACTGTCAGAAACACATTCGTGGTTTTTCACAAACAGGGGGCCTGTAAGATCATCCCTGACGTAAAAGCAAATTTCACGTCGGAGATCATCCTTCCGGAATACTCCCGGGAAGATACCCTCTCACAAACTCCACTCACCGTCGGAGACCGATAACGGGGAACCAGCCTGACCCCACTCAAACGTGTCTAATTCCCAAAAAACGATACAATAAGGAGATTTTCCCACCCGATACGGGCCCGGATTGGATTTTCTCCGTCGAAGAATATAATATAGGCTAATAGACGCAATTGGATGGCCGATCGTTTTTCAAACAGGCTATGGTCCTGGAAACCGAAAAGAACCCCTGTTTTGGATCGCAGTTTTAGGGCTCCCTAATACGGGTCAGTTGACCTGTCACAGGTATCTGACCCGTGACAGGTCAGGTGCATCGGACAGGTCAGTGACCTGTGACAGGTATTTTGCATGAGTCCGGATCTGCACTATCTAAGAGGAGGTTACGGGGCTGGATTCCGTCGTATACCGGTGTGGGACAGGGTTTCCAATCCCCCCGACCCCTCACCAGAATATTTGCCTGAGCCCCCACTCCCCTCATCAGATTTTTTCGCTCACATCCCCTACCCCTCACGATTTTCCCCACGCAAAAACACAGCGTCCCGTCGTAAACCGTTTCGAAAACAGGGGCAGACCCTCACGAAAAATTTTTACTGAGGGGGGGTACCCCTCATTAAAAAATTTGCGTGACCCCCCTACCCCCTCATCAAAAATAATTCATGAGACCCCTTACTCCTCAGGAAAAATAAATTGTGAGAGCAGGCACTGTATCAAAAAATTTCTAAAAAAATTTACGTTCACAAAAATTTTTTTCGCACGTGGCCCAAAAAATATTTTTTAAAACCCGCCCTTCCCGGCCCGCAGCCGGCTCAGCACCCGCTGCTTTTTCTGTATCGCCGCTTCAGAGGCACGCACCACTCCCGCTTTCATCTCCTCAAAGTCACGCATCTCCGTATCCGCCACCTTCTTCACCGGAGTGTACGCGGATTCACGGAACCGGGGCGAGAAGTCATGGTCTTTACCACCGGCACGGAGCACCGCTTCCGGCTTCCCCTCTTCCACGTGCCCGACCTGCTTCATCGTGACACCGGCCGACCGGATCACGCGGCAGATCTCATCGGCAGCTCCGGCCGGTGCAACCACGAGCAGGGAGTCAAGCGAAACGCCAAGGTAATCAATCTTCAGCGCTTCGAGCATCTCCTTCACCTGGGACTGGACCAGGCTGCCGATATCTGACTCGTCAATGACGATCCGGCAGCCGGCAGTCTCGGCCATCTCGAACGCATCGCCGCGGAGCCCCCCGTTCGTCACATCCGTCATCGCGTGGATCTGCGTAAAGACGCTGCTCTTCATCAGCGCCTCGCAGGCCATGAGGAAATTCAGGTTGATTGTTTCTTCGACAACTTCCGGGAACCCTGAATAGATCGCGGCTGTCGCAATCGTCCCGCCCCCGGCACCTTCCGTCATCAGGAGGACATCCCCCGGCTGCGTGGACTTCCGGGCAGTCAGGTGTTCGGCCACGCCCACGGCACCGACACACCCGGTGAGCCGGCTGCCAAGCACCATGTCGCCACCAATGCGCAGGGTCGATCCGGTGACAAGCGGCACGTCCATTGCCTCGCCAACGGTCGTGATACCTGCGGTATAATCAAAGATCTTTGCCACATCGCCGTCATCGGCAACGTGGATATCCGAGAAGAGCATGATCGGTTTTGCCCCCATCACGTACGCGTCACGGAGCGTTGCGCGGGTCACGTGGAAACCGGCAAGGTACGGAAAATCCGAAAGGCGCGAGTGCATCCCGTCGACCGTGCAAATGATGTATTTTCCCCCGGCACAGACCGCACCGGCATCGTCCATCTCGTCAACACCAACGGAGGCAGACGTCTTCCCGATGATGCGGGCGATCTGGCGGTGGGCAAAAAAATCCCCTTTTCCCCGGGAACCCACGCCGAACTCGCCCATCCGGACGCCGGCCGGTTCAAAGGTAAAAAAGTCGCCGGACAACCCTTGAGTGTTCTTCACTTCTTCAATAACGGCGCGGGCGAACGCTGATGCATAGGAGGGGCTGGCATTTTTCATCCGGACAATGTGATCAGCCAGCTTTTCCTGCAGGGTTTTTTCTTCAGTACCTTCTGCGAGTCCCCTGCGGGCATACTCCTCGACATCCATACTTTTCTGTACGTGAAACAGGCATAAAAAGGCGGAGTATCATGATCCCGGAGGGGCCCGGAAATTACCTGAGCAGGATGCCGAACACATCCGAAAAACTGCGGAGCGCGTCGTCAAACTTACCGTTCTTCAGTAACGATAACCCCTTGACAACGCCCGTGCGGACATCCTTTACATCAAGGTAGTAGGCCTGGTCGAACGCACGTGCAGACTCTTCCAGCCGTCCGATCATGAAGCAGGAGTTACTCATCACCACCCACGCGTCAGCAATAGACGGATCGATTTCCAGCGCCTGTTCAAGACACCCGATCGCGTCCGCATGCCGTCCCAGCATGGAGAGGGCAAGGCCTTTCCGGTACAGGGCCCGTGCATTCCTGTGCTCAATGGCGAGGGTGCGGTCCAGTGTTTCGATGGCCTCTTCGTAGTTCTTCAGGTTGATCTGTGCAATGCCCTTCTTGAGCAGGGCGGACTGGTAAAACGGATAAATTTTCAGGGCACGGTCATAACAGGCGGCTTCGTCCTCAAACCGTTTCAGTTTTCCGCAGGCAAATCCCTTGTTGACCCATGCGGAAAGGTACCGCGGCCGGATCTCAAGGGCACGGTCGCAGCAGCGGATCTCCGCTTCAAACTTTTTGAGCATCCCTAAGGCAACACCCTTGTTGTTCCAGGCCGTTGCGTTCTCCGGATCGATCTGCAATGCCTGTTCACAGCACGCGATCTTCTCATCGAAACGGTCAAGCATGCCGCAGGCAAATCCCTTGTTGACCCATGCATCAGCACACCGCGGGTCAAGCTGGATTGCCTTGTCACAACACTCGATCTCCTCTTCGTACCGTCCCAGCTTCCCGAGCGCAAACCCCCGGCCCACCCAGGCAATGGCAAGGGTGGGATCGGATGCCAGTGCACGGGAAAAAGAGGTCAATGCATCCTCGTGCCGGCCGTCCCGCCCGGATGCGAGCCCTTCGTAATAGTCCTGCATACTTTTCCGGTGGATACTGGCACGAGCTGAAACGTCCGGCATATAGAACCTGGGGAGTTGTCCCGGCGAAGGGATGATGATTCTCACAGAGATTGGCGCATGTGATATTTATGTTAACCGGGAAAAATAACGAATCGGGTCCGGATAATTATTTACTATTCAAAATAGCGATGGAAATAAAATTTATTAACATTTTGATTGCAGGATAAATTAAAAAATATTATATCAATTGACGCTGACTTTTTCTTATTGTCTCCACGATCGATGAAAATACCGGATGGCGCAACATCAGTGGTGATCGGCGTTATTCTTACGCTCGCGATCACCATTGCTCTTGCAGCACTCGTGCTGCTCATGGTTCCCCAGATGCCTCACCTCTGGCAGGAACCGGATGTCCCCGCAATTTTCAAGATTACCAAGATACGGCATACGGATCAATACGAGCGGATGACCTTTGAAAGCCGGGTAACCCTGAAAAACACTGCAAAGACCGGGTACCAGAACTGGAACCTGTATGCCATCACCTATGTCAACGGAAAGAAAATTCCGGCAGAGGTCCCAACGCTGAATGCCTATGAACAGGCTGCGGACACTCACCACCATGGCGTGCAGGTTCTTGAGGGCGAGGGGGCAGAAGGCTCCCGGGCGAAAGGCAATGCGGTCTGGACTTCGGGAGAACGTCTGGCAATTGATTATAATGACCGGACAATTCAACCCGGAGACAGCGTTACCATCGAGATCTACGATGCGACAACAAAAAAGATCATTTCGCGCGATACCTATCCTCACGCAGAAGAGAGTAACCAGGAAAAAATGATGGAGTTATATCTCAGTCGTCAAGGCGCCTGAACACGCCTTTCTTCGCTTTGAGGATCTTGCATTCCGGGCAGCGCCAGGTATCGGGAATGTCCTCGAATGCGGTACCGGGCGGGATGCCATTTTTCGGATCGCCTTTTGCCGGGTCGTAGATGTAATGGCATTCAAGACAAACCCATCGTGCGAGTTTCACAGCCTGTGTCATGGTAAATTAACTCCATACATTCCGGACATAAATACATCTACCACTTTTTCCTGCATTGATATGAAATCACCCTTCCGGGCAACCTCCACACCGGGTCATGGTCTGCCCGGAGGGTGAGGCAGTTCCGGCAGGTTCCGGGCACAGAGCCGGGCCACACGCAGGGGTTCGGGGACCTTGCCGTCAAGGGTGAAATCATCGCAAAAACGTGCTGCGTCATTGTCAGAAAGTCCAAAGGAACGGATGAAGATTGTCTGGCCGGTGTGCAGCCGGGCGGGAGTGCGTTCCCCCAGCTTATTGTATGCGGCAATACGGCCGGGATCATCCGGGAAATGGTGGCGGATATCCTCACTGAGTCCATCGGAATCCTCGTACGTGACGCAGATGACCGGAATGCCGGACTCCTTCTCTATGCGTGAAGGATCGATCACATTGAACCATGCAATCACACAGCCGGAGAGCAGGATGACGTTGATGTCCCTGCGCTGCAGGTCATGGATCATGTGGATGATACGATCCGTTGCATCCATCCCGCCAACCGTGACCGATGCAAACGAGAAACCATCGATGCGAAGGTCCTTTCTCATCACGACCCCGGCAAGGGTCGAGCGCGTCCTGCCGGTATAGCTCTCCGCAATGCCGAGTGCGCGCAGCCCTTTTTTGGGCAGATGCATAGAAGACCTTATGACAACCGATTAAAAATACTATACCAATGAAATTCAACAAAGATGAGGTCTGCATCTTAATCCCCACGCTGAACGAGGGGCCGACAATCGGCGGGGTAGTCAGGGAGTTCAAGGCCCTCGGCTATAACCACATCCTTGTCGTTGACGGCAAGAGCACGGACAACAGCGTGAAGATCGCCCGCGAGGCCGGTGCCAATGTCCGGACGCAGTCCGGCAAAGGGAAAGGGAATGCGATCATCGAGGCATTTGAGGTGATCGAGCAGCCGTACATCCTCATGCTTGACGGGGATGGCACCTATTCTGCAAAAGATGCTGAGAAGATGCTGACTCCCCTGTTCCTGGGGTTCGACCAGGTAATCGGTGACCGGCTCGTCAATGCCGAAGAGGGATCGTTCTCCCGGCTGAACCTCTTTGGCAACCACATGCTCAACATGCTCTTCAAGATTGCCCACAGCAGGGACCTGCACGATATCCTTTCCGGGTACAGGGCTTTCACCAAGCTTGCAATCCAGCAGATGCACTTAAGAGAGAAAGGCTTCGAGATCGAGACCGAGATCTCTGTTGAATCCGTACGGAACGGCCAGCGGGTCATGGTTGTCCCCATCAGGTATTTACGCAGGCCCGGGACCGCAACAAAGTTATCCCCGTTCCATGATGGAATTAAAATTGTCAGCACCATCTACCGGCTTGCCCGTGTCAACAACCCGATGTTCTATTTTGGTATGATGGGTATTTTCACCACCCTGCTCGGGTTTCTCGTCGGAATCTATGTCACGCTGGAATGGTTCAATCCCGCAGGCCACATCGAGCATATCCCGCTCACGATCCTCACCGTGCTGCTGATCGTCGTGGGTATCGAGATCTTCATGTTCGGCATGATCAGTGACATGCTGCTCGTCTTCCACCGGGAAATTATCCGGGAGATCCAGCTCCAGCAGCCACCACGGCCACCCAAGTAATTTTTTTTAAATTTGCAGCGGGGCCTAGTCGCGTGGATGCGCCGGGTCCGAAAAAAGTGGATCTCTTAAAAATTATCCGGGCAGGAAATTCTTTTTCAGTGCAAGCACCCGGCACGAATGCTCGGCAAGCGATGTGAACTGGTACGCCTCGTCAAGATTTTTTCCCGCGGCAAAGGTGCCATGGCCCCGCACGACCACCAGCTTCGATTTCGATAGTATTGCTGCAACATTGTCGGCAATCTCCTGCGAGCCCGGTGCACCACCAACAACCGGGATCTCCGGGCAGAACATCTTCCCTTCGCTGTCTTCCGGAATTATGGTATCAACAACCAGCGAGGCAGCAATCGCAGCCTGCGGGTGTGCGTGGACGATTGCCGCATGCGGGGAATTCTTGTACACCGCGAGATGGACGCGGTATTCGCTGGACGCATTCTTCGGGACGGCCCCCTCAAACGGGACAAAGACGAGGCCGCTTACGGTATCGAGATAATCACCGGTCTGTTTGATCTGGAAACCTTTGCTGCCTTCGCGGACACTCATGTTGCCGAAGTTGCCCCCCACGAGATGCTCGGCAAAGAGCCGTTTTCCTATTCGTTCGAATTCACGAGTATACATGCATCGCACCTCTTCCTGCCACAGAACTCTTTTGCATACTCCACGATATGTGCATGGGTCTGGCGGCAGGCCTCATTATTTTTTGGCAGCACGCTCTCGAACAGGTCTTTCAACCGGTTGCGCGGCTCGGTCACGCCGGCGCACCGTACCATCCGGTCTGTGTATGCATCAATCACAAAACTCGGGCGCGAGAACCCGTAACAGAGAATGCTGTCAGCGGTCTCCTCACCGATTCCATGGACACCCAGCAGGCCTTGCCTGAGCGTCCGGGTTGGAATTTTTTCCATCTGTTGGACGCCCCCGCAGGTCTCCTCGACAAATGCCGCAAGGGCTTTGAGCCTCCCGGCCTTGATCCGGTAAAAACCGGTGCACCGGATCGCCTCCTCAATTGCCGATGGATCCGCGATCCGGATCGCGGACAGGGAACAGAGATCACGCCGGCGAAGTTCGTCAAGTGCCCGCTCAACGTTCTCCCACCGGGTCTGCTGGGTGAGGATCGCACCGATCATCACCTCGTCGCAGTCGCCGGGCCACCACGGGATCTTCCCGTATTTTTTCTTCAGGGCCCGGATGATCTTCCGCACTTTAAATGAATCTGATGCCGACATCCCTCATCTTGTTGTATCGCGCGATATTGAGCAGGAGCGGGGTTAACGATTCCACCATACAGGAGGATGCAAGCGGGCCGGCATCAAAGGCTTTGAACCGGGAGACCCTGTTCACAATCTCCATGACGATCCTCTTTGCCTCGGCATCATCGCTGCAGACCGGGACGGAGTAATCAAGCTCCTCGTCAAGGGCTTTCCACTTGTTTGCGGCAATCGTGTTGAACGCCGAGCAGATCCGGGCTTCCTTTGGCAGGATCTTCCGGATCATAAGAGCCGCAGACCCTTCTTTTGGAGGCACAAAGACAAAGTGATCGGTCTTCTCCATCGGGTTGACCGGGCTTACCACGATCTTATTCTCAAAACCGTGGAGGGTTGCAAGGGTCGAGGCCGCGTGTTTGAACGGGATCGCAATGATGATCACGTCCGCTGCATCGATTGCCTCCTGGTTGGTAACTCCCGTGAGCGAGCAGGGCTTTCCGCGTTTGGTGACTTCCATGCGTCCCATCGTGCAGGTCGCTTCAGCCTTGTCCTGCTCCCGTGAGCCGACGATCACATCGTAATATGCGGAGAGGCGCATCGCCATCCCCTCGCCGATATCCCCGGTCCCTCCGACGATGCCGATCTTCACTTATCCCACCAGCGGTTTTAAGATCGTTTCAAGCGTGGCCGCATCCGTGACGCCTTCAAGGGACTGGACAGTCTTTCCGTCTTTTTCAATAATCAGGGTCGGCACGACGCGGATGCCGTACTTTTCGGCGAGATCCATATGCTGGTCCACGTCGATCTTCCGTATCTCAACGGAGTCGCCCATCTTTTTTGCCAGTTCCTCTAATATGGGGGTCTGCAGCTTGCACGGACCGCACCAAGTGGCAAAAAAATCAAACAATACCGGTTTGCTCATTCGAACGTACCCGGAAGAGTTGTGGAAGAAAAAAAGATAAATCTATGGTATTGTTACTTGGAGAGGATCGCCATGATGATCCTGCCATATGCCGGACGGGTGATGATTACGCCGACCAGCACACCGAGGATCGTGATGATGGCAAAACCCTTGAGGGTCGAGAGGTCCATTAAGACCAGCGGGACCATCGCAATGACCACGGTTGCAGCTGCTGCAACGATAATGGCGAGAGCCCGGGCGAGCCGCTTGAGATAGAGGTTCGGGGACGGGACCTTTCCCTCGTGCAGGATCTCATCCGTGATGATCACGAGCTGGTCGATACCTGTTCCGAGGACTGCAATCAGACCCGCAATGGTCGGCAGGTCCAGCTGGAACTTGATCGCTGCGATGAACCCGAGCAGGATGAGCACTTCCGAGGCATTGATCAGTACCATCGGCAGGACAATACTTGACTCCCGGTAGCGGTAGTAAATGACACATCCGACCATGAGAAGTGCAAGCACACCGGCAAGGAGGACCATTGCCTTGTACCGCTCCCCGAGGGGTGCGGATGTTGAACCGGATCCTGCGATACTGACATCAACCGGCAATGCCCCGGCCCTTAAGTGGATCTCGAGGTTTGTTGCCGCAGTTGCCCCGCTCGTCCCGGTACCGGTCGATGCAATCATCTGCCGGACCTGTTCGGTCTTGAGCGACGTGGCGAGACGATCGTTCAGGGGCGCTGAGTAGACGGTCACGTTATCGAGGATCATCATCAGCTCGTGGTTGTCGGGGTCGTCAGTTGCACCGGTCTTGATCGCGGCATTCTGGAATTCGGCCGCCCCGGCCTCGTTCAGGGTGAACTGAACACCCCATGACCCGGACTGGAGATCTTTTTCCGGTACCTGGACACTGGAGATCTTATCGCCGAAGACCACGTGCTCCGACTGGTTGCCGGTTGTCTGCACACGGATCTCGAACTTGCCCTGTTTCCCAACAATCTGCTGGGCTTCGTTCATGTTAACGCCGGCAAGCTCAATCCGGACATACCGGACAACATTGTTCAGGCCTGCGAGCGTGTTGACCTTCGCGTCCTTGGTGCCCATCGAGTTGATCTTGTTTTCAAGGATGGTCTTGATATGGGCAGCGGAGTCCTTGGACACACCCTGCTGGTAACTGGTGAGCGTGCCACCCTGTTCACTGAACTTTGCCTCAAGTTCTTCCTTGGTGAAATATTTCCGGATCTCAATGTGGTTGGCATCGATCAACTCAATATCGGCATCCAGGCTCTTGGAGAGGTTGCCGACAAAGTCGTTGAGAGGACGGTCTGTGGTAAAGCCAACCACTTCGGCGCGGAGTTCCAGCTGGATCCATGCGCCCTGCTGGAGGTCAAGGCCGTACTGCAGGTTGGAGGCAAGGTTGCCGTTCTCATCGTAGTGGGGGTATATGGCAATAAGGGACCCGATGATGAGGATGATCAGGATGGCAACTCTCCAGTCAGAGACGATGGTTTTTATCTCCTTTGCGTTCATTTCCCACCTCCCTTCAGGACGTACCATTTGAGGATCCCGACATTGGTCAGCCAAGTGTTGAGGACATCAAAGACGAGACCGATGAGGAGCACGGCAGAAATTTCCATGAGGATCTGGATCGATCCGATCCAGGAGACAACGAACAGTACCGAAATCGCGGCAAAGGTGGTCGAGGTCATGATGATACCGGTATGGAACGCGCCGGTAAGCTTGTCGTTCAGCTTTCCCTGCCGTTTCAGTACACGGTTGGTGAGCAGGATATCGCTGTCCACGGAATAACCGATGAGCATAAGGAGTGCTGCGGTTGTCCCGAGCGTCAGGGTGATACCTCCAAGGTTCATCGCTGCAGCGGTCATCACCATGTCGGCAAATGCTGACAGAACAACTGCAACGGACGGGACAAATGTCCGAAACGAGAGGAAGACCACGATTGCCATGCCGATGAAGGAAAAGATCAGGGCAATGAAGGCCTGGTACTGCAGGGATTTCCCGAATGTTTCGCTGATCTGGTTGATGCTTGCATCCGAATACTTCTCGCTGACCAGTGCTGACAGTGACCGTGATGTGGCATCATCCATGGTGCCGAATTTTATGAATTTTGCATCGTTCATGTCGCTGATCTCCACAAGCGGGTAGTCAGCAAACACAGCACGCAGCTGATCATGGCTGTCGGTTGTCCGGATGGTTACCGCAGTGCCTCCCGAAAAATCAAGGCCGGGGGTGACCGGCATCCCCGTTGTCGCCATGAAGAAGGCGACAACTGCCAGGGATAGTACAAGAAGCACGAGCGGGATTACTACCAACTGTTGTGGCGAGTATTTCTCGATATTATAATTGAATAATCCCATATCGTATTCATCTGTAATGTACGAATAAATAGTTATCAGACACGTATGCCTGTGCCGGCTGACAGGTACCGCCGTGAACGGGCATGCGCGGAAGGCTGGTTTCCGGATTGCGCAGAAAATTTTTGTTCCTTCTTTAAATGCCCGAATCAGCGATTGGGGATTTTAAATCGCACAAAATCAAAAATTATATATACAGTGACATTTGAGACTACAATTATGAGATCTCCTTCAGAGATCAAAAGAGTCATTGAGGGCCGGTTACGGTCATACCTGTCCCGCGACAAGACTGGTATCCGGCGCGAAGTTCTCAGGCTCTTTGTAAAGAAGAAATCGATCACAATCGCCGAACTGGTGGCAAAACTGCAGAAACAGTTCACCGTTACTTTTCACGCGATTGCCTCGATGGTTGGTATCATTGCTTCCCGCATCGGTATCCTCCGCTCAACGCGGGGTTCCGATGGCGTGAACAGTTACGAACTCAAGGAAAAGTATGTCGACATTGTGACCGCGATTGTCGGGACTGCCTGAAAAATCAGGCGTCCCGGATTCCGATCCATAACGGTTTTTACTCCATCGTTCCTATGATAGTAGCATCATGCACACTCATCCTCATGGCAGCGCAGATGTAAGCGATGTCACCATTTACCCGGAAGTTATCGATTATATCAATAAACGGGACTGCGATTTCCGGGTCTGCACTTCCTGTGGCGGTCCGATATTGTTACCCATCCGGATCAAGCCCCCGAAAAAAACCGATCTTCTTATGAAAGCAGGTAACCACACCGTTTACATTTCCATTCACCAGGCCCGGTTTCTCCATTCGCTCCAGATGGATATGATCCCGTTTTTTGATGAGAACGAGCCGAACGGGTACGACCGCGAATGAGTTTTACCGAGCTGCCCCATACGGCAGATGTAAAGATCCGGGCACGCGCCCAAACCCTTGAAGCCCTGTTTTCCGATGCATTCGATGCGCTGATGCAGGTGATGTACGGGAAAGACCGCAGGGGCGGGACCTCAAAAGAGATCGATGTTGAATCTTCCGACAACGAGGCACTTCTTGCCGACTTCCTTTCAGAAATACTTTTTATCTCCGAAGTTGACAGGCTGGTCTTTTCCCGGGCAGAGATCCGGATCGCCGGGGGTAAACTGCACGCGGTGCTTGACGGGGAACCATTTGATCCGTCACGGCATGCCGGTGGCAGTGAAGTGAAAGGGATCTCCTATTCCGGCATGTCCGTTACCCGCGATACGAACGGATATATGCTGGACATCATATTTGATGTATGAAGAACCCCGGCAGGTGAGCAGATGATTGAAGGCGTAAAACGGATCGATACCAACGAGTGGGAGGTGCCGGAGGGATTTATTCCCGGCATGCGGGTCCCGGGACGGTTTTTTCTTTCGGAGTCCCTGGGACAGAGCCTTGAGCCCGGGGCACTGCAGCAGCTCGCAAATGTCGCAACCATGCCGGGCATTATAAAAAATGCCCTCGCTATGCCGGATATTCACTGGGGATACGGGTTTCCGATCGGGGGCGTTGCCGCGTTCTCGCTCGAAGACGGGGTCATCTCGCCCGGGGGCGTGGGGTTTGACATCAACTGCGGTGTCCGGCTGATGACAACCCCGCTCTCATTTAAGGATGTCAGCGGCAGGCGGGACCTGGTTGACCAGCTCTTCCATGCAGTTCCTACCGGAGTCGGGGCAAAAAGTTCCTTAAAACTCTCGCCCAAATCGCTCGATGCGATGATGACAACGGGAGCACGCTGGGCCGTGGAGAACGGGTATGGCGTTCCCCGAGATCTCGTCCGGTGCGAAGAGAGCGGTTGCATGAAGGGGGCCGATACCCGTTCCGTATCGGTGAAGGCACGGCAGCGCGGTGTACCTCAGGGGGGCACGCTGGGGTCCGGCAACCATTTCCTTGAAGTACAGGTCGTCCGCGAGATCTTCGATCCGGTTGCCGCTGAGGCGTTCGGGATCCGGGAAGGCCAGGTCTGCTGCATGATCCACTGCGGTTCGCGGGGGCTCGGGCACCAGGTATGCACGGATCACTTGAAACTCCTGGAAGCGGCAACAAAAAAGTACCAGATCAAACTTCCTGACCGTCAGCTTGCCTGCGCACCGCTCACGTCACCGGAAGGCAGGGAGTATTTTAGTGCAATGGCCGCGGCAGCAAATTATGCCTGGGCCAACCGGCAGATGATCACGCACACCACACGACAGGTCCTCTCCAGGATGTTTAGGATCGATTACGAGGACATGCCCCTCGTTTATGACGTTGCCCATAATGTAGCGAAATTCGAAGACCATGTTGTTGACGGGAAGTCCATGAAGGTCTGTGTCCACCGCAAGGGTGCCACCCGGGCATTCGGGCCGGGCTCAGCGGATATTCCCCACGAACTGTCTTCCATCGGCCAGCCGGTAATCATTCCCGGCAGCATGGGAACCTCGTCCTATATCCTTCGCGGGACGAAGACGGCGATGGAGCGGACGTTTGGCAGCACCTGCCACGGGGCAGGCCGGATCATGAGCCGGTCGCAGGCCAAGAAGCGGATGAGCGGAAAGGAGGTCACAGAGAACCTGTTAAAGGAAGGGATCATTGTCCGGGCTCCCCACGAGAACGCGATCGCGGATGAGGCACCGGACGTGTACAAGCCCAGCGATGAAGTGGTGCAGGTTGTCCACGACGTCGGCATCTCGCGGCTCGTGGCCCGGCTCACACCGGTCGGGGTGATCAAGGGATGAGTTGCCGGGCAGGATTTGTCTGGGACTCCCCGCAGCACTTCAGCCGGCTGATAGAGGACTGCGGGATCGTCTGCGAGATTGTCACGCCCCAGATGCTCGCAGCCCCGTTCTTCCGGGGTTCGTTCAATTGCCTAATCATCCCCACCGGCTTTGGAAACCCCCGGTATTCGAACCTCCTCCCGGCACTCCGGGCATCCTCATCGCGGATCAGGAGGTTCGTGGAAGCCGGGGGGAACCTCCTCGTCTTCGGGGCCGCGGACGACAGGGCAGATGCCTACGACTGGCTGCCGTTCACGGTGACCTACCGGCACGACTGTCATCCCAGATGCCTCGCATTTTCCGGGGAGTCTGTTGGTACAACCATTGCCGATGAATATGATCCGGGGAATATCGAATGCGATGGGACATTCCCGGTCCATGAGGGCCGGGGTATCGGGGCGGATGGATCAGCAGATGTCATCATCGAGCACACATACGGAAAGGGAACGATCATCGTGACCAGTGTCCATGAATTCCCGTCACGCAGTTTCATTAAAAAATTTTGCTGTAATGGAACTCATGCGACCTTTTGATCACTTTTCTCTCCTTATGATGAAGCATCAGCTTTCATGATTTTTCGTGTTTGAAAAGGCCCTGCCTGATACGCAACCTTCATCTGGATAAAGAATGACCAGAGTATTGAGGCATTCTATATGCACCGCTATATTTTGTCCTGCAGTGCCGAATCAGACGAGCTCGAACCCATTGTCCTTGCCGTCCATGAACTGGTACACCGGCTTCCCGTTACTGCGAAGTCCGTTGACCGGGACGGCATCCGGGTCGAGGATGGCAGGGTAGTTGATCGCAAGTATACCGGCCCAATCCTTCTCGATGCTATCGAAAAGAACACCACGATCAGGATAACCCCGGCGACCGGGGCCTACAAGGGAGTGCCGGTCACCGTCACCCCCATCCGGGATAAAGACGGGAACGCGATCGGGGCGATCGGCATTGTCGATATCACGGGCATATTCGATCTCGCCACGCTCATGGAGCACCAGTCTGCGATCCTCAAACAGGTGTGCGGCAAGGACCCCTGCCCTCTCGATTCAGAACAGATCAGTTCCCGGAGGTAATGCGATGCCGGAATCCGCGTTTAAAGTACTTGAGATCCTCGAACGTGCCGATGGCCCCCTCTCCGGGGAGACAATCAGCAATGAGCTGGGTGTCACCCGGTCGGCAGTCTGGAAACATATCAACGAACTCCGCATGATGGGATACGAGATTACCTCATCCCAGAAAGCCGGATACCAGCTTGCCGAATCGAGCGCTAAACTGCTCCCCTATGAAATCCACAAGAAACTCCAGACCCGGTTTATCGGCAAGAAGATACGCTATCTGGAAAACACCCCTTCGACGATCTGGGTAGGAAAGCAGCTCTGTTCCGAAGGCGATGTCGAGAAGATGCATGGCATGGTCATCATCGCCGAGGAGCAGACCGGAGGTGTCGGCAGGATGGGACGGGCCTGGATCTCACCCAGCGGCGGGATCTGGCTGACCATTGTCCTCAAACCCCATGTCCCCATCGACCATATTTTCATGATCACGATGGCCGGATCGATTGCGGTCGCACGGGCGATCAGGAAAGAGTTCAATCTCGGTGCCCTGATCAAGTGGCCCAATGATATTTTCATCGGCAACAAGAAAGTAGCCGGTCTCCTGCTCGAACTTTCGGCAGATTCCGATGTGGTCCACCACTGCCTCCTCTCCATTGGTATTGATGTGAATGTACCTATCACCAATTTTTCACCGGAACTCCAGAACCAGATCACCTCCATCTGTGCCGAGGTGGGTCACAAGGTTGACCGTCCCGCATTCCTTGCCCGCATCTTGAAAGAATTTGAGAACCATTACCTTTTGATCGAGAGCGGCGAATATGACGCGATCATCCAGGAATGGAAGAGCATCTCCTGCACGCTGGACAACCGGGTCCAGATCCGGACGCTCAAGAACAGCTTTGAAGGTGAAGCGGTAGACATTGACGAGTACGGCGCGCTGATCATCAGAAAGCCCAATGGCAAGCTCGAACGCGTCATTGCCGGCGACTGTTATCACCAGTGAAAAGAGTACTTTTTATCGTCAACCATCATTTTTTTAATGGTTGACGATGTTTGGTGACCTGGAGCGATCACGGCTCATTACTTATTCCGCTGCCTTTATCGGGCTCATCGCGCTCGGCAGCTGGATCTCCATTCCCTGCATCCCGGTGCCGTTCACCCTCCAGACACTCTTCGTGCTGCTTGCCGGTGCCGTGATGAAACGAAAGGCGGTGATCCCGGTTGCCGCGTACGTCCTATTGGGATCAATAGGACTCCCGGTATTTCACAACGGCATGGCCGGGCCGGGCGTGCTCCTCGGCCCGACCGGGGGATACCTCATCGGGTTTATCTTCACTGCGCTGGTTGTCGGTCTGGCATATGAGAGAGAATCCCGGTATGTGCATATCGCCGGGCTTGCGTGCGGGACGGTCATCACCCTCCTCTTTGGCATGGCGTGGCTGATGTATTCACTCGGCATGGGATTACTTCCGGCATTTTCTGTCGGTGTCCTGCCCTTTGTCATTGGTGGTACCCTCAAGTGTGTTGCAGCATACGCGATAGCCCGGCAACTTCCATGATCTCGCTGCGCAGCCTCCGGCACCAGGTGCTCGATATTCCTTCGCTGGACATCCAGCCCGGGATCACTTCAGTGATCGGCCCGAACGGCAGCGGCAAGACCACACTCCTCAAATGCTGTGCCGGGATCGCCGAACCATCTGCCGGGACGGTGCTTGTTGACGGCCACTCGCCGCGGGAGACGGAGACCGGCTGGGTCAATGAGTTCCCGGACCGCAATATCCTGTTCGAGACGGTTGCGGACGAGGTTGCATCCCCGCTACGGTTCCGGCGGGTTTCCTGCGAGATGATCTCAAGCCGGGTCGACCATCAGCTTGGGGTGATGGGGATCATTCACCTCAGGGACAGGGCGGTTCGCGATCTCTCGGGGGGTGAGAAGATCCTTGTTGCCCTTGCTGCGGCCCTTGTCCATTCCCCTCATGTGCTCGTGCTTGATGAATACGACTCCCATCTCGATGCCGGCAGGGCCCGTGCGATCGACGACATCCTGAGGTCGGGCAGGATACCGTACGTGATCCGGTGCACCCAGCAGATGGAGACCGCTGCACTGGGCGACCGGATTGTCTATCTTGAAAACGGCAGGGCCATACACCATGGATCGCCTCCGGAGGTCTTTTCCTCGCTTTCCGGTAGTGCTTTTTACCCGCTTTCGCTGAGGTGCGGGACATGAGAGTTGAACTGGATGACGTATGCATGTCCCGGGAGGGGTGGTCACTCTCCGCCCAAGGCATATTCACGGAAGGCATCCACCTGGTCAGCGGTGATACCGGCAGCGGCAAGACCACCCTCGCGCTGTTGCTCGCGGGACTGTTACCCCCGTCCTCCGGCACGGTTTGCCGCGAAGGGATATCCTCACTGATGGTCTCGTTCCAGTTCCCGGAGTATCATGTCACAGGGGCGACGATCAGGGACGAATGCATCTCGTGGGGTATCGATCCAACGGGAGTACTGACTGCTGCGAACCTCCGTGACAGGCAGGATCTGTCCCCGCTGAAACTGAGCAGGGGCGAGCTGAAGCGCCTTCACCTTGCCTGCGTCCTGGCCCGGGATTATGATCTGTTGGTACTTGATGAACCCTTCAGCTCCCTTGACTGCCGTGAGAAGGAACGCGTGTGCAGCGCAATCTCCCGCCGCACAACAGGAATAACGGTGATCTTTACGCATGAGCAGATGCAGTTCCCGCGGGTTGATTATATCTGGGAGATCGCCCGCGGTTCACTTCACAACAGGGGGTCCGTTCCCGGGGCACTTGAGGCATGGGAACATGCACCTGACATTATTAAAAAACTCATAGCCCGGGGGAAAGTCCCGGAAAACATCACTCCATCGGATCTCCTGGAGGCGGCATGCAGGACGTAAGACTGCGGACCGCTGCGGCAGTCCTCCTCTGCATATCGGCATTTATCAGTATCCCGGGAGCGGTTGCAGCATTTCTCTGGTGGCTGGTCTTTGCGGGCAGGTTTACACAGGTAAAACAAGTCCGCATGATGCTCCCCATTGTGGCGATGGTTGCTTTTTTTAGTATCGTACTCGCACTGACAGGAGGCGACGGGGCATCCTATTTTATCCGTATGATGGTCATCATCCTCATCGGATTCTGGCTATACACGGAACAGAAGAGCGGTGAATTCCTCCGGTTTGGCGTATGGCTGCTGGGAGAACGCGCAGGATTCGAACTCGGCATGATCGCCGATATGAGTATGCAGACCCTGCACCTTCTGGTCCGGGACTTCCACCAGATCTGCATTGCAGAAACACTCAAGGGGATACATCCCGGGTGGAAGACGCTGGTGCCAGCCGGTTTTGTTCTCGTGAACGGTGCGCTCTCCCGGGCCGAAAGCACCGCAGAACTCATGGCGGTGCGGGGCTATCACGACGGGGGATCGCTCTGCCCGGAGTTCATTACACCAAGAATGGACATCCTTTCCACACTTGCAGCGCTATGCGTGCTCATCCTCGCTCTTATTCCCGTTAGTGAATTTTTTATACTTTACCGATGAAGTTTTGAGAGGCTGAATATCTACATCCTGCTGCCCGGCAGAGGTTCCCTTCATGCACGCTGCGTCCACAAAAAAAGTCCTGATAACCGATACTACCCTTCGTGACGCCCACCAGTCGCTGATTGCCACACGGCTCAGGACTGAGGACATGCTTCCTCTTGCACAGGAGATCGATCACTGTGGTTTTTTTTCTGTTGAGGCATGGGGCGGTGCAACGTTCGATACCGGTATACGGTTTTTAAACGATGACCCGTGGGACCGTCTGACAGCTCTCAAGGCTGAACTCAAACACACTCCCATACAGATGCTCCTTCGGGGACAGAACCTTGTCGGGTACCGTCATTATCCCGATGACGTCGTCGATAAGTTTGTCGACGCTGCCCATAAGAACGGAGTGGATATATTCCGTATCTTCGATGCGCTGAACGATATCCGTAACATGAAGCGCTCGATGGAGCGGGTCAAGAAGACGGGGGCTCACCTGCAGGGCACGATATCCTATACCACAAGCCCGGTCCACAGCACGAAGTCATTCATCAACATGGCAAAGGACCTGTATGCCCTTGACTGCGATTCGATCTGCATCAAGGACATGGCCGGCCTCATCATGCCCGCAGAGGCCCGTGAATTGATCACCGGCATCAAGAAAGCCGTTGATGTGAAAGTCTGTCTCCACAGCCACTGCACGAGCGGGATCGCGCCCATGAGTTACCAGGCAGCGATCGAGGCTGGTGTCGACATCCTCGATACCGCGATGTCACCCATTGCCATGGGTACCTCCCAGCCACCGACCGAGAGCGTTGTCGCATCCCTGATCGGCACGCCCCGCGATACGGGTATCGACCTGATCAAGCTCAGGGCCGTCCGTAACCGGTGCCTGCAGATCCGGGATAAATACGGCGGACTCTTTAACCCGATATCGGAACGCGTGGACAGCGATGTCCTCATTTACCAGCTCCCCGGCGGAATGATCTCGAATATCGTTTCGCAACTGCAGGAACAGGACGCGCTCGACCGCTGGGACGAGGTGCTCGCAGAGATCCCCCGGGTCCGGAAGGACCTCGGCTATCCCCCGCTCGTCACGCCCACGAGCCAGATTGTCGGCACACAGGCCGTGCTGAACGTCCTTGTCAACGGCCAGCGGTACCGGAACGTGACCAAGGAGGTCAAGGACTATGTGCGCGGTCTCTATGGCAAATCCCCCGGGCCGGTGAGCGACGAGATCCGCAAGCTCATTATCGGTGATGAAAACGTGATTACCTCCCGGCCTGCCGACCTGCTTGAACCGGCATATGAGAGCATGAAAGCCGAGGCAATGAAAGCGGGACTGGTCAAAAAAGAGGAAGATGTTCTGACATACATCCTCTACCCGGCCATTGCCCCCTCGTTCCTCAAGGGAGAACGGACGATTGAAGAGATCCCGAAAAAACAGCCGACCCAAAAACCTGCCAGTGACATCCCCAGCCAGATGGAAGTCGAAGTGGATGGGGAGGTCTTCTCGGTCAAGATCGTATCCGTTGGCGGGAGCAAGGTCGAGGTCACCAGCGTTGCTCCCCAGAAGATCCCACGGGGAGAATATGCCGGCGGTATCAAGAGCAACATGCAGGGCATGGTCCTGCAGGTGCTGGGCGGCCGGGGAGCGGCGGTCAAGAAAGGCGATACCCTCGTTGTCCTCGAAGCAATGAAGATGGAGAACCCGATCCACAGCCCGGCTGACGGCAAAGTCACCGAGATCTTTGTCGATACCGGCGATGTCGTCCAGAACGGCGATGTCCTGCTGGTGGTGCAATGAAATTTTTTGAGAAACTCTTAATCGCCAACCGCGGCGAGATCGCGATCCGGGTAATGCGGGCATGCCGCGAGCTTGACATTGAGACCGTAGCGATCTATTCCGATGCGGACAGGAATGCCCTCCACGTCAAGTACGCGGACGAGGCATTTCATGTGGGCGAGGCTCACCCCTCCAAGAGTTACCTCAACATGGAGCGGATCATCGATATTGCCAAGAAGTCCGGTGCCGAGGCGATCCATCCCGGGTACGGGTTCCTTGCAGAGAACTACCGGTTTGCCAAGCTCTGCCAGGACGAGAGCGTCACGTTTGTCGGCCCGCAATGGAAGACCATCAAGGCGATGGGGTCCAAGATTGGCAGCAAGCAGATGATGAAGGACGCCGGGGTTCCGGTGCTCCCCGGTACTGACAGCGGCATCAAGGACATCGATGCGGCAAAAAAAGTTGCCGCGAAGATCGGGTACCCGGTCATTGTCAAGGCCAGCGCGGGAGGCGGCGGCATCGGGATGCAGATCGTGGACAATGAGCAGTCCCTCGAAGAAGCCGTTACGGCAAGCCAGCGTATCGCAAAATCTGCATTTGGGGATGCGACGGTCTTCATCGAGAAGTATCTCATCAAACCGCGGCATATCGAGTTCCAGGTGCTGGCCGATGAGCACAAGAACGCGGTCCACCTGTATGACCGCGAGTGCTCCATCCAGCGCCGGCACCAGAAACTGATCGAGGAGGCCCCCTCCCCGATCATGACCAACGAGCTGCGGGAGCGGATGTCACAATCGGCACTCAAAGTCGTTGAAGCATCGGATTATACCAATGCCGGGTCGGTCGAGTTCCTGTACAGCGAAGGGAATTATTACTTCATGGAGATGAACACCCGTCTCCAGGTCGAGCATACTATCACAGAAATCATTACGGGTGTCGATCTCGTCAAACAACAGATTGCGATAGCAGCCGGTGAATCACTCCCGTTCGAGCAGAAGGATCTCTCGATCCGCGGGCATGCGATCGAATGCCGGATCAATGCCGAAGACCCCCTCAACAATTTCGCTGCCGATCCCGGGAAGATAGTGCGCTACCGGTCACCGGGCGGACCCGGGATCCGGGTCGATTCCGGGATTCATATGGGATACACGATCCCCCCCAATTACGACTCGATGATCGCAAAGCTCTGTGCCTGGGACAGCACCCGTACCGATGCGATCATGAGGATGCGGAGAGCTATCTCGGAGTATATCGTCCTCGGCATCAGGACCACGCTCCCCCTTCATTATGCGATCATGAACAACCAGCAGTTCATCGAGGGAAACACCCACACGCACTTCCTGCAGGAGGAGCATATCTTAAGTACGCTCGAGCGATACAAGCGGGACGAGGAGACCCGTATGCAGACCCTTGCAGGGTCGTTCGACCAGGGAAAGAAAGTAGCCGCGATCACAGCAGCGGTCAACATGTACCTCCAGCAAAAGAAGGAATGACGCAGCTTTGTCGTGTCAGAACCTTTAATAGTTTTTACGGCGTTTTTATTATGCACTTTTGTGCTGCGGTGGCCTAGCTGGTTAGGGCGCCAGACTCATAGGGTTGTTGAACACCAATTCCGCGTTCACGCTTCGAGAGATCTGGAGATCGGGGGATCGTAACCCTCTCGCAGCATACTGTTTTTCCCGGTACCGTGAGGACTTACCGGATCATTTCCCAAACCGGTTGATCATCTGGATCAATTCGGCAAACCCTTCCATCTCCATCTCCAGCACCTGGTCGCGGGTCATCCCCATACTGGTCTCGGCATCGGCAGTCAGCATGTCAGGCCCCCGTATTACCAACCGCTCAACCCCGTCACGTGAGAGGATCTCTTCTGCCTCGGCATCATGCACGAACGCACGGCCGGGGATGATCACCGCGGTTTCAAGAGCCGCGAGGTCGAGCCCGCGGAGGTCATCTGCGGTGATCAGGCAGGCAATCTCTTTCTTGACCGGAATGACCGGGACCTCTGACCCGCATGCGGAAAGGATTGTATCGATGAATGGCGTGGCGATGCTCCCGCTGACCACGCTCGCCCGTTTCGTGACCCGGGGGAGTTTTGCGAGTAGGCCTGGCTCATAACGGATCGCAAACGGCGAACCGATCTCCGGGTCCCAGAGTGGCGTACCGGATATTTTCATTGTGAATTTTTTCCGGAGGTCCGTGATCATGTCACGGAACGATTCCACGCTCTGGACTTTCTGCTTCCCCATGACCGGCCCGTTGCCGAGGATGAGCCCCTGCTCCATGGCATTGGCAAACCGCATCAGGATCAGGCCCTTTGCCCCCCGGTCCTGGAGCCACCGGCAGGTCTCCTCCAGTACTTTCCCGTCATTCACACCCGGGAGGACAACCGTTGCCGCATACACATCAACCGCACCGCAGAGCCGTTCAAGGATCGCAAGGGAGGCTTCCGGTGTCGGGTCGTGCATATACTTCTTCCGGAGTCTCGGGTCCGTGGCAAAGACCGTAAATGAAATCTCGGTGAGCCCGTTCTCAATCAGGAGATCGGCAATAGCCGGGTCGTCCCAACCCTTCCCACTCGTGTACCCGATGTGGAGCGGGGCTTCCGTGCTGCCGAGCAGTTCGATGAGATCCTTAAACTGCGGGTAACAGCTCGGATCACCGCCACCACTTATTGTAATCCGTTCGATCTCGCCCTGCTTTGACTGGAGGTTCGCGAGGGTCTCGTCTGCGATGCTCCGGAGGTCCTTGAACCCGGAGTACTCCTCTTTTACGCCACGGGTGCAGTAGTCGCAGCCTTTCTTGAACGGCAGGCAGTACCGGCACCCGAGTTGTGTTTCACCCTTGACTTTTTTGAAATAGCAGTATTCGCAGTATCCGCGGCAGTTGATGCCGGGGCTTCCGCCAATATCCACGGTCAGCTGGGCCATCTGTACTACTACGTCTGTGCCGGGGGGTATAAGATATTTGGATATGTTTCCGGATCAGGCTGATCGAGATCTTTCCTGCGGGGTAATGGCGGGAAAACTACCGGGCCAGACACCATCTTTTTTACCATCCAACGTCAAAATACTATGGCGCCTCAGTGGCTTAGTTGGCAGAGCGGCTGACTTGTAATCAGCAGGTCCCGTGTTCAAATCACGGCTGAGGCTTTTACAGTTTTGTTAAAAAGTAGTTTAACTCGAAATTATACTATGAGATTAATGAAAATAATCATTCTTTTAGAAGGGCCCTACATTGACACCTGATTTTGTATTTAAAACAGTATCGAAGGGTATTCTTCAGGATAAAACTATTCACGAGGAAACGGGTATTCCTGAAGCAGGATTTTTTTCAAGGCCGTTACTGCTTCAACAGCACTATTATGATGGACAGGATCAGTTCCGTATCTTATCAGAAAATCGGTATTTTTTACATCTACGCTATCGAAGGAATCTACCGAATGAACGTCAATGAATTGTTGGATCATGGCGACAAACCGATTCTTGTCATAACTCACGTAAGCACGTTTCATCAATTGCATCAGAGGATCAGGATCGACTTTATACAGGCCCGGATAAACGAAAACTGGGAGTTCTGAGGTAAGTACCTGTAGGATTCCCGTTGAAATAAGGTCAAATATCATTATTCCGGCAATATCCGTTAATTCCCGTATGGTCATTTCTGAGGTGATAAGTTTCACATTGCGTATGTTATGATCAATCACAAACCCATTGAGGGGTTCTTTATCGATATGAGTGGGATGCAATTTTATGATAAACTCTTTATCAGGGTTATTCTTCGCAAGATTGAGGATATGCTGTTGTATATCCCAAAGATGTTCGTCAAACACGCCAAGGTCATCTTTCCCGGAATTCATGTAGATATTCCGCAGGTACGCAGTAGTAATATAAACAACCGGTCCGTTATCCGGTTTAATCGCGGTTTTTCGTTTATTTCTATCAAAGATGTCAAGAGAACTCGATCCCACGGGGACAAAACGGGGGATTTTCTTAAGACCGATACACTTTGAGGTGGACAGGTAACTCGTGGCAACGCCTTCCCCAAAAACAAAATGCCAGTCAGAATTGACAAATTCAATAAATGACATCAGCGGATGATAACTATATCCTGCACCTCCGTGCTGCCATGAGACAACGGGAATTTCTGTATCATGTGCTGCCTGGACAATAGCATGACCCATAGTTGTATCACACGCTGCGAGGAGGAGGCATTGAATGTTTTTCCGTCGGATTTTTTTGCGGGCATAGGTATATGCAACTACTGATTCCTGAAGAGCACGTCCGACAATTTCCGAAAGCCTTTCAAAAAAGAATGTGGATACATCGATGCCGAGGATAGTATCAAATTCCCTCATTCCGGGATGAACGCCGCATATATTACGAACCTCCTCGCAGGATGCCGTGTCATCTGTAATATCATTGGTTAAGAACTCATCCCTTATCCGGTATACCGGAACCATCCCTTCGCGGAAGAGTTCAATCAGGGAATCATCCCAATTGTATCCGCTATTATAAATAAGGACGGGGTTCCGGCGCATGACGATAATATGATAATATAACGCCAGCGTTGCCAATCCGATACCTTCTCGTTTACTGATCAGCCCCAGATTAAACAAAAGATCCTGTTCTTTGATCCAGTCCATTAAACGGGAAAAACGTGTGTAACTTCTTCCTGTAATCCCTTGATCAATACGGTCAGGTTCTGTTTCCTGAATTATTTCGATCTGAACATTCCATCCAGACATGTTCAAAACTTCGGTATATATCGATTCGTTGTTTGAGAATACACAGACCTTATTCACGGATCTTACCCGGGGTATTGCATAAAGACGAATAAAATCCGGCTGTTCTATATCAATAATCTGTTTTAAAATTTGAATTGCATTCCAAAGTGTATCAAAAAGAATTTTGAGATTATATATTGAATAACGAGCCGGTGTCAGTGTAAGATTGTTATGATGAAGAGTTAGTTCCTTATCAAGAATTGTCACTATCCGATCAAATCTTTGAAAATTTTCCAAACCCTGCTGGTATCGTTCCTCCCCGCCACCGAAGTCCCGGATCGATTTATAAGGGATCTGGTACCTTTCATACGCATATGATGCAGTCGCAGAGAGTGAAATAAAGACTGATTGCCCTGTGCTTTTCACACTATCCTGAATGACCCAATCAATTTTTTTGGGGTCTTCTAAAAAAAATAGTGTTTTTACCATTACGCACCGGTCTCTGATCTGCATTTCAAATACGTTTTCATTTTAGCGTTTGTCAGAAGATGGAATGAGATGAGATGCATAATAAATATTATCGATATCCGTTTGTTATAATTCACTGGAACTGAGTCCGCATTCAAGAATTCATTTTTCTTCACAGGATATAAGATGTCTGATCTCAGATGCCAAAAATCAAGTATCCTTATTCCGGCGAAATAGAGAGAAATTTCAGCCTATACACCTACAGATATCAGCACATCCGACAGGAAATGTGAATCTATCGGGCAGATCTCTTTGAAAACTGCACCGAAGAGGGGGACTTGATTTCAGTGCGTTTCATACAGATCCCGTAATGAACACATCAGGTAAGTCGAAATCTTAAACTCTGTATAAGTAGATCTATTAGCAATGTCATATTTCAACGATAAGACAATACTCATCACCGGGGGTACAGGATCATTCGGAAGAGCGTTCCTGAAAACTCTTTTACGAGAAGACAATCCCAAAAGCATTCGTATCTATTCCCGGGGTGAAATGCTCCAGTATGAAACGGAAAAACTGTTTCCGGATGATCGGATCAGGTTTTTTATCGGAGATGTAAGGGATAAAGAACGGCTTTCCCGAGCGATGAATGGTGTAGATATTGTTGTTCATGCAGCTGCTCTCAAGCAGGTACCTGCCTGTGAATACAATCCTATTGAAGCGGTGAAGACCAATATTAATGGTTCTATCAATATCATCGACACCGCTATTGACAACAATGTCGATCGGGTCCTCGCGCTCAGCACAGACAAGGCAGTTCACCCGGTGAATCTCTATGGATCCACAAAAATGGTTGCAGAAAAATTGTTTATGCAGGGAAATTCCTATTCAGGAGATATCCACCCCACCAAGTTTTCCTGTGTACGGTACGGAAACGTTGTAGGAAGCCGGGGAAGCGTTGTCCCGCTGTTTCTCGAACAAAAAAAATCCGGGCGACTTACCATTACCGACGAACGCATGACCCGGTTCTGGCTGACACTGGAAGAAGGCGTCCAGTTTGTCAGAAAATGTCTTCCCATCATGACCGGCGGGGAAGTCTTTGTCCCGAAAATCCCCAGCATGAAAGTGATTGATCTGGCCCATGCAATGGCACCTGACGCAAAGATCGAGACTATCGGTATCCGGCCCGGAGAGAAGCTCCATGAGATCCTTCTTACAGAAGACGAGGCCCGCCACACGAAAGAGTATGATACCTTCTTTGTGATCGAACCTGAACTGAAATTCTGGAAAAATGGCAGAACCGGAGGTCGGAGCCTGCCGGAAGGTTTCAGGTACAGCAGCGATAACAATACCCAGTGGCTTGACAAAAAGGATTTCAATCGCATGATTAACTTGTCCTCCTATTGAGATGCAAAAGTCCGGACAGATGCCGATGAAAACCATTCCCTATGGATCACAATGGGTGGATGACAACGATATCAACGCAGTGTGCGCAGTGTTGAAAGGCGACTGGCTCACACAGGGACCGTTGATTGAACAGTTCGAAGATAAGATCGCCAAATATGCCGGCACACGATATGCTGTGGCATTTAATTCAGGTACATCGGCTCTCCACGGGGCGATGTTTGCTGCAGGTGTATCTTCGGGCGATGAAGTGATCACCACCCCCATTTCATTCGTGGCAACGCCAAATTCCGCAGTGTACCTTGGAGGTATTCCGGTATTCGTTGATATTGACCCGGCTACATACTGCATCAATACACAACTCATCGAGCATGCCATCACGGATCGCACAAAGGTGATTGCGCCGGTTGACATGGCAGGATATCCTATGGATATGCGTGAGATCCGGGATATTGCCGACAGGCATGACCTGGTGATAGTCGAAGATGCCGCTCATGCTTTAGGAGGACGACGGTACGGAATGTCCGTTGGGAAGGAAGCAGATATGACCATGTTTTCCTTCCATCCTGTCAAACATATTACAACAGGAGAGGGCGGTATTATTGTCACGGACAGCGATGAGTATACCGAACGGCTCCGACTTTTACGGAGTCATGGGACCACAAAGGATCCGAAGAAACTCACCCGTAATGAAGGGTCGTGGTATTACGAGATGCAGGAACTTGGATATAACTACCGGATAACGGATATCCAGTGCGCTCTCGGTATTTCCCAATTCAGTAAACTGGAGGGGTTTATAACACGCCGGAATGAGATCGCTGACGCGTATGATCAGGTATTCCAGGATCTGCCCGGCATCATTATCCCTCCCAGGCCTCGGTGGCCGGATTCCCGGCATGCATTCCATATCTACCCGATACAATGTACCGGATGCGACCGGAAGGGCATGATGTCAAAACTCAAAGAACAGGGCATCCTCACTCAGGTACATTATATCCCCATCCATCAGCAGCCGTACTACCAGAATCATTTTGGCTTCAGGGAAGGCCAGTTCCCTCATGCGGAGAATTATTATCACCATGAACTCTCACTCCCGATTTTTCCGAGGATGGATGATGAGGATGTTAACCGTGTGATATCAGCAATATGTAAAATTCTCGGGGTGGACGGATCATGAAACCACATTTTATTGCAGAAGTATCCAGTAATCACAACCAGAATCTGGAGAGATGTTTCCGGTTTATTGAAACGGCAGCAGATATCGGCTGCGAGTCAGTAAAATTCCAGTTATTTAAGATTGATGAATTGTTTGCACCCGAAATCATCCGAAAGCGTGAGGATATCAGGAAAAGAAAACAATGGGAACTGCCGGTTTCTTTCCTGCCCTATCTTGCCGACAAGTGCAGGAAACATGACATCCTTTTTTCCTGCACTCCGTTTTATCTTGAAGCGGTCCATGAACTGGAGCCCTTCGTGGAATTCTATAAAATCGCATCCTACGAACTGCTCTGGAAAGATCTTCTTGTTTCCTGTGCGAAAACAGGAAAACCGGTAGTCCTCTCAACGGGAATGGCAACTCTCGATGAAGTCAGAGATGCAGTAACTGTTCTCAAAAAGGCCGGTTGCAAGGATCTCACCTTGCTCCACTGTGCTTCGGTATATCCAACACCTCCCGGGCAATGCAACCTGGCAGCAATGGAAACCCTCAGAAAAGTATTTGGAGGTTCTGTCGGATGGTCAGACCACACCGTATCTCCTCCTGTCATTTACCGCGCAGTTCATCACTGGGGGGCAACGATGATTGAGTTCCACCTTGATCTCGATGGGAAAGGAGAGGAATATTCAACGGGGCATTGCTGGCTTCCTGAAGAGATGAAGAATGTAATCACTACAATACATACCGGGATCTCTTCGGATGGAACCGGGGAGAAGAAACCCGATGCCAACGAGATGGTGGAGCGCGACTGGAGAGCGGATCCCTCCGACGGCTTACGACCGGTTATGAAAATTCGTGAATCATTCAGAGATGCCTCATGACAACAACCGTAATCATCCAGGCACGGATGGGATCCAGCAGGTTACCGGGAAAAGTCCTGATGGAGCTCTCCGGAAAACCTTTGGTATGGCATGTCATAAACCGGATCAAAAAGTGTAAAACAGTCCAGCAGATTGTAGTTGCAACATCCAACCGTCCCGAGGACAGGGCAATCGTCGATCTGGCAGAATCCGCTGGCGTACGATCGTTTGCAGGAAGCGAGGACGATGTTCTCGACCGTTACTACCAGGCTGCAACGAAATTTAATGCCGATCCGGTCGTAAGAATCACTGCGGATTGTCCCGTGATTGATCCTGTAATTGTTGATGAGACGATTACTGGGTTTTTTAAAGGCCACTTTGACGCATATTGGTTATCCGGGGAATTCCCTGATGGGCTGGATGTCACCGTGTTTTCCTATTCAGCGCTCAGGGATGCATGGAATAATGCAAAACTTCCTTCTGAACGGGAACACGTGGGACCGTATATTATCAATCACCCGGAAAAATTCAAACTGGGTCAGTTTAAAAAATTCAGCAACCTCGGCCATATGAGGTGGACTGTTGATGAGCCGGAAGACATTCAGTTTATCAGGAAAATATACACACGGCTCTATAAGGAGAAAGAAATTTTCCTTGCTGAAGATATTCTCCGGCTCCTGGAAAAAGAACCGGATCTCGTGAACATCAATGCCGACATTCTTCGAAATGAAGGATATCTGAAATCATTAAAGAAAGATCAGGAATTACTGAAAGGTGAATGAGAATGGATGGTCAGGAATTATACAAGAAAGGCAAGAAACTGATTCCCGGTGGCACGCAACTACTTTCCAAACGTCCTGAAATGTTTTTACCGGACCTCTGGCCGGCCTATTATGCAAAAGCGAAAGGTGTGAAGGTTACAGATCTTGCAGGGATTACCTACACGGACATGAGTATCATGGGGGTTGGCGCCTGCATCCTCGGCTATGCTGACCCAGATGTTGACAGGGCTGTGATTGCGGCACTCAGAAATGGTGTACAGTGTACCCTGAATGCACCAGAAGAAGTGGAACTGGCTGAACTTCTCTGCTCGCTGCATCCATGGGCAAATATGGTCCGGTATGCCCGATCCGGGGGGGAGGCAATGGCAGTAGCGGTCAGGATCGCCCGGGCACATACCGGCAAGGATATCATTGCATTCTGTGGCTATCACGGGTGGTACGACTGGTACCTGGCTGCAAATATCAGTGAGGATCATGCCTTGGACGGACACCTCATGCCAGGTCTCGAACCCTCCGGTGTGCCGCGGGGGCTTCTGGGGAGTGCCCTGCCCTTCCACTACAACCACATCGAACAACTGGAAGAGATTGTGGCGAGAAATAACGGCCGCATTGCAGCCATTGTCATGGAACCCCGCAGGGACCAGACGCCGGAACCGGGATTCCTCGAAAAGGTCAAGAAAATCGCCAGGGAACAGGATGCTGTGCTGGTATTCGACGAGATAACTACCGGGTTCCGGATGTGTCCCGGGGGAATTCACCAGACATTGGGAGTCAACCCGGATATTGCTGTGTTCGCAAAGGCGATGTCCAACGGGTATGCAATGGCAGCGGTAGTAGGAACCGCGGAAGTCATGGAATCAGCCCAGTCAACATTTATCAGCAGCACTAACTGGACGGAACGCATCGGACCTGCCGCTGCACTCGCAACGATCAGGAAATACCAGGAGAAGCATGTCGATGATCACATTATATCCATCGGCAATTCAGTTATGGTTGGGTGGCAGAACGCAGCTGACGAGGCGGGTTTACCCGTCCATATCAGCGGCCTGTCCACGTTGAACCATTTCTCCATTGAAGGCGATGAAAAATTAGAGATGGCCACGCTGTTTACGCAGATTATGCTCGAAAAGAGATATCTTGCCTACACCCAGTTTAAACCATCATTCGCTCATACGAAAAAACATATTGATGCCTATATATCGGTCACGAAGGATGCCTTCTCCCGGATTGCAGATGCCCATAAAAAAGGATCGGTCCGGAGTCTTCTGAAAGGATCGCCACAGAGAAGCGGATTTTACCGGTTAACCTGAATGGATGGATGTTCCCGATGTTCTATAAAAAACTCGGACGGACCGGACTATCCGTATCAACGATCTCGTTCGGCACGGTATCCCTCGGCGTGGACTATGGAATAGAAGTTCCGGGAAATTTCGGTCGTCCTGAAGAACTGGAAGTGATTCAGCTGCTTCGCAAGGCAGCTGATGCAGGGATCAATTTCTTTGATACAGCCCCCAATTATGGAACCAGTGAGTTATGTCTTGGAGAGGCAATTGGAGAACGTTCCGATTGCTACATTGCAACAAAAGTTTCCATTCCACCGGGTGCCGGGGGTGAAGCCCGGAAGGGAAATGAGTTATCTGCAGCCATTGATGCCTCACTTGCATCCAGTATGAAAAATCTCAAGCGGGATTATCTGGATATCGTTCAGATACATAATGCGACTCTGCCGGTAATTAATGACGGGGCTATGGCCAAATTTCTTCTCAGGGCAAAAGATGAAGGAATCATTCATTTTATTGGGGCTTCGGTATATACTGAAGCGGAAGCGCTGGCCGTAATTGAGGCGGGATGTTTCGACGTGCTCCAGGTGGCATACAATCTCCTTGACCAGCGGATGGCCGCGCACGTCTTCCCGGCCGCAAAGAAGGCCGGTATCGGAATAATTGTCCGATCTGCTCTTCTGAAAGGAGTCTTAACCTGTAAATCCGAATGGTTGCCCCCGGAGTTGTCTGCACTGAAAGCAGCGGCACTCATGTGCAGGGACACATTGGCAGGTACCTGGGAAAAATTACCTGGAGTGGCAGTTCGTTTCTGCATAGCTTCACCGGAAGTATCAAGTGTGCTGGTTGGGATTCGTACGAGTGAGGAACTCCTTGAGGCATTAGGCGTCAGTGAATCCGGCCCATTTTCTGAATCAATGGTGAGAGAAGCTAGGGATCTTGCTCTGCAGGATGCATTCTTACTGAATCCCAGCAACTGGCCGGTGAAATGACGACTCTCTGCCGCATCCTCATTCGCTGTGACGGTTCGCCCGGGGTGGGGATGGGACATACGGTCCGATGTCTTGCTCTTGCTGATGAATTGCGATCAGTTCATTCCTGTGAAATTGCGTTTGCGGTCCGGGAAGGGATGGAGGGAATTGATCTCATTAGAAAACATAATTACCGTGTTTTTACACCCGAAAAGAATGATATGCGTTTTGATTATTTTTCATGGATTATGGGCATTATTGACGAATACCAGCCATGGGGGTTCATCCTGGACATCCGTGACGATTTCCCCCTGGCACTGGTAAGGGAAATAAAAAAAAGAGGTATAAAAACCATTTCCATTGATGATATCAGCGACCGGAGATTGCTTGCAGATCTTGCCTTTTATCCCCCGATCCCCCAGATTAAACGGATGGAGTGGGCCGGGTTCAAAGGAAAACTGTTCTCCGGGTGGGAATGGGTCCTAATCAGGCCGGAATTTTCTGTCAAGAAGGATAAGCCCCGCCATCTCAGGCCAGTGATCCTTGTTACAATGGGGGGGAGTGATCCTCAGCGAATGACCCTCACGGCAATTCAGGCACTGGAGATGCTGGACGCTGAATTTGATGTCAAGGTGATAACCGGGCCTGCATTTTTCCATCACGATGCCCTTCTGGATTTATTAAAGAATGCACGACATCACTACCAGGTCCTGAATAATGTCGTAAACATGGCTGATATCATGAGAAATGCGGATATTGCAGTGGCATCGTTCGGTGTTACTGCATATGAGCTGGCATCACAGGGCGTTGTCGCGGTGTTTTTATGCCTTTCGGATGATCATGCCGAATCAGCATCGTCTTTTGTACAAGAGGGAATGATGATCTCATTGGGAAATTTTGCACGGATTTCTCC
The DNA here is from genome assembly GCA_028679075.1 of Methanoregula sp. Classification (GTDB taxonomy): domain Archaea; phylum Halobacteriota; class Methanomicrobia; order Methanomicrobiales; family Methanospirillaceae; genus Methanoregula. Next base: position 30,577 of record JAJRCF010000011.1, on the reverse strand, counting down.
TGAAAAAATTGCGGATTCGATAAACGATCTGGTGTCAAATCCAACCAGATGCAAGGAGATGTCGACAATTTCCATACAAAAAGTTGATGGAAACGGGGTGAAGCGTACCGCAGAAAAAATTTTAGAGTCTTTCAATTCGGATACTTCCATTGAAAAATCAGGTTAATATCAGTAAACAGACCTTTTTCAGTTTTAATAATTTGCCAGAAAATTTAAGCCAAATTCATGATGAGATCTCAAAAAAATTTCAAACGATTTTGGTAATGGTTGCGACTCTGGAAAAACAAATCATAATTATTTCCGGGGCAGGACTATTCCGGATAAATAGTCCCACGCAGAAGGTACTGCAACGGCGTAGCTGACGAGGCTTTTTTCAGGATTAAGATAATGATATTCAACATGGGCACCAGCAAGATTCGCAATGATTATTCCTGCCGCGATATCCCAGATCTTGTTTGCTTTACCCCAGCAACCACCCAACCGCCCTTCAGCAACATAGGAAAGGTTGAGGGATGCAGAACCTGTGCGAAGGCAGCCTCTTGACGTATCGTTTACTTTTTCAAATGCAAGGAACTCTTCACTCCTGCTTGCCGGATCATATTTTTTCCCAGAGAATGCGGCAGCAAACAAGCACTCCCCTGGAACACCATCCTTCACTTTGATCCGAACGTGATTCCGGTACACACCATAGCCTTCCGCACCATAGTAAAGGTCACCAAGTACCGGGTTATAGATAACTCCCACAACCGGATTGCCTTTTTCGACACATGAAATCGATACATTATAAAGAGGGATGTGGTTGACGTAGTTGACTGTGCCGTCAAGGGCATCCACAATCCATAATTTATCCCCGCGGGTCCCGGTAAGCCGGCCGGTCTCTTCAGTGAGGATCTGGCATCCGGGATCCGCCTTCCGGAGTATGCTGATGACCTTTTTTTCCGCATACATGTCAACTTCGGTTACGATATCCCGCAGAGATTCTTTCGGGGAGGTCTTGACACGGTCGCCTGAATATTCCAACAGGAGGCTGCCGGCGGATACGGCAGCTTTCATCGCCAGTTCAAGAGTTTTTTCACGTTCAGATATCATTCAGGTTCCTCAGTGTTCCAATATCATTGTCCCACCGCTTGAGCAGGAGTTCGTAAAGTGCTTCTCCAGGCCTGAGCTGCATGGCAATCCTCAGGAAATCTTTTGGAGCGAGCGAATCCATGAGGTACTTGATATTAACATCAGGATCAGCCGGGTTATCATAACAGAATGCTGCCATTATCCCCAGAAGGATATTCTGAGGTATGATCCCGCAGCTGACACATAACTGGGCAGCTCCTATCAATCGCTCATTCGGAGCGAGCTTACGGAAGGGTTCACGTGCAACCCTGCTGATGGGATCAAATAGCAGCGAGTTCCTGAAACGCTGAAGTTCTTTGTCTGCGTACCAACCGATAAACTGCTGATCAATGAAAAATTTTTTTGCAAGAAGTTGTTGCATCTCATTCATTGCACCGGTCACAATTCTGTCGACATGAGGATTTTTCATCGATTCGTGTAGATAGTTGACCTGAAGGATATACCCGAGATATGCCGCAATGCAATGGGGGGTATTATGGAGATACAATTTCGCCATCCATTGCTTCGAAAGCTCATCCTGGTTTATGTAAATGCAGTTCCCGCCAAGGTATGAGACGCGCTCATCAATGTAACAAGTGCCGTCTTCTGTGACAATGCTCAAAGGATCCTTATTCAGCAATTCCGGGGGGGCGGTATTTGACGTGATGACATCGGGGATAGCAAAAACTACGTTGGGATTTCCCGTCAGGGTAGTAATAAGGGAGGGGATCGATGCATCATTCTCGCAACAGATCACGGGTTTTGTCGTCCCCTTTATGCTCTCGCTGAGCGGGTAGATGTTTCTTGGTCCGACCGCAGTGACAATTGCATCTGCTTTATCGATGACTGCAGTCTCTTCGCCGGGCCTGAAGCACTGCACGACAGGCACGGTCATGCATTCATAAGCACCATTCCGGATTCTGCAGGTGGTAAACTGTTTTTGGGTGTTTATGAGGTTCGCGATTGCCGGATTTGTCTCAACATAATAATAATCGAACTCCTGCGGTGAGAAAACCCAAGGTAAATAACCACGGCCTATTGCACCCGCTCCATATACTAACAGGACCCTTCTCAAATTATCGCTCCCTTTTGATATCGATCTGGATTTTCCCAATTGCAATCTTCATTGTTTTTTCAGCATCTGGTGCATCCCTGCCTGTTACAATAATAAAACATACTCTTCGTGTGCAATCCATGTAAGGTTCGATGGTATCCCCGACATTATACCGGAAGAAAATGTGCTCAACACCGGGAATTTTCAATGCCTCTTCAACACCCGAGATTCTCACAATTTTACCGGGTTCCGGCCAGATGGAGGCAGTCCTGCCAACGCGATGCTTTTTATCAACAAGCAGACTTTCAGGAAATGGTTTTCCAAGAGCGGTTAATATTGCCGCCCTCATGACATTCTTTCCCGTTGTCGCCGGGACGAGATACTGGCAGTCAAAACCACCTGACAGGCGTACCGTCATCTCGATAATACGTGGTCCCTTTGGCGTCAGAATCATGTCAGCTTTCGCGGCACCGATTTTTATCCCAAGGTCCCGGGAAACATTCCTGACAAGATCATACATTTCCTGTTGTATTTCCGGAGGTAATCTCGTCGGGTGTCCAAGACCCAGTTCTATTGCATATCCCCGGGACTTATCGAAAAAACGATCCGTAATGAAGCATGGATGGAACCCGCCGTTATTATCAAAAATGGTTTCTACCGTAAATTCTTCACCCATCCAGCATTCCTCAACAAGGGCCCTTTTTGATCGGGATGCTACAATTGCCGTTTTTGCAATCAGCCGCATGTCTTCAGGATCTTCCTTAAGAAATATCTTTGTGCCCCGGCTGCCGCTGCTGTCCGTATTTTTTATAATCAATGGATACCCGATCTCGCTGGCGATGGATTCAATGTTTCCTATATCTGATTCTGAAATCACTCTGAATTTCGGTACGGGATAACCCAACTTCTGGAGCGTTTCCCGGAAGAGGTTCTTATTATTGGTGATATACGCGATCTCCGGATCAACACCGGGCAGATTGAGCGACCGTGCCAGCACCGCCATGGTCACGGTCGCATCAATGCCCGCCGCAAGCACACCGTCAATTTTGATGCCAGATGCCTTTAGCTTAAAACCTTCTTCGAGATGTTTCTGAACATCGAATATATCTATTGGAAGAAAGATGGTTGCTTTTTTTGCACAAATGCATTCCGGGTTACGATCTGAAACAATCACTTTACATCCAAGATCATCAACTTCTTGGATCAAAGGATATTGTAGGAGACCCCCGCCAATAATCCAAAAATAGTGTTCAGAATTTTTTTTAATTATGGTATCAATCATACGGTAATAGCACCTATAAAATATCTTTGGAAATAATATCACGGCGTATACACAGATTAAATTAGTGGTTGTAGAACAGGGCAAGTCTTGAGACTTGATATTTTCCTCTTTTTAACGATAAGATAATGTTCGTTAGTGAGAAAATCCTGATTTATTTTTCAAAATCCGCATAACTTTTATCTTTTTCAGATAGAGCCATTATAGAAACCGGCCAGACAATCCCGATCGTAGGATCATTCCATCGCAAGCCTCTTGCGCATTCCGGGTGAAAATACTCTCCCATCTGGTAGTATACAAGAGAATTATCCTCAAGCGTCTGGAAACCATGGGCACACCCTTTCGGAATGTAAAGCATCCGATCTGAATCAGAAATTAATTTTTCCGCATGCCAGTTGAGGTATGTCGGCGAATCTTTCCGCAGGTCAACCACAACATCAAAAATAGATCCTCTGGTACAGGATATTATCTTTGCTTCTTCAAAAGGCGGAATCTGGTAATGCATTCCCCGCAGGGTTCCTTTTTTTTTGTTATGAGAAATATTGCACTGGACAATCTCAATATCGAGTCCATGTTCTTTAAATTCCTCCCTGCAGAAGGTCCGTGCAAAAAAACCCCGTTCATCGGGCAGTGGCACTGGCTGAATAAGAAAAACATTATGGATGGGGGTCTTAGTGAAAATCACTATTATATCACCTGGATACGGGGGATTGGGATGATATAGTGTCCCCCCCAGCCCTTTATATATTTTAACTGATCCATAATCTCATCTTTGAGATTCCAAGGCAAAATGAAAATATAATCGGGCTTTGTTTCAGCAATAGTGTCCGGAGAGACGATAGGAATTTGTGTACCGGGTAAATATTTCCCTTGTTTATACGGACTGCGATCCCCGATATAATCTATGGTTTCTTTGGTAATCCCGTAATAATTCAGGAGGGTACTACCTTTTGCTGCAGCACCATATGCTACAATGGTTTTACCCCGGGATTTTAATTCTGCCAACAGTGTAAGGGTATCGGCTTTGAGATGTGTAACTTCTCTTCCGAATTCTTCATAATATCGTAATTTATCGAGGCCCACTTCATATTCTTCCGCCAGCAATGACTCAAGCCGAGTGCTTGGATGGATACTGGCTTTGTGATGCTGCACAAATACCCTCAGGGAACCGCCATGGACAGGAACCTGTTCTGCATCCACAATTTCAAGATTGTGGTTTTTGAATAAATTTCTCAAAGAGATGAGCGAGTAATAATAGAGATGCTCATGGTAGATGGTATCGAATTCATTTCGGGTAATCATATCCCGAACATAGGGTACTTCGAAAACGGCGGTTCCGTTTTCCTTGAGAAGGATCTTCACACCTTCAATAAAACCAGAGAGATCCGCCAGATGGGCAAGGACATTGAGACCCAGCAGGATATCACCGGTCTTTCCTTCATTACGCAGTTCCCGGGCAGTCTCGAGATTAAAAAAGGCGCATTTTGTAGGAATTCCTTTCTCTTCGGCAACTTTTACAATATTTTTTGCGGGATCAATCCCTAAGACCGGGATACCTCCTTTTTTAAAATACTGGAGCAGGTATCCGTCATTACTCGCAATTTCAATTACAAGAGAGTCATTCGAAAGATGGTACTTTTCGGTAATGCGGGCAGAGAGAGATTGGGCATGCCGGAGCATGGTATCTGAGTAGGAAGAGAAATAAAGATATTCAGAAAACAATTCTTCCGGGTTTACTGTCTCGGTAATCTGTACCAGGGAGCAATTCGGGCAAAAAACCAATTCCAAGGGATATTTTTTCTGAGGGATAGGCAGATCCTTTTCAGTACGTAATGCATTGGCAAGGGGTTGATCACCCAGGGATATGATGGGTTTTAATGCGTCGGACCCGCAGGACCGGCAAATATGTGGATTTTCACTCATTTCTTACCCAACATAATGTAATGCAGACTTTATTATCTCTTTCGAAGGTCTGACCGAAAGAAAATTCTCAATAATTAAATACAAAAGGACTATTTTAGCCAGGTGGCAGTTCCGAGGGATCTCTGTCACGTGAAATTTCCTCGATACAAATCAACTATTTCCACGTGGGAAAAATCATGATATAAATGCACTTCCCGAAACTCATTTCCAGCATACGCGTCTTGTTCCCGAAGGAACGCTTATTCAGATCTTATCAACTCATTCCGGAGATCAGTATTACAGATCTTTTTGCGTGAAACGCGAACGGGATTGTTACAATCAGCAGACGGATCAGTAAGTATCATCAGGTACGTACCGGTTATTCTCGACAATAAAACAGTTCAAACGGCAAAAACAAGGAAATTCCGGAGGATCGCAGGTTAACATTATTAATTAAAAGAAGGAGGAGAGTTAGTAGCCTTTCGTATCGAGTCTGAAAATTTTTCTCGTTATGTATTGCCCCCCGGGAACGAGTGTTAAACAGGCTATTGCGCTAATCAGGAAAAAATTCCCGGTTTTATTTATCCACTCTGATACTGACTGGGGTTTCATAAGGGACCACATGCTTAATGCAAAACCAATAAAGATCAGGGAGGAATACCCGGTCATGGATTCATATCGGGCAATACCTGCAAACAGGCAATCACGCATATGTCGCTGACATGCAGCGTTAAGTTCACGCTGGTAGAATCTCCGATCTTCACCCAGTTCATCGATGATACGAACATAGATCTTTATCATATCGATATATCCCAGGGGTGTTTTAAACAACAGCAGGAAAGACTCCGAATGATCACCGGTACGGTAATAGAGTCTGGCATCCGGGACGGACGCCACAGAGAAGTGCCGGGTAATACGAAGCCAATGATAGAAATCTCCGGAATATGGATATTCAAGCGAATAATATCCATAAGAATCATACACGTCCTTGCGCATCATAACCGTCGGGCAGCTTATGAAATTACGGGCTTCCAGTGTTTTCCTGAATCCCTCGGGCACCGGGTAAATAACCGGAGGTGACGATTGACGATTTTTTCTCTCGCCGCTGTTGACGAATGGCTCAACTGAACCAAATGTCATGGCTACATCAGGATGGGCCTCTAAAAAATCAACGCAGGTCTCCGTGAATTTCCGGTCTATACAATCATCCGAATGAAGAATATGAATATACTTACCACCGGCAAGTTCAATACAACGATTAAAATTTCCGAAAAGGCCAAGGTTTTTCTCGTTTTTTACATAACGAAGCCGTTCATCATTATAACGGGCAATTACTTTATTCGTTGAATCTGTTGATGCATTGTCCACAACAAGGACCTCAATATTGCGATATGACTGGCTTAAGGCGCTCTCAATGGCAGTCGTAATCAGATCTGCCCGGTTATAAGTGGGAATACATATGGAGACAAGGGGACCATGCCATGGAGACACCTGATTTGAAGGGGTTTCAGATACTATAGCCACGATTATACATTCCTTTCCTGTGAAAAATATTCTATTGTCATACGAAGCCCATCATGGATATCGGTAACTGGTTTCCAGCCGAGGAGATCTTCTGCTTTTTTATTATCGGATGAATTATACCACAATTCATTCTTTCGGTGGGGGAGTACACCCCAGGACAATTCAATATCTTTGTTCATCAGCTTCATAATGGATTGAACAATCTGCCTGACGCTTCGGGGGTTTCCCGTCCCAATATTAATCACATCATAGCGTTCCCTAAAAGGGTATGTTGTGAGGACTGCGATATATGCATCGACAATATCATCGACAAAGATAAAATCCCATTTCTGCTCACCCGATGTTATCTGGGGGGTTTGATTCGTTGAGAATGCATGGATGAGATAGGGAATTAGTCGCCGTTCATGATCACCCGGTCCGTAGGGAGGAAACAATCTTAGTGTGATTCCGTCGACACTATAGTTGAGAGCATAAAACCTGCATGCTTCTTCTGCCTGGAGTTTAGTCAACGCATAGAGATTCTGGGGGCTGACGGGATCTTGTTCAGATAATGCCCGGTCCTGCTGTTCATAAACTGCACAGGTACTGGTATTTATAAAAAGTTTTACCTTATTCATCCGTGCAGCTTCCAGCAGGTTGATCGTCCCCATGACATTTGTTTCCACCATGACATTTACTTCCGAAGAGGAATGTTCCACTGCATAGTATGTCACAAGATGCATGACAACGTCAGGAATAAATTTCACTACTGTATCGGATACGTCCTCACAATTCCGGATATCACCACGAAATACGCTGATTCGATCAAGAATCGTGTCAATAGATCTGAGATCGGAAGATTCGCGTACTAGTATACCTACATCATAACCACGGTCAAGTAGTTTCTTCACAAGACGGGAACCGATAAATCCGTTTGCTCCGGTAACAAGAATTCGTTTCATATTCATTCCTTAAGGTCTGTCGTGATTACCCCGGACAGAGCTTCCCTTTGTGTCCGAGTAATGATCTGGCAGATCGGGTTATCCTGCATTTTCTGACCGGTTAATTTTGAAAACATGAAATCATTCATCGGATATCTTACGATTCCCCCCTTCATCCAAGATAGTTCTCAAAGGAATTATTCAAGACGCCGCGGTTCATACAAACACCTTGTCCCGGTACCAGGGAATAGTGTCCTGAAGCCCCTCATCCAGACGGTATTTTGGAGACCAGTTAAGCAATTGTCTGGCTTTATCAATTGACAAGTACTGGTTGCGGATCTCATTTTTACTATCATTCATGATCAAAGGAGTCACATCCAGTCCGAATGAGGCAATAATCTTGTTTACCAGATCCAGTACGTTGATCTTCTCACCACTGCTGAAATTGAATGCCTGACCATAATTTTTCTTTTTCTCAAGAAATTCTGCCATAACAAGATAGGCATCAACTGCATCACTGACAAAAAAGTATTCACGCACCGGGCTGCCGTCACTCCGGATAACCGGCCTCTTCTTCTCAACAAGTGATTTGATTGTTCCCGGTATAATCCTGTTGAAATTCAGATCACCGGGGCCGTAGATATTACCCATCCGGGCCACGCTGATGGGTAACTGGTAACTTGTGGCATAGCATTGGGATAAGAGATCCGTACAACTCTTGGACACGTCATAGGGGTGTTCACCCTTCAAGGGCATATTTTCTGTATAGGGAAGCACCTCACTTGTGCCATAGGCCTTGTCAGATGATGCTACACAGACGCTCTTTACACCATCTGAATACGAGTTCAGAATCCTAACTGCTTCAAGGAGGTTCCATGTTCCCTGGATATTTGCCTTGAATGTTGTCACCGGGGATCGGTTCCCGATATTCACAATGGTCTGTGCCCCAAGATGGAAGATGCATTCAGTTTCATACTCGGCAATCGTTCGCTGGATGCAGTCAAAATCTTCAAGTCCTCCCCTTACAACAGTAACATCCGGTGTATCCTGCAGCCACGAGCCAAGAATCCGTGAACGGGGAACCCAGTCACGGACGAGAACGACAACTTCTGCTTCAAGATCAATGAGCTGGTTTATCAGGTTGAGGCCAACGATCCCTGTTCCGCCGGTAACAAAAACCCGTTTTTCTCTCCAAAAATTCAGTCTTCCCAAATCTTCCATTTCGGATCGTTCCTCCACATAGCATTCATATCCGCATAATCTTTGTAGGTATCCATGGCATGCCAGAATCCATCATGGATATAATAACCAAGCCGGTTATCTTTAGCTATTGTTTCCAGAGTTTCTTCGAACATTACGTCACTTGAAGGATCGATATAATCAAATATTTCCTTTTCAAGAACCATGAATCCGACATTGATATATTCGTTCATCCGGGGTTTTTCACTGAACTCCTTAATGATATTACCGTTAAGCTGAACGATTCCATATTTCGAATAAGGTCGGGTTATCGTGATCGTCGCGATAATACCTTCCTGTTTTTTTAATTTTTCATGATGTTCGATGAGTCTGGTCAGGTTGATATCGGCGACTCCATCCCCATAAGTTGCCAGAAATGTTCTTGTCTTGATCGCATCTTTACACAGCAACAATCTCTTTGCAGTTTTTGATTCAAGACCTGTCTGGATAAATGATATGTCCCACGGGTCCTTTGCTTTGGGGGGGACAATGTCACGAAGGTTAATGCTGAAATTCTGCAAAACGGGATACCGGTTAAGGAAATAGTCGGTGATCATCTCACCTTTATAACCCAGGGTAAGGATGAATTTCCGGTGATTATATACGGAATAAATTTTCATGATATGCCAGAGAACCGGGTATTCCCCGAGTTCTACGAGAGGTTTGGGCATCTCCCGGGTTTTTTCACTCAACCGGGTACCGCGGCCTCCACAAAAAATGACCACATCCAGGGATTGGTGTGTTTTTCTTTGCATTATTCTAATGTTTATTTTTGTGATATAAATTTAGGTGACTCTCCGGCTCTGAAAAACCGGGCATGACCTGCAACGGTTACACAGAAACAATAAAAACTCTATACTGAAATCATAACCAGATTGTAATCCGTTTTCAGGAGTGTTGCTTGAGGATCTGCCGGTCAACGGGCAATAAAAACCGGAACGAAAGAGATCCAATTCATAAACGAAATCTGATATATCAATTTCCCCTTCACATCGCCAGAATAAAAGGAAAAATCACCGTACATTCTTGTGGGATTAGAATCCAATCTATATTCTGGAAGATACAGTCCATTCATTGGTCATTCCCAAGGACAGAATAGCATTAACATTAATCCCACAGAATCCCGGAAAGATGACATTCTCCGTAAAAGGTACCCGTTGGATACAATGCGAATCCGGATCTGAAAATGTCTGAAAAAGAACTTGAAGTCCAGCGTCATGGCACGATGTACCTTATATCATCCATAGGTTTGACCCTCATCGGGTTCCTTGCCACGGTATTTTATGCCCACTGGATCGGGCCGGGCATTCTGGGGCAATATTTCTTATTTCTTTCATTTTTTGCAATTGCAGGGCTGTTTATCGATTTGGGGGTCGGATATGCGACATCATATTATATATGCCAGGGTAAGGACCCGGATGAATATTTCACAACCGGCTTAATAATCCGGGTATTACTCTGGATTATCGTAGCAGCGGTAATGGGAGTATTCAGCAATCATTTTGGAGATCTTGATAAAACAGGATTGATCTGGACTCTTATTGCCGTTCTGGGAATTTCAACAGTAATTAACTCCCTTGGTACCTCCATCAGCGCCAGCAACCGACTGGGTCTTGCAGCCTCGGTCAGTCTGATAGACAACGTTATTCGTATTGTTATCCAGGTTATCGCTGTTTTTCTGGGATTTCAGATCTACGGGTTGATCGGAGGCCTCATCGCAGGAATGCTGACGGAGATTGTTATCTTTATAAAATATATAGACTACCATCTGAAAGAATTCAACTGGTCGCATGTAAAGAATATCTTCTCGTTTTCGAGCTGGGCATTCCTTTCAACAACCTGCACGATTTTATTCGACAATACGAACCCGCTCATCATTGCATATTTCATGTCCATAGAGGATGTAGGAATTTTCGGGATTTGTTGGACATTCTCAGCATTTGCCCTTTTTATCAGTACCGCTCTCTGTAACACGTTGAGTGTAAAAGTCAGCCGATGGAAGTCAACGGGTGACTGGAATGCCATAACCATCGCCCTCTCCCGGGCAACATCATACGCGCTCATTCTTGCCATTCCCATGCTGATCGGGGGCGCGATTCTGGGAAAACGCTTGTTGTATTATGTATATGGTTCATCTTTTGCAGTTGGTGCAACGGCGCTTGTAATAATTATCGGGGTCCGGGTAGTGCAGTCTCTATTCCAGCTCTATTCAAATTTTTTAATGGCAACAGGTCATGTGAAACACCAGTTCTACGGACTTTTCATCGGGATCGCTATTAACATTCCCTTGCTATTCATCCTTGTTCCAGTATGGGGATTGGCCGGAGCTGCTGCGGCATCGCTTTCAAATGCCATTATATGCACAATCATCTGCAGATATTATCTCAATAAGATCATTCCGGTTTACATCGAAATCAAAACAATAAAGGATATCTTTATCGCAACAGGGATTATGACGGTTGTCATTTTACCGGCAACCATATTCCTTACCCAAAACTTTCTTACCACTGCAACACTGGTCGGCCTTGGAACTGTGGTGTATCTGCTAGTCCTCTTCATAATCAATTCACAAATACGGGAAGATATCTTGAAAACAGTGAAAATCAAGTGGGTAATCTAAAAAAAAGCGAATGTAAACATGATATATATACACATGAAATACCAAAAACAGGAAATGATCTATGGAGATTGATGACTATTGATAGACAAGATTGACCTATGATCATCCTCCTTATCGCTGACGGCCGCAGCACCCATAACCAGCGCTGGGCCGAATATTTCGCAGATACCGGTCACACGGTCCACCTGATCACCTATGATCCCATGAACCGAATCCTACCGGGAGTAACTGAACATGTATTATCCTCGCGATGGAACAATCTCTATCTCGCATTCATCCCCCGCCACCTGCAGATCAAAAAGATCATACGGGCAATCCGGCCTGATATTATCCATGCCCAGTTTATTGCAAAATTCGGGTTCCACTTACCGGGGCTTCATTTCCGGCCCACCGTTGTCTCCGCTTGGGGCGATGATATACTCATCCTTCCACAAAAAAGCGGATTAATCCGGTATTTCACTAAAAAAGTTCTCAGTTCCTCAAATCTCATATATGCCGTCTCGAAAGATATCAGGAAACACATTATCGAAGATTATAACATTCCGGAATCCAAGGTCAGGTATCTTCCCTTTGGGATAGACACTAACCTGTTTGTGCAGAATAAAGAGCGGAATAACCGAGACAAAGACAGGATAGAGATTTTTTCAAACCGTGGTTTTTTCCCGGTCTATGACAATGCTACTCTGGTCAGGGGCTTCGGACTCGCATGCAAGGAAGACCCGCGACTCCACCTGACAATCAAGGGCGAAGGTCCGGATGAACCATCTATCCGAAGCCTTGTCACGAGTCTGGGATTGAATGACAGGATCACCTTCAGGAAAAAAACCGGATATTGTGACGTGCCTCATGATTACCGAGAGGCGGACATTTTCCTTACAACTTCAATTTCCGACGGGACCCCGGTCTCGGTCCTCGAAGCAATGGCCAGCGGCCTCCCCTGCATTGCAACATCGGTTGGGGGAATTCCGGAATGGGTAAACAACAATACAGGACTCTTAATCAAACCTGGATCTCCGGAAGAAGTTGCATCTGCTCTCCTCAAACTTGCCCGTGATCCGGAATTACGGAAACAGATGGGAATCGCAGCAAGAGACGTTGTTATTAACAATGGGCAATGGAAAACACTCATGGAACGGGCAGAGAAAGATTATCAGGAACTCATAAAAACATATAGACAGGACTCACCATGAAATGGCAGGACAGGCAGGTACTGGTGACTGGTGCCGGGGGTTTTATTGGCAGTCACCTTGTTGACGAGTTACTGCATCGGGGAGCAGACGTCACCGCATTTGTACATTACAATGCCCGGAACGACTGGGGTATGCTTGAAGGACGTTACACGGATGCAACACCCAATCTGAAAGTCATCGCCGGGGATGTCACGGATGCCCTGTTTGTAAGAAAGGCGGTGGCCAATAAAGAATATGTCTTTCACCTTGCGGCACTCATCGGCATCCCGTATTCTTATATTGCCCCGGAATCCTACGTGAATACCAATATCAAAGGCACCCTGAACATGATGCAGGCATGTATTGACGAAGATGTCACCCGCGTTGTCCATACATCAACAAGCGAAGTATACGGGACGGCACAATACACACCCATTGATGAGAAACACCCGCTCCAGGGACAGTCCCCGTACTCCGCGAGCAAGATTGGTGGCGATAAGATTGCCGAATCCTTTTTTTGCTCGTTTGGCCTGCCAGTCACAACAATCCGCCCGTTCAATACTTTTGGCCCCCGCCAATCGACACGCGCAGTGATCCCCACGATCATCACCCAGGCACTCACCGCCAACACGATCAAACTCGGCTCACTTACACCGGTCCGTGATCTCACGTATGTTGCGGACACGGTCTCCGGATTCATAAAATTCGCGGAGAGCAGGAAAACCGTGGGCAAGACGATCAATACAGGCTCAGGGCGCGGTGTGACAATCGGGGAACTCGCAGATATTATCGTCAAAAAAGTCAACCCCAAGGCAAAAATCGTGTGCGAGCAGAAGCGTATCCGCCCGGAGAAGAGCGAAGTTATGCAACTGTTGTGCGATAACCGGTCAGCAAAAGAGCTGGCGGACTGGCAACCGTCATTTACACTTGAAGACGGACTTGACCTGACCATCGGATGGATGAAGGATCACATTGCTTCGTATAAAACCGGAGTATATACAGTTTAGGAGGAATTCATGCAAGCGATCATTCTGGCTGGGGAAAAAGGCCGGCGACTGATGCCATATACCACAGTGCTTCCCAAACCCCTCATGCCTATCGGAGATTACCCTATTCTGGAAGTGATCCTCCGTCAGCTCAAACACTGCGGATTCGAAAGGGTAACTATCAGCACCGGGTATCTGCACGAACTAATCCATGCATACCTTGACAGCAACAAGACGCTTGGCCTCAATATCTCCTATGTACACGAAGATTCACCGCTCGGAACGATCGGCCCGCTCCGGCTCATTGATGATCTTGATGAGACATTTCTTGTCATGAACGGGGATATCCTGACCGATATCAAATATCTTGATCTCATTGAGAGCCACCACAGGAACAAGGCCATCGCAACTGTGGCAACCTACCAGCGGGATGTGAATATCGACTTCGGTGTCCTTGAAAAGGACGAGGCCCATAAGATCACGGCATTCAGGGAGAAACCCACATTCCATTTCGATGTCAGCATGGGCGTCTACGTCTTCTCAAAAAAGGTGCTGGACTATGTCCCGGTAGGAGAACCGTTCGGCTTTGACCAGTTGATGTATGCCCTTACGGCCAAGAACGAGGCGGTGTACAGTTACCCCCATACCGGTTACTGGCTGGATATCGGAAGGCCTGATGACTATGCCCGTTCTATCGAGGAATTTGAGCGGTATAAAGATCGTTTCCTTCCATGAGACTTCTGGTTACCGGGGCATCCGGTTTTACCGGAACAGCCCTTATCCGGCTTCTTGCTCCAGATAAGGAAATCCAGATCATAGGTATCACACGAAAAAAAACATCCCGCCCAGACTCTGATTCTGGTACGACATGGAAGGAAGCTGATCTCCTCAACCGCGATCATATCTTCAAACTGATATCCACGGTTAAACCGGATGCGATCATCCACCTTGCCGGTCTGAACCGCGGTTCAGCCGCGGATTTATTCATGACCAATGTCTGTGGTACGCAACACCTGCTTGAGGCTATATCCAGTACAAATCCTGACTGCCGGGTTCTCATAACAAGTTCGTCTGCTGTATACGGATACCAGGGTTCATCACCCATAACCGAGGAATACCCCTTCCAGCCATTGACCGAATATGGTGCTGCAAAAGCTGCACAGGATCTCCTTGCCCTGATGCATTACCATGAGCGGGGCATCAACCTGACGATTGCCCGCCCGTTCAATCTCACGGGTCCCGGCCAGGCGGATACATTTTTGTGTGGAAAAATTATCCGGCAGGTCGTGGAATTCGAAGAAGGAAAACGCGATTCACTTGATCTCCTGGAGACACAATCATCCCGCGATTTTATTGATGTCAGGGATGTCGCAAAGGCATACCGGGCACTTATGACCCATCCCCGGTTTAAGGAAGACTGTACCGGAAAAACATTCAATATCGGTTCGGGAAGATCATGCCCGATCTCTGAAGTGATCGCAACACTGGAGACGATCACGGGCAAGAGGTATCCTGTCAATCTTCCAACAGATCCACAACAGATCACTATCCCCTCGCAGCAGAGTGATATATCCCGGATTTACAACATCACTGGCTGGAAACCGGAGATCTCTCTTAAAAATACTTTAAACGATATGCTCACCGCAGAATGGGCACGAATCAAGACGTAAGATAAACTGCCCCGGTAAAAAACATTCTTGCCCGTTATGGAAATGGCCATACTTTTCTACAAATATATCTGGTTCCCTGAGAGACCAATGTTCCCCATTTTCGTTGTTTCATAAGGCTGATGATCTGGCTGCAATAAATTTCAGAAGCCGTGGAGAAACGTTCTGTGATTATCTCCCTGAACTGGAAGGATTCTGGATCGATACGGGTTTTAACGGATCCAATTTCTGAAATGACATGGGCATCACTTCCATACATTACCGGTTTTAAGAAGCGGTTTGCCAGATCCTGTGCAGCCGTATTTTGTTGAAGGGTCGACCGGCCGTTCCATATTTCGATAAAATCAACACATTCTGCAATCTCTTCGATAGAGCAATGATCGCGATATGGGTGCGGCAACACAACTTTACCCCCTTGCGACCGTATTTCCTTGATGACATCCTGCCATCGGGTAACTCCAATCTCCTCATGGAGATTAAGTCCGATAATATCCCCGCAATCTGTCGAAATCTCTGTACCGACAATAACGCTAATGCCATAAGTACGGGCAACTGTTTTTCCCTCCAGACCCCCGCGAATCGTCCCGTGATCCGTTATCGCAATGCAGGTCAGCCCGGCCTTTTTGGCCTGTTTTACAATACTCTCCGGTGACATTATCGAATCGTGGGAGTATTTTGAATGAATATGGAAATCAGCAATGAGGTCGTCCATGAGGCCTCCAGAACCGGTTCTGTTTTACCCGGAGTATAAGCTCCGCAAAGGTCATGCCCATCTGCATAAACGCAGGAACGGGATCGTGCAAATCTATATCGTACTGTATGGATTTATCCCCGAAATCGCTGATAAACGTCTGGATCGAACGGGGATTTGTCATCACATTAAAGAGATCTGCCGGGAAAAGCCAGCGGTATTTTACACCGGACTCATAGTGGAATACCGGCTCGATATCACCATCCATTGCCATCCTGCTGGCAAGGTACGGGAAATCCACACCGGCTGCAATGGAGAGTCCAAGAGAACCCCAAAATTTTGGATTGATCTCCATGAGAACAAATGCGCCGGTGTTCTCATCTTTTTTAAACTCCACCATTGCAACACCATGCCAGTGCAGACTATCAAGGATACGTAATCCCACCTCGCGTAATGCCGGATCATTGACACTTACTGCAACGGCACTTGGTCCGCCCGTAACCGGATATTCGCGGATCCGTTTGTGCATGAAGATCGCCCGGGCAGTACCATGGTTATAAAGAGCGAAAAAACCGTACCCTTCTCCCGTAATATACTCCTGTATTACCGGAGAGTGTCTGGCGATTAACCGGTATTTTTCCGATAATTCGTCCGGGGCGTTTGCGTACCTGACAAATCCCGATTCTTCCGATCCCTTGATCACAGCAGGATACGAAACCTCGTGCGCAATTACCCCGACTTCGGCTTCCGTGCGGGGGTACCAGGTTTTCGGGACGCAGATCCCTATCGTTTCTGCATATTGAATAGTGCGGTCCTTACTCCCGGCAATATCCAGCGCTGCTTCATCCGCCAAGGGAATTTTTGTATATTTTTCCAGTTCGTGGCGAATCCGGGAAACCTGCATCACCGCCGCAAAACTGACTGGCAACACAACATCCACGTGATTTTTTTTAACATAATCGAGCAGAAATGCTGCAAACCGGGGGTCCTTTTCAGGATCCGGCGCAATCACAGGGTGGCGGCAATATTTTGAAAAAAAAGAGATACTGACAGAAAGATGCGAAAGAACGGTTACCTCAATGCCTCGTTTTCCAAGAGAGCGTACCGCTGCCAGAGTATGTTTGAAATTCCCGTCAGTCAGGAGGACATTCATGTAAGTGCCACCGTTATTTCCGGCCGGGTACAGACAATATCGATGTATCCGTTCCCGGGCCTGTGCTCAGTATCTACCGAGGATACCAAGGCTGGATCGATATGAATCCGCACGCGCATTGGGTGATTATGGCCGGAATGCGGATTATTGATCCTGATTGTAATGAGTCCTTTATTTATTTCATAACCAATACCCGTTTTTCTCCGTATTTCAAACCACTCCACTACCGATCCCGCCGTTGTCACCCATGCACCATCGGCCTGAGCACGCTTCACCAGCTCAGCATACGTCCCAGACCAGTCGCGGGGCGGGGTCAGGTTCTCGTAATGCCAGAGTAACGTAACTACTCCACCGTATTTCTCTGCAAAATCCAAGATGCGATCACAGTACGTTCGTGCCGCTATGACATCAAGATGCAGGCAGGGCGTCTTCTCCCACCCATTTTCCGAGGGGGCCCAGCAGAATTTTCCAAAGAGACCGAGATCCTGGATATGAAGCGGGAGTTCCAGTAATCTCTGCGCAGTACGTGGCCGGTATACCTGAAGAATCCCCGCACGAAAACCGGCATCATCATTATAACCGAATGTGGTATCGTAAGAGTAGCCCGCATCGTCCAGTACCTTCCAGCTGTTCTGGTCAAAGAGAAGCCAGTGTGTTCGGTTACCGGATGCCTCACCACAGGGACTGATGGAGGCCATCTCCAGTTTTCCTCGTTGAGAATCAGTCCAGTTATCGATACCATGAACGCCGGTTTCCCATCCCCCCGTCGTCAGATCATGAAGTACATCGATGTTAAGATCATAACAAACAGCCCGGTACGGGTGTGCCCGGACACCGGGATCATCTTTTTTGGGAACAAAAAAGAACGTCGATCGAACACCCAGTTGATCCTCAAATGTTTTCCAGCGTTCAAAGAGGTCCCAGGAATCGTTTCCGATCCCAATGCGTGAAAGGCCAAGCCGAAGTCCCGCAAAAACCGAGCCGTGCATGATGCACTGGAATACTGCATATCCCACGGTGACAAGACGGCATTCCCTGACCGAGGTTACATCCACATCGTGAGTAAGGGCCACCATATAGGAATGTCCCCAGGGCGCGGGAGGGATCTCCACAAGGATCGTATATTTTTTGAGTTCCTGCCGGACCGCGTCGAGCAGGAGATCACATACTGGCTCATGGAGATGCGGTTGGCCAGTATTAAGCAGGGTACTGATACGTTCAAAAAAATCATTATCCGTAAGATCGATCAATGGTCCGTCATATCCGGGTACATCCGCCTTCCGGGCAATAACCACGTCATAGTGGCAGCCCTCCTCATACCATACCCAAGGTATTTTGAGGAGCTGGAAGGCCTCCTCAACGGAATATTTATCCGGGTAACAGACAGCGATCGTCATAACAGTGATCAGATAATCCCCATATCGCTCAACCGCGCCGGCAAATACTTCTTCGTCACGAAATCCAACCCGCGTGCAGCAAACGCCTGTTGTTCTGACTTGAGTCCGAGTTCAAGCTGCAGGTTGATCTCTTTTCTCCAGTAATCAGTAGCAAACCGGGGATCGGTCAGTTCAGATCGTAACGCCTCAACATCCTTCTCGCTCAGTTTGTCCGAGGGCAGATTATAGTCCCGGATATCGCTCGGGCGCAGGCCGAGGAACTGGGCCTTGGGGGTAGCGAGCATCTCCGACATGTGGGCGCTCTTGATCGCGCCATAAGCAACCGAACCGTAGATACGGTATGACCACGGATCGCCATCCGTGAAGACAAGAATCGGCAGGTCCCAGGTCTGGCTCATCCGGTTGAGCATCCTTCTCGTAGAGCGCGCCGGCTGGCCTTTAAGGTGGACGAGGATCGCGTTGTGCTCTTCGTCAAACCCGTTTTCGATGAGACGGTCGTACATACCACCTGTCTCGATGGCAATCACAAATTTTGCATCGTGATCAACGAATTCGATATTTTCCACATTGTTGGGAATGGTATAACCGGCCTGGCCGACATCATCCTGGCAATGGAGGGTCTTCATCCCGCGCCGCGTCTCTTCCCGGATACGCATCGGGCCGTAGATCGATGCCCCGTTCTCCTCGGGATGGAGGTGGAATCCCTCGCGGGGGACATCGGACAGGATCTCAAGGTCCTCGATAAGGTAGTTGCTCTCGTCCTGCGCACCAAACTTTGCGCGCTTCCAGCCCTCCGAGATGTAATACATCTCTCTCAGCGTTGACGAGCGGTTCTCGATGAGCTGCTGCTTGATGAACCCGATCACATATGCCATCTTCAGGAGGTGGGTTGCGCTCTTGGCAGAAGCTGCATTTCGCATGCTCTCCTTGTCCCCGTATTTCCAGACCTCGCTCGCATCATCGAACGCGAGATTGAATTTCGTCCTTGAAGGCAGGGATATGGAGGGGATTTCGCCGGACTTCATCTGGTCGTACCACGCGCTCGCAATGTTGAGGAGCGAGATCATCGCCTTCTTCTCAAGTTCCTCTTTAGACATCGAGATCCACCACCATCTTCTTGTTGTCGTCTATCCCCCGGACCTCAAGGATGCCCCCGCCCTTGCCGGAATATTCTGCATGCCAGACCGTCTTTGGAGGGATGACCATCTTCCAGACCTTGGTGAACTGCCCGTCCATCTCGCTCACGAATGCCACCATGGGCACTGCGTCCGATGCATTATCGGCAGAGATATCGTAGACGGAGATCTCCCCCTCGTACCCACTGTAATTGGCGAGCTCGATCGTGACCTTCCCCTCCCGGGTCCATTTCTTGGCGATCAGTTTCCGCATCAGCTTGCCTTCGATGGGGGAGGTATCGACCAGCGGTTTTTCCACGATCTCGCTCACTTTCACCGCAATCTCCGGGATGATCGCGCAGACGGCCCGCGCCCGGTCTTCGGCAAGTTTGTTCTTGTCCCGGCGCGAGACGAAATTCTTGAGCTCGCGGCCAAGGTCCTGCAGGGCAAGGACTATCTCCTTCTCGATCTCCGGGATGCTCGCGATCGCATCCTTGCTTTCGCTCGTGAAGGGCACGTTTGTCGAGGCAACGTGGACGAGGATAAGCACCGGCCCCATCGGAAGCCCCTGCTGCGAGAGGTTGTACGACTTCCAGTTCACGTTCGTCACGCACTCCGTAATGGCACAGGCACCCTGCTGGTACATCAGCGGGACGCGGTTGGCAAACCG
Organism: Methanoregula sp.; assembly: GCA_028679075.1. Lineage (GTDB taxonomy): Archaea > Halobacteriota > Methanomicrobia > Methanomicrobiales > Methanospirillaceae > Methanoregula. The sequence continues at coordinate 10,084 of JAJRCF010000011.1, read as the reverse complement.
GAGAATGACTGCGCTCCCTTCCGCAGTCAGCTTCCCCCCGTACCCGATTGCTGCCTCGACCATGAATGGGTGGCCGGAGAAGACGGAAGTCGCCCGGGTGCGGGCAGCAACAAAGTCCATCTGGAACTCCTTATCAAGCCCGCGCCGGATCAGTTCTTCTCCTATCGGAGAAAGGCACTGAGAGGTTGGGGGTGCGGGGACCGCGATCTCCTGCATCGCGGCAAGCAGGACTTTTTGCTGGTCGGCCGAAAGTCCCTTTGCTTTTAATGTGCTCTTCAGCCCGGCCCGATCGCACATGTCCTGCGCAATCTTCTTCCCGACCCGGCTGAACCCTTCGACAAGGAAATCGATCAGCTTCTGGTCGCTTGCTGCCGCCATGCGCTTGAACTGCCCCAGTTCGATCCCGTGCGGGTGGGGCTGGATTGCAACCGGGCAGACAATCACTTCCTGGCTGACGCGCTCGAAGGTGAATGCCTCATCGTCGAGTTCCACCCGGAACCGGGCATGGGGGTTGACGACAGAAGTGTACCGGAGATATTCAAGCAGCTTCTTCTTTGCTGCCATCGTGCTCTTGAACTCAATCTGCACCCGGGTCCCGTGGATCCGGTCCCATTCAAACGGCTCCTGCGCGATGATGTCAGGCTCGTTGGTCTCGATCCTGATCTGGATCTCGAACCGGTGCGCCGGTTCTTTTGCGCCGGTCCGTGAGATGACAATGGTTGGCAGGCCGCTCGTGAGCTGGGCATACAGCACTGCGGCGGAGATCCCGATCCCCTGCTGCCCCCGGGTCTGCCGGATCTGGTGGAACCGTGAGCCATAGAGCAGTTTCCCGAAAACAAACGGGACCTGTGCCGGTACAATGCCGGGTCCATTGTCCTCAACAATGATGCGAAAGAGATCGTTGCCGGTCTTCTTGATGCTGATAAAAATATCCGGGAGCACCTGCGCTTCCTCGCAGGCATCCAGGGAGTTATCCACGGCTTCCTTGATGGTGGTGATTACTCCGCGCGTGGGGGAGTCGAAACCGAGCAGGTGCTTATTCTTCTCAAAGAACTCTGCTACACTGATGCTCCGCTGCTGTTTGGCCAGCTCATCAGCGAGAACCAGACGCAACCACCTCGGCAACCGCGGTATCCGGCGAGATCGTCTTCTGCTCTCCGGTCTGCAGGTTCTTCAGCGTCACTTCGCCCGATTCGACCTCGCGCTGGCCGATGATCACGGCAAAAGTTGCGGATTTTGCGGCATGCGCCAGCTGCTGGCCGAAACCCCGGCCCATGAGATCCATCTCAGTGCGGATGCCCGCGGTGCGGAAAACCCTCGCCACTGCAAGCGCACGTTTCCGCGCCTCCGGGGTGCAGACAATCGCCGCAACAGTATCTTTTGTATGGGTAGTTTCTCCCAGCGAGACCATCACCCGGTCGAACCCGATGGCAAAACCGCAGGACGCCACATCATCCCCGCCAAAGAGATGGGCAAGCCGGTATACTCCCCCGCCGAGGATCTGGTTCTCCGCTCCCAGGTTGTCTGCGAACCCTTCGAACACAATGCCGGTATAATAGTCAAGCCCCCGGGCGATCCCGAGGTTTAAGGAGTACCGGATACCTGCAGCATCGAGGTATCCCATAGTCTGCTCGATCCGTTCCCGTTCCGGGATCGCGCCGGCAATCTCGAATGCTTCGGAAAGGTCCTGGCACGAGACGAGGGTCCTGAGGGATTCGGCCAGTTCCGGCCGGTTCATGCCTTCAAGGGTCGCATCCAGGCCCTCGTAGTCTTTCTTGTCAAGCTGTGCCCGGATCTTCCGCCGTGCCTCCGGCTCCACATCCATAAGGAGGTTCTTGACAAACGAGAGGTGCCCGACCTTGAGGTCGTACTTCACGCCGGTCGTATCCAGCATCTCGGATGCAAGCATGATCACCTCGGCATCGGCAATTGCCGTGTCGGCGCCGATCAGCTCGACACCGAACTGCCAGAACTGGCGGTACCGGCCTTTCTGTGGCCGCTCGTACCGGAAACAATCGGCATAGTAACACCAGCGCAGGGGCTTGGGCGCGACCTTGGCCTCATTGATATACATCCGTATAACGGCTGCAGTAATCTCGGGACGCAGGGCCAGTTTCCGCCCCCCCTTGTCCTCAAAGACATACATCTCCCCGATGATCCCTTCGCCGGAGCGCAAGGTGAAGAGTTCCAGGTCCTCGAATTCCGGGGTGCAGACTTCCCGGTACCCCCAGCGCCGGGCCACTTCCCTCAGGCGCCATTCAACCGCACGCCGGGCCTCCATCTCATCCGGTAAAAAATCCCTGGTTCCTCGTGGTTTCTGGAGCATGGTGAAAAATCCCTATTGTAGTTCTGTTCGTATCCCATTATTTCTTATTCGCCCTGTTTAAGGGCACGCTGCCAAGGAGACGCTCCAGGGTGCTTTCGTTCTTCCAGATTTTCTCTTTCTCCCGGTTGGACTGGAGATAGAGCGCGCCAAGGATCAGGCCCAGTCCCAGGATCTCGTAATCCGGCATGTACCGGGCAATCTGGAAACCCAGCATAGCAAGCGCGCCATAGGCAACACCCCAGTATGAGGCCTTCCGGTATCCCTCAAGGCCGGTCCGGAAAAAGATCCTCGCGTCGCGCAGCCAGAGGAAGATCACAACCGCAGTGCCGAACACTGCAACATAAATGAGGTACGACATGACAATGAACGTATTATTATACGCCGATCCATATCTGTATTATTACAATCATGCCGGCAAACCAGCAGTTACAGGATCTTCTCGAACAGTACCGGGATGGCCGGATTTCGATTGAATCCGCGTCGGAAGCGATCGAAGGGTTGCGGCTCGACCGTATCGGCGATTTCGCGTGTATCGATCTCGGGCGGAACGTCCGTTGCGGCATGCCCGAGGTAGTCCTTGCTGAAGGAAAAGACCCGGCCCATCTTGCAGAGATCGTGATCCGTCATGCCGGGACTGCGGGACGATGCGTTGTGACCCGGGTGAGCCCGGAACAGGCTGCCGGGATCCGGGAGCAGGCCGGTAAAAAAGGTATTGCTGTCGAATACCGGGAGCAGGGGCGCGTCCTCGTCGCCGGCAATGGTCCTGTCCCGAAACGCACCGGAGGGGTTGTTGCTGTTATCACGGCCGGGACATCCGATATCCGGGTTGCTGAAGAAGCCCGTATCATTGCCGAAGAGATGGGCTGCGAGGTCCGGACGGCCTACGATGTCGGTGCGGCCGGGATCCACCGGCTCTTCCCCGCCCTCAAGCCCCTGCTCGGTGCACATGTCTTTGTCGTCTGCGCGGGACGGGAAGGGACCCTTCCCGCCGTTGTTGCGGGGCTCGTCGATAAACCCGTTATCGGCATTCCCGTCAGCGTGGGCTACGGCTATATGGGTGAGGGAAGGGCTGCACTGGCGAGCATGCTCCAGTCCTGCTCGGTCATCGCGGTCGTGAACATCGATGCCGGGTTCACCGGGGGCGCCTTCGCAGCGCAGATCGCCAACATGGGTGCGAGAGGAGGAGCAGGGTTATGAAACGCGGTTTTTATATCGGGAGGTTCCAGCCATATCACAACGGGCACCAGTCCGTGCTCGAACACATTGCAGACAAAGTCGATGAGATCATCATCGGTATCGGGAGCGCGCAGTTGTCGCACCATGTTGACAACCCGTTTACTGCCGGTGAACGGGTGCTCATGATCACCCGCGCCCTCACCTCACTCGGGTGCCCGTATTATGTCATTCCCATCGAGGACATCCAGCGCAACGCCCTCTGGGTCGCACACGTCCGTTCCATGGCACCGCCGTTTGATATCTGCTATTCCTCAAACCCGCTTGTGGTCCGGCTTTTCCACGAGGCCGGGGTCAGAGTCCAGTCACCGGCCATGTACGAAAGGGACATACTCAGCGGTACCGAGATCCGGCGAAGAATGCTGCAGGGCGAACCGTGGAAGAAACTTGTTCCCCCGGCAGTCATACAGGTGTTGAAAGAGATCGATGGCGAGAAGCGGCTGCGCCAGATTTCACGCGATGATTAGCAGGATGATGTCCCGTAAAATTTTTCTCACTCACCACCTACACAGAGGATGCACATGCATAATTTCCTGAAAAAAATCTTTGGCGGGAGCGAGCCGGTATCAAAGAGCATGGCGCTTGCTGCCATACCCCCCTGGCTGGCAGAACGCGAGAGTGCAGCAAAAGCCACCCTCGTTTCCGGCACCGAAGAGCCGATGAATGCGATCCGGAATGCAACCGCCCAGCTCCAGCTCATCGTCAATGGGATCTCAGGTGCAGAACATGACCCGGTCCTCCACCCGAAACTCAAGACAATCGCCAAAAATTCCCTGCCGCAGTTTGTCAGGGCGATGAACGCATCCCTTGCAAAGGAGCTCCCGGACGATATTGAGGATTTTTATACGGTCGCGGCGGAGTGCGTGAAAGGCTGCATCAACAATTCGCGCGGCCAGGGCCGGTACCTCCAGGCCATTTTCCCGGAAGAGATGAAAGAGGTCCGGCAGGGGATCGACGCGATCGGGCGCGGGATCAATACCATCAACCCACTGCTTGGCACATACCGGAAAGAGATGGCGGGTATTGCCGCAGCACGATCGCTCTGCGATGCCATCGCGGATCTCAAAACAGATTATGGAAAGTCGGGGGAACAAGCCCGGCGGGCCCGTGCACGGCTGAGTGAGATCACTGGCCGTCAGGCAGAGATCGAAAAGGAACTGGGCGCAATCCCCGACGACCCCCGCATGAAAGAGATTGACCTCCAGAAGGACGCACTCAGGTCCATTACCCAAAAACGTGACGATGCAGCCCGGACGTATTCAACACTCTCCATGACCGCGTCCCATGTCCTCCGCAAAGCGGAAAAGATTGCTACACGGCAACACCACCCGACAGAGATCGCAGTGCTTCATCATGCCATGGATCTGTTGTCGGATCATGACATTCCGGACATGACACAAATGAACGATGCGCTCGCAGCTGCATGCCCGATCGCTGAAAGAATGATCGCTGATACAGAGATTGTCCTGAAGAATAAGGAAGAACGTACGGTTTTTTCAAGCACTGCCCAGTTCCGTTCGGATATCTGCACGGCCGGTTCATCCTTCCGCGCCCGGGAAGCGGAATACATCCAGGCAGAAAAAACGCTCTCCACCCACCCGCTGGTCATGAAGAGAGAATCGCTTGAACGGGAAAAAGCACACCTTGCCACCATGCGAACGAAAGAGAATACCACTCTTGCAGAACTCGACGAGTGGTGTGCGAGGACAGAGAAACGGATACCCGAACTTGTTGAAGAACTCCGGGTAAAAATTGAGGGAATGATGGGGGATAACGTGCAATTTCAGGTTATTGACCAGACACCCTTGTGAGGGTAGCAGGGTGACCGGCTGATCCTGTCATCAGGTTTCATTCCTTTTTATCAGTCAGGGACATTCCCGCGGGACGGACCCGTTGGTTCAACGGGACGGCATCTCGATGAAATCCTCCAGTTCCTTCTGGTTTGCTGAGAGATCATCAGCCCAGCCATAGGATTCATGGAGCATTTTTGCTATGACGTCCGAGAACGTCATATTCCCACACTTCAGTGTGAGAAGCGCCTCATACACCTCAGGATCGATTCGTATGGATCGCCCCTCGCCTGCACGAGGCATAATTACCACTTTGTGGTTACACTATTTAAACATATTCCAAAAAATGTGAAAATACGCGTCAGACTTTATATAAAATGACCAAACAAGTCAGAAATTACCGAGATCAGGTTTTTTCAAAATATCCGGCAGGACCCGGACTCCCCAGGTTGCCGCAGTCATCAGGCACCCGGTAACAGCCGGATAAATGTGAACGTAGAATAATCCGTGTATGCAAATTCCGGCGTGTCTCCGTGGCAGCCTCCAACGCGGAAGAGGGTCGGGCAGTCAAGGGGGACCCGGGCAATTTCAAGGTTGACATCGCCCGTCCCCCCGGTCAGGTTCAGAGGAACGAAATCCAGCTGCTGCTCAATGATCCCGTCCTGGGTCTTCCGGCAACAGATATGTTCGTGCTGGTGGCCGCAGCACATATGCGTCAGCCCCCGCTGTGCAAGCGCATCGAATGCCATCGGTGCCGTATAATGGTACCCGGTAAAAAAATCGCCGCTCTCGTGGGAGAGGCGCTGCCAGCACTTGAGCCGGAGCGTCTGGTCACCCAGGTCCAGCGGGCCCCCGTGCACAAACAGCATCCCGTTGTCCACCCATTCCATAGGCATGGTCTCGAAAATGGAGAGGAGCGGCGAGTCACGGAGCTGTTCGTGCCGGTACGTGCTTGCCGCATCGCTGCCGCTCACAAGAATGCCGTGAAGGAACGCGTGGTCGTGATTGCCGAGCACCGATACCAGCCGGAACTCCTGTGACAGGGTGTGGACCTTCTCAAGGGTCTCCTGCGGCCGGCTCCCGCGGTGAAGAAGATCTCCCATATTAACAAGGACATCAACAGGACCGAATTCCTGGCCGAATGCCGGTGACCTGATGCAGGATGCAAACGCCCCAATCGCGTCCACATCAGCGTGCACATCAGAAAAGATTACTGCACCCATACCGTAAGGAAACTTATTGGTGTTTCTTTCTGATATATACCATTGATACCCGGGGTTCTACCTATCCTCATGGATATGTTCATGAGACAACGGTTCACATAATTATCCGGTAGCCAGGTGCAGCAGGGATACAGGATCCCTGTACTGCGGCACATCACGAGTATCCACGGGAGATTACCTGCCCGACAGCATACAACCGCCCGTGGACCGTGAACGGGAGGACTGACCTGATGGAAAAATACCTTGACGCATACACCGGACGCATGAGAACGCACTATCCCCGTTTCCCGTCCGGGACCGCCCACGAGATCGCATCTGCATTCCTTGCATTCAAGTACGGCCTGTACGAGAAGGCAGCCCATGAGTGCACGAACGCCATCTCGCTTATTCCCGACAGTGCCCAAAACGCTGCGCTGAAAAAAGCCCTCACGATTGTCCGTGCAAATGCCGAGGACCGGAACAATGCACAGGTCACCGCAGACCTCTCCATTGCATTTTCCCCCGATGAGCACACGTATACTGCAATCAATATCCCCCCGGAAATGAATGAGGACCCGGGGACGCTCGAACTCGACAATGCCCTCATCCTGATCTACGTTGTCGCGCTCATCACCTCCCCGGATGACGAGGAAACACTGGACGAGCACCGCCGGACGATCATCCGGCTCCTGACAGATTACAAGAAAGCAATGGGCATGGAATAACCCTTTTTTTGATCTCCCGACTTTGAAGGGGCCGGGCGAATGGTTCCGGTTCTGGTGGCCGTGATTCGCTGAGCCCGGGCCTCCGGTTTTTTTCCCGTAGTGGAGGATGGGGGGGTCGCATGGGTACAATCCTCCGGCCCGGATCCGGAGAGGCCAGGAGATTTTCTGTCGTATTTATCCGGTTCCGGCCGGGAGGTCCGGGCCGCAAAGATATTTTTGTACCCACGCGACCCCCCCTTGCCCCTTTCGGATTTTGCGTGAAAATGTGTCGATTTTACTTCGTAAAAGGAAGGCTGATTAGGTTTTGGGGGGTGTGGGGGGTCGCGTGGGTACAAAATGCCGGGTCGGCGTTTGGCATGGTAAATAAAACCGGATCCGGATCAACCGGACCTTGCGTAAATTTTTCAGAGCAGACCTTGATTGAAAATTTTTTACCGGACCTTGGTTGTGAAATGTTAAACAGATCTGTATGAACTGGAATTAAGAAAAACATCGTCCGACGTGAAGAAATCTGTGAAACCAACCAGACCCTGCTTGAAAATTTTTGAGCAGACCTTGATTAAAAAATTTTCAGCAGACTTTGATTGAAAATTTTTTACCGGACCTTGCTTGAAAAATATTTATCTCGATCACGATCGCGATTGAAATGCTGATCCGGATCAACCGGACCTTGAATATAAAATTTTGAGCAGACTCTGGTTATGAAAAGTTAATCGGGTTTGCATTATGTGTTGCGATGCCTTACGCGCAAAACGCTCGAAACCTGATAGTTTCGTTCGAAGACCTGCGGTCTTCTCTTGTCTCAAGTCTGATGACTTTCGACATTTTCCAATCGATCCTCACTAATTCGATGGTCGATTCTGCGAAGCAGGGAGGGGGATGCATCGCAATTAGGTGATTATCCACCTATTACAGAAAATTGGATATCATAAAAAAAGTGTTACAGGCTGTCCATGCTGATCCCGGTGAAGTCCTGCGCAACTTCCCGGATATCCTTGACGCCAAAGGCAGTCTGCACCTGCGTGAGTTCGAGCTGGTTTGCGGCATCGCACATGTAGTCCAGGATGTCGACCGACAGTTCCTTCTGGATCTTGCTCTTCTTGAGCTGGTCGAACAGTGCCGCCATCTTCTCGGGGGATTCCATGCGGAGTTTTGCAAGGCTCATGACACACATGTATATCCGGGTCAGGTTCCGGTCGGTGCCGGTGATACAGTCAAAGAAATTCCTGATCACCTGGGCCTGATAGATCTCTCCTCCTATTTTCTCCACCTCCTGCCTTCTATTCGGTAAATGGACTGTTCTCATTGCCCGCTTATAAACTTTATGGGAAAATTGCGGTTTTTGCGCAAAAAAACCGATAAAAACGTGATATTTTGGCAAAGTGCGGCTGCATTGTCTGACGATTGGATGACAATCGTCATACGCCGCCGGGTACCCACCGCGCCTACCTTCACTTGGCAGCGGAAACGATCTTTATGACATCCCCGTTCTTCAGCTCGTGGGTCTCCTTGATCCGCATCTTGGTCTTTGCATCGATGGCATACAGGAATCCCTTGCCGATCTCCGTGTGGACCTGGTAGGCGAGGTCATGCGGGGTCGAACCCTTCCGCATCAGGTAAGCATCGGGCAGCACGTCGCCCTGCTTGTTGCAGTAGTGGTTCTCGTCCTCCACCGGGTAGACCACGATCATATCAAGAAGTTCGAAGACCGCACGGTTGATCGCCTGCTGGACGCCCGTGCCCTTGCACTCCTTCATCACGCCCGCGATCTTTGCAAGGCCGGCCTTCTGCGGTGCAGAAAGCGATGCCTCGTTTACAACGGTGAACTGCTCATCGCCCGGCAGGTACTTCACCACATTCGCGGTTGCCGCATTGCGCAGCGCCAGTTCAGATGCCGCGCTCGCAAAGGCCACCTTCTGCTCCGCAAGTTTTGCCCGGAGCGCCTCGGGCGCCTCATCGAACTTGTTGCCGATAATGAGCATCGGCTTTGAGATCTTCACCATCTCCGCGCAGAGCGGGATTAAGTCCTCGATATTCGCGTGCACGAGATCGAGCTTCAGGTTCAGTTCCACATCGCGCACATCTTCGAGCGTGATCCCGAGGCCCACGAAGGTGTCGGCAATACCCTGCTGGATCGCGGCGCCTTTCCCCTGCGACCCGCGGCTGATCTGGGACCAGTGCTTGGCAAGGATGCCGTGGACCCACATCGTCATCTCGTACCCGAGGAACTTCACATCTTCTGCGGGGTCATGGTTGCCCACACCCACCGGGTTTCCCTCGCTGTCCGTCCCGCCGCTCGCATCGATGATGTGAAGGATCGCGTTCGCCTGCCGGAGGTGATCAAGGAACTGGTTGCCGAGGCCCTTACCCTTGTGCGCATCGGGCACAAGCCCGGCCACATCGATTAAGTTGACGGCAACAAACCGGTTCCCGTCAACGCAGTGGCTGCACTTCACCTTGAGTTCGGTGCAGGCACATTTCGTCCGTACATAGGCAACCCCGAAGTTCGGGTTGATCGTGGTGAACGGGTAGTTCGCGATCTCGGCATTTGCCATCGTGGCCGCCTTGAAAAAGGTGGACTTCCCGCAGTTGGGTTTTCCTGCAAGTGCAAGCGTGAGCATGATCTGTTCCTCATATAAATGAAATGGTGATGCCGGATATAGCCGGACAGAATCTGACAAAGTTTTTCCCTGCGGCTTATTAAAAGGTACTTATGACGTTTGTTCAGAAGAAATGTTACTATTTTGATACGCCGGGGGAGGCAAATACGGGTGATGCAGCCCGGTTTTCGGTCGAGCGGGCAAAGGA